>DLPB01000019.1:0-2052 GCA_002479805.1 Micrococcales bacterium UBA7469
CTAAACGTTGTGTTGGCAGTTTTCTGGTAACCAAGAAAGTGAAAAACCCCAGCCGTAGGCTGGGGTTTTTTCTATCTCATAAATAGCTCTCGTAATCGCCTGGTGGTGAAAACCAAACCGATCGCAATCATCACGGCGAAGTAAGCAAGGTGCCCAAGCAGCGCAACTGAGATGTTTCCAAGCGTTAGCGCCCTGACCAATTCGACTCCCTGCCAAAGCGGCAGCGCCATCACGATGGCTTGGATCCACTCTGGGTAAACACTCACAGGGAAAAAGGTGCCGGAGAACAAGAACATGGGCAAGAGTGCAAAGCTAACCCACTGCATTTGCTGGAAATTCTTCATGTAACTGGTAACCGCCATGCCAAATGAAGCAAAGCCGAATGCAATTATGGTTGCCGCTGGAATAGCCAGGATTCCCCACCAACTGGTGACGAGGCCAAGCGGCGCTGCAATTGCCATGAATCCAACTGAGTAGGCTGCGCCGCGCAGAAGCGCCCAAGCGATTTCGCCGAGAGCAACATCCAATGGTCCAAGAGATGATGAAAGGACCATCTGATAAACCTTGCCAAAGTGCATCTTGAAGAACACGTTCCAGGTGGCATCGTAAATGGCACCGTTCATGGCACTGGTGGCCAACAGTGCAGGAGCGATGAATGCGGCATAGGTCACCGGGTTTCCGCTGCCATCAGTCACATTTCCAATCAGCTGGCCGATACCAAAACCAAAGGCGGCTAGGTATAGCACGGGCTCAACAAAGCCCGAGACGATTACGAGCCAGTTCGAGCTCTTTGCAGCGTAAACAGCGCGCTCAATCATTACTCGCGCACGACCTGCATAAACCGCTGAACCAGCTCGTTGGGCTCGCTTTTCAGCTATGGCAACCGCCATGTTTACCGTCATTCCAGCAATCATCGCGACAACCTTTCAGCAAACTTCGGATAGGTGAATGCCATGCCCACCACTCCAAGCAGTGCGAGATAACCAATGTGAACAAAGAACATGGTGGGCTCAATCGGCATACCGTAACTCAGGTTGCGCCCTAGTTCGGTGGCGTGCCACAGGGGTGAAAGCCAACCGAGCGGCTGCAGATAAATTGGCATCTGCTCAAGTGGGTAGAAAGTTCCGGAGAACAGGAACATCGGAGCGATAACGAAACGGCCGATGATTGCGAAGTAGCCTTCATCCTTCTCCAGGCGGGCGGTTATTGCGAGCATGACCGCAGCCCAGCCCCATGCTGCCAGCATCGAAGATGCCAACAACCCAAGCACACTGGACAATGGCACAGCCCCAAAAGCCAAGAGCACGCCAAGGTATAGCAGGCACGTAAATAGTCCTCTGCCCAGAGCCACAATCATTACCCCATCGGCTATCTGGCGGGCAGATACTGAAGTGGCATTGATTGCAAAAAAGAGCTTGTCCCAGACAAAACCATCCATGGTTGGGAAGGTGACCTCATCCATGACTCCCTGGATTGCAGCCGATGCCAGCAGAGCAGGGGCAACAAACTGCAGGTAGCTAACTCCCAATATGCCTTGACCGCCAGTGTTTGCATCAACCAAAGCGCCTATACCCAAGCCGACAGAAATCAGGTAAAGAATTGGGTTTCCAAGACCAAACGCGAAGATCGCGCCCATCCACTTAGACATCGAATAGAAGCGGTACTCGGCAACCCTGAGCGCGCCATATTTCACGGCCCGCTTTGGATCCACCACCTGACCGGGTGCAAATCTCAGATCGCTCATTAGTCGACCAGCGTCCTACCGGTGAGCCTGAGGAACACATCTTCGAGGGATGAGCGTCGAACCAGCGAAGTGACTGGGTTCTTACCCGACTCAATGATCTTGGCAAGCAGCGCCTCACCTTGTTCGGTGTAAATCAGGATGCGGTCTGGCAGCACCTCGATGCGGTCTCCCATGCCCTCGAGTTCCTTGGCGATGACCTCATTGCGATCCGCGCCGAAGCGAACCTCGACCACTTCTTTCGAGGAGTACTGCTTGATTAGCTCCGCCGGCGAACCCTCTGCCATGATGCGGCCCTTGTCCATGACAAT
>DLPB01000019.1:2151-21281 GCA_002479805.1 Micrococcales bacterium UBA7469
ACGCCCTGCTCCTTGAGGCGGAACAGGCGATCCCAGAGAATGTGCCTGGCCTGTGGGTCAAGCCCCGTGGTTGGCTCATCAAGAAGCAGAATCTCGGGCTCGTTTACCAGACCACGGGCAATCGCGAGTCTGCGCTGCATACCACCGGATAGGTCATCCGCCTTAGCGTTACGTTTGTCCTGGAGCTGAGCAAAATCCAAAAGCTCCTCTATCTTGCCCTTTAGCCACTTTCGGGAAAGGCCGAAGTAGCGGCCATAAACCATTAGGTTTTCCCAGACCTTCAACTCGCGATCTAGCAAATCCTTTTGAGGGACCACTCCAAGGTGAGCTCGAATCTCAGGGCCCTGAGTGTTGGGCTCCTTGCCCAAAATCTCAAGCTCCCCAGAGCTTCGCTGCGAAACCGATGAAATCATCTTCATGGTGGTGGACTTACCGGCACCGTTTGGACCCAGTAGACCAAAGGATTCGCCTCGATAAACCTGGAAGTTAATGCCGTCCACGGCCACAAAATCCTTGTAGGCCTTTTTCAAATCTTTGGCACGAATTACGATTTCGCGCTGAGTGTTTTGCGACAATCTGAACTCTTTCTGATGCCCAGCACTGGGCAGCCCTACAGGCTATCAAAATGATGGCCGAGTGGAGATAACGAACACGATAAATATTTGTTACTCAGCTTGAGATATGTTTGAGCGGTGAAAGAGCGCTTGGGTAACCGTCGCACCTCTGGTGATGAGCAGTACTACACCCCAATCGCGCTGGCAAAGAGCCTGGTTGGCGAACTCTTGTCCGAAAACCCAACCTTTCGCAACAAGCCATTTTTGGAGCCCGCGGGCGGCACCGGAAACTTCATCACAGCTCTTCAACAACAGGGTGTGCGGGAGATTATTTCTTTCGACATCCACCCAAAACATCCGAGCGTCTCACGCGCAGATTTTCTTCAGCAGCAGCTGAAGCCGGCTGACTACGTGGCGATTGGAAACCCGCCGTTTGGAAGAAATAACCAGCTCTCTGTGCCATTTTTCAATCACGCTGCCAAGTTCGCCAGCCACATCGCGTTCTTGGTCCCGCGTTCATGGCGCAAGTGGTCTGTCATTAACCGCTTGCACCCAAACTTCCACCTGGTCGCCGACACCGACGTTGAGGTCATTTATGAGTCAGATTTGGGTGAGCCAATTGCGGTTCGCAATGACCTGAGAAGTTGCTTTCAGCTTTGGGAGCGAAGAGAAGAAGTTAGAGGGAAAATATCCGTTCCTCGGTCGGGACTAATTCGAAAAGTATCTCCGGCGGAGGCCGATATCGCTTTTCGCTGCTTCGGTTTTGGAACAGGACGGCTGTATCGAGATTTTGAGAGAAAGCCAAATACCACTCTGATGTTTTTGGCTGTCAGAGAACCCTGGGTGTTGGAGCTCTTGGAAGGCTTAGATTATTCAAAGTTCGCTCACAACACCGCTTACACCAAAGCCGTCTCGTTCCAAGAGATTAATTTCCTAATCAACGAAAGGCTGTGGGGGGACGGTTTCAAGACTGGAGAAGTGCCTCATGAGTGAGTATTACCAAGACCCAACCCAGAATCCACGCTCGCGAGAGTACAAGGGCCCCAGGGCAAACCTAAAAGACCTTTTCCCCTACCTCAAAGATCACCGCAAAGCCCTGTACCTGGCACTTGGGCTATCCATCATTGCCTCCGCCCTTGCCCTCTCCCAACCTCTGGTGGTCGGTCAGCTCATCAGCGCCGTTGAGAAGCAGCTTGATATCTCATCCTTGGCACTTGGTCTGGTCGCGCTGATTTTGGTTGCTGCCATAGTGAATGCATTCCAGTACTACCTGCTTTACAAAACGGGTGAGGGCGTGGTGCTCACCACTCGCAAAGCCTTAGTTGGCAGAATGCTTCGACTCCCGATTGCAGAGTATGACCGCAGAAGAGTCGGTGACTTGGTCTCTAGAGTTGGATCCGATTCCACACTGTTGAAGTCAGTCCTTACCCAGGGTCTAGTAGATGCAGTTGGTGGTCTACTGCAGTTCGTTGGAGCCATCGCAGTAATGGCTTTCATAGATCCGATTCTGCTGGTCTCAACCCTCGCCGTTGTCTTTACCGCGGTGGCCGCAATTGCATTGACCGGTCGCAAGATCAGGTCGGCCACCACCAAGGCGCAGATGCGGGTCGGCGAGATGAGCTCAGCCGTAGAGCGGGCCCTGAGTGCAATCAGAACTATTCGTGCCTCAAGGGCAGAGGCCAAAGAAGCGGAGGTCATCGGCAAAGCTGCCCACGCCGCGTATGACCAGGGTATTGCGATCGCCAAGCTTTCGGCAGCCGTCGCTCCGATCGCTCAGATTGCTTTCAACACGGCCTTTATTGTGGTGCTGGGACTTGGTGGCCTGCGGGTTGCCTCTGGAGCTACCGAAATTGCATCCCTGGTTACCTTCGTGATTTTGCTGTTCTTCATGATTGGGCCGCTAATTTCAGCATTTGGCGCCTACACCTCAGTGATGGGTGCGCTTGGTGCCATGGCTCGCATCAACGAGATCATGGTGTTGGAAGAGGAAGAGACCTCGGTGAGTGACACTCATGTGCCGGTTTCCAAGACAGCGATTGAATTTCAAGACGTAAGTTTCAACTACGAACCCGCTGAAGGGGAAGACGCAGTTGCGATACTAAGAGGTGTAAACCTATCGATCCCGCGCGGAGCGAGGGTTGCCTTGGTAGGACCATCCGGTGCCGGCAAGTCCACGATCTTCTCCCTAATTGAGCGCTTTTACGAACCAACCTCAGGTCGACTTCTGCTGGACGGTCAACCCGTGACTGAGTTCTCCAGATCGGAACTCAGAAGTCAGATCGGTTATGTAGAACAGGATGCTCCGGTTCTGGCCGGCTCGCTCAGAGACAACCTGCTGCTGTCAAAACCTGAAGCCAGTGATGCCGAGTTACAAGAGGTACTGCGGATGGTGAACCTCGAGGAGGTATTGCAGCGCGAGACTCGAGGCTTAGATGCCGAGGTTGGCGAAAATGGCATCATGCTTTCCGGTGGCGAGCGCCAACGATTGGCAATCGCAAGAGCATTGCTGGCAGCTCCTCCAATCCTGCTGCTAGATGAATCGACCAGTGCATTGGATGGACCCAACGAGCAGCGGATGCGTGAGGCAATCGATGCCGTGGCCAAGGATCGGACCCTGATTGTGATTGCCCACCGACTTTCGACGGTGGTGGATTCTGACCAAATCATTGTGTTGCAATCTGGAGAAGTCATCGGCGTTGGTACGCACTCGGAGTTGGTGAAGACCACCCCGCTTTATGCCGAATTGGCTAAGCACCAACTTCTGCTCTAGGGATAGAGTTGGGGTATGAGCTTCCGAATTGATCCGGAGGCGGCAACGCAACGAAGCTATGCGCAGTCGCTTGACGCCAACGACCCACTCGCATCTTTCAAATCTGAGTTCCTCATTTCCGACCCAGAGCTCTGCTACCTGGATGGTAATTCACTAGGCCGATTACCAAAGAAAACCGTTGAAGCGGTGAATCATTTCTTGATTGAGGAATGGGGCAAAGAGCTCGTCGATGGTTGGAGTCACTGGATTGATCAGGCCCAGCCCGCGGGTGACCTGTTGGCCAGAACCGCGTTGGGGGCGGGTCCAGGCCAGACCCTGGTGTGCGACACCACCAGTGTGAACTTCTACCAACTCTGCCTGGCTGCAATCTCTGCAAACCCGGAGCGCAAAACCGTCATTATTGACTCTGCCAATTTCCCAACTGACCGCTACATTCTCGAGGGCATCGCCAAGACCCATGCGCTAAAGCTGGTGACCCTGAACACCGACGGAATGGGTGGCCCAGGGGCTGTTGAAATCTCATCTGAGGATGAAATGATTTCACCCGAGGAGCTAGAAAAGCACCTCAGCCAGGACGTAGCACTGATTACATTGCAGGCAATCAACTACCGCTCTGGTGCTCGACAGCCTATGAAAGCGATCAATGCCCTCGCCAAGAAATACGGCGCATTGGTGGTTTGGGATTGCTCACACGCAATCGGTTCAATTGAGTTGGATTTCGAGAAAAATGATGTTCAGCTAGCGGTTGGTTGCACTTATAAGTACGGAAACTCGGGCCCTGGATCTCCTGCATGGTTATTTGTTTCAAAGGCCCTGCAGACCCAGTTACGCGTGCCGATCCAAGGCTGGTTTGCTCAGGAAAAGCAGTTCGAGATGGGTCCGTTTTTTGAGCCAGCAGACACGATTCGCAGATACCAAATTGCGTCTCCTTCGATCATTGGAATCCGAGGTGTCGAGGTCGCATTCGAGATGATCGGAAGGGCTGGTATCGACCAGATTGCTCACAAGGCAGCGGTTGGCACCGATTTGATGATCGCCCTGCACGATGCTTGGCTCGCGCCACTTGGGTTCGAACTTGGAACCCCGCGGGATTCAACTCAGCGCGGAGGACACATCATCATCAAGCACAAGGATGCCAAGTTGATCGCCTATGCACTTCGAAAGATCAGCAACGTAATTCCGGACTATCGCGAACCTGGTTCCATCAGGCTGGCCATCTCGCCACTTGCTACCTCTTATGAAGAGGTCTACGAGGGCTTTGAAAGACTTCGTGAGCTAGTCCAATCAGAGAAGTACAAGAGCGTTTCGATGGACGGGAATCGAGTTACCTAATGGCGACCGTTGCACTAGCACTTGGATCCGGTGGAGCAAGGGGCTATGCCCACATCGGCGCTATTCAGGAGCTCGAAGCCCGAGGCTTTGATATCGTTGCAATCTCGGGAACCTCGATGGGCGCCATGGTTGGTGGCCTTTATAGCGCCGGCAAGCTGCAAGAGTTTGCATCCTGGGTCACCTCTTTGAAACAGACCGATGTGATTCGACTTTTAGATCCATCGCTATCGGCACCGGGCGCAATCAAAGCCGAAAAGGTAATGAACAAGGTCCGAGCGATCCTTGGCAAGGTGCGAATTGAAGAGCTGAGCATCCCTTTTACAGCAGTTGCCACCGACGTGATGCAGGCCAAAGAGGTTTGGTTTCAACAGGGTCCCTTGGATGCAGCAATTAGAGCTTCGATCGCCATACCTAGTTTGATATCCTCAGTCACCGTTGGCGGAAGGCTGATGGTGGATGGTGGTCTACTGAACCCGCTGCCGATTGCTCCGTTGGCTTCGAATAAGGCGGATTTGGTGATCGCGATTTCACTATCAGGTCCGGGCAAGAATCACCCGATGGGCAATCCGTCCATCATCTCCAGCGACAAACGTGCGTCACGGTCAGACACTGAAACGCAGCAGTTGGCCAAAATTCCAAAGGGCATCAGCACCTTCGAGGTGATGGAGCGGTCGATCGAAACCATGCAGAGCATCATTACCCGATATCGCACCGCCGGATATCCACCTGATCTCCTAGTCGAGATTCCGATCGACTCGATCGGAATGTTGGAGTTCCACAAAGCAAAAGACCAGATTGAACTTGGTCGCAAGCTAACCGCAAGAGCCATCGAAAATTGGGGCAGTAAATGAGCCACGATAAACACGTCAGCTACACCTCCTACCTCAAAGTTGATGAGCTATTGCAGTTGCAACAGCCGCTGAGCGATGGCCCTGAGCACGATGAGCTGCTTTTCATCACGATTCATCAGGTCTATGAACTTTGGTTCAAGCAGTTGCTTCATGAGGCCAGCGCATTGCAGCGCTCTCTTGAAAAGGGTGATACCCACCGCTCCATGGCAATCCTCGGTCGCATGCGGACAATTATGAAAACCTGTGTTTCGCAACTCGACATCCTTGAAACCATGACTCCGCTGCAGTTCAACTCTTTCCGCGACCGACTCACCTCAGCTTCTGGATTTCAGTCAGCGCAGTTTCGGGAACTGGAAGCAGTCCTAGGTCGCAGAGATCAAGCGGGTGCAGACGCGGATAAGCGATCAGGTATGGGAATGGCAGATCATCTAGTGCCCGGCTCTCCCGCCAGAGAGCGAGTAGAGGCCGCGATGACCAGGCCCTCCCTATGGGATTCTGCACTTCGCTACTTCAACACCCGAATGCCCATGCCAGCGAGCGCGCTGAGTCGCGATGTCAGCCTGGCGTGGCAACCAAACGAAGAGGTGCAGCAAGCTTTGATTGAGTTGCATCGCAATGACCCAGAAGCCTCGATGATTGGTGAGGCACTTGTCGATCTTGATGAAGGCTTGCAGGAGTGGCGCTATCGTCACGTGAAGATGGTCGAGCGCACCATCGGCAGAAAGATGGGCACCGGAGGCTCATCGGGAGCTGGCTACCTAGCGAGCACGCTCTTCAACCCGGTTTTCCCAGATCTTTGGGCAATCCGGTCTCAGTTCTGAGCTGCCCTCACAACATTGCTCACAAGCATCGCTCGGGTCATGGGCCCAACCCCACCTGGATTTGGTGAGAGCCAGCCGGCAACATTTGCCACCTCTGGGTGAACATCGCCTACCAGCCCAGACTCGGTGCGGCTGATGCCAACATCCAAGACTGCGGCTCCGGGCTTGACCCACTCAGGTTTGACAAAGTGAGCCGAACCAAGCGCGGCTACGATGATGTCCGCCCGCTTCAGATGCGCCGCGATATCTCTTGAAGCACTATGCAGTGTGGTAACAGTCGCGTCGGTGCCTTTACGAGATGCCAACAGACTCAGCGGACGCCCCACGGTCAGCCCTCGTCCAAGCACCACCATTTCCTTGCCAGAGGTTGCAATCTCATAGCGGCGAAGCAATTCCAGGATTCCGTTCGGAGTGCATGGAAGCGGTGAGGAGATCTCACCTGAAATATTCATAACCAGTTTGCCCAGATTGATTGGGTGCAGTCCGTCTGCATCTTTGGCGGGGTCAATAAGCTCAAGCATCGCGTTGGAGTCCATGCCCGCAGGCAGCGGTAGCTGAACAATGTAGCCGGTGACCTCATCTGCGTTGTTCAGGTCCTTGATGGCGCTAACCACATCCGCCTTGGTGGCGGTCTGTGGTAGGTCAATTCGGATTGATTCAACTCCGACCTCGGCGCAGTCGCGGTGCTTACCTGCAACATAAGACTTAGATCCTGGATCTTCGCCAACCAGCAAGGTTCCAAGTCCTGGGATGACGCCCCTGGACCTAAGCGCAGCAACCTCGATGGCCAGTTCAGCCTTAATTTGTTTGGCAATCGCCAAACCATCGAGCTTGATTGCAGTCATTGCTAGTAGAGCGGGAATGCTTCAGTTAGCTTGCGCACGCGGGCACGAAGTGGAGCCACATCGGCACCAGGCTTGAGGGCCTCTGCGATGATGTCGGCAACTTCAGTGAACTCGGTGGCGCCAAAACCACGGGTAGCTAGCGCTGGAGCACCAATGCGAATTCCAGAGGTGACCATCGGTGGACGAGGGTCATTCGGTACCGAGTTCTTGTTCACCGTTACTCCTGCGTGGTGCAGGATGTCCTGGGCAGTCTGACCATCGATTGCAGCGTTTCTCAGGTCTACCAAAACCAGGTGCACATCGGTGCCACCGGTCAAGACCGAAATGCCAGCTTCGGTGATGTCTTTCTGCATCAGGCGGTCAGCGATGATGCGAGCACCCTCGATGGTGCGCTGCTGGCGTTCTACAAAATCAGGCTGCATTGCCGCCTTGAAGGCAACTGCCTTGGCGGCAACCACGTGCATCAATGGGCCACCCTGCTGACCGGGGAATACTGCAGAGTCGATCTTCTTGGCGTACTCGGCCTTGGAGAGAATCACGCCAGAACGAGGCCCTGCCAAAGTCTTGTGAACAGTTGAGGAAACCACATCAGCATATGGAACCGGTGAAGGGTGGAGTCCCGCTGCAACCAAGCCTGCGAAGTGAGCCATGTCGACCCAAAGCTTGGCACCCACCTCGTCGGCGATCGACCTGAAGGCCGCGAAATCTAAGTGACGGGAGTAAGCCGACCAACCTGCAATCAGAACAGCTGGCTTAGTCTCAAGGGCACGTTCACGAACTATGTCCATGTCAATCAGGTGCGTGTCAGGGTGGAGCTCGTATGCGTGAGCTTCATACATCTTTCCTGAGAAGTTCAGCTTCATGCCGTGGGTCAGGTGACCACCGTGTGCCAATGAAAGTCCAAGAATGCGGTCACCCGGGTTAGCCATCGCCATCATCACAGCCGCGTTTGCGGTGGCACCCGAGTGAGGTTGGACGTTTACGTGTTCAGCACCAAAGAGCTGCTTGGCGCGCTCACGTGCTAGGTCCTCTGCGATGTCAACCACCTCGCAGCCACCGTAGTAGCGCTTTCCTGGGTAACCTTCGGCGTACTTATTAGTCAGGACTGAGCCCTGGGTTTCCAAGATAGCGCGCGAGACAAAATTCTCGGACGCGATCATCTCTAGGGTGTGACGCTGACGGTCCAGCTCCTGCTCCAAGACGGCAGCAATTTCTGGGTCAACCTCGGACAAGGGGGCATTGAAGCTAGCTGGCTGTGTGGACATGGGCAGAGTTTACCAGTGGGCAAGCGGGTTTCAGCCCCTGTGACTCAATAGGATTGAGCCCATGTCGACTAAGGAACACTGGGTTCTAACCTTCATCTGCCCAGACCAGCCAGGTATCGTTCACGCCATCTCTGGAGCGGTGGTTGGGATTGGCGGCAACATCACCGAGTCGAAGCAGTACACCTCGTTGGACACCGGCCGCTTCTTCATGCGCTTGCAAATCGAAGCCGACATCACAAAGGCTGACTTTGAGAAGCAGTTCGAGGCCATCGCCAACAAGTTTCAGATGGAATACACCTTAGATTTCGTGGGTCGACCGATGAAGACCATTGTGCTGGTCAGCAAAGCTGGCCACTGCCTCAATGACCTTCTCTACAGACAGCACTCTGGTCTTCTGCCCATCGAGGTTCCTATGGTGTTTGGCAATCACCCAGACCTTGCTTCTATCGCCGGTTTCTACTCGATCCCGTTCGAACACAACAAGATTGAGACCGGCATCGATAAGGCGCTTTTTGAGAAGCGCCTGCGCGATTTCATTCGTGAAAGTGACATTGAGCTGATTGTTCTGGCCCGCTACATGCAGATTCTCTCTCCTGAGTTCTGCAAGGAGTTTGAGGGCAAGATCATCAACATCCATCACTCCTTCCTGCCCGGTTTCAAAGGTGCAAACCCCTATGCCCAAGCTCATGCGCGTGGCGTGAAACTGATTGGAGCCACTGCTCACTTTGTCACCGAAGATCTCGACGAAGGTCCGATCATCGAGCAAAACGTCACCCGAGTTGAGCACTCTGATTCGAAGCAACAGCTAGTTCAAATCGGACAGGACGCGGAGTCGAAAACCCTGACCCAAGCGGTCAAGTGGTTTGCCGAACACCGCGTCCTGCTAGATGGTCAAAGGACCATCATTTTCCGATAGTTCGATACGCTCCAAAGCCAATCAATCCAAGCAACAAGCCGGTGATGGCAATCTCGATCCAAGGCCAGCTCGGTTGTTTTTGAAGTTCCAACTCAGGTCCGGCAACCAATGTCTGAACCTGAGTCTTGGGACCTGCCGGCGAAGGATCAGTCTCGTGAATCTCAGTCTGCCCAACCGGATCAGGGCCCAGATTTTGCAGCGATTGCGCGGGCTTTAGAGGGCCAGGTTGGGCCTCAAGCGTCTGAACTATCGCTGCATCATTCGATTCAAACTCCACCCATGGGCTAGCAGAATCCTCACATGGCAGTTCGATTTCCTCTGACCCAGAAACTGGTTCGACCGACACCAATTCAGATTCGGTTACGGCCTCAGACTGAGTAGCAGCATCTGAAGTGCTGGGTGATTCAGTTCCAGCGGCTGGCTCGGGCGTTGGTTCAATGACAATGGCCGGGCCTGTCGGTTGAGGTTCGGCTGGCGGCGCAACGGGCTCGGGTTGAACTGGTGCAGGTGTCGAGTTGACCGGCTGAGGTTCTGGCGCTTGGGCTTGCGGGATCGGATCAGGTTCTGGAGCTGGGTTATTGATTTCAAAGTGAACCACTCCATCACCAACTGGGTAACCGACAAGGTCAGTAATCAGCGCGAGATTCACACTCCAACTAACCGAACCATGACCACACACCTGGGTTTGAGCGTTAATTTCCTGAGAGCAACTCATGCTGCTCGAGACGCGAATCGCGTCAAGTGCAATCTCGACCGTCTCACTGAATTGCAGCATTAGTTGATAGCTAAATGTGGTGTTACCACTGAAGGTCGCAATTTGACTGAAGGTGGGAGGCGTGAGGTCGATCGCAAAGCTGACACTTTGAGCGGATGGTCCGATATTGCCCCAAGCATCACTGGCAACTGAAGGTAATACTGAGATGGTCCTAACACCCTCTGAGCATGAACTCAGAAGCAGACTCTCTGTAGTCAACTCGGCCTGACAATCTGGGAAGATGAACGATTCCAGAGTTGGAACCAGCTCGGAATATGTGATGGGGATCACCACCACTGAGCTCGAGTGGCGCTGGGGTGGTTGGGACATCAACAGAGTTGGACCTGCAAGGTCATTCACGGCGATGGCAGTTTGAGCAGCTAGCGGTCCAAGCTCCCACTCGCCAACTGAAGCCGCCTTGAGAGTCAACCCAATGTCACCACTTGAGCAATTTCGCAGCCTGATGTTCGCAGTATTCAGGTTTATGGCGACCCGGTTGACCTGGCAGTTACCGACTGAAAACTCAAAGTCTTCCGCCGATAAGTTTGAGATGTTTTGATTCATGACCAAGTCAAAGGACATCTCGGTCAGGCTTGTTTGAGCTCCAACAAAACTCACCACCGACGGAATCAGTTGGTAGTAAAGCATGACTCGACCGTGACCCCAGTTCAGACCTGATTCAAAACTTGCGTTGGCCACATAATCGGGATGGGCATAAGAGGATCCTCCGCCGCCTCCGCCGCCATCAAAGCCGGTTTCGTCATCGTCACCGCCTCCACCACCACCGCCGTACCAGCCGCCTCCGCCGCCACCGCCGCCGGCGTGGAGACCAAATCCACCGGCTCCACCAGAACCGAACGCTCCGGCGGTTGGTTGGGCTCCCGATGAATTGTTGATACCCGCGTCACCGCCCTGAGTGGCAGTGCCACCCTTTCCGGCCAGGCCTTGACCATCGTTACCATTTGATCCGACCAGCCCACCGGGCCCCCCAGCTCCTCCGGCGAAGCCACCGCCGCCGCCTCCGCCACCAGCAACTACTATTCGACTTTCAAGCGACGAATCGAGTCGGATATCGGATGCTCCACCACCAGCCCCCTCGTTGTTTCGAGAGCCGCCGGATGCGCCGCCACCGTTGTATCCGCCGGGGCGATTGGCACCAAGGCCACCAGCACCACCGACCTGAATGATCAACTCGTCAGGCAGGTTTTGAAGATAGCCCTGAGCTAGCGCTCCAGCTCCACCGCGAGCGCCGGATGCACCGTAAATCTCATAGCGAATGGAGCCGATGCCATCCGGCACCGCAAAAACCTGTGGGGTGCCGGTGAAGTAAAAGGACTGGACACAAAAGCCATTGTCGCAATCCAGTGCGGCCTGAGCTGGCATCACTGGGAGCAAGGCGATTGGAAGTAAGGCAATAAACAGGGCATGAAGTTTTTTCATGCGCAAAAAGTAAAACCCCCTGCAGAAAACTGCAGGGGGTTATCCACAGGCCCAAAAAGCCCTGTGTTTTACTAGCCCAAACGAGCCTTTAGGTTCTGAGCGAGGGTTGCCATGAACTCCTCGGTTGTCTGCCAGGCCTGCTGCTTGCCCACCAGTGCAGCGAGGTCCTTAGTCATGTGGCCGGCCTCGACAGTCTTGATGATGACATCCTCCAGGGTTTCTGCAAAGTGCTGTACCTCTGGGGTGCCATCAAGCTTGGCACGGTGCATTAGGCCTCGGGTCCAAGCGAAGATCGATGCGATTGGGTTGGTAGAGGTCTTGTTACCCTTCTGCCACTCGCGGTAGTGACGGGTCACGGTACCGTGAGCTGCTTCAGCCAAAGCGGTCTTGCCATCTGGAGTGGTGAGCACCGAGGTCATCAAACCGAGAGATCCGAAGCCCTGAGCTACGGTGTCGGACTGCACGTCACCGTCGTAGTTCTTACAAGCCCAAACATAGCCACCCTCCCACTTCAGGGATGCGGCAACCATGTCATCGATGAGGCGGTGCTCATAGGTTAGGCCGGCAGCCGCAAAGCGGTCCTTGTACTCAGCGTCGAATACCTCTTGGAAGGCATCCTTGAACGCACCGTCGTAAGCCTTCAAGATGGTGTTCTTGGTTGACATGTAGACCGGGTAGTTGCGAGCCAGGCCATAGTTGAAAGAGGCACGCGCGAAGTCGCGGATGGAATCCATGTAGTTGTACATACCCATGGCAACACCACCGTGCTCTGGGTACTCGGCGACAGTCCAAGTCTGACCCTCGGAGCCATCGGCTGGGGTCCAGGTGATGGTTACGGTGCCCTTGCCTGGGACCTTGAAGTCGGTGGCCTTGTACTGGTCACCGTGAGCGTGACGACCGATGATGATTGGCTTAGTCCAACCAGGCACGAGTCTTGGAACGTTAGAAATGATGATTGGCTCGCGGAAAACTACACCGTCAAGGATGTTACGAATGGTGCCGTTCGGGCTCTTCCACATTTTCTTCAAGCCAAACTCGGTAACACGAGCCTCGTCTGGGGTGATGGTTGCGCACTTGACACCAACGCCGTGCTGCTTAATGGCGTGAGCGGCATCGATGGTTACCTGGTCATCGGTTGCATCTCGGTTTTCGACCGAAAGGTCGTAGTACTCAAGCTCTACGTCTAGGAAGGGAAGGATTAGGTTGTCCTTGATGTCCTGCCAGATGATGCGGGTCATCTCGTCGCCGTCTAGTTCGACGACCTTGCCAACCACCTTGATTTTGCTCATGATTCTCCTGAAATATTCGGCGCTAACCGCGCTAAAACAGCCTTGCTTAGCCTATCGGTTAGCATTGCCGACATGCACTCCAGATTGAAGTCCATCGCTAGCTTGCTAATCGCCGCTCTTGCGCTAAGTGGCTGTTCCACTGAGCAATCTCCACCTGAGGGATATGTGGATCAAGTCGGCGTTCAGCTATTTATGTACAACTGGAATTCGGTTGCTAAAGAGTGCGAGTACCTGGGAGAAATTGGAGTTGACTGGGCACTGGTTGCTCCCCCGCAGGAGCACATCGTTGGAGACACTTGGTGGACCATCTACCAGCCGGTCAGCTACCAGCTCGAAGGTCGATTTGGCACCCGCGAGGAGTTCGCGCAGATGGTCAAGACGTGTGGCGACTACGGGGTCGACATCATTGCTGATGCGGTCATCAACCACATGGCCAACAACAATGGAATTGGCTATGCCGGCACCGAGTTCACCAAATACGAGTACCCTGGGCTTTACACTCCCGAAGACTTCCACGACTGTGATCTGACCTTCGATGATTCGATCCAGAACTATTCAGACAAGGCTGAGGTTCAAACCTGTGAGCTACTGGGCCTTCCAGACCTGGATCAATCCAGACCAAACGTTCAGGAAAAGATCCTCGCCTACCTCAACGACCTGATTTCGCTCGGAGTCAAAGGATTCCGATTTGATGCTGCAAAGCACATGGCTGCCGAAGACCTTCAGGCCATCGTTGACCAGCTGCCTGAGGGCACCAGGATCATCCACGAAGTGATTCGTGGCGCGGGAGAACCAATCCAACCGGAGGATTACCTGGGCTCTGGTGATGCTTGGGAGTTCACCTACGCCCATGCCCTCAAGAGCTACATGGAGATGGAGATGATGGTTCCAGAGGGTATGGACCTTCGCTACATCGGTCATGTGCCAAGTGAAAGCGCGGTTGCGTTCGTGTCAAACCATGACACCGAGCGAAATGGCAAAACCCTCAACTACAACAACATGGTCGATTTCGAACTAGCGACCATGCTGCTTCTAGCCGAGAACTATGGCCAGCCGATGCTCTACTCCTCCTACGCCTTCGCCGGCTATGACGATGGTCCCAACCAAACGGAGGCAGGTGTTGACGATGTCAGCTGTGAGGTTGACGAGTCCGGTCACAGCATTGTCAAAGAAGGCTATGGACCTGGTGAGTGGATTTGCCAGCACCGGTTTGCATCAACCGAAGCAATGCTGAAGTTTAGGTCCGCGGTTATTGGAACCTCGGTCGAGCAGGTATACCAGGTTGACTCCAGCTTTGGATTCTCAAGAGGTGACAAGGCCCTGTTCGTGATGAACGTCTCCAGCACTCAAGAGGCGGCTATTGATATGGCGACCAGCTTGAAGGATGGCGAATACCTTGATGTTCTCTCGGGAGAGAAGTATCAGGTTTCGGGCGGCAAGTTTGTGACCAACCTGCCAGCCAAGAGCGCCATCGCGCTCATAAAGGGCTAGACCAGCGAGTCCTTCCAGGCCTTGTAGAGCTTGGCAAACTTGCCGGTTCCCGAAGCTAGCTGCTGTGGCGAACCGTCCTCGATGACCTCGCCGTGCTCCATCACCAGGACCCGATCGGCGATCGAGACAGTCGAGAGTCGGTGAGCAATGATTATCGCGGTTCTATCTGCCAAGAGGGTCTTCAACCCCTGCTGCACCATTCGCTCTGATGGGATATCCAGCGAGCTGGTCGCTTCGTCCAAAATCAGCACAGCGGGATTAGCCAAGAAAGCCCTGGCAAATGAAATTAGCTGCCTCTGTCCAGCACTAACGCGGCCACCGCGCTTATTCACATCGGTATCATAGCCATCGGGGAGTGACCGAATAAATTCATCAGCTCCAACTGCCTTGGCGGCTGCAACCACCTCATCAAAACTCGCCCCCGGGCGACCAAGCAGAATGTTGTCCGCAACCGAGCCAGAGAAAAGATAGGCCTCCTGGGTCACCATCACGACTTCGCGCCGTAGGTCCGTGTTCGCGACCTCTCTGAGATCAACCCCATCAAGCTCAACCTGTCCAGCACTTGGGTCATAGAACCGGGAGATGAGTTTTGCGAGCGTCGACTTGCCCGCACCGGTGGTACCAACCAGTGCAATCGTCTGTCCCGCGGGAATATCAAGGTCAAGCTTTTTCAGAACCACTGGTCCGGTGTTGTATTGGAATTCAACTCCGCGGAAGCTAATCGCTCCGTTTGCACGATCGAGTGGCTTTGGTTCTTGTGGTTCGGGAACCGTAGGTTCCTCTTCCAGCACACCCGAGATCTTCTCCAGCGCGCTAGATGCCGATTGGTAAGAGTTGTAGAAGATGGCAATATCTTCCATCGGGTCAAAGAACCGCTTGGCATACAAAATAGCTGCGGTTAGAACACCGATACCCAAATCACCATCGATCACGCGCAGGCCACCAACCAAGAGCACCGCGGCAACGGTGATGTTTCCAATCAGGATCAGACCTGGGTCATAGATACCGAAAAGCTGAATCAGGCGCGCGTTATAGCCCCGGTAATCCTCGACCAGGCCACCAAAGTGCGCTTCATTGCGCTTTTCCTTGCGGAAAGCCTTAACTGCACGAATTCCAGTCATGGTTTCGACGAAGTACTGAATCAACTTTGCAGATGCAACGCGCTGTTTGCGATAACCGAGGTTGGTTTGCACTTGGAACCACCTGGTCAAGATGCCAAGCGGTAGCAACGACACCAGTAGCACCAAGAAGGAGATTGGGTCGAGCAGCAGAAGTGCGATTGCGGTGAAGAGCATGAATAAAAGCCCGACTACCAGCTGCCCCATGCCGCCTGCCAAGAGCTCCTTGATGGATTCCAGGTCTGAGGTTTGACGAGCGATAACTCGGCCTGCGGTGTAGCGCTCGTGAAATTCGATCGAAAGCTTTTGGGTGTGAACAAACATGCGGTTACGCAGTTCAAACAGCATCTTCTGCGAGACCTTGGCCGTAATCATCAAGAAGTAATAGACCAAGACAGCAGAGAGCAAAGCCGCGGAAAGGTAGCCAAGAACCACCCACCATAGCGATCCGGTTCGCCCCTCAATCGCTTGCGGCAGAGCCCAGTCGATACCCAGTGCAATCAGGGCCGGTCCAGCCACTCGCATCGAGGTGGAGAACAAAACCAAAATCGCAGCCAGGCCGAGCCTTCGATTCATAGGACTGAGCATGGAGAACAAGAGTTTCCGAGAGCGAGCTCGGATATAGCGAGATTCCTCTTTGGAGAGTTCTGTCTGCTCCTCATTGTTGGTGCCCTTTAGGTTCATAGGTTCACCTCCCGCTCTTTAGCTTCTTGTTCTAGAGATGAGATCACATACCGATAGTGCTCACTGGATTTCAAGAGTTCTTGATGCGTGCCAAAGGCCGTAATTCGACCCGCTTCCAAAAGTGCGACTTTGTCTGCAAGCATCACGGTCGATGGTCGATGCGCAACGATTAGTGCGGTGGTTGTGGTCAATACATGCCTCAGGGCATCCTCAACCATCGCCTCGGTGTCCACATCCAGCGCAGACAGCGGGTCATCCAAAATCAAGACTCGTGGCTTGGCGGCAACTGCTCTTGCAAGCGCAATGCGCTGGCGCTGACCACCGGAAAGACTTAAGCCCTCCTCACCCAAGGTGGTATCAAGACCGTTGGGCAGATCATAAACAAACTGGGCTTGTGCAATCTCGATGGCCTGCTTGAGATCTGCTTCGCTGGCGTCCGGGCGCCCGAGCAGGATGTTGTCTCGAATCGGCAGTGAAAAAAGCGTTGCATCCTCAAAGGCCATCGCGAGATGTTGCCTGAGCTCAGCCCTTGAAAGATCACGAATATCGGTGCCATCAAGCAGGATTTGACCTGAGGTAACCTCATGCAACCTGGTAGTTAGAGCAGTCAAAGTTGTCTTGCCTGAACCAGTAATCCCAATTAGCGCAACTGACTCCCCAGGCAACAGCGTCAGGTCAATGCCATTAAGCAGATCTGGCTTATCGCCGGGTGTGTCGGGGTATCGGAAGTGGACATCGCGAAACTCCAATAGGCCCATCGGCTCGGCAATGGTCTTTGGGTTTTGTGGGTCGGAAATTTGAATCGGTTCATCCATGACCTCAAAAAAGCGCTGGGTTGCGCTTTTCGCCTCGAGAGTCATAGAAAGCAGAAAGCCTAGCGATTCGGTTGGCCAGCGAAGCGCGATGGTGGTTGCAAAAAAAGCAACCAGCCCTCCCATCGTCAAATCTCCCTGCGATACCAAATACACACCTGCAAGCATGGATAAACCAACTGCAATCTCAGGCAGCATGATCAGGTACCGCCAAAGGTTCGCTACCGCCTTGGCTTTGGTGATCTCGGTTTGCTTGAGCTCAAATGCCTGCTCGGAAAATTGCTTGGCGGCAAAGGGTCCACGTCCAAAGGCCTTCAAGACCCTGACGCCGTGAACTGACTCCTCGACTCGCGTGGCCAGGTCTCCAGACTGATCCTGAGACTTACGAGCAATCTCGCCGTATTCCTTTTCAAACTTGAAACCGATTATCCAAATTGGAATCGAAACCAAGAAGAAGATCAGACCCAACCAAATCGAATAGCTGAACAGGATTAGCATGCCCACCACCAAAGTGAGGAAGTTGGCAATAAAAAGCACCAAACCAAAACTCAGCCACCTTCTAATCAGGCTGAGGTCAGAAACGGCTCTGGAAAGTAGCTGCCCCGAGGGCCAGCGATCATGAAATGCAACAGGCAAATCCTGCAATTTGGCATAGAGGGCATTTCTCATGCCGGCCTCGACGTGGGTGCCAGGGGTAAGAACAAGCCAGCGGCGCAACAACACAAAAATCGCCTCGGCAACACCCATCAAAAGGATTAGTCCAACGGCTGGGAACAGAGCCTCATAACCGCCCGCGACCAGGGAGTTGACCAGGTTTTGCAAGAACTGCGGAATTGCTAAAGCGAACATATGGGCGGCAATGGCCGCCAAAATACCGAAGCTGATGCGGGGAAGCGCTTTTTTTGCGTATGGCACCAATCGCCAAAGGGTCTTGGCCGTGCTTAGCTGAGGTTCAGGCAATTTATCTTTCTCCGCCGCCCTGCGGGCAGCCCTTCAGAATACCAGTAACAATCCGTCACACTTGGGCACTATTCCCCGCTGGCTTGTTTCAATCGTCGAGCCAGAAAGGAGTGACATGTCAGTCACCGATCAGTATCTAGAAAACAACAAGAAATACGCAGCCAGCTTCCAGGGCCCACTTCCTCTGCCACCAAGCAAGCAGGTGGCTGTGGTTGCTTGCATGGATGCTCGCCTGAACGTTTATGGAGCACTGGGACTAAACGAGGGTGAGGCTCACGTCATCCGCAATGCCGGTGGTGTCATCACCGAGGATGAAATTCGCTCGCTGGCCATTTCGCAGCGCCTACTTGGCACCAAGGAAATCATTCTGATTCACCACACCGATTGCGGCATGCTCACCTTCACCGATGATGCTTTCAAGGCCTCAATTCAGGAGGAGGTCGGGCAGAAGCCAGCTTGGGCAGCAGAGGCATTCAGCGACTTGGATGAAGATGTAAAACAGTCGATCGCTCGCATCAAGAACAGCCCGTTCGTCCCCAAGAAGGACTCAATCCGCGGCTTCGTCTTCGACGTGGCGACCGGATTGCTCAACGAGGTTAAGTAGTTAGTGGAAGAAGTGGCGCTCCGCGGTGAAGTACATGGTTACTCCAGCCTTCTGGGCTGCAGCAATCACCTCTTCATCGCGGACGCTGCCTCCGGGCTGAACCACCGCTTTGACTCCAGCGGCAAGCAATACCTCTAGGCCATCGGCAAATGGGAAGAATGCATCCGAGGCAGCGACGCTGCCAACAGTTCGCTCCCCTGCTCGCGAAACTGCCAGACGGCAAGAGTCAACTCGGTTGACCTGTCCCATCCCAATTCCCACCGCGGCCAAGTCCTTGGCCAACAGGATTGCGTTGGACTTCACACCGCGACAGGCGCGCCAAGCGAATTCCAAATCCAACATGGTCTCTTGGTCGGCTGGAGATCCAGAAACCAAAGTCCAATTCTTTGAATCTAAGTTTTCAAAACCATCAGAGTCCTGAACTAAGACTCCGCCAGAGATCTGGCGCATTTCAACCGCGGGACGGAAATAGCCAGCGTCAAGTTTGAGAATCCTCAGGTTCTTCTTCTGCTTCAAAATCTCTAGTGCTTCAGGTTCGTAATCTGGCGCCGCAATCACCTCAGTAAAGATCTCAGCCACCTGCCTCGCCATCTGCCCAGTCACCTTTCGGTTTGCGGCAATCAC
>DLPB01000018.1:0-8750 GCA_002479805.1 Micrococcales bacterium UBA7469
TCACGCATTACCTCTTCACCGACCTCTTTGGTGCGGTTGGCGTAGGCAATGCGAGCATCGGACAAGATCTCTTCAATTAGCCAGTTGCGAGTCAGCTTGGCTCGCGAGCCAGCCGCCTCCAAGACCTCTGCAATCTCGATGCCGATTGGATAGATCTGCTTTAGCTGAACCCAGAGCTGCTCGAGGTTCCAGTCTTGACTTCCGCCCTCTGGAAGGTTGACCGCAACGATGTCCTTGACGGTCTCCTCCAGGAAGGAGTGGAAGGTTGCGGAGATGTCCTCGCCTTTGAGAATCTGTCGGCGGTCGGCATAGATTGCTTCACGCTGACGGTTCATCACATCGTCGTATTTGAGGATGTTCTTTCGAATCTCTGCGTTGCGGCCCTCAACCTGACCTTGGGCCGATGCGATTGCGCGAGAAACCATCTTGGACTCAATTGCTGAGTCGTCAGGAACTGACGAGCGGTTCATTAGCGCAGCGGCAGCGCCTGAGTTGAATAGTCGCATCAGGTCATCGGTCAAGGATAGGTAGAACCTGGACTCACCCGGGTCTCCCTGACGACCGGAACGACCACGTAGCTGATTGTCGATGCGACGCGACTCGTGGCGCTCGGTTCCCAAAACATAGAGGCCGCCGACTTCGAGCACGCGCTCGGCTTCTTTGGCTACCTCTTGCTTGACCTTGCTGAAGATTTCATCCCAAGCCTCTTCATACTGCTCGGCCTGCTCTTCTGGGTCGAGTCCGAGCTTGTGCATTTCCTGCACGGCCAGGAATTCTGCGTTTCCACCGAGCATGATGTCGGTACCGCGACCGGCCATGTTGGTTGCCACGGTTACCGCACCAAAACGACCGGCCTGAGCAACAATCACTGCCTCGCGGGCATTGTTTTTGGCGTTCAGCACCTCGTGCTTGATGCCTGCCTTGGCGAGCAGCTTGGAGAGGTATTCGCTCTTCTCGACGCTGGTGGTTCCAACCAAAATAGGCTGACCTTTGGCGTGACGCTCGGCGATGTCCTGCACCACCATGTGGAACTTGACCTCTTCGTTTTTGAAGATCAGGTCCGACTGGTCAATTCGAACCATGGGCTTGTTGGTCGGAATCGGCACAACGCCCAGCTTGTAGGTCGACATGAACTCGGCTGCCTCGGTCTCAGCGGTACCGGTCATACCCGAAAGCTTCTCGTAGAGCCTGAAGTAGTTCTGCAGGGTGACGGTGGCCAGCGTCTGGTTCTCAGCCTTGATCGCCACACCTTCTTTGGCTTCGATGGCCTGGTGCATGCCCTCGTTGTAGCGTCGACCTGGCAAAAGGCGTCCGGTGTGCTCGTCAACGATCTGCACTTCACCGTTTACGATCACGTAATCACGATCCTTGCGGAAAAGTTCCTTGGCGCGGATCGAGTTGTTTAGGAAGGAAATCAGCGGGGTATTAGCAGTCTCGTAAA
Organism: Micrococcales bacterium UBA7469; assembly: GCA_002479805.1. Lineage (GTDB taxonomy): Bacteria > Actinomycetota > Actinomycetes > Actinomycetales > Microbacteriaceae > Aquiluna. The sequence goes on from DLPB01000018.1 coordinate 1,442, forward strand.
GATTGGTGATGCCCAGGTAGTCCTCAACCTTGTCGATTCCGGCTTCCAGCACACCTACGGTGCGCTTTTTCTCATCGACTTCGTAGTCAACATCGATTTGCAGAGTCTGCGCCAACTTGGCAAAGACGCCGAACCAGCGGTTGACATCGGCAGCCGCCGGGCCGGAGATGATCAGTGGAGTTCTTGCCTCATCAATCAAGATGGAGTCCACCTCGTCGACGATTGCGAAAAAGTGGCCGCGCTGAACCAGGTCCTGGCTGTTTAGTGCCATGTTGTCGCGCAGGTAGTCAAAACCAAATTCGTTGTTGGTGCCGTAGGTAATGTCACAGGCATACATCTCGCGACGCTGGGCTGGATCCTGGCCGCCAAGAATGCAGCCGGTGGTCATGCCCAAGGCCCGGAAGATTCGACCCATCAACTCCGACTGGTAGCCGGCCAAGAAGTCGTTCACGGTGACAACGTGCACACCGCGACCTGGAATGGCGTTCAAGTAGGCCGCAAGGGTAGCAACCAAAGTCTTACCCTCACCGGTTTTCATTTCGGCGATGTTGCCCAGGTGAAGCGCCGCTCCACCCATGAGCTGCACGTCAAAGTGGCGCATGCCAAGGGTTCTTACCGACGCCTCGCGAACAGCTGCGAAAGCCTCTGGAAGCAAATCGTCAAGACTCTCGCCTTCGGCAAAACGCTGGCGCAGTGCGGCGGTTTCGCCGTGTAGCTCATCGTCGGTCAAGGCCTGGAAGTTTGGCTCCAGCGCATTTACCTCTGCGGCAATCGACTGCAACTTTCTAAGCAGTCTTCCCTCGCCCGCGCGAAGCAATTTGTCAATAATCGACGCCAATAGAAACTCCTTGGTTAATGGCTGTAATTCTACCCGTGATGGGCCAATCACTAGGTCAGTGAGATAACTCCGTAGTTCCAGCCCTTACGGCGGTAAACCACTGCCGGACGAAGGGTCTCAGAGTCCATAAACAGGTAGAAATCGTGGCCCACCAGTTCCATGTGGCTGACAGCTTCCTCTTTGGTCATTGGCTTAGCCTCAAACTCCTTGGATTTGATCACCACCGGAGAATAAGGCTCATCCGGCTGCGCCATTTCACTCGGCGCCTTCCCAAGGAGTAGATCGTGATCTGCCGGAGTGATGTCCAAAGCGGCAAAGTCCGAAGCAGAAAGCTCACTGGCCGATGGATTCTTGTGTCCACCACCGCGGTGAACCTTGTGCTTATCGGAGTATCTGCGAAGCCTCTCGACCAACTTGCCGAATGCGATGTCGAAGGCAGCAAATTTGTCGCTGGCTCGAGCCTCGGCTCGCACAATGTGCCCCGGCTCATAAACGGTTAGCTCTACCTGATCTTCTGAGCCCGCAGTCTTGCTGTGCTCATGACGGGTTACCTTGATGTGAAGCTCTTCGGGTTTGTGGGTGTACCGGTCAATTTTTCCGGCTTTTTCTGAGACATAATCTCGGAATCGATCCGAGACATTGAGGTTCTTTGCGGATATTTTGAGTTCCATTTTTACCTCCGTCTAAGGGCCACTTTGCCCTTAAAAACAACATACGCCTAATTGGAATGGCAGGTGTCAAATATTTGATTTTCTTTGAGCCAATACACAGCAAAAGGCAACTTCGACCCCAGCCTTTTCGCAGGCTCTTGCCATTTCGAAGACCGTGGCTCCGGTGGTCATAACATCATCAAACAGAGCAACCCTAAGAAGCCCAGAGCGCCTTAGCGACATTGTGCCCATCACGTTTTGCAGTCGTTGCCGCTTACCTAATCCGCGTTGATCCAATCTGGTTTTAGCATTACCTAGGCTGATCACCGGAACTCTTACGCCGACTAGCTTCAGGGCCTTTTTCGCAACATTGCGGGCTGGATCAAAACCCCGTTTTCGATAGTTTTTTGAATTTCTCGCGGGGGTAACAATCGCATCAATCGAGCTGAAATCTTGGGCTGCTAAAAGCAGCGCCGCCGCTTGAGCTAGCGGTCTTTCCAGGGAGGTCAACTGCTGATCCTTGTAGCCGGCGATGATTTTCTCAACGCCGCCCTCAAGTTCAAAACCAGCTGTTACCGGAAATCGAAAACCTGCAATCGGTATCGTTTTTGACTGCGGCAGGCAGTTCTCGCAAAGCTGCCTTGGGCCGCTGTTGCAAACAATGCACCGAGCGGGAAACACGAAGTCAATCAAAGAGCTGAGCATCCACAAAGCTTCGTCGTCCACGTGAAGACTTTTACGTGTTATCGCCTAACTGTTAGCAACTGTCGCTTTTTCGAGCACGTTAGTCGTTGGTTGCCAGCAGCAGGGCATCCGCCACTACTCTGCGCCAAGCACTCCCAGTTAGCACCCAAACCTCGCCGTTTTCTGCAATCAGATAGGTAGAGAGGCCTGCGGTTCCGGTGTAGATCTCGCTGCCGGTAATCGGCGGAATACTCAACTGCGATCTGGGTCCGGTGATTGGGTAATCACTGATTGAGTTCAAGCCTGAGCTGGTGGCCTCGAGCACCCTGAGGGTGTCGGCACTCTGCCAACTGAATGAGATCACATCGCCGATCGAGGTGTTTACCTCGCCGCCCTGGCCAAGCTTTATCGGCCAACCCGCCAGGTCTCGAGAAATCGAGTAGGTGCGAATGCGGCTTGGTTCACCGACCTCAGTGCTAGCAATGAGGGCGCCGGCCGGGCTGATTCTTACCTTGCCGCGAGTGCCTACCGAGTTGTCAAAGAGATACTTGCGTTCACCTGATTTGGAAATGATTTCGATGGGCTCAATACCCGCGCTTGGAATCACCCAGAGGTAGCCATAGGAATCAAAAAACATACTGCTGAAGTTTTGCCGCCTTGACACCAATGCGGTGCGACCAGACAAACCGGTGTTGTTCACCACGCTGATGCCGGCGGAGGTGGCATAGGCAATCCAGTCGCCATCTTCGGTGACGTCAAAGGCGGTTACGGAATCAGGGTTAATGAACCCGGCAGTTCCTCGAATCACCGTGTCATTGGTGCCCGTCACGCGATAGATGCCGGTGCTCCTGAGGTAAAAGGCCGCGCCTCCCACGGAGGCAGTTTGCAAATTCGCCGGGACAATCTCCTGCGGAGAGTTATTGATCGAGACCTGCACATCGTTGACACCAACCAGCTGCATCAGCGTGGCTCGCAACTGGGTGAGCATTAGTCTGCGCTCTAAGGCATCAGCCTCGAGCGCGGTCGAATCGAAATCAACCTGCGCAACGCCGTTAACTACATTCACCGCGTCGATGGTCAACTTCGTGCCATCGGGAATTGTGGTGGTGACCCCCTGAGCCAGGTGGGAGGAAGGACCTGCCAGCAGGGCGTTGACCAACTTGGTTCCGGTCGATGCGCGAGATGGGAACCACCTAACGTCCGACACCAGTGAGTTCTGAGTGTTGTTGTAGAAGTAAACCTGGAAGGGTTTGAATACCACCGAAAATACCGGCGAGGTAACCACGGTTAGGTTCGGTGCACTCGCGATGCGCCACTGTCCATTTTCTCGCTGCAGAGTAAAGCGTAACGTTGCCTGCTCGGGTTCGAGATTCTCTTGGTAGCGACCATGCTCATCGACCACTGCGCCAACTCGAACATCAACCAAAAGTGAGCTATCCCCGGTTGCGGTGAATCCAGGTGCGCCGTCGCGAATCAAAACCTCACCGGCTGGATTCCAGCGCTGAGCAAACTCTGCGGTTAGAAATTCTCTTGCCACTGAATAGTCGTTTTGCGGTCCAGTGCCAGCCGCCAGGAACCCAGAAACAATCTCCTGTTGAGTTTGACCATCGGAAGGCCCGGTTGGAACGTAGTAGCTAAAGTCAACCGCCTCGGGAGCAACCAGCTCTGGTCCGCTTTTGATGTTGACCTGAGTCGGCAGCTGCGCGCAACCGGCCAGTAGCGTAAGGCTCAGTGCCAATGCATAGAACTTCTTCATCAGCCCTCCATCGTTCTTGGAGGCAGCGGAAGAGGTGAGTTTGAAATCACCGCGGTTGCACTAATCGGAAGGGTGAGCCTAAAGCTTGAACCGCGATTAGGTTTTGACCAAACCTGCAACCAACCGCGGTGCAGGATTGCATCTTCTTTAGAAATTGCCAACCCCAAACCAGTGCCACCCACAGAGCGCTGACGGGCTGGATCCGCTCTCCAGAAGCGGTCAAAAATGCGCTCCAGTTGCTGCTTAGTCATACCGACGCCCCGATCGGTTACACAGACTGCAACCGCCTGAGCATTGGACCCAACCTCGACAACAATCGGCTTCCCCTCGCCATGCTCAACCGCATTTGACAGCAGGTTGCGCAGCAGTCGCTCGATCCGTTTGGCATCGAATTCGGCCTCGACATTTCCGGCTGGCAATCGCACCTGAATCTCGGTGTCTTTGCTCTTGGCTAGCGGTTCGATACTGGCGATGGCAGCCCCAACCACGGCGTTCAGGTCGTGCAGCTCAAGATCGGCGGTGACGGCTCCGGCGTCATAGCGGGAGATTTCCAGCAGGTCTGCAAGGAGTTCCTCAAAGCGAGAAATCTGGTTCTGCATCAGCTCGGCAGAGCGAGACAGTGATGGGTCCAACCTGTCGCGGTTGCCAAAAATGACCTCACCCGCCAGTTTGATGGTGGTCATCGGGGTGCGAAGTTCGTGCGAAACGTCCGAAACAAATCTTCGCTGCATACGTGAAAGCGAGTCCAACTGCTGAATTTGCTGCTGCAGGCTGTTGGCCATTTTGTTGAACGAACGAGCCAAAACCGCCATCACGTCGGTGCCCTTCTCCGGAAGACGAACATCCAATTGACCTTCGGAGAGTGATTCGGCTACCGATGCTGCCTGCTCCACTGGTTTGACAATGGTTCTGGTGACGAAATAGCTAACCAGCGAAATCACCACCAAAAGAACGACACCACCCACCGCCAGCGCACTCTGGACGGTCGCCAAAGCTTGCTGTTCGGGACCTAGATCAAATACCAAATAGAGCTCAAAGTCTCCTGCCAGCGGAAGCGTTATCGGGGCACCAACTGTGATGCCTGGAACGATTAGACCCTCTCGAACCAAAGACACCGAGGTGTAGGTGAGGACACCATCCGATGCCCTAACCGCCTCCCGCAACTCGCTTGGGATAGTGGCAAGGTCTAGGTCTTGGGAAATCGGTGACTGAAATAGTTGCAGCTGGGGCTGTCCCGGGCTACGCAGTAGCGCCACCTGTCTGGCACCAGAGACGCCGGAAACTTCAAGCGATGGCACCACCGAATTTATCAAGGTCTGCAGTGCGGTTTCATCGGCCAGCGAAGCGGCAGCCACGGTGCCCTGCACCGAAGAAACCGCACGCTCGGTTTCGCTGAGCACCTGGCTCAGACGGTTTTGAAAGAAGTTGTTGGCTAGCGAGTAGGAGAGAAATCCCCCCAGAGTTGCCAGCGCGATAGCGCTCAGGGTTACTGTGGCAAATACGGTCCTAGCGGTAAGAGACCGTCTGAGCAGGGAGATCACGGAGTTTCGTTACCAGCCCGATATCCATGGCCGCGCACCGTGGTCACAATCTTTGGGTTTTCTGGATCTTCTTCAACCTTGGACCTAAGGCGCTGCACGTGAACGTTGACCAAGCGGGTGTCAGCCTTGTACTGATAGCCCCAAACCTGCTCCAAAAGCATCTCGCGGGAGAACACCTGCTGTGGCTTTACAGCCAAGGTGTGTAGCAATTTGAATTCAAGTGGAGTCAACGAAATTCTTACCCCGGAACGCTTCACCTCGTAGGAGCGTGGATCCATGGTTAGTTCGCCAACCGTGATGATGCCGCCGTCTTCCGTCACAGGGCGAAGTCGCGCTTTGATTCGAGCCAAAAGCTCGGCACCATTGTGTGGCTTCACCACGTAGTCATCGGCACCGGCCTCAAGCCCAAGCACAACATCTTCGGTGTCTCCCTTGGCGGTGAGCATCACGATCGGGGTGCCACTGAGCACACGCAACTGCTTGCAAACCTCAATACCGGACTGCCCCGGCAGCATGATATCCAACAACACCAAATCCGGGTCTTCCTTTTTGAATACCTCGACAGCGTTTATGCCATCGGCTGCAAAAACCGTGTCGTAACCGGCGGCGTTTAGGACCAGCCCAACCATTTCGCGCAGTGCATCATCATCGTCAACGACAAGAATCTTGTTTGACACTGCACAACCTCCAGCTAGTACCGGTAGTGATCTACCTTGTAGGGACCCGCTACATCTACTCCAATGTATCGTGCCTGACGGTCAGATAGTTGAGTCAGTTTTACACCAAGCGCGTCTAAGTGCAACCTGGCCACTTTCTCATCCAGCTCCTTAGGCATGATGTGAACTCCGAGCCCCAACTCGCTGGCTCGCAAGTAAAGCTCAATTTGAGCCAGCACCTGATTAGAGAATGAGGTCGACATCACAAAGCTTGGGTGCCCGGTGGCATTGCCAAGATTCATCAAACGACCCTCGGACAAAATCAAAACCGCATTACCGTTTGGCAAGCGCCACTCGTGAACCTGCGGCTTGATCTCAAGTTTTTCAATACCCGGCATGCGGCTAATTCCGGCCATATCAATCTCGTTGTCAAAGTGACCAACGTTTGCCAAAATCGCCAGGTTCTTCATTTGCAATAGGTGCTCGGGACGAATGATATTTTCGTTTCCAGTTGCAGTCACAAAGATATCGACCTGGCCAATGACTTCCTCAAGGGTGGTGACCTGGAAGCCATCCATCGCTGCCTGCAATGCGCAGATCGGGTCAACCTCAGAAACGATTACGCGGGCACCTTGGCCGCGGAGCGCCTCGGCACATCCCTTACCCACATCACCGTAACCGGCAACGAAGCAAACTTTTCCGCCCATGAGGACATCGGTTGCTCGGTTCAAGCCATCCGGCAGCGAGTGGCGAATTCCATACTTATTGTCAAACTTTGACTTGGTGACCGCGTCATTTACGTTGATGGCCGGAAACAGCAAGGTGCCGTTCTTGGCAAACTCATACAGTCTGTGAACACCAGTGGTGGTCTCTTCGGAAACACCCTTGATGTCCTTGGCAATTCTGGTGAAGTAGCTGGAGTCGCGCTTTAGCGATTCGCGCAGCACCTCAAGGATCACTCGATACTCTTCGGAATCATCTAGCCCAGCAGGGGGCACCGAACCGGCAGCCTCAAACTCGACACCCTTGTGAACCAGCAACGTTGCGTCGCCACCGTCATCCAAGATCAGATTTGGGCCATCGAAGCCCTCGGAGGAGAAGTCAAAAATCTTCTCGGTGCACCACCAGTACTCCTCGAGGTTCTCACCCTTCCAAGCAAATACTGGGGTTCCGTTTGGTCGCTC
>DLPB01000018.1:8835-26083 GCA_002479805.1 Micrococcales bacterium UBA7469
TTGCAACTTGCCCAGCGCACCGAAGCACCAAGTGCAGTCAAGGTCTCAATCAGCACAGCGGTCTGCACGGTCATGTGCAGCGAACCCGCGATGCGAGCGCCCTTTAGCGGTTGCGATGGACCGAACTCTTTGCGCAGTGCCATTAGGCCCGGCATTTCCGCTTCGGCAAGACGAATCTGGTGCCTGCCGGATTCGGCTAGCGATAGGTCAGCAACTTTGAAATCAAACTGGGTTAAGGTTTGGGACATTTAGGGCCTCTCGGATCGGTTAGCCATTCCGGATTATCTGGATGGCTTGGTCACGAATCTTTTCCATCGAGGCCTCGTGGTTTGATTCGACATTAAGTCTAAGCAATGGTTCGGTGTTTGACGAGCGAACATTGAACCAGAACCAATTTTCTTTATCTCCGGAGCTGAAGGTATAGCCATCAAAGTGCTCAACGCTGCACTGCGGGAACGCTTCTCGCAACCGCTGGATCGCAGCTGGAACATCGGAAACGGTGGAGTTGATCTCACCAGAGGAGAAATAAGGACTAAAGCTCTTGGACAACTCACTCATCGTGCCCTGGTATTGCCCCAGCTCGCTGATTAGGTGCAGAGCTGCCAGCATTCCGTTGTCAGCTCCCCAGAAATCCCGGAAGTAGTAGTGAGCGGAGTGCTCGCCACCGAACACCGCATTGGTTGCCGCCATCTGCTCTTTGATCAGCGAGTGGCCAACCTTGGTTCGAACTGGCGTTGCTCCGGCCTGACGGATGCGCTCCTCAACAACTTTTGAGGTGAGCAGGTTGTGCAGCACGGTGATGTTCGATTCACCCAGCGCTTTGACGCGTTCAATCTCACGAATCGAAACAATCGCGGCGAGCGCCGAAGGGCTAACCAGCCCCCCGCGCTCATCGACCGCGAAACAGCGGTCGGCATCGCCATCGAATGCCAAACCAAGATCTGCCCCGTGTTCAACCACTGCCTTTTGCAAATCCCTCAGGTTCTCAACCTGCAGCGGGTTTGCCTCGTGGTTCGGGAAGGTGCCATCCAGCTCAAAGTAAAGCGGCACAATCTCGAGATTGAGAGCTGGCAAGCCGGCAGCATCCTCGAGCACCAGTGGAACCGTGAAGCCTCCCATGCCATTTGCGGCATCGACCACAATCTTGAGCCTGCGAGTCTTCGATAGATCCACCAGCTCTCTGAGGTATTCCACATACTCACGCGTGAGATTGATCTCTTCACTTGATCCCGTGGTTGCCAGCTGCTCAATCCCGGAATCGAAATAGCTTTGGGCTCGGTCTCTAATTGCGGCAAGCCCCGAGTCCAGTCCAATGCCCTTGGCACCCGCTCGGGAAAACTTCATACCGTTATAGCTAGCCGGGTTGTGGCTGGCGGTAAACATCACAGATGGCAAATCGAGCTTGCCGGATGCAAAGTAGGTCATATCCGTGGAGCAAAGCCCGAGCATAAGCGGATTGCCGCCGCGCTTGACTGCACCTTCGGCAAAAGCCCTCGCAAACTCAGGAGAGCTATCGCGCATGTCGTGACCGATGACCAACTGCTTGCCCCTGAGCTCAAGTTCGTCCACGAATGCAGCGCCGAAGGCTGCCACCACGTCCTCGGTGAGCTGAGAGCCGACCAGGCCTCGAACGTCATAGGTCTTTACGAAATCTTGGAAATTGATCACTGCGCGAACTCTCTTTGGCTTTAGCGTGCCAAGAATACAATGAGCCAATGGGAATCAGGGCCTCAAGTCACCGAGACCGACACGGTCGCGGACTGCGCAGGCCACTGCCCTCCAAACTATTTCACTTCGGGGTAGCCCGGCTGGGCTTTTTTGAATCGGTGGTGCAGGAGACCTGCGAATACCTGCAAGAGAGCTATCCAGAGGATTTCAAATCGCTGAGCTGGCGCATCGAAGACGTGCCAGGGATTGTGGATGGCGAGCCAGTTCGACGCTGGAACGCCAACAAGGCTTCGATGACCGTCACGCTGTATCGCATACCCATCGAAAGATTCGGCCGGCAGCGACTGCCCGACCCCAGAATGCACATCGAGCATGCCGTGATATCGGCGGCCGCATTCCTTATTGATAAGGATCCTTGGGAGCTAATCCACCCGCACTAGCGGACTTGAACCTCAATATTTGAACCCAGGTTGGCATTATTAGACGGTGAAGTAACCGCGTAGCCGTTGGGATCGCTCAAAATCACGGTGGCTTGATAATTGCCGGTTGATTCTAGAACTACGGACTTGCCGGTGATCGGAACCAGCAGCTGAGAACGCGCTGGCACCGAAATGGCTTGAGTAACCTCACTGTCGGTTACCAGCACGCTAATGGCTTGTGCGCCGGGGTTGGCCAGAGCCAATTTGGCGTTGAAGTTTGGCACCGCAATCGCGGTTTTGCCACTTAGCTGCGCAACCGGAGTGAGCCATGCAAAATCCAAGCGCTGCGCGACATAGGGGTTGTAGAGCTCAGCCATCAGTTCAGCCTGGGACTGAATCAGCACCAGATAGTGACCTTCACTTAGTTGGGGAGAAACTAAACCAAACCCCGAGGCTGGAACCTCAATTTCAACCACATCGCTATTGGTGCCGGATCCGACGAATGTCACTAGGGCCCGTGCCGATTCTGAACCGGGGTTGAATACCCGAAGCGATGCCTTAGCCAGGCCGTCGGCCAGAACTTCAAAACCTGGAATCACTAGCTCTTTTGAGGCATTAGCGGTTGGCCCTTTGAGTTCAACACCGGTGGCGGTCAACCCGACACTGGAGCGATTTTGCATCGCGACCGAAACTTTTTGCCCGGAGCTTTGGAAGTGAATGGCGAACTGAGGCTCTGCGGCAACGTAACTTGCCAGCGAAAGCTGTTGCTGCGCAAAAGGAGCCAGAGTAATCAGTTGCGAACTAGTTGCGGTTTCCAGATGGAAGGTCAACTCAACCTGAACTTCAACCGGGTTGGGATTTCCGATCAGGAGAATGCTTTCGAATCCCGTTCCGGCCATGCCATTTAGTAACCAACCCTCAGCCTGAGGCTGACCGCAATTTGTGGCAGCTAGGCCAGCCATTCGAGGTCGCTGGATCAGTTGAGACTGAGCACCAGCCAAAGCAGCTGAACCTTGTTCACCGCTTGCCATTGACAGCGAGGTTCCCTGATCAATCCGACCTGGTGGTTCTTGCGATAGCTCACCCTCACCGAGTCGATAAGTCAGATTCGCTTTGCCGATAAGCGCCAAGGAGCCCAAATCGGTGCCGTCCTTGCCGCCTAGTTCAGTGAGCGGACCCGGGCAGTAGAGCTGAAGCGGCTTGGCATCGGTAGATACGGAAATCGCATCTTCAACCACGGCCGGAACCGGCGGAAACTCAAAACCCTGGGCAAGCCAAGCACCAGCCAGGCCAGCAAGGCTCAGGGTGGCCCCGAGAATTCGAATTGGGAGCTTCACCTAGACCCTCGCTTTCGACGGCGACCAAGGATGGCTGCTCGGGTTGGAAGCGCAAGCAGGGCAAAAGCCGCAACGATACCGAACTGCCATGGGCGGATTGGATCTGGTTCTGCAATAGAAGGTGTCGAGTCATTCTCGCTGGTCACCTTCCACAGCACACCGTAAGAAGTGGCTCCTGCCGGCTGAAGAATATCCAGGCTCGAGATTCCAACCTCAACTTCAGGGTTGGGGGTGGCCAGCAAAACAAAGTCGACCCGAGTTTTTGCAAGCAGCGGAACTAACTTGTCCTGATTGCCGGCAATCAAATTTGCGGTGATCTGGGCAAGGGCCGCTTTTAGCTCTGAATCCACCGGCTGGGTTGCCAACAGGGCGGATGACATCTCAAGCTTTTGCCCACTGCCCCAGATGTAGCTTGCTTGAATTGGCTGCCCCACCTCAATCACCAAGGTTCGCAAGTTCTCATCCTGTTCGCTGGCGGCAACAACTAGCGCTGGCATTACGCGAGCTGACTGCCACCTGGGGTCCACCTGGCTGGATAATCCAAAGAACCAAGTGGAGAAAATAAGTGCGCCTGTGGCTGCTACCGCGAATACAGCACTCAGTGCCTTGAGTTTGATGCCCTGCACGCTCAAACCGGCTAAAACCAATAGGGCTAAGATCGCCGCTAGAACTAAAACTGCACTCGATGCCAGCGGCTGGATAGTGCTCAAGGTTAAGGCTGCAATAGCGAAGCCGAAAAGCCCAAAATTGACTTTGCCGGAAGCGAAAAACCAGGCCGGCAAACTTAAGGTTGCCAAAACCCCAAGCGTCATTAGATTCTCAAAGCTCAGGACGTCGATGGGAGCACCAGAAATAGCGCTGGCGCGGGTAAGTTCGGCCCAGGCCTGATTCTCAATCGCAAAGCGAAGTAGTGGGTAGAGCACTGCAAAAGCCGGCAAAATCGCCCAAACCAAAATCACGCCGCGTCGCGGATGCGTCAGTGCACCAATCACTACCGTCACGATCATCAGAGCTGCGGCAAGCGGGGATGCTGCTGCCAGCAGGGCAAGAGCCAAACCTAAAAGCCCTGTCCAGCGCCATGCCCTGGCGCTATTGAAGGCCTCGATTGCCCTGACTAGGAAAACCAGCGCCCAGGGCAGGATGGCCGCGGCCAAAAGCTCAACCACAGCCAGATTTGATTTGAGGGTTAGTAGCTGTGGGCTAAGCGAATAGCCAAGGGAAACCAAGGTAATTACCCAAGGCTTTGCAATAAAGAGCTTGCCCAGCTGCCAAGCTCCGAAGAAGGCGATGCTGGCCGACATAAATATCAGCGCTGCAAAACCAAGTGAGGGCTCAGTTGGCCAGAGCAATCCGGCCAAGGCTAGCCACCAATTGAAAGGATCGGTTGGCAGTGCCACCGAATCCAAAACCGGAAGCGAATTTGCTGCCACAAACGGCAGCAGTCGATCCAGGCTTGAGCCAAGCGGCAATATGCCGTTAGCCGTGATAGCCCCCTGGGGAAACAGCTGAATTGAGGCGATCAGCGGTAGTAGCCCAAACCAAGCGGAGTTGCTTCGGAAAACTCCAGGTCTCGCTGAATCAATGGAGACCTCGGGCTCAACCTCAAACTTGGCCTTACGACGCAGACTGCGCTGCGCTTTGGTGGCAATAAGTGCCCCAAGCGGTTTGACCGAACCTAGCGAGCGGAATCGCTTGCGAGCCGAAAGTCTCGAAGGCAGCGAGAACCAAGCCCAAATCCATCCGGAGAACTGCGCAACTGAACGACCAGGTCTTTTCGCAAGCAAGTTTCCTGGTATTGCGAGTAGTACCAGCAGCGGCAATAGCAGGTAGATTGCAAAAACCACGACGGCTGGCAAATACAGAGCTGCAAAGTGCAGGTGGGCACGAGAAATCGCCTGACTAACACTGCCCGAGAGCCAGCTTCTGGGGCGCTTACCCTGCATCGAAAGGCCGCCATGGTGCACTCGAGCGTTCGCCTCGACCACTACTCGATAACCCGCCACCCGAGCCTTGGCGCAGAATTCCAAGTCCTGCGCTAAAACCGGTGAAGAGTCATCTAGCCCACCGAGCTGCTGCCAAACCCCCAGCGAAACCAGCATGCCCGCGGTAGAAACCGCGAGGGTGTCACCAGCTTTATCGTGCTGACCCTGGTCATATTCGCGCTGCACTAAAAGAAATGGCCTACCGGTAGGAGTAGCGGTAAGACCGAGCTGTTGAATCTGAATGCTGTTATCGAGCTCTAAGAGCTTGGGTCCAATCACTGCCACCGAAGGCGAAATCTCGGCAGCTTGGGATAGGTATTTGAGGGCGTCTGGTTCGGCAACCGCATCCTCGTGCAGCACCCAAATCCAGCCCGGGGTTGAGGAAAGCGAATTGATGCCGGCCTGGATAGCGGCTCCGAGTTTTAGCGGCCCAGGTTCGATGACTGAAAAGCCATAGCTAATTGCTAAATTAATAGATCTTTGGTCGCCCGCGGTCTCAACGACCACAACCTGCTGAATTGGGTGCGTTTGCTCACTCAGTGCGGCAAGCGATCTTTCAAGTAAGTCGGCTTGGGCGTGTGAAACGACTATGGCCGCTACCGAGAGCGAACCCACGACGGCTTAGGCGCGCCTGCGCAGACGGCGACGCTCGCGCTCGCTGAGGCCACCCCAGATGCCGAAGCGCTCGTCGTTCTTTAGTGCGTACTCGAGGCACTCGCTCTTTACGGTGCACTGCGCGCAGATGCGCTTTGCGTCGCGGGTCGAGCCACCCTTTTCAGGGAAGAAAGCCTCTGGGTCAGTCTGGGAGCAAAGTGCGTCTTCTTGCCACGCCAGTGGATCTGACTCGCCATCTGAATACGCTCCAGCAACCCCCAGCTTGAGCACATCGACGAACCAGTTTGCAGGCACCTGACCTCTTTGTTCCATGCCTAAACCCCTAATCCTTTGAATCTCGTTGATGTAATTACATCGGTGTAATTATGCCCTTGTCAAGTTGAATTTATTCCGGTGAAGGCAAATTGTTAGCAAAGCCTCAAGGTAGCCTTTAGGCATGAAGTTATTGGTAACTGGTGGTGCCGGCTACATCGGATCTCACGTTGTAAAAGCGGCGCAGTCCGCCGGGCACTCCTGCGTGGTTGTGGACAACCTATCGACCGGCTTGACGAGTCGTATTGATTGCCCAGCACTTGAGCTGGACCTGGCCTCCCGAGACGCCTCTGCCCAGCTGGTTCAACTAATGCGCGAGCACAATTTTGATTCAGTGATCCACCTGGCAGCCCGAAAGCAGGTTGGAGAGTCAGTTCAAAAACCTGAAGAATATTTCTTGGACAACCTAGGCGGTTTGGCAAACCTGCTGCTTGCGATGCGCGAGGTTGGCCTAAAGTCTTTGGTTTTCTCGTCATCGGCAGCAACCTACGGAATGCCCGATGTAGATAAGGTCACCGAGGATTACCCTGGAGTTCCTATCAATCCATACGGTCAGACCAAGCTGATCGGCGAAATGATGCTGAAGAATGCCGAAGTCTGGGGCCTGAGGGGCGTAAACCTCAGGTATTTCAACGTCGCCGGTGCGGCAAGCCAAGAGCTGGCCGACACAGCAGCGCTAAATCTGATTCCAATCGCCATCAACGCGGTCAAGGCTGGCAAGGCTCCGGTGGTTTTTGGCACCGACTACCCAACCCCTGACGGTAGCTGCATTCGAGACTATGTTCACGTCGAAGACCTGGCCCTTGCCCATCTAGCAGCGGTGGACTACCTCGCCGGCGCTAATCAAGAATTCACCACCTTCAATGTCGGCACCGGCGTTGGAGCCTCAGTCATTGAGGTTTTAGATGCACTCAAGCGTGCTAGCGGCATTGACTTTGAGGTTGCAATTGGCGAGCGCCGAGCCGGCGATCCGCCTCGACTGGTGGCCGATGTTTCGCGAATTGACCGGGTTCTGGGATTCAGAACCAAGCATGACTTGGCTTCCATCGTCCAGTCAGCTTGGGATGCTAGCTAGGAACCTTTAGCACCTGTCCAACCTTGAGCAGGTTGGGATTTGTTATGCCATTTACCTCAGCGAGCTTGGTGGCACTTACCCCGAGCTTGCTTGCGATTCCCCACAACGTGTCACCGGCCTTTACGGTGTAGGTCTTGACCGGAGCAGGCGCGGTCACCGTTGGCGACGAGCTGACCGAAGTTGGAATCTTGAGGGTCTGGCCAACTCGAATACTGGTTGATGTGCCAAGCGAATTGGCAGCTTGGATTCTGGCGACCGTGACACCGAATTTGCTAGCAATCGACCACAGCGTGTCACCGGTAACCACCTTGTAGTTCACATACACCGATGTAGTAGCCGAGCTGGTTGGGGTTGGGGTCGGTTTTGGAGTCGCCGATGCCGTCGGCGTCGGTGTCGGCTTCGGGGTGGTGGTTGGCTTAGGTGAAGCGGTAGCAGAAACAGTTGGCTTTGGGGTTGTGGTCGGCTTAGGGGTTGGCGAGACGGTTGGGGTGGTTACGACCGGCACGCTGCCCAGAAAAGTCAGCTCGTCAAAGATGCCGGTTGGGGTGTTGGCAAAGGACGCGAGCGTTGCGGTGGCGGGGGCAGTTCCAGCAACCGGAATCTTGCTCGCAAAGAAATTCGATGCGCTGATAAACCCAGGTCCATCGCCCTTCAGGGTGGCGAACTGCGCCCAGTTCTTGATTCGGCTACGAGTGCCATTTTCCACAAAGAACAAGCCACCCTTGGCATCCCTAACGAACTGCCCAATCGGCTTGCTGGCAACGTTCAAGCTCGCGCAGGTCGAAACTGCAAGCGGATATGGCTTACCCGGGTATTCGTCGGCTCCAGCTGGGGATATCGGATAGAGGGTTCCGTTATCTATCAGGTAAGTTGCACCGTCGCACTGCACCTTGATGGATGCAAAACCGGTTCTGGTCTGCAGCTTGGTGAGCTCTGCGTTATCGAGGGTGTAGATCTTGGAATCCGAGACATTTTTGGCGTGGTCCTCGGATGTCAGTCGAACTTTTCTGGTGAGGTCATCTACTAAGAAGATCGTTGAGCTTCCCGCCGATTTCACCAAAGAGCCCGGGGCAAAACCATTGCCGACGCTATCAACGGTGTTGATCGCAGCTAGCGGCAGAGTGATGGTCTTGGACTGACTAATTAGGTTCAGGAATCGCTCGGTCATCGACTTATCTGAAACCGCACGACGCTGGCCACCCTGCACGAAATACGAGAGCTTGTTGCCCACACTGGTGACCACCGCAGGCGCTGCCAAAGCCCCATTCACGGTTGGAATCTTGTTGACCACCGCGTCTGGCAGCACTGAAACCTGTGTGGTCCAGTTGGTCGGATCTAAAACCGGTAGCTTCCCGGTTTCGGTGAGTACAAAGTTCTGACCGGCGGCATTTGCCACAAATCCACGAACGATGCCCGAAGATGTGGCAATCAACCGCTGATCAATCTCAACCTTGGAGGCTGTGAACCACTTATTTAGACCAATAGCAGAGGCCAGCGAAGCCGCCACTCGATAGCTCTTGCCACCAAATGCCAGCGCGACATCATCGGTGCCGGTTAGGCCGAAGACCGTCAGATCGCTCGCCAGTGGCTCGCCTGGCACCAGTGAGACGATTTGCTCAACCACCAGCGGACTCACTGTGGTGCCCTGACCACCCACTGAGTTCAGTGCGAGGTCATCCACGACCGGGCTACTCTTGCCGTTTTCGATCCAGAACTTGTTCCCCTGAGGGGTCTGGACCAACCTGGTTAGCGCGCCACCTTGGATAAATAGGCTCAGCTGAGATTCGGTCAGACTGGTTGCCAGATCACAGTTCAAGCCAAATTGTTTGGCCAAATTGCAATCGGTCAGCGAGTAGCGCTTGCCATCCACTAGCAACCAGAAGTCACCGGTGGTGCCGCGTCTCACCAGTTGATAGAGGTCGCCCTTGTTGGTAAAGGTTTCCAGGTAAGCCTGGGAAATCACACCCTCTGGGCCAAGCGGGCGAATTGCCGCAGCCAGTCTGGCGTCGGAGACCCGATAGCGCAGGTTGTCTACGATCAGGAAGGTTTCGCTGGTGCTGGATTTCAGCAGGTAGCTACCGCCGATTGGAGACCCAAACCAGTCGTGGAAAAAGCGCCAGAAATTTCTATTGCCGTATGCCGAGCAGCTATCACCGGTGCCGTAGAGGTTCTTGAGGGCAGCATCATTCGGGGTGTATGGCGTGTAGTAGTAAAGGTTTGCCGTGGCTTGACTCTTGAGCTCAAAGCTCTTGCTGCCACAAGATGCCTTTGGGTTAAACCGCATTGAGACCGTGCGACCGGGCTTCCAGTAGGTAAATGATCCGGCTGGGTTGCCATACCAGCGGAACTGCCTCGCGGCCTTGTAAAGCTGATTGAAAAGGCCGGTAAAGACCTTGCCGCAGATACCGGGATCGCTGTCTGGGCAACCGAATCCCATCGCCGCCCGATACATGTAATCGGTTGGCTTGGTGGATGTAACCAGTGCCTGCTCTTTTTGCAGCGTGACGATAAAGACCTTCGGGTTGATGCCGCAGGCATTTGAAATCGCGTGAATTACCTCTGCGGCACTAGCCCCAGCCTTGGCAGCGATGGCCTTGCAGGGGCCAACTTCGCCGGGACCGGTGGCCGGAGTTTCAGGAATATCGACCTTGAGGTTTTTTAGGCAGTCGATGGCAGGGTTGGTGGCCTTACAATCGGCAACCTTGGAATCCAAAAAGGCCTGAATCTGCGGCACGGTCATGGTGCCAAAGTCATAAAAGACACTGTCGCTGATGATCAGCCCAGGGTCAAAGGCAGAGCCCGGTGGGGCTGCCAGAGCGGGAGTCTGGGCAGCCGGCTGCGCCACCAATCCAGCCGCAATCAGCGCGATGGCGGAGAAAATTCCGAGCAGGCGCTTCATTAGCCAATCACCACCGAGGATGGGGCGGATGTCCCAAAGTGTCCCTCGGATTCATAGCTAACGGTCACCACCCCGTTGCCAGAAGGCAAATCCTTCAGAGGAATTTCGATGGGGAAACACTGGGTGTATTCACTGCTTGGCTCTGCTTTGACCTCTTTGGTCTTGGTTACACCATTGCCAAGGTACTTGAAGATGCACTTGCCACCGGTTTCGGTCAGATTTGGAATCTGTGCCACCACGGTGAAGACTCCCACCGCTGGTTCGGCCACCGCCATGATGATCTCGACCGTGACCTCTTTGCGGATAATCGGCTCTTTGGTCTCTTCCGGAGTTGCAGTTTCCTCCGGGGTTACTTCTTCGGTAGGAGTTTCCTCCGGGGCGGTTTCTTCGGGAGCAACGCTCTGCGATTCGGTTAGCGGCTCAGGCAGTGAGGTTGCGCCCCAGTTTGGGTAAAAAACGCTGCATCCGGTGAGGGTTAGCAGCAGTCCTGCTAGCACCAAAGTCTTTGCAAAATTACGCATGCCTCACCTCCAACCGACTCCAACCCTAAGTTGCTTGGCTCAGAAAACCCTGAGCAACAAGCGGTTTTGGCTAATTAGCTGGGCTTAGAGACTGTTTTTGAGGTTGGCGTTTTTGGCTTCGACCGTACTGGCAAGATCGGCTCGATGGGCATCGAGCTGAGTGCGCAAATCTGAATCATGCGAACCGAGAATTCGAATTGCAAGCAGTGCGGCATTTTTCGCCCCATCGATCGAGACCGTGGCAACCGGGACACCGGCCGGCATTTGAACGATCGACAACAGTGAATCCATGCCGTCCAATTTTCCAAGGGCCACCGGCACGCCAATTACCGGCAGCGAGGTGACCGAGGCCAACATGCCAGGCAGGTGGGCGGCTCCGCCGGCTCCGGCAATCACAACCTTGATGCCACGGTCGGCTGCGGACTTGCCCCAATCAATCATCTTTTCTGGGGTGCGGTGGGCGCTCAACACCTCCACCTCATGCTCAATGCCAAACTCCTTGAGCGTGGTTGCGGCGTCTTGCAGCACTCTCCAGTCGGAGTCAGAGCCCATAACTATTGCGACAGTCTTCATTGCAACCTCCCGAGGTCAATTTAGCGGTTGTAGAGCAATTCTCGACAGGCCCTACCGGCTG
Source organism: Micrococcales bacterium UBA7469 (assembly GCA_002479805.1). Lineage (GTDB taxonomy): Bacteria > Actinomycetota > Actinomycetes > Actinomycetales > Microbacteriaceae > Aquiluna. The sequence continues at coordinate 20,298 of DLPB01000018.1, forward strand.
CCAAAAGTTCGGCTAAGTCCTGACCCTGAAGCGTGAGGTGACCCATTTTGCGGCCCTGACGCGGCGCTTTTTCATAGAGATGAAACTTCACCTGCGGATACTTAGCCATGGCCGTCGGATAGTGACGCAAAAAGTCATTCTCAGAATCGACTCCGAGCAGATTGATCATCACCGCATGGCTTGAGGTGCTAGAGGTATCGCCGAGTGGCAGATCTAATACCGCTCGCAAGTGTTGCTCAAACTGCGAAGTGATCGAAGCATCGATTGAGAAGTGGCCGGAGTTGTGAGGGCGCATCGCCAATTCATTTACCAGAATCTCGCCAGATTCAAGTTCAAAAAGCTCAACGGCCATCACGCCAGTGACCCCTAGGCCCTCAGCAATACTCTGGGCAATTCGCTCGGCTTCAGCGTGACGGGAAGACGCCGGAGCCGGTGCTATCACCTCGGAACAAACGCCCGCCTCCTGGAAAGTAGCAACTAGGGGCCAAGCCCGAAATTCGCCACTTGGCCTGCGAGCCGATAGCTGAGCCAGCTCTCCAATGAACTCAACCTTCTGCTCAAGTAGCAGCTCGCCACCAAAAGCCGAGATGCCCTCAAGCCAGTCGCGCACCTCAGCGGTGGTTGAAATCACCCTGACGCCCTTGCCGTCATAGCCGCCAATCGGAGTCTTGACCACAATTTTTGGCCCAAATTCAGCTAGAAAGCCAGCCACCGCGGCCTCAGTTTTAGCGGCTTTCCAGATTGGTTGCGGTAATCCAAGTTCGGTTAGCTTGCGCCTCATGGTGAGTTTGTTTTGCGCATGCTTTAGGGCGTTTGGGCCCGGCCTAACCGAAAAACCTTCAGCCTCCAAGCGTTCCAAAACTGCGGTTGGCACATGTTCGTGATCGAAGGTGATGACATCTACGGTTTTAGCAAATTCAACCAGTTGATCAAAGTCGTTGTAATCGCCAACTTTTGTAACGGCTTGGTGAGCGGATGAACCTTCGGCTTCGCCGAAAACCTTGATGCCGATGCCCAGCGCAATCGCTGCCGGCTGCATCATTCGGGCGAGCTGACCAGCCCCGATTACTCCAACAACTGGCATGCTCACCTCTTTTTCAAGCTCTAGTTTCGCAGATGCCATACATCGGCAGCAGACACCACGACTGGTTCTGGGGTATGAATCACCAATCTGCCCTCGGCATCGATCTCTTTCGCTATGCCGTAGACCTCGCCACCACCAGGCAATTCAGCCCGCACCGAGCGCCCTATCGTGGCTGAGTGCTGAACTAATTCGCCCCTCGCCTTGATGATCGCCGACTGGGGGTTTTGTTCAAAAATGGACCAACGGATTCTGAAATTTGTAACCACTGCCGCCAACACCGCATCGAAATCAGCATCGACGCCCAATAGCTCAAGCGAGGTTGCGGTATCCGGGGCACCGGATTGAGTTTTCAGATTGATGCCAAAACCCAATATCAAGGCACCATCGGGCTGAATTTGAGCCAATATTCCGCAGATCTTCTTGTCGTTTACCAAAACGTCGTTGGGCCACTTGACCAACACCGGGTCCACCACCAATTCTTGGATAGCGGCACGGATAGCTGTGGCGAGGATCAAAGTTGCCCAGCCCAATTCTTTGGTGTGGCTTGATCTCAGGTACAGCGATGCCGAAATGCTGGTGCCGGGCTCTGAGACCCAGGATCGCCCAAGTCGGCCCATGCCCGCGGTTTGCTGACGGGCAACTAGCAGCGAAAAGTTTTGCAGAGTGCCGCTTTGCAGACGACGAGCAAGTTCCAAGTTGGTCGAATCAATTGATTCGAGCACGACTAATTCATTGACCAATGCGGAGGTTTGAGTGAGGGACACAGCAAAACCGTATCGCAACCAGCAAACTTGTAGCTATCTACGATGAATTTAGAATTTGCTTGTAGGTATTGTTCAAGTTGTAGTGCCCAGAAGCTGGATAAAGTAGGCAAGCATCTAAGGAGATTCTGTGTCCAACGTCCCTGACCTTTCCACCACCGCTGGCAAACTGGCCGATCTCAAGGCTCGTTACCACGAGGCAGTGGTCAGCGCTGGAGACAATGCCAAGGCAAAGCAGCACGCCAAGGGTAAGAACACGGCTCGTGAGCGCATTGAAATGCTTTTAGACCCGGGCAGCTTTGTTGAGGTTGACGAATATGTTCGTCACCGCTCCACCGCCTTTGGCATGGATGCCAAGCGCCCTTATGGCGATTCGGTAGTAACCGGCGTCGGCACAATTCACGGTCGTCAGGTTGCGGTTTACTCGCAGGACTTCACAATCTTCGGCGGCTCACTCGGTGAGACCGCGGGTAACAAGATCATCAAAATCATGGAGCTTGCTATCAAGACCGGAGTGCCACTGATTGGAATGCTTGATTCGGGTGGTGCCCGCATTCAAGAGGGTGTCATCGCGCTTGGAAAATACGGCGAAATCTTCAAGCTCAACACCATGGCATCGGGGGTTATCCCGCAGATCTCGATCATCATGGGACCGGCCGCCGGTGGTGCGGTTTACTCCCCGGCGCTAACCGACTTTGTGATCATGGTGGATAAGACCTCCAACATGTTCGTAACCGGACCGGATGTAATCAAGACCGTGACCGGTGAAGATGTCGGCATGGAGGAACTTGGTGGCGCCCGCGCTCACAACGAGACCTCAGGTGTGGCTCACTACCTGGCCGATGATGAGGCCGATGCCATCGATTACGTAAAGTCCCTGGTTGGCTTTTTGCCAGAGAACAACCTCTCGGAGACCGTTACCTACCAGTCTGAAACTGAGCTAGAGATCACCGAGGCAGACCTCAAGCTCAACGCCATAATTCCGGACTCCCCAAACCAGCCCTATGACATGCACACCATCATCGAAGCCTTGGTTGACGAGGGCGAGTTCTTGGAGGTGCAGCCACTTTTCGCACCCAACATCCTGATTGGCTTTGCTCGCATTGACGGCTCCAGTGTCGGAATTGTGGCCAACCAACCGCAGCAGATGGCTGGAACCTTGAACATCGATGCCGGCGAGAAGGCGGCACGATTCGTGCGATTCTGCGATGCTTTCTCAATTCCAATTTTGACCCTGGTGGACGTTCCCGGTTATCTGCCCGGCACCGATCAGGAGTGGGCTGGAGTTATCCGCCGCGGTGCCAAGTTGCTCTACGCCTATGCCGAGGCCACCGTGCCACTGGTCACCGTGATCACCCGCAAGGCCTACGGTGGGGCATACATTGTGATGGGCTCAAAGCAGCTCGGTGCCGATATCAACCTGGCCTGGCCAACCGCGGAGATTGCTGTGATGGGCGGTCAGGGAGCGGTAAACATTTTGTTCCGCGACAAGATTCGTGAAGCAGAAGAACAGGGCTTGGACATCGCCAAGGTGCGTGACCAGCTCGCTAAGGAATACACCTACAACGTTGCCAGCCCGTTCCTTGCTGCCGAACGCGGTGAACTGGATGGCATCATCGAGCCGGCCGCCACCCGCACCGCTGTGATTCGCTCCCTTAGAGCACTCAAGACCAAGCGCGCCAGCTTGCCTCCTAAAAAGCACGGAAACATCCCGCTCTAATGAAGCAGTATTCCGAAGAAGAAATCGAGCAGCTGCTTGAGGTGAGAGGCGGCGATGCCGAAGATCAGGCGGCGGCGCTCGCGGTGGTAACCGCGGCAATCATTGAGTCAAGAAGGCTTGGAAGAATCGCATTGAGAAAGCCGGGGTCATCTTGGCACCGCAATCAAGGCATTTTGCGTGGCGAGCTCTCCTCGAACTGGCACTCATCTTCAAGGCCTGGACTTTAAGCTGTCCCCCAAAATGGTTAGTAACATTCGAGTTACTTGCTTCCCAGAACTGCTCCAAATTCGCTGAAATAAAGTCGTCTCTGTTTTGGCAAAGGGCGTTCAGAGATTGTGCACAGCACAGGGGAAGTGAATGGGCGGGTTTTAGAACCGCCCATCATTTTTTTATAGTCGAAGGAACAAATCCGGAGTTTCAGAGCCCGGTTGCGATGCCGTGATCGAGACAGTCCAGTTTGCATCAGCTACCGATCTCAAAACCAATTTTCCAGATTTCACTCCCGCCACATGCCTGGCAACTTCTTTGAGCAGCGATTCTCTTGATTCTTCGGGGAGCTGATCCAGGCCACCGTCGTCTAGCACCTGAACCGCAACACCTCGAGATCTAGCCTTGGCCACCTCGGCCAACAGCTCAGGCAAATCGAAATTCCGGCCACGAATCTGATCTCTCAGCATCGCCTCAAGCTCTAGAGCCTGTTGCTTCTGGGCCTCAGAGAGCCGACCGCCGAGCTGCTCAATTTGATTCAATATTGGTAGCGCTGCACCGAGCGCACTTTCCACGCGGCGCTGACGCTCTGCTCGCGCTGCAGATTTGGCGGCGGTGGCGGCGGCGGTAGCCAAAGCCTGCTCGCGAAAATCGATAGCGGCTTTTGAGGTGGCAGCTAGGGTGACCGAGGCCGCGTGAGCGGCGGCCACCAACATTAGGGCTCCAAAAATGCCAGCGTTAAACAAAAGCCCGAGACCGCCCCACACCAGCACCTGAGTAGTCATAACGATGACACCGAACCAAGCCATTACTTTGTGCTGCCTGAGCGCAACGATAGCCATCAGGGTGGCAACGCCGGCAACATGCCAGGTGGAGTGATTGTCAACGTGCTCCACTCCAACCGATGCGGGCATCAGAAGTGCATCCAGCATCGAGACAATCAACGCAATTGCAGCCTTGTAATCGCGCAATCTGAGCCCAGGCCTGTCTGCCATAACCAAGATTAGGGCCGCAAAATAAATTGAAATTGCTGCAATCGCAAACTGAGGATGTTGGTAATGACTGAGGTTTAGCAGGCCCAGAATGCCGTGATAAAAACCAAAAGCCAGGGTGAAGATGGCGATTGCAAATCGAGATAGCTTGATCAATTTGGCCACCTCAACTCCACGGTAGTGCCAGCACCAGGCTCGCTGATAACGCTCGCAACACCTCCAGCCAATCGCATGCGAGCCTCGATTGAGGTTCGAATACCGAGACGATCTTTTGGTAGACGCTCCGGATTAAATCCCCTGCCATCATCGACCACCCGAACCAAAACTCCACTTGCTCCGGAGTGACCCAGAATGACGCGGGTCACACCGGCTTGGGCATGGCTGAGTGCATTGTCGATGGCCTGCAGGGTTGCCTCGGTCATTGCTTGAGCAACTTCGGCCGGCAGCTGTTCGAGTCCAGCCGAAACAATTTCGACCTCGATAGCCTCAGAGGCTCGCAGTGCGGCCTTTCTAAGAGAGCGATAAAGGCCCAAGATGGTGACATTCGAGGTGGAATCCTGCTCGTTGGCTGCAGATTCTAGATTCGTGATGGCTTCGTTGGCAGCGCGCGCCGCGGCAGTTTGATCGGTCCCGGATACGGCCTTGGCGGCAATCAACAGGGTGTTGAGCACCCGATCGTGAACCAGTGCATCGATTCGCTGGCGCTCCCTTTCGGTGGCGTCAATCTGCGCTTGCTCCACGGCCTTAGCAATCGCAACCGAGTTGGCCTCATCGGCTCGCTTGGCACCATCTCGAGTCAATCGCACCAGCTCCGAAACCCCGCCCCCGAGAAGAAACACGTAGACCGAATCCTGCAGGGCAACGCCTAAATCTCCAAGACCGCCATAGAGCGAGGTGTCCAATATGAACCAGCTCGCAGAGGCTACAACCAGGTAAGCCCAGCCGAGCCAACGTGGATAGGCGACCCCCACAGAAATAGTTGCAGTTCCCACCAGCCACCAGACCCAGGCCTGGAAGTCACT
>DLPB01000015.1 GCA_002479805.1 Micrococcales bacterium UBA7469
GCTTGCTTTGGTTGGCCCGAGACAGCGCAGTATTTCTTGGCTGCGAAGTTGAATAGCCTGGCGTTTAGCCGCTTACCAATGATGCGCTCCAACACCACGTCGATGTTGGTGTGAGCGTGGTGGATTAGCGGAATGTTGTGCTTTTTGGCGAGTGCTAGTGAAATGGCAGCGGCTGCGAAGTCACCCTGCAGGTGGATCAGATCAAACTTTTGCTGTTCGAAGACCGCTTCAGCTACTTCGTAGGCCTCTTCCATGTCCCAAACTGCAGAGTACTCGCCGTCTGGACTGAGTCTTCTAGAGGGCAGCACGATGGTGTCATCGTCCGGGAGAGCATTGGCAGACTTGGGCGCAAAGACCGTGACCTGAACGCCTGCGCGTTCTAGAAACTTGCGCTGCAGCCTGACGGAGGTCTGTACCCCACCGAGGCTCATCGGATGCTGATCCATGAAGATCGCTATGTGCAAGATCTCACCTTTGCTTGTGCCCTAGGAATGCTAGCAACAAAGCAGTTATCCACAGATTAGGTAAAGCCCTAGGCGCAAATTCCGCTCAGGACTAATATGCGTACATAATTACGTACGTTAGGAAATGACATGGCAATCTCTCTGACTGCATTTAGGCAGAACATCTTTCGGCATGTCAAGGATGTGCTTGCCGATGAGACCGGTGGTATTGAGATCACAACCCGAGCCGGCTCAGTGGTGCTGGTAAATGAGGCAGAGCTGCGAAGCCTTCGGGAATTCCACCACCTCTTCTCATCTCCCGCTAATGCAAAAGCATTGCTTGAGAGCTTAGAGAGGGCTAAACAGGGCGACTACAAGGTTGTCACCATGGCGGAGTTGCACGCGTTGACCAAGGGCGAGTAATGCAGCTCGGCTTCGACCCAGTTGCCTGGGAAGAGTACTTGTGGTGGCTGGCAAACGATCGAAAGACTTTGATTCGGATTAACAAGCTTCTGGATGATGTTTTGAGAAATCCAAGATCAGGCATCGGTAAACCCGAGCAATTGCAGGGCTTCGATGCAGAAGTTTGGTCACGCAGGATCACCCTGGAGCACCGATTGGTCTATCGCGTGACGCCAGATTCAGTAACTGTACTGACCTGTAGACATCACTACTAAAAGAGAATGCCCCCCGGTTTCCCGAGGGGCATTCCTAGTTTGTTTCTAGTTACTTCTTTGCACCGATGCCCTTGGCTACAAGAACCAATAGAGCGGTGATTACGGTACCGATAGCAATTGCTAGAACGTAGGTTAGCCAGTTGCTCACCAGTGGGAATACGAAGATTCCACCGTGAGGTGCACGTAGCTCGTTGCCGAATAGCGCAACTAGAGCACCGGTGATACCGGAACCAACCATGATCGATGGGATAACGCGAGCTGGGTCAGCAGCTGCGAATGGGATTGCACCCTCAGAGATGAAGGATGCACCAAGTAGCCATGCAGCCTTGCCGTTCTCCTGCTCAGACTCGCTGAATGCCTTCTTACGTAGGTTGGTAGCAAGCGCTAGACCTAGTGGAGGAGTCATACCAGCGGCCATAACGATAGCCATGATCTGGAACTCGGTAGCAGATGCTGCAGCACCTGCAGTTGCCAAACCGGTAACAGCGAAGGTGTAAGCAACCTTGTTAACTGGGCCACCCATGTCGAATGCCATCATTAGACCAAGGATTAGACCTAGAACTGCCAGTGCGCCACCGGATAGACCGTTTAGCCAAGAGGTTAGACCGGTCACTAGAGCGGAAACTGGAGCCTTTAGAACTAGAACCATTGCTAGACCAGTGATCAGCGAGCCAAGTAGTGGGATAACCACAACTGGCATAACTGGCTTGATCCAGTTTGGTACTGACCAGCGGCTGATCCAAAGAGCTACACCACCAGCTACGAAACCACCAAGGATTGCTCCAAGGAATCCGGTTCCGGTGCCCAGTGGGTTGCCGTCTAGACCAGTTGCAAGAGCACCAGCTACGAATCCAGGTACTAGACCAGGGCGGTCAGCGATTGCGTAGGCGATGTATGCAGCTAGTACTGGTACGAAGAATGCGAATGCAGCCTTACCGAACCAGAAGATAACGAAAGCCCAGTAACCGATGTTTAGCACATCGTAGTCACCAGAGATCTGCATCTTCTCTGCGTCGTATGCGTGGATACCGTCAGTGCCAAACCCGATAGCACCGAGTAGGAATCCGAGGGCGATAAGAATTCCACCTGCTGCAACAAATGGAATCATGTATGAAACACCAGTCATCAGCCATTGACGAATCTTGGTGGCAGTGCTTGCGCTACTCACTATGGGCCTCCTATAGCTCCATTGCTTTCCTAAACCGCAGTTGCGGTTGAGGCGTTGTTACTTTTTGCCAAATAGGCCTCCGAAGAAGCCACCCTTCTTTTCTTTTGGTTCAGAAGGAGTCTTTGCCTCCGCGGCCTTGGCGGGAGAACCTTCTCCAACCTTGGCAGCGGTACCGTCGGCAGCTGCGGCAAGCACCTGCTCAACGAGTTCTACTGCGCTCTTCATGGCCTTTGCCACACCCACCTGGATGTATGGCTTGCCATTGAAGCGATCGCGGTCCTTGACCTCTAGGTCAACCGCGAAGATGACGGCGTCTGCGGAATTGATAACGTCCTGCTTTAGCGGGTTTGAACCTGCTGAGCCCTGGGTCTCAACGATTACCTCGTGACCTAGCTTCTTGCCAGCCTGCTCCAGAGCCTCAGCGGCCATGTAGGTGTGGGCGATACCGGTGATGCAAGAAGTTACACAAACTACCTTTGCCATTATTTCTGGACCTCCTTGGTCACGATTTCTGCGATCTGTGCTGGGTTGGTCTCGGCACGAAGACGGTCACGGAATTCCTCGTGCATGATCTTGCGAGCTAAAGAACCCAGAATCTCCAGGTGAGTGTTTTCACCCGATGCCGGAGCTGCAATCAGGAAGATTAGGTGGGAAGCGCCGTCATCAGCGCCAAAGTCGATGCCCTTGCTGGTGGTGGCAACCGCTACCGATGGGATGGTGACCAAATCAGACTGAGCGTGTGGGATGGCAACACCGCCCTCAATACCGGTTGGGAAGTGCTCTTCGCGGGCAGCAACCGCAGCCAGGTACTCATCCAGCCCGGTGAGGCGGCCTGCTGCCAATAGCCGCTCGGCAAGCTGGCGAACTGCCTGCTCCTTGGTGGTGGCGTCGATCTCGACGATAACGATCTCTTCAGTGGTAATGGGGTGCGACATTATTTCCTTGCACTAACGGATTTGGGATGAGCTCAGCATTGACTGGTGGCGTCACACGCTCCGTTGCGCAGACCCCCTCTCTTCACTGAAAGCGGTTACTTACTCTTGGCAACAATTTATACAGGTCGCTCTCAGTTCGTGCGGTGATTTGCACAGTTTCTTACTAAATTTACCGCTCACAATTTGTAGGCTTTCCACAATTAGCCCTAAACCAAAGGTTGAAGGTTGCCAAGAAAGTTTCAACCAAAGCTAAGAAATCTTGGGTTTGCGAACCTCGGCCCTATAGGCCCAATACAAAAGCGGCAACTGCAACGGCAGTCTCAGCCAGGCAATCAGCGCAATCTCGGGGTTACTTGTCAGGCTATCGATCGCAAACCACCAGTTGGCAGGCCAGACCGCCAGCAGGGTTAGCACCGTCAGTAGCGGTGCCCAGCGCAGTTTGAAGATCAGGCCGAAGGCAGAAGCGAGCTCCATCACGCCGGAGATGACAATAAGTTCAGTTTTTAGCGGAAGCCATGGCGGCATCAGCCACAAAAATGCACTTGGGTTCACGAGGTGTAAGACCCCGGAAGCCACGAACAGCGCGGCGACAACCAGTGCGCCGATTCTCAGTCCTAGCGCTTTGCGAGCCACAACACGAACCCATCTAGCCAGCTCCTAGGAATGATGTAGAACACCAGTTTTAGCGCTCTAACATCCCAGGAAACCGGGTAGTGCGCTCTGGGCCGGCGTGCAGTTGCTGCCTTGAGCATCGTCTTGATGGTCTTATCAGGTCCTGGTGAGATTCGATAGAGACCACCGAGCCACTTGTTGAGACCAGCCATAACTTTGTCGTAATCGCCAACCGCACGGCCAGTTTCCAAAAGCCCGAAGGCAACCGCACCAAAGCCCGTTTTTGATGTGCCCGGCTCTACGGTGCTTACTCGAATGCCGAGCCAGCGAGTTTCTTGGCGGAGAGCGTTGGCAACCGCCTTCACGGCGTGCTTGGTTGCTGAATACCAGCCCAGGCCAACCAACGAGACATGCCCTACCACCGAGGTGGTCATGATAATGCGGCCAGAGCGCTGCTTGCGCATCTGTGGCAAAACTGCGCGGATGGAGTTCTCGACGCCAAAGACGTTGACTTCAAAGATTCTTCTGACTTCTTCCGGGGTGGTTTCTTCCACCGATGAGAAGTTTCCGTAGCCAGCGTTAGCAACCATCAGGTCGATTCGACCCTGATCGGCGATCGCCTCTTTTACTACGGCATCAACGTCTGCTCGATCGGTGACATCCATCCGGCGGGCAATCGCTCCGAATTCTTTGGCTTTTTCCAGCGCTACCGAATCTCGGTCGGTGGCATAGACCACCCAGCCCCGCTCAGTTAATTCTTTAGCCAGACCCAGGCCGAAACCGGACCCGGCTCCGGTGATGATGGCGACATTGCTCATAGTTCCCAACTTAGCTCCTTATCAAGATGCTGCGTGGCAGAATTGTCCAATGACTTCTCACACTTCAGTAGCAACCCTGCACACCAACCACGGCGACATCAAGGTCAACCTATTTGGCCTACACGCCCCAAAGACCGTAGCTAACTTCGAAGGTCTAGCTACCGGCGCGATTGAGTGGCGCGACCCTCGCACCGGCGAAACCCACACCGGCAAGCCGCTATACGACGGTGTCATCTTCCACCGCGTCATTGAAGGCTTCATGATCCAGGGTGGCGACCCAACCGGAACCGGTATGGGCGGCCCTGGCTACCAGTTCGGTGACGAGATCCACTCAGAGCTAACTTTCCAGGAGCCATACAAACTGGCGATGGCAAACGCCGGTCCTGGCACCAACGGCTCACAGTTCTTTATCACTGTTGCCCCAACCACCTGGCTGCACGGCAAGCACACCGTTTTCGGTGACGTGGTTGATGAGGAGAGCCGCAAGGTTGTCGACAAGATTGGTCAGGTTGCCACCGATGGCCGTGACCGTCCGCTGGATGACGTGGTTATCAAGTCCATCAGCATCGAAAAGATCTAATTGGCCTTTCGGCTATCGGCTAAAAGCGCTCCGATAACCAGCTTGTTGCTGGTTATCAATGTCTTGATTTGGCTCGGGCAGATATCTCCGCTGGGATATCTGTTCACCAATCAGTTCTTTTATGCCCCGCTTTTTACGCCGTGGGAGCCCTGGCGCATGCTCACCTCGGGCTTTGTGCACGACTGGTCTGGCCCATGGCATATCCTTTTGAACTCCTACGCCATCTGGATTTTTGGCCAGCAGCTAGAGCCGATGCTTGGGAAGCTGCGCTTTTTAGCGCTCTATTTGATCTCGATTGTTGGTGGATCAGTTGCGGTGCTGTGGCTATCCGACCCTCAAACCCCAGTGGTAGGTGCCTCCGGGGCACTGTTTGGTTTGATGGGAGCGTTTTTTGTGGTGATTCGCTCGATCGGCGGTAACCCAAACCAGATATTCCTGTTGATCGCTATCAACTTCTCGATGGGCTTCTTTGTCTCTGGAATCTCTTGGGAGGGCCACCTAGGTGGGCTCATTACCGGAGTGGCAATCGCCTCGGTGTATGCGTCAACCAGGCGAAGAAATCAGAAATTTGCCCAATTCTTAGGCGTTGGGTTGATAATCGCAGCGCTCATTGTGCTTACGCTGTGGCGAATTCAGGCTTGGGTTTAGTTACTTCCACTTGGTGGTCATGACAAAGCCAACCATGGCGATGCCGAAACCAATCAAGATGTTCCAGTTGCTGAGGTCTAGGAAAGTAGCGCTACCCAGTGGGTACTGCGCGCTGGAGATGTAAAACACCAGAATCCAAAGCAGGCCAACGATCATCAGACCGAACATGGTGGCCTTGTACCAGGTTGGGTTTTCTCCCTGCTCCTCGCCAACGATGGCGGGACGAACAGTTTCCTTTTTCTGGGCCGGCTTGCGACGTGAAGTTGATTCAGGCATGCCAGAAGTTTATAACCTGAAGCAGCATCCTGCTCGTGCAAGTTAGGCTATTGGGACTATGGTCCGGATTCTGGTGCTCGACAATTACGACAGTTTTGTCTACACGCTAAACGGCTATCTGCAGCAACTCGGTGCCGAAACCGAGGTAATTCGAAACGATGCTGTCTCAAAGGCAGAGCTACCGGACCTTTTGGCCAAGTTTGATGCGGTGTTGATTTCACCGGGACCTGGCACCCCTGCCGATGCTGGGCTATCAATCCCAACCGTGAAGTTTGCTCTTGAAACCGACTACCCGGTGTTTGGCGTTTGCCTGGGTCACCAGGCAATTGCCGAGGCCATGGGAGCCACCGTCAAGAGCGCACCGGAGCTGATGCACGGCAAGATTTCTAAGATCAACCACCAGGGCAGCACCATCTTCCAGGGGCTACCGCAGGGCTTCAATGCCACCAGGTATCACTCGCTGGCGGTGGTGTCGGAGACTGTGCCGGCAGATTTGAAGATCACCGGTCACACCGAGTCCGGTGTGATTATGAGCCTGCAGCACGTATCCAAACCAATTTACGGTGTTCAGTTCCACCCGGAATCGGTTATGACCGAAGGTGGTTACCTAATGCTCGCCAACTGGCTTGCCACGCTGGGTGAGACTGGAGCAGTTGAGAAGGCCAAATCGCTTAGCCCCAGAATCGAAACTAACTAGTTTCCTGTTCCCGAATCCACTACCGGATCTGCGATGCACTCCACATACAAGATGATGCTTTGCATCTGCGGAGCCTGACCGGCTGGAACCGACTGATCTAGCACGATGTTGCCGATCTGACCCGCACATGTTGGACCATCCAGGGTCTCTATCGAGACGCTGTAGCCAATGGTTGGGGCGGTGAGGATGTTTCTAGCCTCAACCACATCTAGGTTTCTGACATCTGGAATCTGCACGGTGCCATCGGATAGCACTAGGTTCACCACCGAGCCCAGCGGCAACTTCGAGTTGGCAACCGGGTCGGAGGCAACAACGGTGCCCTCTGGAACGTTTGCACTCGAGACCACGGTTATGGTTCCAACCGTAAGCCCCTGAGCCTCAATCATCATTACCGCGCTGGCTTCGGTTTGGCCAATCAAACTCGGCACCATCACCTCGGTTGCACCGCTTGAAACGTATAGCGTTATCGGGGTGTTAGGCGAAACCTGGGTTCCGGCTGGTGGCTCTTGGCGAATCACCACGCCCTCTGGCACGGTGTCGCTCTTCTCGTAAACCCTCAGCACCAATAGATCCTGGGCTGCCAAGGTTGCCGCGGCATCGTCATAGAGCGAACCCTCAACGCTGGAAACCGAGATTCCCGAGTTTGGGTTGATTGGGGTGCTGTTGCCGCCAAGGTTCATTAGCCAGAACAGCAGTCCTACCAGGATGACCAAGACACCGGTGCCAAGACCCCAGAGCACAGCTGCATTGATCTTGGTGGTGGTGACGGTCTGCACGGTCTCGCTCGGCACAGTCTCAAAACCATCGATTAGGTCAACCCCATCGGTGCTCGGAGTCAATACCGAGGTCGGAGCCACCAAAACTTCGGTCTCTGGAGCAGCAACAACGGCAGGAGCTACTGGGTTCGGCACGGTCTGGCCGTTAGCGGCAGCCAACAGGTGCTCGCGGAATTCTTCTGCGGTCTGGAAGCGCTCGGCACGGTCCTTGGCCATGGCGCGAAGCACCACCTGGTCTAACTCTGCACTGACGCGAGAGTTGAATTGGCTTGGAGGTACTACCGCCTCAGAAACGTGCTGGTAGGCAACCGAGACCGCACTCTCACCCTTGAATGGCGGACGGCCTGCCAAAAGCTCGTAGAGAATCACGCCGGTTGAATACAGGTCGGTGCGACCATCAACCGCCTCGCCGCGAGCTTGCTCCGGTGAGAAGTACTGCGCGGTGCCGATGATGCCTGCGGTGGCAGCCTGGGTAGCCGAGTTGTCTGAGACCGCCCTTGCAATACCAAAGTCCATCACCTTAACCGAGTCACCATCGCCGATCATGACGTTTGCCGGCTTGATGTCGCGGTGCACCACGCCTGCGCGGTGGGAAACCTCTAGGGC
>DLPB01000035.1 GCA_002479805.1 Micrococcales bacterium UBA7469
CTGGTTCGGGCCGGTAATGCCGATTTGGATGCTGAGCGAATTCGTGAGGCTCATGAAAAGCGTTGCCAGCTCGATGCTATGTTGCAGGTCTTGGGGCTGGCCCCATCACAGTGGGCCTCCTGCACATCACCCGAACACAACGCCTTAGATCACCTCATTAGGGCCTTGATTGAAGAGCGTAATCAGGCAAGGGCAAACAAGGATTATGCTCGTGCCGATCAGATTCGCGATCGATTGGCCCTTAGCGGCATCGAATTATTTGACGCTTCCGACTCAACACACTGGAGATTGACTGATGGCTAAATTGGGTAGACCCGGCGCCGCAAAGGGTAAAAAGGGCGCAACCAAGGGCACCGGCGGCCATGGTAAGCAGGCCCTTGAGGGCAGGGGGCCAACTCCGAAGGCTGAGGATCGCCCGTATCACAAAGCTCACAAGGCCAAGCAGGCTGCGCTCAAGGCTGGAACCAAGGGTCCAAAGGCTGCAGCCAAGCCGGTCCGCAAGGGTGAATTTGTCGCAGGTCGTTCCGGTATGGGGCAGCGGGCAATTTCTGGTGAGGTGCTATCTGGCCGTAACTCAGTCGTGGAGGCGCTAAAGACCAAGGTTCCAGCTACCGCACTGTTCATCGCGCAGCGCATCGAAATTGATGACCGTGTCAAAGAAGCAATTGCCATTGCAAACCACCGCAACATTCCGATCAACGAGGTCACCAGACCAGAGATTGACCGAATGACAGGTGGTGACTCAGTTCATCAGGGCATCGCCCTTCAGGTCCCGCCATACAGCTACAAGCACCCGATGGAGCTTTTAGATCGTGCCAAGGCCTCCGGTCAGCCACCACTGTTAGTTGCCCTCGACGGCATCACTGACCCCAGAAACCTGGGAGCAATCATTCGGTCCGTCGCAGCTTTCGGTGCTCACGGTGTGATTTTGCCGCAGCGTCGAAGCGTTGGTGTTACTGCCTCTGCCTGGAAGACCAGTGCGGGAGCAGCCGCCAGAATTCCGGTTGCGCTGGCTTCAAACTTGAACCAAGCAATCAAGGAATACAAGCAAAAGGGCTTGTTTGTTATCGGCCTAGATGGTGATGGCGAGGTCAGCCTGCCTAACCTTGCACTCGCCGACAGACCGCTTTTGGTGATTGTCGGCTCTGAGGGCAAGGGTCTGTCGAGATTGGTTCAAGAGAACTGCGACCAGGTGGTATCGATTCCAATTTCAGCCGCAACCGAATCGTTGAATGCAGGTATCGCGGCAAGCGTTGCGCTTTATCAGATTGCGATGGCTAGGTCTTAGACCTTATCTCTCCAGTCACCCTCTTCATCATCGTTGACAACGATGGTTCCTGAGGGGACCGGTTCGTTCAATTCAATCAACTCGGTGGTTGGCCCAATTAGCGCCTCTTCATCTCTTCTGACACTCAGCACATCGTTCACATATGAGCGCACCGAATCCAACATCGGGACATCCTTGCCCAAGCGCTCCGACATGTACCAGCGATGCTCTAAGACTTCATGAAATATCTCTGCCGGCTCAAGTTTTCCAGTTAGGTGAGAGGGGATCGATGTGATGACTGGCTCATAAACCTCGCTGAGCCACTCGTGTGCCATGACCTCCTCGTCAGCACCTGGCCTTGAGTGAGAAAGTCGATATTCGTCAATGTCGTTGAGCAGGCGTCTAGCCTGATTCTCTTCAACATCCAAACCGGTGAGTAGGAGCAATCGGCGAGCATGATGGCCAGCATCGACAACCTTGGGTTGAATTCGAACGGTCTTACCGTCCGCCTCCTGCACCATCGATAGCTCTTCGATATCAAAGCCAAGCTCGTTCAGTCGTTTGACGCGCTTGGCGATGCGCCAACGCTCAGAGGTGTCAAAGCTCTCCATTGCGGTTAGCTCTCGCCATAGCTCGTGGTACTTGTCCACAATTCTCTGACTCACCGCTGTTGGATCGATATCCACTGCCTTGCCAGATGCCAACAGGTCCATCAGTTCGCCCGCGATGTTCACGCGGGCAATTTCTAAGTCATTCTCTCTTTGGCCATTAGACAGCCTCGAGTCATAAAGCTGACCAGTTTCGGCGTCGACTAGGTATGCGGCAAACCTTCCCGCATCGCGACGGAACAGGGTGTTTGAAAGGGATACATCACCCCAGAAGAAACCAATCAGGTGAAGCCGAACCAAGAGCAGCGCTAATGCGTCTACCAGACGTTTTGCGGTGGCCTCCCTCAAACCCTGTGACCACATCGCGCGGTAGGGCAGTGAGAACTTAAGGTGTCGAGTGATAAGCACCGCAGGCAGTTCATTGCCCTCTAAATCGCGGCGGTTGTTGATGATGGCGAAGGGTTCAACGCATGGCACGTCTAACTTTTCAAGCCTGCGAAGCATGTCATATTCACGTTTGGCAAGCTCAAAGAGTGTCTCCTTGATTGCGATGACATGATCTTCGAGGTGGGCAAAGCGAACAGTGTGACGTGAGAGACCCTTGGGTAGAGCTGCGATGTTCTCTTTTGGCCAATCCTCCAATGGCAAATGCCACGGCAGATCCAGCAGTGCTGGTTCTGCCGTGGCAGCCGTAATGCTTAGTTGAGAAGGCACTAGTTGAGTCTTAGGCCGCTCTCAGCGTCGAACACGTGAACTGCAGAGGCATCGGCCTGAAGGTGAATGCGCTCGCCAGCACGTGGGTGGCTAATGGCATCTACACGGACCACAATGTTGTGCTCGGTGCCATCAAGCTGTGCGCGACCGTATAAGTAACCGTCGGAGCCGAGCTCCTCAACCACGTCTACGTCTACAACGAGACCGTGATCAGCGACTGAAAGCTTCTCTGGGCGAATACCTACGGTCACTCGGGAACCAGAGGCCTTAGCCAAGATCTCGCGAGCAATCGGTAGAACTGCATCACCGAACTGAACTCCACCGTCAACGATTGGAAGCTGAACTAGGTTCATCGCAGGTGAGCCGATGAAGCCAGCTACGAATACGTTGCCTGGGCGGTCGTAAAGGTTACGAGGAGTGTCAACCTGCTGCAGAATGCCGTCCTTTAGAACTGCCACACGGTCACCCATGGTCATAGCCTCGACCTGGTCGTGGGTAACGTAAACGGTGGTTACGCCCAAACGGCGCTGTAGCGACGCAATCTGGGTACGGGTCTGAACACGAAGCTTGGCGTCGAGGTTCGATAGCGGCTCATCCATGAGGAAGACCTGAGGCTTACGAACGATTGCACGGCCCATGGCTACACGCTGGCGCTGACCGCCGGATAGTGCCTTTGGCTTGCGGTTTAGGTATGGCTCTAGGTCCAAAAGCTTGGCTGCCTCAAGCACGCGCTCAGCGCGCTCTTCCTTGCTAACACCGGCGATCTTTAGGGCAAATCCCATGTTCTCGGCAACGGTCATGTGTGGGTAGAGCGCGTAGTTCTGGAAAACCATCGCGATGTCGCGGTCCTTTGGTGGGATGTCGGTGACATCGCGGTCACCGATAAAGATGCCACCTTCGTTGACCTCTTCAAGACCTGCAAGCATGCGCAGGGAGGTTGACTTACCGCAACCAGAAGGACCAACCAAGACCAAGAACTCGCCATCGGCGATCTCGAGGTTTAGCTTGTCTACTGCTGGCTTTGCTCCACCTGGGTAAAGACGGGTGGCGTTACGAAATGACACTGAGGCCATGATTTCTCCTTCACCGGCAGGTACGTGCCGGACGATCCGTAGTGATAGGTGTTTGCCATTGGCGAACTTTATAAGTATGACACCGCGTTTAGAATTTGAGTGGTTTGTAATAAAGCCGATACCAAACAGTCAGGACCTAGAGAATGACCAATTCCAAGCAGACCCGCTCCGAGCAGCGTGAAGAGGCTCGCCAGAAGGCTAAAGAGCTTCGGGAGCAGAATGCCAAAAAGGAAAAGCGCAACAAGCTGGTTCTTCAGCTATCCGTTGTCGGTGCAGCACTCGCGATCATTGTTGGCGTCGGTGCGGTAATCGCCTTTGAGGCAGCAAATCGCGCGGCAGCGCCTGTCGTAGACGAGACTCCTGCCAACCTGACTGAACTCGGAGGAGTAAAGATTGGCGTCGGCCTTCAGGCTTTCACCGCCACGAACACACCAACTCCAGACTCTTCGGAGAAGAGCCCTGAAATCATCATGTACGTGGACTACCAGTGCCCGATTTGTCAGGCCTTTGATCTTCCAAACGCCGCACAGCTGCGTTCTTGGGTAGACACTGGTGCAGCGACGGTTGAGATTAGGCCGCTGAGCTTCTTAGACCGCGCCTCGTTGAACGAATATTCATCTCGCGCCGCAAACGCAGCTTTCTGTGTTGCAAACTTCCAACCAGATTCCTACTTCGACTTCCACCAGGACTTGATGGAGAACCAGCCATCTGAGGGCCAAGAGGGTCCAAGTGATCAGAGGTTGTTTGAGATTGCGGCCCAGTCAGGAGCCGGCACCGAAGAGGTTAAGGGCTGCATCCAGAACAAGAGCTTCGGAGACTACGTTGAGCAGCACACTCAGTTCGTGCTCTCAAACCCTCAAGATGGCGTGACCGTGTCTGGAACCCCGACCATCTTGGTAAACGGTGAGCAGTACACCTGGAACACCGGTGACGAGCTACTTTCCCCTGAGCGCTTCGCTCAGTTCGTTTCATCCTCGATGGCGGAGTAGGGCAGTTTCAAGCGAAATCCGGATCGGTTAGCCGATCCGGATTTTTGTTTGGGCGAGGTTTTCAATAACTATCGAATTGCCCAGGTTGTCTCTCAGGTTTGCTTGCCAGCTGCAATCAATTTCTTGCTTCGTGTCGGGGAAGACTGCCCGGCCTGTGAAGTCGAGGTCATAGCTGGTGCCCTTCCAAGAACCGGCCCAGTTTGGTGATTTGGAGAGAATTCCAAAACTTGTCTTGTTTCTGTCGCTTCCTGTCATGGTGACCACAATCACCAGCTTGGCCTCATCACCGGAAAGGCACTGGAATGTTGCATCCGAAACTCCTCGAGCATCCTTTAGGTTGCCCCCAAATTCAAATTCGCGCTCAAAGCCCTCGCGCTGTTCGAATCGAAAGTCACTCAGCTCGGGGGCAACGTGGTCGTCGGTGTAAATGAAAAATCCAACCCCGACTAGAACCGAAATGATTGCGTACTTGATGATTGTCTTTTTCTTGGGAAGGAATCGCTTCACACGCCAAGGATAGGACTTGGGAAGTATTCACTAATGCACCTAAACTTGTGGGGTTGCCGACCTGGCGCAATTGGTAGCGCACCGCACTTGTAATGCGGGGGTTACGGGTTCGAGTCCCGTGGTCGGCTCTCGTGGCGAGGAACTGGAGATAGCCATGGAGTTCAATTTTGTAGCTTGGGCACTGGCCGCTTTGGCGGGCATCGTAATCGGCGCGGTCTGGTTCGGACCCAAAACCTTCTTTCCGATTTGGTGGAAGTTCATGGGGCGCAGCCCTGAAGAACAGCCCGGCACCGCAAACATGGGCGTGGTCTTCGGATTGACCTTCGTTGGTGCCTTTCTGCAGGCAGCGGTGCTTCAGCTGGTAATCAATCTCGCTCAAGCTGCCAATGGCGACCTTGACTGGTTTGGGGGCTTGGCAACCGGAGCATTGATGGGTGTTGGTTTTGCAGCAGCGACCGTGCTTGGTCACAAGCTTTTTGGTGGCTTTAGCCTCAAGGTTTGGGTGCTAGAGGTTGGTCAGGACATCGTTTCGCTGGCGGCAATGGGGGCAATCCTCGCCGCGATGATTTAGTTTCTGGGTCTGAGCTCCGCAACCATCGGGCAAACAAACGGGTCTGCGTTATTGCTCAACCCCACTTTGTTCAAGTGCTTCATGATCACCACGTAGCTTTTAGCAAGACCCATTTCAACCATTGTGATGTCATTCTCACGACAGAACTCACTCACGATTGCGTGGGCTTTCTTGAGGTAAGGCCTAGCCATTGATGGGAAAAGATGGTGCTCAACCTGGTAATTCAGGCCACCCATCAAGTTGTCCTTGAGCCAGCTTCCTCGAATGTTTCTGGAGGTCAGGACCTGACGCGAGAAGAAGTCAAGCTTGGAATCCTTCGCAACCAAAGGCATGCCCTTGTGGTTTGGAGCAAATGCTGCTCCCATGAAAAAGCCGAACGTCATCATCATGAAGAACCAAAGTGCGATGCCCCAGAGCCAACCGAACATCAGACTCAGAATCACAAGTGGGGCATTCTGACGAATCATCATCAGGGTGAACTCCAAGATCCTCACGGACAACTTTCGGTCTTTGCGCGCAAGGCCTGCAAATGAGTCAAGCAGCAGATCGAAACCGGTGAACAGCAGTAAGAAGGGGAACAGGTAACCCTGACGGTCGGAGAACCACCGCTCGATACCCTTCTTGGACTCTTTTGATTCGGTTGTGAAGCTCAGCACACGAATTGCAATGTCCGGATCTTCACCAATTTGGTTTGGTCTTTGGTGATGCTTGTTGTGCTTGCGAAGCCAAAAGCCGTAGCTCAGGCCAGCAAAAAGGTTTGCAAGTATTAGGCCGAGCCAATCGTTGGCTTTATTGTTGTGAAAAATCTGACGGTGCGCGGCCTCGTGAGCGATGAACCCATACTGTGCGCTGAGGATTCCCAGCCCACCTGCCAAAGCAAATCCAGCGAGAATCCAAAGCCTTGAATCGTTGTACGCGCTCGCTGATAGTCCTGTTAGAACCCAAAGCCCAACCGCCAAGGCCGAGATGATCGCTAGGCGAGTGATGTAGAAGCTGGGCTTTTTCAAAAGTAACCCGGCATCCCTAACTCGCACCAAAACCTGGTGGAACAAAGTTGTTGATTGATTGGTTACTGCGGCCGTCATTTCTGCAGTCTAGGGTCAGAGCCTGAGTATTTTCGGCTAATTCATCGAATAGGCTTTTGAATTGTGCAAGCAATGAGGCTTGAGCATGATCTGCTCGGTGAACGTGAAGTTCCAAATTCGGCCTACTGGGGTATTCACACCCTTAGGGCTATCGAAAATTTCCCTATTAGCGGTGTTCCCATCGGCCACTATCGCTCCTTTGTCAGGGCCTTCGGATTTATCAAAGAAGCTGCGGCAATCGCTAACCGCGAGCTCGATGCCTTGGATCCCGAACTCGCTAAACACATAATTCAGGCCTGTATTGACGTTCGAGACGGCATGCTGGATTCTGAGTTTGTGGTCGATGCCATTCAGGGTGGTGCCGGTACCTCATCGAATATGAATGCCAACGAGGTGATTGCAAACCGAGCTCTGGAGATAGCTGGCTTTGAAAAGGGTGATTACTCCAAGATTCACCCGCTCAATCACGTGAATGCATCACAGTCCACAAACGATGTTTACCCAACTGCGGTCAAAATTGCGCTGATCATCGAAATCCTTGCCCTTCTGAAGGAGATTTCTCACCTGAGGACCGAGATTGGTCGCAAGGCCAGCGAGTATTCCAAAATCATCAAGATGGGTCGCACTCAGCTCCAAGATGCTGTCCCAATGACCCTTGGGCAAGAGTTTGCTGCCTGGTCGCAAACTCTTGGTGAGGACGAGGGAAGACTCAGGGAGATCATTCCGCTGTTAAGCGAAATTAACCTGGGTGGCACCGCCATCGGCACCAAGATCAACACCCCTGATGGTTATCCGCAACTAGTGGTCCGTGAGCTTTCAAGGCTATGCGAGCATGATTTTGTTCTCGCCGAAAACTTAATTGAGGCGACCAGTGACACCGGCGTCTTCGTTTCAACCTCATCTGTGCTGAAGCGATTTGCGACCAAAATTTCGAAGATTTCAAGTGACTTGCGACTGCTGTCATCAGGGCCAAGAGCTGGTCTAGGGGAAATCAATCTTCCAGCCAGACAGGCCGGCTCATCGATCATGCCGGGCAAGGTAAACCCCGTTATCCCAGAGGTTGTGAACCAGATTGCCTTCACGGTTATTGGGAACGATCTCACGGTGACCATGGCCGCTGAAAGCGGCCAGCTCCAACTAAATGCCTTCGAACCGATTATTGCCAGATCGCTAATGATGAGCATCACCTACCTTCGCAAGGGCTGTCGAGTGCTCGCCGATTACTGCATTGCGGACATTACGGCCAACGAGGAGTACCTCAGATCAACGGTTGAGAACTCAATCGGACTGGTCACAGCGTTGGCACCAACAGTTGGATATGAAAATGCCACCGCCATTGCAAAGCACGCTCAGGAGAATGGCACAACTGTGAAAACAGCGGCCGCGGAACTAGGGCTATTGACCGCAGCGCAGTTTGACGAAATCTTGGGTGATGTCGATCGACTCAGCGGCCAGGCCTAGATAACTGCATCCACCAGCAAGGTCAGCAGTGGCGCAAAGACTAATGCGGGCAGTAGGTCGGCAACGCTAACCATGCGAATTTGAAGCAATCGCAATCCGGTCCCCAGCAGCAAAATGCCTCCAGTCGCGGTGATTGAGGCCACAACGCTTGCAGGCATCAAGGCTCCGGCCCCGACGGCAATGACAGTTAGTGCACCCTGCCAAACTCCAACCGGAATCGCGCTAAATGCAACACCCCAGCCAAGCGCAGCCGCAAAAGCGATGGCGGTGAAGCCGTCGAGGGTTGACTTCAGAGCGAGAATGTCAAAACCATTTCCCAGTCCATCTTGCAGGGCACCGAGAACCGCCATTGGACCAATTGTGAATAGGAGTGAGGAGTTCACAAAGCCCTCGATGAATTTCTGCCTGTCACCACTTCCCGAGGTCTTGCGCTGCAGCCAGCCCCCGAACTGTTCCAAGCGAGCTTCGATTTGAAGCAGCGATCCTGTTATGCCACCAAGCAGCAGAGCACCTAGAACTATCAACAAGGTGCCGGCTGATGTGACGGCTGCGACAAAGTCCGCATCCTGCAACGCCGCCAGGTTCAGCGCTCCGATCACCAGCACGACCAAACCCATAGCGTCGGTAAGAGTGCGGGAGAGCCGTTCGGGAAGTCGGTTACCGAGTAGCACACCAATGGTTGCACCGGCCAAGATGGCAACGATGTTTATCAGGGTGCCCAATTGTTTACCTAGGCCTGAAGGAACTTGAGGAGCTCGTAAACCAGGAAGCCTGGCCAAACCAGCGCCTTGAAAAACCCAAGCACGCCCATCCAAAAGTCGGTAGCAGTTGAGATGTAGTAGATCAGTGCGCCGATGAAGCCAACTCCATAAA
>DLPB01000037.1:0-778 GCA_002479805.1 Micrococcales bacterium UBA7469
GCCAGGGGGTCTTCCATTTAAGTTGAACTTAGATTGCTACTCGGTCAATAATTCCTAAATGCTTGGCGCGCTTTCCTGCTTCAGATCTTGCGTGGACGCCAAGTGCTCGATAGATCTTGACAGTCTCTTGCCGGATGGTGGATTCCGAGAGTATTAGTTCCTGTGCTATCTGGGCGTTGGTCTTCCCCTCAGCCATCAGGCGAAGGACCGTTAGTTGCCGCTCCGTCAGACTTTCTGGGCCGCTTGTATCGTTAGCGACAGGCGCTGCTTTTGATGGAATAAGACTTACAGCATCAAGCCACATGCCCATAACTTTCGAAATAACAGGTAAAGCACTCGAGGCTGCCAACTCTTGGCTAGCCCCCATTGGGCTGAACAGTGACAAGACGCCGATAGGTTCCGATTCCTTGGTCAGTGGCAGACAGCCAATGCCAATTTCCACCCCATCCAATCCCCGGAGTTTCGAAGAAAGGTACCGGCCGCTCTTTACACTCTCGCTTATTGGATGCTCATCCCAAATGGAAAGGCCACTATAGGAAGTGCCTTTTCCGTAGCTCCCAACCAGCTGTAAGCGGGCTTGTTGATCGATGGCAAACAGTGCGGCCCCAAACGTTCTTGCACTCGTTAGCTTCGAGTGGGTCAATTTCCTGCACAGGTCTGAGGCTGAATTTGATTTAAGGATAAGGTCTACGAAATCGTCGATGAGCGATACATCTTGCATGATTTGATTAGTCGCCTGTGGGCGATTCTCCGATCCGGACTTGCGGGGGGGGGGGGG
>DLPB01000037.1:818-8121 GCA_002479805.1 Micrococcales bacterium UBA7469
GGGGGGGGGGGGTCGTAAAAGCCATGCATTCAGATTTGCATGGACATTTGTGAATGTCCAAGGTGCAGATGTCCCCCTTGTTGGTGTTGTCCGGACAGCATTTCTAGATGTCCGAATAGTTGAACTGTCGGTTAGTAATTTTTTCGCGAATCTGAGGATATCTAGGGTTGAGGGCATCAAGCCAATGCTTCGTTTGATCGAAGCGGTGAGGGCCTCCAACGAATCAAATAGGAAAGAATTCGAATGCTGAATACCAGTGGCCTGGTAGGCAAACTAACAGTCGCGGTCCTCATCTTGATCAGCTTGCTCACTCCTCAGACCGTCTTGAGTGCCAACGCGGATCAGGCATCAGACGGGACATCTCTTCCGTTCGAGGTGCACGGTTCGGTTAACGAGGCAGTTCAAAACTTAGTGCCCAACGTTTCGAATGATCTTGCCAACGAGAGATTGAAAATCGAGGTGCGCGTGCCTGATTCGACAAATTCGAAGATGGCAAACGGACGTGCTTTGGTGCGTTCGAATTCTTCGATCGAGATTGAGTTCGTTGTCAGCAATAGCCAATTGCCAGTCTCGGGTGAAATCCTCCAATTGAAACTTTCCGGGGCAGCTCTGTCCACTTATTCGGACAAGGTGGTTATCGTCGATCAAGCTGTCAGCGGAGACCATCCGATAACTTTTGAGCTCGTCACTGATGAGGAAGGAGAAGCGCGGTTCACCCTCCAAACATCTGGACTACAGGTTGGCGAAGTCTTCACGGTCGACGCCTTTGTAGACCAAATTGCCACCACTCGGCTAATTCTTGAGACATCTGACCCGCTTTACACGCTAGTCAGCGATTCCATGGTCTACGCAGCTTCCCCGGGGGAAGCGACGAATGTTTCTTTTAGAGCCATCGACCAGTGGGGAATCGCTCTTAGTGACCCAAGATTCCGCGTTCGACTTACTCAGGAAATTGATGGATTCACTTTTGAGAACCCGTTGGGCGAAGTCAGCCTAAACAATGGTGTCGCCGATTTCATGTTGTCCCCTCTGCCGAGTTCGATGAATCGCTCTGCTCGCCTGACGGGCAATCTGCAAAAATTTGATTATGCGGTGGGTGATTGGATGCCCACTGGCATTATTTCAGAGCCTGCACTTATTCAGGTAACCAATGAGGTCGGAAAGTTCGCAAAGTACCCACCGGCAAAAGTGGCGGCACGTGTCAGTTATCTTGCAAGCGATGTCGAATGGAAAAAAATCGACGGGTCGACAAACATACCTGGAGCTGAAATCGAAATAGTCGGCGGTGACGGAATAATGCTGCGTTCTAGCACCCAATCGACGGACTGGGCTGAGAAAATTACGGTCAGATCTCGTGCTAATGGAGACTACTCATTCGAAGTTGCTTCCCTAAAAGCCGGCCCTCATGCAATAACTCAAAGAGTGAGAGGAGCTGAGACCGAGACCCTGCTCGTCGTCGATCAAGCAGCAGGAAGCGCTGGCAACAAAATTGTGTTCGACAAGACGATGCTGAACCCAGGCGAAGCTAACCGGATTACAGGAACCCTGCTCGATGAAAACGGCAATCCTGTTCAGACCTTGGGTTCCGCTGATGTTGTTTTGTCTTGGAGTGGTTCGGGAATTCCAGCAGGACTCGGACCGGTTGAGACAGATTCCTTCGGAAAATTCACGCTAGTAGTTTTGGTACCCGCTACTGAAAGAGGTATCGGTTCCCTAACGGCCACTTACAGGCCTTACGGACACCTGAGCTCTAGCGGAAACCTAGTCGCTGCTCAGTCTTTCACAATAGAAAGACGTTCAAATCCAATCAACGTGTTGGCTAACTCTTCGAATGGGCAATGGCTAGTCCGAGTTGAAAATGCAAGTGGGCGTGAGGTAACCATCAAAGCTGGTTCTAAGTGGGTCAAGTCAACGGCTCTGAGTGACAGTTTCCTAGTGACAGGCGCGTCTCAAGTTGGCACACAGTTGCCACTAAAGGTTTGGGTGAATGGCACGCTCATATTCGATCAAAAGATCACGATTCGCTAATTGTAAACGCAATTAGTTACCAGTAGTTAATTGATATTCGCTTCGCTCCAATGCGCACCTTGGCCATGAATAAGGAAGCGGTAAGCAGAACTCACCGTCTGAACCCCTCTAACCTCCGCTTTTTGGTGCGATGACCCCGATATCTCAAAACGACTGAAAAATGCATCCCATGGCCTGAAGAAATTGCACCATCGGCAGCGTTGATTCAACGCGTTGAAAGTTGGTTTTGGCGGATTCTCTTTGAGCAAGTTTGGTGCGCTCGAATTCGCCTGAATCACCAGTTGTCTTGACGCTGCTTCTACATGGCGAGAGCGCCATCGCATTGTTCGGACAGCAATTTTATATGTCCGGTCTCAATAGCCATCCGCCTAATAACGCCAGCAGACCTCGGCTGGTTACCTATCAATGTAAAGGTCGGGTATCCCCTGCTTGGTTGGAGGTATTCATCTTTACAACCAGGGGCTATACAGCTTCTGGAAACCAAGAAAGAAAGCAAATTATGCAAAAGAACAAGAACCGTCAAGGTCTTGCGCTTGGTGCGATCTTCTCGCTTGTTGCCGGTATCTTCGTAGGCGCACCTGCTGCGCAGGCGGCCACCGCAAACAACTTGACCATCAACCCATCCGCAGGTACCTCACTGGTTGGTCTTGTGACTGACGACTTTGCACTACAGGTCACCTTGGATCCGTCCGTGGCGACCACTGTGGGTTACAGCAAGTTGAAGTACCAGATCAGCCACGCATCGGCCTGGAACGTTTTGGCGACGACCAGCAACACCGCAACCGTTGCTACAGTTCCATCGACCGCAACCTCTGCAAGCTACAAGGTGGTTTCGCAATCTCCTGCCGCCAGCTATGTAACTCCATTTCAGGAGCCCGGTACGGCCAAGAACACCCTAGCCCTTCGACTCTCAACCGAGTCTGGTGGGGTCGCGATCCCAACCTCAGTTTCTGCCGAAGTTGCCGTGACCGTCGTTGCCTTTATTGACAACGTAGTGGAGGATGGCGCTCTAACCACCGGTGAATGGTCTGTAACCACCACTGTGACTCTGAAGCCTTGGTCTGCACTAGCAGGCTCGGTGACTCTAACCGCGCCACAGGCTGGCGATGTTTGGGCAACCGCATCTGCAGCCGTGTCTTCCGATGTGAACCTAGACCAGCTCGATGGAAACTTCGAGCTTGCCTTCCGTTCCACTCACGATGGTCGCACTACTTACGACGCGTCCTCTGCATCTGACCTAGCTGTTTCGTTCGCCAAGGCGGGCACCATGTCAGGTTCTCAGGCAATTGCTGCAGCGAGCTCATCTCCAGTTGCATCCATCTCGGCAGTGCTCTACTATGACCGAGCAGCTAACAACGCAGGAGCAGACGAGCAAATTGCGATCCAAACTCTGGGCGTAGGCGCTCCTTCAATCGATGGCCTGACCTTCTCCCCAGTTGCGAGCACCAACATTGTCAGGACCGCACCAGGTGCGGCTGATGCACGAGTTAACAGCACCTTCGCAGTTACTGCCAAGCCATACACTGGATCTGGCACTGCTGTTGCTGTTGCATCGAACCTAAACTGGTCAACCTCGACTGAGCTATCAACCACCAAGTACCTTGTCGTTAACGGCGTTACCCACACCTCGTCGGCCACTATTCCAACCACTGCAAGCCCACTTGTGCTAGCTGCTGGTTCGAACACTGTGACTATCCAGGCTGTCGGTTTCTCCGGAGACGAAGTTATCACTTTGCAGTTGAACGCTCAGAACAAGGCCACTGCCGTATACAGGATCACCTTGAAGACTCCGGCCTTCGTTCTGACCAACAATGGCGATTACAGCAACTACTTCGCTGCTCCTGGCGAGTCGGTTGCCCTTAGCTACACTGTTGAGGACCAGTTCGGCCTAGACTCCGCACGGACCAACCAACGTGTTGCAGCAAGCGTTGTTCTTGGTGGATCTACCAGTGAGACTGTTTCGGCAGTTGTTTCTGGTGGTCAGGTTGCACTAAACGTTGCTCCAGTTCCTGCCACCCGCACAGGATCGGCAACCGTGACTCTTACCTTGCAGACCCAGAACGCGGACACTGGTCTGTGGGCAAACGGGGACACTGACACTGTTACCATCAACGTCTCTGCAGCCACTAACGCGTTTGCAAGCAGAACAGCTTCCGTTTCGGCAAGCATTTCGCGCGTTGCTCTGTTCTCGGGTTACAGCTGGTCTGGAACCGTTACTACCACCGTTGCGAACAGCTACAGCTTCGTCGTAGTTTCTGCACCGGGACTGGTAATTGAGGATGTTGCTTCCGGTGACACCGCTAGCGGAACCATCACCGTTCAGACCAACGGCTCACAGCAGGCTCAGTTCAAGTTCGCAGGCACTGCTGCCGGTACTCACACCGTAACCTTCACCAATGGCACTGCGACGACTACCTCCCAGGTAATCATCAGCGCTGCAACTGGTGAAGAGGGTCGTACCGTAGTGATCGCAGCTTCCTCGAGCGCACTGCCACAGCAGTCGATCGACGTTACTGTGACTGTGACCGATGAGTTCGGCAACCGAGTTGACACCGCAACCGCATCTCAGCTAACCCTGACTGCGACCGGCGCTGGCTTCTTCTCGAACGGTCTACGCTCTCAGACTGCTGTAACTGATGCAGACGGTAAGGCAACCTTCACTCTCACCTCTGGTGCGAATGATTCAGGTGCTTTGTTGCTAAACGCGACCTACGACGGAACCTTTGATGCGACGAGCTCAAAGACCATCACCATCGCTCCGGCTCCAGTTGCTACTGCTCAGACCGTATCCGTTGTTGCAAGTGCTGCAACCGTCCAGGCTGGTAAGAACGCCGATGTAACCATCACCGTTACCGACTCTGACGGCAAGGCACACGCATACAAGACTGTCGTTGTTTACTCGACTGGTGCAGGTTACCTATCTGCTCAGACTGTAACCACCGATGGCGACGGTAAGGCTGTTGTCAAGCTGCTCACTGGTGCTAACGAGTCCGGCACCGCGACTATCACCGCATCTGTTGGTGGCAAGACCGGCAACGCAACTGTAACCGTTCTAGCCCCTGTGGTGGTTGTCCCACCTCCGGTTGTAGAGCCAGAGGTTAGCGCAGTCATTGGATCCTTCAATGGCCGCTGGGCTGTTCGCGTGGAGAACGCTAAGGGCTCTGTTGTAACCGTGAAGGCTGGTAGCAAGTGGTTCAAGTTCAATGCCTTGAACAACAGCTACTCCTTCTCAGGAAAGAGCAAGGTCGGCGCATCCCTACTGGTCAAGGTATGGGTTGATGGCGATCTAATGAACGAGCAGACCATTACCGTCAAGTAATCGTCTGTAAACCGGGATCCCCTGGCATGCACCCCCCCCAATCGCATGCCAGGGGATCTTCCATTTAAGTGATTTGCGACAATTTGTTTTGTTAGCGATGTACCGAAAATAGGTAGGAGCTCAGAGACCGTTAATTCGCAGCGGTTCCGTATAGGCGATCGCCGGCATCACCCAAGCCTGGGACGATGTAGCCAATCTCGTTGAGCTTCTCGTCCAGTGCTCCAAGCACGATCTGAACATCGCGACCAGGCCACTTTGTGCTCAGGTGACGTTTTACATTCTCTACGCCTTCTGGAGCTCCGATCAGGCAGACGCAGGTAACGCTCGAAGCGCCGCGGTCAAACACGTAGTCAATCGAGTCATTCAATGTGCCGCCGGTGGCAAGCATTGGGTCAATGATGTAGACCTGTCGGTCTGCAAGGTCATCTGGCAGGCGGTTTGCGTAGGTGTAAGGCTGCAGCGTCTCTTCATCGCGCTTGATGCCCAAGAACCCAACCTCTGCGCTTGGCAAGAGTTTGGTCATGCCCTCTAGCATGCCAAGTCCTGCTCTAAGGACTGGAACGATTAGCGGTCTTGGCTTGGAGAGCTTTTCGCCTTCGGTGATCGCTAGTGGAGTCTTGATTTTGACCTTGGTGATCCGAACTTCTCTAGTGGCCTCATAGGCCAGTAGCGTTACCAGCTCCTCAACCAGCAACCGAAAGATCGGGCTAGGGGTTGCCTCATCGCGCAGGATGCTGATTTTGTGTTTGATCAAAGGGTGGTCGGCTACGGTCAATCGCATAAGCTCAACTCTATGGATTTCGAGCACTTTATGCACATCGCGCTGCAAGTTGCGGGCGAGTCAGGCGACGAAGTCCCGGTAGGGGCTGTTCTGGTTTCAGCAACGGGTGAAGTGCTAGCCACCGGCCACAATCTCCGCGAGGCCAAATACGATCCAACATCTCATGCTGAGATAGAGGTCATTCGTAGGGCTGCGTCGGAACTTGCTGATTGGCGACTCGAGAACACAACTTTGTTTGTGACATTAGAGCCCTGCGTCATGTGTGCCGGGGCGATTGTGGCTGCACGTATCCCGCGCGTGGTGTTTGGTGCTTGGGATGAGCGAGTTGGTGCTGCCGGTTCGATTTATGACGTTCTTAGAGACTCCAGGCTGGGAAAGCCTGTTGAGGTTATCCCTGGTGTCTTAGAGGCAGAATGCTCGAACTTGCTAAAGACCTTTTTTGAGGCTAAACGTTCATAGTTCGAACGATGTCCGGCTCTAGATAGATCAAGAGTGCAACTTCTAGCTGTTCGCGAATTGCAGTTTCTGCCGCGTCGATGATTGTCGCTATTTCTTGCCCTGAGCTATTTGCCTCGATGCCGATCTTGGCCGCCACCATAAGCTCTTCTGGACCAACGTAAAGGGTCTTCATGTGGATGATGGCGGTAACACCTTTGGTTGCCAGTAGTGCCTTGCGAATTGCGGCCACCTCATCGGGCTGAGCTCCTTCGCCGATCAACAGACTGCCCATCTCAAGACCGAGGATGATTGCAACTATCACCAGCAGTGCTCCAATGGCCAGGGTTCCATAGGCATCAAAGATTGGGTTCCCGGTAATGACGCTAAGTCCTACGCCGGCTAGTGCGAAGACCAGACCCAGGAGTGCCGCAATATCCTCTAGCAATACCACCGGTAGCTCAGGAGACTTTGCATGGCGGATGAACTGCACCCAACTCTGACGACCCTTCACTTTTCTCGACTCTCGAATTGCGGTAGCCAGTGAGAAGCTCTCGAGCAAAATCGCAATTGATAGCACCAAGATCGGGAGCCAAACGTTTTCCAGTTCGTGCGGGTGACTTAGCTTGTCAAGGCCCTCGTATACCGAGAAGACACCACCAACGGTGAAGAGCACAACCGAAACAATGAATGCGTAGACGTATCGAGAACGGCCATAGCCAAAGGGGTGCTCTGGGGTG
>DLPB01000009.1 GCA_002479805.1 Micrococcales bacterium UBA7469
CCCACCTAAAGAAGATGGGTGCAGTATGGACTTCTGGTTACGACGTAACCAAGGTTGACGGCTCAACCAACCCATTGCTTCTCATCAGCAACGGTGGCTTCATTGTTTCCAAGTTCACCGCGGGTGCATCCATGACCTTGGTTCGCAACCCTAAGTACACCTCTGGTCCAAAGATGGCTACCAAGAACCCAATCAAGACTGTTGTCATCAAGATCATCAAGGACAACACCGCTGCAGTGCAGGCTTTGCGCAACGGAGACATTGACATCTACTACAACACCTTGCCAACGGCTGCAGACAAGACCGCTCTATCGGCGATGCCTAACGTAACCGTTCTAACCAAGGTTGGTGGAAACTACTCTCACCTACACCTTCGCACCGACACTGCAGCTGGTAACAGCGACCAGTACACCGGACCATTCGCAGGTAACAGCCAGCGTGCCAAGGACCTTCGCAAGGCATTCTTGCTAGCGGTTCCTCGTCAGCAGCTCGTTGACACCATTGTTGCTCCAGTGAAGTCTGACGCAACCACCTTGGACACCCAGTTTGCATTCCAGGGAACCCCTGAGTACAGCACCATTACCAAGGGATCGGGCGTAAGCATTTACAGCAAGGGAACTCAGGCCGACCGCACCGCTCAGGCGCTAGCGATCGTCAAGAAGTACTACCCAACTGCATCTGCTACCAACCAGGTTGTAGACGTGAAGTTTGCTCACGCAAACACCACCACTCGTAACGCACTTGCAGCACTTATCGCTGCAGAGGCCAAGAAGGCCGGCTTCAACGTGATTGACCACGCCAGCGCTGACCTATTTGGCTCGGGAGACAACTCCAGCGCCAAGTACGACGTGACCATGTATGGCTTCGGTCTAAACAGCTTGAGCCAGGCTAACGGAACCGAGATCTTCAAGTCTGACGGTGGAAACAACGTTTGGGGTTGGAACGACTCAGCTCTGGACAGCATCTTGAAGAGCCTTCAGGGTGATGTTTTGACCGCTTCGCAGGCGACTGCAAAGCGTCTAGCTGCAGACAAGATCATCATGGCAAACGCATGGGGACTTGCTCTTTACGCTAACCCAACTATCACTGCCTACACCAAGGCTTTGAAGAACGTAAAGCCAGCTCCGGTAGGAAACAACATCACTTGGAACTTCTTCGAGTGGTCCTACTAGTCACTAGCTAGTTATCAAAAAAACTGGGATGCCCATCGGGCATCCCAGTTTTTTTATCCAGGTATTAGCCCGAGATTTCATTGTTAGAATTTTCAATAGGAGCTGGCAAGTTATGCGCAGCACAATGAAGTGGGCGGTCATTCCGCGGTCAGGAAGATAGTTTGTTAGCTTACGTTTTTCGACGTCTTGGCATGATGCTTGTTGTAGTTTTCGGCGCGAGCTTCTTGGCTTATAACCTCCAGGCCTTTTCCTCTGATCCGCTCTCTGTATTCGGGGAGAGCACCGAGGAAAATAAGGACTATTTGATGGCGAAGATGATTCGCGATCTTCAATTAGATGTCCCGCCACCAATTCGCTACTTCTCCTGGCTTCGCGGAATTCTTGGAGGACTATGGGGCGACTTTGATATGGGTCTGACCCGGGCCAACATTCCCGTCATCGAGGTTATTGGCCTGGCAATTCCTGTGACAATTAGGCTTGTCATCACGGCCACATTTTTGGCCGTTATCCTCGGAATCACCGTTGGAATGATTACCGCGATTCGCCAGTACAGCCGTTTTGACTACGTTGTGACCTTCATCTCCTTCCTGCTTTTCTCGCTGCCGATCTTCTGGGTCGCTGTTCTCCTGAAGGAGTACATGGCAATTCAGTTCAATGACTTCCTGGTAGATCCCACCATTCCTGCATCTGCAATAGCAATAGCTTCAATTGTGTTTGGGTTGATAGTTGCGGGCATTCTCGGAGGGTCTCGACTGCGTTTTTACGCAATCTTGGGAGGCTCTGCGCTATTTGCAGCTGGTGTCCTATCGTTTGTCAGCTCGTCTAAGTGGTTCCTGGACCCAGGTTTGGGCGTTTTTGGTGTGGGGTTCCTGGCTCTGATCAGTGCTTCGATTGTGATTCAGCTGATCACAGGCTTTGACAACAAAAAGGGTTTGTTGGCTGGTCTAGGAACCGCAATTGCCACCACGCTGCTATACATCCCGCTCCAAGGCTTACTGGGCCCAGATGCTACCTTCCTGAATGTAATTGCAATTTTTGTGATCACCATCGGCGTAGGCGTTCTCATCGGTAGCTTCGTTAGCACAATCGACCGTCGTGTCTACGTCAGGGTAGGACTATTTACTGCCCTCCTCGCTACCGGGCCAATCATCATCGACAGGTTCATGCAGGAGTTTGCGAACTACATGATTTCTGACGCGGTCAGCGGCAGGCCTGTGCCAACTTTGGGTCAAGCCAATGATCTTCTAACTCCGGAGCAGATGGGTAACTTCTGGATTAGCGGTTTAGATACCGCAATGCACTTGGTTCTTCCAACCATTGCACTGACATTGATCTCATTTGCAGGATACGTTCGCTTCTCTCGTGGAAGCCTCCTCGAAGTGCTGAACATGGACTACATCCGCACCGCCCGGGCAAAAGGTCTATCAGAGCGCACCGTTATAGTGCGTCACGGCATGAGGAACGCCATGCTTCCGATGACAACAATCCTGGTAAACGACTTCGCGGGACTCCTGGGCGGAGCGATCATCACCGAGGGTATTTTCGCTTGGAAGGGAATGGGCCAGCTATTCAATGACGCCATCAGGTCGTATGACCTAAATCTCTTCATGGGAGTATTTATCATCACGGCTAGCCTGACTGTGTTGGCAAACTTCGTCGCAGACTTGCTCTACGGAGTAGTAGATCCCCGAATTCGAATCAGAAAGTAAAAGCCGATGTCTGACAAGAACACTGAACCAGAAGTTTTCGCCGATAAGAACGAAAACGAGATTGCCAATCGTGAGACTGAGGGTCTGAGCCAAGGGCAAATTATTCTCAGACGATTCGTCAAGCACAAGGCGGCGATGGGTTCGCTTTTTGCCCTAATGGGAATCATCATTTTCGTCTTTTCTGCATCGGGTATTCACCTTGGCAGCAAGGAAGAGCCAATCTCGGTAAAGGGATGGTGGCCGTATTCAATTACCGACATCGACCCAGCGGGTGCAATTATGGCGACTTGCAACGGTGGAGTTACTGGATGTCCAACGCTTGACGTGTTTCCCGAGTTCATCGATGGGACCGGAGTCCAAATCGGAGCGCACCCTTTCGGCACCGACATTATTGGTACCGACTACTTTGCTCTCGTGATGCGTGGTGCTGAACAGTCAATTATGGTGATGCTCATCGTTGGACTCTTGGGTGTGGGAATCGGAACCACTATTGGTGCGATCGCTGGATATTACGGCGGTATTGTCGACGCCATACTTATGCGAGTCACCGACATGTTCCTCGTGACGCCGACCATCGTTATCGGGGCGGTGATCGGGTTCAGGTTCGGAAACCTCGGAGTCTTACCCCTGTCCCTCATGCTGGGATTTTTTGCCTGGATGGGACTTGCTCGCTTCGTGAGAACTGAATTCCTTACCCTTCGTGAGCGAGAGTTTGTCGACGCTGCTCGAGTTGCAGGCGCATCTGACCGACGCATTATTTTCAAGCACATCCTGCCAAATGCTATTGGCGTAATCATTGTGGCCGGCACGCTGCTGATGTCAGGTGCGATTTTGACCGAGTCTGCCCTGAGCTACCTAGGTTTCGGAGTAATGGCACCGGACGTATCCTTGGGCCTTCTCATTAGCGAGTATCAAGACACCTTTAGCATCAGCCCATGGTTGTTCTGGTGGCCTGGAGCACTAATCGTTGCTATTGCTCTGTGCGTGAACTTCATTGGTGACGGTCTTCGTGACGCATTTGATCCAAGACAGCGCCGCAAGGTATCGCTCAAGGAGCGCGCCAAGGCTAGGGAAGCTAAGCGAGCCTAATTAGTGACTTCTCTTCATTTGTTCACGGATCAAGTAAGCGGCCTGGCCGCTGTAGCTATCCAGACTCGCACTCATGGTGCCGGTTTCGACGCCCCGATCTTCGGTGAGCGGAACCCCGCTGCCATACCAGCGGAAAGTCTGGTCAGCCATCCAGCGGCGCTTGCCTCCGGCTGGGGCAACCCAGGCCGTGACGCGGCCGCCTCTGTGGACAATTGTGAGAGCCCACTTGGTCTCAAGGTCAATAATGTCGCTGTACTTGATTTTGATGCTTCGGATTGGGTTGATGACCTCAAGCTCGGATTGACCGATAACGAGCTTTGGTCTGATCCAAATCAAGTAGGTGGCAATTGCCAGAATCCCGCTCAGTCCAAGTTCAAAGACCGATTGTCCCGCATTTTCGCCAACAAAGAGGCTGTTGATTACGAAGAGTGCAATCAGCAGCAGGGAAACTATCGCCCAGGCGTAGTTGCTTCTCGGTCTAAAGGTTTTATCCATACGTCAATCATCGCAGGAGTTAGCAAATGAGCGAGTCAGTTCTAAAAGTATCGAACTATAACATCGACTTTTGGGTCGAAGGGGTTTGGTATCCGGCGGCCATTGACATGAACTTTGAGGTCAAGGCTGGAAAGGTACTCGCGATCGTTGGCGAGTCCGGTTCTGGAAAGTCCACCACCGCCTTGGGTTTGATGGATTTGTTGGCATCCAACGCCAGAATTTCAGGAAGCGTGTCGGTCAATGGCAAGGAAATGGTGGGAGCCAACAAGGCCCAGCTGCGCAGAGTTCGCGGCAAAGAGGTCGCCTACATCTTCCAAGAGCCTATGACCGCGCTGAACCCGGTGTACACGATTGGTTTCCAGATCGTTGAGACTCTCCGCACCCACTTCGACATGGGGCCTAAAGAAGCAAAGGCGAGGGCTATCGAACTTATTGCCATGGTCGAGATTCCTAATCCAGAGGCTTCCTTCGATAAGTACCCTCACCAGTTATCGGGTGGTCAGCGCCAGCGTGCCATGATCGCTCAGTCGCTCGCCTGTGACCCAGGGCTTCTTATCGCAGATGAGCCAACGACGGCCCTCGATGTGACCGTGCAGGCCGAGATTCTAGATTTGATTCGCAACCTAAAGGACAACCTCAACTCGGCAATCTTGCTGATTACCCATGACATGGGTGTAGTAGCCGATCTTGCTGATGAAATCCTCGTAATGAAGGACGGAAACACCGTAGAGCACGGCACTTCGGATCAGATCTTCAATCGACCCAGCCACCCTTACACGCAGCAGTTGCTGGCATCGGTACCTAAGCTGGGTTCGGTTTCGGTTCGCCAATTGGCTCCTGAGTTGGTGGGCTTGCCTCCGGTTTTGAAACTTGAGAATGTCGCAATTGAGTACCCAAAGAATGGTCGCACCCCAGCATTCAGGGCGGTGTCCAATTTCAGCCTCGAAATTTTCCCTGGTGAAATTGTCGGCCTGGTGGGTGAATCTGGCTCCGGTAAAACCACGGTTGGTAGAGCTGCCATTGGGCTTTTGCCGATTGCAGAGGGTCGAATCGAGGTAGTTGGTAAGGACATCTCCAAGCCAACCGCCAAGGAGCTTCGCGAGATCAGACGTCACACCGGTATCGTGTTCCAAGACCCTGCCAGCTCGTTGAACCCTCGCCTTCCGATTGGCGAAAGCATCGGCGAGCCTTTGTTCCTGGCCGGTGAAGCAAAGGGCACCGAACTAGACAACCGAGTTGAAGACCTGTTGGATAGCGTTGAGCTTCCTCGTTCTTACAGAAACCGCTACCCACACGAGCTCTCCGGTGGTCAGCGTCAGCGTGTTGGTATCGCGAGAGCACTTGCTCTCACCCCTGATCTATTGATCGCTGATGAGCCGACCTCGGCACTGGACGTATCGGTTCAGGCGAGATTCCTGGATCTACTTCAGGATCTTCAAAACAAGCTCAAATTCGCTTGCTTGTTTGTGACTCACGATTTGGCTGTTGTCGACATCCTCTCGCACCGCATTGCTGTTATGCAGCAGGGTAGATTGGTTGAGGTAGGCCCACGCGACAGTATCCTCAAGAACCCACAGGACCCATACACCCAACGCTTGATCAGTGCGGTTCCTATTCCAGATCCAGCCGAGCAGGCAAAGCGTCGAGAAGCTCGTTTGGGCTTGAAGTAAGACCCAGGATAAAACACCGCTAGAGACTCTCTGGCGGTGTTTTTCTTTTACCTGGCGGTTGTGGATAACTGTTTTCGAGTCTGTCCAGATTTGCCAAGAATTACCGCATGAAACATCAAATTAGAAAATCACGCAACCCGAATTCAATCTGCTCCGAGCGAGGTGATGTGCCCGGTTGGGTCTTAATCACGCTGATGACCGCTGGTCTAGTCGTGGTGATTTGGGCCTTTGCAGCCCCGGCACTACAGGGCGTATTCGACGAAGCTCTGGACAGAGTGGTCAAGTTTTGAACGAGCGAGGCAGTGCCGTCATATCAGCGCTTTCGGGCATCACGCTTTTGACGACAATTACATTGACGAGTCTTTCGCTTGGTTTGGCAGCTGTGAACGTGCTGGTGATTCGAGATGCCGCCATAGATGCATCGCAGCAAGCGGCATTAGCCAAGTCATCCTCAAAATCCGATTACCTGCTCAAGCTAATAAGAAAGCGGGTGCCCTCGATGGTTGCGGTTCAGGTAACCGAAATAGCCTCGGTTCAATCAACCGGTTATCGAGTAGAAGGGTCAATCCCAGGTCTGGGTCTACTATCAGAGCTGACTCGGGTGGACATAAGGGTCTCGGCCGCCAATGAAACGATTCTCTGAACAAGGCTCGAGCCCGCTTGAGCTAGTGGCATTCACCGCCTTGTTGATCCTGCCGCTGAGTCTTTCCATCGGCCTCTACCAACAGCTATCAAGCGAGTTGGCGGCCGAATCAATTGCCCGCCACGCACTTCGTCTTGCAATCCTGAGCGATTTCCAGACTCCCAGTTCTCAACTCCAATCGGCTGTGTCGTTATTTGCAGCAAACTGGGGATTAGGCAATGTCGAATACAGATATTGGTGTACCTCTGGTTGTTCTTTGGTAACTCTTGAGGTACAGGTCGGAGCAACCACGGCAATACAAACGATGGGGCTGCCAAGAAATTGAGTCAACGAGGCAGCCTCAGTGTTTTAGTTGCCGGGTATTTGGCACTGATTCTCTATCTAGTGATTGGCGGTTCGGCACTTGCTCTGAGTTTGATATCCCAGAACCGAATTCAAGGAGTTGTAGATTCGGCATTGCTCTATGGCCACGACAAGGCCCAGTCAAAAGGTTTGCCAAATCAAGG
Source organism: Micrococcales bacterium UBA7469 (assembly GCA_002479805.1). Taxonomy (GTDB): domain Bacteria; phylum Actinomycetota; class Actinomycetes; order Actinomycetales; family Microbacteriaceae; genus Aquiluna. The sequence goes on from DLPB01000009.1 coordinate 7,285, forward strand.
CAAACTCGAAGACTCAATAATTTGGTTTCTGGAGACGGCGCCTAGCGCAAAGCAGCTACGGATTCTTAGCGTCGGTGTCAGTGTCTCGGGTCGAACTTCAAGCTTGGAGCTGTGTGCCGAACACCGCGATCTAATGGGCTGGTTTCCCTTGGGGCGGATCTGCAAGATCTCAAGAGCTGAGAGTTTTCTAACTGGCTAGCTTTGGGTCTGGAGCATGCACTGGAAGGTATTTCCAAAATAGAAATGCTCCGTAGAAATTTACTAGTCCTGTTATCGCAAGCGCTGCCGGTAGTGCAATGACAGTCGTCATCGCGGTTATTGCCAGTGGCGCGAGAACGACTCCTCCAGAGGTCAACATTCGGAAAGCTGCTAAGAATTCGCTCCGCGCGCCATCTGGCGCCATATCGGCTCCCAGCACCATGTTGATGCCCGCACTAGCCGCATTGGCCAGTGCGGTGGCTGCTGCCAATAACCAGAACGACGTAAGGTCCGTTACGGCAAAGGTGAAGAGATAGGAAATCCCGAGCATAAGTAAGGTTGGAACCGATGACCAGAACTTGCCCCAGCGGCTCATTATTAGCCCAGATGCGTAAAACAAAGCAAAGTCAATCGCGCCGGTCACTCCGAAGATAAAGGACGCCGTTGCCGGATCGATCTCAAGTTCAATTGCCAAAAGTGGTAGGCCAATTAGGCGAATTGTCCTTCCAGCCGAAATGATCGCGGATGCCATGCCCAGAGTTAGCAGTTTCTTACGCTCTCGTTTTGCCACCAGCCAAACATTTCCATGCTGACCAGAGGGCGTGGATGCTAAATGCCCTGCGGGAACCAACACAATCGCAATTAGGGCCGTCAAGCACAAAGCGCTTG
>DLPB01000039.1 GCA_002479805.1 Micrococcales bacterium UBA7469
GCATAGCCGGCAAATTCCTGACCAAAGGTGACCGGAGTGGCATCCATCAGGTGAGTGCGACCGGGCTTGACAAAGCCATCCCAAGCCTTGGCTTTAACCTCTAGGAAGCCGGCCAGGTAATCCAAAGCCGGTAGTAGGTCATTGACCAAGGCGTTAGTCACTGCAACGTGAACCGAGGTGGGGAAGACGTCATTGGAGGACTGAGATGCGTTGACATGGTCGTTCGGGTGGACCTCTTTGCCAAGCTTCTGGGTTGCTAGCGTTGCCAGCACCTCATTCATGTTCATGTTCGAGCTGGTGCCGGATCCGGTCTGGAAAACGTCCACTGGGAAGTGCTCCAGGTGATTGCCTGCGATTACCTCCTCGGCGCTGGCGACAATCGCCTTGGTGATGTCATCGGCCAGGATGCCGAGCTTGTTGTTGGCTTGGGCTGCGGCTTTTTTGATGCGGGCTAGAGCAATTACGTGCTCTCTTTCCAGGCCGGTACCGCTGATTGGGAAGTTTTCGACAGCGCGCTGGGTCTGTGCGCGATACAGGGCATTGATTGGGACCTTTACTTCTCCCATGGTGTCATGTTCAATGCGGTATTCCATGCTTGGCTCTTTCCTAATTGCTCGTTAGAGGTCACCGTGCGAAACCACCATGTGGATATCGCCCAGTTCAAGTTTGTAGTTGGCACCTACGACAGCAAGTTTGCCAGTTTTCACGGCGCTAGAAATCACTTTTGAGCGCTCAAGCAGCTCTGCAATGGTGTCGGCTACGTGCCTGGCCGTAATGTCATCGATTGAGGTTTCTCCTGCGGCATGGCTTCGCTCCAAGGTTGGCATCATGCGATCCACCAGATTGTGAATAAACTCACCCTCAACTTCGAGCTTTCCGCTGGAGGCGTCCATAGCGGCCCTGACTGCTCCGCACTCATCGTGGCCCAGCACCATAATTAGTGGCACCTTCAGCACCTCGACGGCAAACTCCAATGACCCAAGGATGGTCTCGGCAATTACCTGCCCGGCATTTCTCACCACGAACAGATCTCCAAGGCCGACATCAAAAATCATCTCGGCGGCCAAACGCGAGTCCGCACAACCGAACAGTGCCGCGAATGGCTTTTGCTTATTGGCGATCGCTCGCCTCACGTCGGCATCTTGCCTAGGGTGCGCTGGTGTGCCGGCGACAAAGTTGTGATTGCCCTCGACTAGCGCGTGCCAAGCCTCCCTGGCATTTTGTGGCCTAGCCACTACTTTGCCTCATTGAGATCGATGCTGATTTGGGTGGCGAGCTTTAGAAAATTCTCTTCACTGGCCGTGCCATAAATCACTACCGCTTGCTCACCAAAGCTGTGCACCATGGCGTATTCCTTGGTGCCCTTTGGGATAGATGGCAACAGGGTTGGCCAAATCTCCCAGGTTCGACCCTCAATTTCTACCGTGACATCTAGCCAGTTGCCCTGCAGTTTATTTGCCAGCCACGATGGGTTGGACTCAAATGCTTGAGTAAGCCCGATGTACTGGTCATCCGGGGTGATGTAGCCGACGTACCAGGTTTCAACCCCGAGGTCCTTCTCGATGCGGGCTGCATTTACCCACCAGTCTGGCTCAAGAGCTGGGGCCACTAGTTTCGGTTCGACGCTGGCCTGCACAGTCTGAGCGATGCCCACATAGTCAACCGGCTGAATTCGGTTGCTGTCATCGCGCGGCACCAGCAAAACAATTACCACGGTTAGCGACAGAGTCACCAGTAGCGAATAAATCAGATTGCGGACAGTTTGCTTGGCTCTCCGCTCGGCAGCACTGCTCACTTGGACTCTTTGTCCTGGATCGCAGTATCAAGCTTCTTGCGAGCTCCGCTTAGCCACTGCTCGCAGTGCTTGGCCAGGGCCTCACCGCGCTCCCAGAGTGCCATTGACGCCTCCAGTGAAACGTTCTGCTGTTCAAGTTCGGCAACCACTTTTTGAAGCTCGTCACGAGCTGCCTCATAGCTCAATGCTGAAATGTCTTTGCTCATTTGATATCCCTAACTTCATCTGCGGTTGCAGAAATTTCCTGCTTGCTGGTTCGAATCACAAGTTGCTTTGCCTTGGTTACCTTGGCGATCGGTTTGCCACTCTCGTCGGTGATAACTGAGTAGCCGCGCTCCAACGTCAGCTGTGGGGATAGCGATCGCGCCTGGGCGTGCAGTTGCTTTACCTCGCCCTCCCCGCGCTGCAGTCGGAAATCCAAGATCTCACGAATTCTCCGGCGTGATGTCGCAAGCACCTCACTCTGAGCATCAACAAAACCGTATGGCGAGGCTATTACCGGTCTTGAAATCAATTGCTGCAACAGTTGAGTTTGGCTCTCTAGGTAACTGGATACGCGAAGCCTGATGCGCTGCAGCGATATGGCTAGACCACGCCTTTCCTCCATTACATCCGGCACCACTCGCTTAGCTGCGTCGGTGGGGGTAGATGCCCTGAGGTCGGACACCAAGTCCAGTAGCGGCTGATCATTCTCGTGTCCGATTGCCGATACAAATGGCTTCGAAAGCTTTGCCGCTGCTCGAACCAAGCGCTCGTCGCTGAATGGCAAGAGGTCCTGGAAGCTGCCACCGCCGCGAGCGATGATGATTACGTCAACCTCCGGGTCAGCGTCTAGAACGCCGAGTGCGAGCAGAATTTCGTTTACCGCTTTATCGCCCTGGACATGGGTGTGTTGAATTTGAAACTGTACCTCGGGCCAGCGCAGCCTGGCATTTTGCAGCACATCTTTTTCGGCGTCTGAGTCAGCGCCGGTAATCAGACCGATCTTGTTTGGCAAAAAAGGCAACGGCTTTTTTCTGCTTGGATCTGCCAAGCCCTCCGAAATCAGCTGAACCTTAAGGCGCTCGAGGCGTTCGAGCAGTTCACCCAGGCCAACCTTGTGCATTTGCAGCACACGCATGGTGAGCTTGCCATTTTTGGGCCAGAAGGTGGGCTGCAAAAGTGCAACTACGCGGTCTCCCTGCGCAAGCCCCGGTGCAATCTCTGCACCAGAGTTTGCAAAGGCGTGTATCTCAACCGACATCTCGACATCGAGATCTCGAATCGAGGCAAAGACTCCCGCCGGTTTTTCGGAATAGGCCTGCAATTCGCCCTCGACCCAGACCCGGCCAAGTTTGTCTATCCAGTCGCGCAGGCTTTTTGATAGCTGCGATACCTGCCAGGGGGAATTCTCGGTGCTGACTCGTGATTGACTATCGGTGACCGAATTAGTTTCCAATCCGGCCTCCTAGGTCGCTTTCGTAGAATTGAGTCGTGACTATCATCAAGGATACCGACCAGGCCGACACTTTCGGCACCAACAAGGTGCTGTTGGCAGCCCCACGTGGCTACTGTGCCGGCGTTGACCGCGCCGTTATCGCGGTTGAGAAAGCCCTCGACCACTACGGCGCTCCGATCTACGTGCGCAAGCAGATCGTGCACAATAAGCACGTTGTGGCATCACTCGAGCGTCGCGGTGCAATCTTTGTTGACGAGGTGGATGAGGCCCCAGAGGGTTGCATCATGGTCTTCTCGGCTCACGGTGTGTCTCCTGCAGTTATTGAAGCCGCTCAGGCGCGCAACCAGCAGACCATCGACGCCACCTGTCCGCTAGTGACCAAAGTTCACCGCGAGGTGCAGCGCTTTGATCAAGAGGGCTACGACATTCTTTTGGTTGGCCACGAAGGGCACGAAGAAGTTGAGGGCACGGCCGGTGAAGCACCTCACGCGGTGCAGCTGGTAGACGGTCCGGCAGGCATCGAGAAGGCGAAGGTTCGCGACCCCAAAAAAGTTATCTGGCTCAGCCAAACCACCCTTTCGGTCGACGAAACCATGGAGACTGTAATCAAGCTTCGCGAGAAGTTTCCAACTCTGCAAAACCCTCCCAGCGACGACATCTGCTACGCGACTCAAAACCGCCAGGTGGCAATCAAAAAGGTTGGAGCAGAGAGCGATTTGGTCATTGTGGTCGGATCCGCAAACTCCTCAAACACGGTGAGACTTGTAGAGGTGGCCTTAGATGCCGGCGCCAAAGCCGCCTATCGTGTTGATGATGCGACTGAAATCGACGAGGCCTGGTTTGAGGGCGTAAAGACGGTTGGCGTTTCATCTGGCGCCAGTGTTCCGGAGGATCTAGTCGACGGAGTTTTGGCTTACCTTGCCGAGCGCGGCTACGGCGATGTTAGAACCGTCATCACCGCCGAAGAGGATGTTCAGTTCTCGCTACCTAAAGAACTCCGCAAGGACCTAAAGGCGGCTGGCGAAGACGTCAGCAATAAGACTCAGCGCAGCTAACCGAGCTTCTTCGCCGACACCAGGTTGCCGTCTCGGTCGTAGGTTCGCCAGATGCCGATTTGCGCACCGCGGTTGAATTCGCCAGAACGCATTAGTGAGCCATCTTTGCGATAGAACTCCCAAGGGCCGTGCATGTCACCGTCAAGGTATTCACCCTTAAAGCGAGGAAGCCCGTTTTCATAAAACGGGCTTCGCTCAGTGTGGTTTTCTACCACTTGGACTTTCCAGCTGAACCAAGTTGAGTCGCTGCTTCGACCACGCGGGCTGACATGCCAGCTTCGGCTGCCTTGCCCCAGGCACGTGGGTC
>DLPB01000013.1:0-12929 GCA_002479805.1 Micrococcales bacterium UBA7469
GCCACTGAGTGGCAGACCTTCCGCAAGGTGATTTTGCCCGCGATGCGTCCGGTCAACATCATCGTCTTGGTGATCACCATCATCGAGTCACTTCGTGCCTTCGACATGGTTTACATCATTTACGGTGGTCGCGGTGGTCTCCCGATTCTTGGTGTCTTGGTATTTGAAAACATCGCCGGTGAAGGCGCATCGATGAAGGGTGCCGCCTATGCGGTAATCCTCTTCCTGCTTTCAATCGTGCCGATCATCACCTACCTGAACCAGCAGTTCAAGGAGGACGTCCGATGAGCATGATGGTCAAGGACAAGAAGAAGGCCCACGCACAGCAGATCAAAGACCGAATCATTTCGATCTTTATCGGAATCTTTGCTCTGGTGTGGCTCTTCCCAATTGTCTGGACGCTGTGGTCGAGCCTTCGCCCATACTCCGAAATTCGTGCCGGAGGCGTTTTCTCACCACCTCAGGAGCTTGGTCTTTTCAACTACACCAACGCGATTGAGCGCATGGATCTACCCAGGTATTTCTGGAACACGGCGATCATTACGATTCCAGCCGTATTCCTGATTCTGCTGTTTGGTTCGCTCATTGCATTCGTAGTGACCAGATACTCATTCAGGTTCAACGTAGCGATGCTGCTGCTGTTCACGGCAGGCAACCTACTTCCAGCTCAGCTTGTCTTTATCCCGGTATTCAAGATGTATTTGGCTATCGGTGATGCCGTCGGTGATCGACGCTTCTTGTATGACTCACCTCTTGGTGTGATTCTGATCCACGTTGCATTCCAGATGGGCTTTGCAACCTTCGTACTCTCCTCATACATGAAGACAATCCCGAAAGAGATTTCTGAGTCGGCGCTGGTTGATGGTGCTTCAGTATTCACTCACTTCTTCAAGGTGATGCTGCCACTGCTTCGGCCGCCGCTAGCGTCCTTGGCAGTTTTGATGACCACCTGGATCTATAACGACTTCTTCTGGGCGCTGGTACTGATGTCAACGGATAACAAGCGACCCATCACCTCGGCGTTGGGTAGGTTGCAGGGTGAGTTCGTCACCGACTACAACCTGCTGGCAGCGGGTGCAATGATCGCGGCGATTCCAACCCTCGTGGTGTTCTTCATCCTGAGAAAGCAGTTTGTTTCTGGTCTAACTCTTGGTTCCACCAAGGGTTAGGCGCTAACAAATACACTCTCGTATCCACGAAGCACAAACGTCGGTCTTCTGATCGGCTCTGTCGCAAGCTCCAGCTTGGGATAACGCTTGATGAGTGCTGGTAGCGAGGTCGTCATCTCCATCCGAGCTAGCGGTGCTCCGATGCAAAAGTGGATGCCGGCTCCAAAACCGATGTGTGGATTTGGGTCGCGACTCAGATCGAGTTTGTCAGCATTTTCAAAGACCGACTCGTCTCGCCCAGCACTTCCCAACAGCGCCGCAATCTTTTGACCCTCTGCAATCACAACGCCGCCGATCTCGGTGTCTTCGGTTGCGGTTCTTTCAAACAGGTGAAGTGGAGCATCAAAGCGCAAGAACTCATCGACGGCCGTTGCAGCAAGCTCGTCAGGCTTTGCCTTCAAGAGTTCAAGCTGCTCAGGGTTTTTCAAAGTCGCGACCATGCCATTACCAAAGCCGTTGACACTTGCCTCATGTCCTGCGTTTAGTAGCAGCACGCAGGTTGCAATCAACTCGTGGGCATTTAGCTTTTCGCCATCTTCTTCAACCATGGCAAGGTCTGTAATCAGATCGGTGCCAGGGTTTCGCTTGCGTTCGAGCATGAGCCCGTGAACATACTCAGCGAACTCTTCTGAGGCTTTGATGGCCTCCGCCTTGTCCGCCTCGCTGGGACTGACCTCATACATCTTCACAATCGCCTGTGACCATGGGCGGAGTAAATCCTCATCGCTATCTGGGAACCCGAGCATAGATGCGATTACCTTCACTGGGAGTGGTTCGGCGAAGTCGGCAATCAGATCGAAGCTACCGTCATCGCGCAGCTTTACCTCAATCTCATCAAGCAGCATGTTTGTGAGGCGCTCAACATCTGGACGAAGACTCTCTATCTTCTTTGGGTTGAAGGCCTTCATCACCAGCGATCGCAATCTGGTGTGCTTGGGTGGCTCTGAGTCCAAGATTGAATCAGCGTGAAGCCAGTTAAAGGTTTCCCAGGTTGATGTGGGTTCCTTGGGTTTAAAGATGCGACCAAGTGACCGGGTTCTGAGCACGGCATTGGCATCTTTGTGAGTCGCTGCCAGGAAGATGTTTAGGTTCTCATCCCAGATCGGCTGGCCAAATGAGCGGAGCTCTTTTAGGGCAGGATATGGGTTTTCGATAAACCCAGGGTCTTGCATATTTAGCAATTACTTAGCCTCCAGCTTGATCTTGCTGATGTCCAAACGTTCTGCCTTGAAACTGTTTACCGGGTGGTCAGAGGGATAGCCAAGCGCAATTCCACACAGCAACTTGTATTGCTCAGGGACGTCGAACTCTGCCCTGACCGGTGGTGCCCATATCGCGCTGGCTCCTTGGGCGCAGGTGCCAAGTCCGTGCGCGTGAGCCGAGAGCATCAGGTTCTGCATAAATAGCCCAGCATCAGATATCGAGTGCACGCCGAGCCCTGAGTGGGTGAAGATGAATAGTGAAACCGGTGCTCCGAAGAACTCGTAGTTTCTTGCCCATTGAGCGCTTCTCGCCTTGCGATCATCACGCTTTATGCCGATGTGACCATATAGCTCGGCACCTACTCGTGCAGAGCGTGGCTTCAAATCTTTGGGGTAATTGCGCTCAATCTTGTAATCAGACTCGGGGAGACCGTATCGGGTGAAGAAGAGCTTTATTTTTCCCCAGATACCACCTGCCAAGGCTTTGTCGGCAGCATTCCAGCGCGCGAGAAACTCCTTGCTAATCCGATCTCTTACATCACCTTTGGCGATCGCAACCAGATACGGCCTGGTGTTTGACCAAGACGGTGCGGTCATGGCGTCTTCGATCAAGATATCGATCAGCTCATCAGGAACTGGGGTGGGTAGAAAGTCTCTGGTGGTGCGCCTTGATGCCGCGAATTCGCGCCACTTTTCCGGCTCTAAGTTGTGGGTCACTGTTCAAGACTAATGCTAGAAAAATGGCCTTTAGCCCCTGAGTCACGCTTCGGTGCTAGGTTGAGAAAATGGCAACCGAACAAGCCCTTGGTCTTAGCTCCGAAGCGGCGAAAATTCGCTTATTGCAAGATGGGCCAAATCAACTGGTCAAAGAATCCAAGACCGGTCCCTGGCTCAGGGTGCTGAAGATACTTAGTGAACCGATGTTGATCCTTCTCGGTATCGCAACGGCAGTTTCATTCCTGATCGCAGAACCGGTGGAAGCGGCAGTTCTCGCCCTAATGATCGGGTTCATTGTGCTCACCACCATCTACCAGGAGGGCAAAGCGGAAAAGGCGCTCCGTGCCCTGAAGTCACTATCAGCACCGCTGGCAACCGTTCAGCGAGACGGGGTTTGGCAAAAGCTGCCAGCAACGGAGTTGGTAGTTGGTGACCTGATTCGCATCGCTGAAGGGGATCGCATCCCAGCGGATGCGAGGGTCTTGGAAGCCACCAACCTCTCGATTGATGAATCCTCGCTGACCGGGGAGTCCCTGGCAGTTAGCCGAGGAAATGGAGAACTTGTTTCAGCGGGAACATTGGTGGTCAGCGGTCGCGCGGAAGCAGTCATTGAGGCGATCGGAAGCAAGACAACCCTCGGTCAAATCGGCGTCTCGCTCAAAACAATTAAGCCCCAGCGCACCGCTGTCCAACAGCAGATTGACAAGGCAGTCAAGCTCATTGCAATCATCGCCATCAGTTTTTCGCTTCTGGTTGCAACCGTGGTCTTCTTTTCAAGAGGCGAACTGGTGGAGAGCATTCTGGCCGGGTTGTCACTTGCCATGGCGATGATTCCCGAGGAATTCCCAGTTGTATTGACGCTGTTCTTTGCGCTCGGTGCGTGGCGAATGTCGCACGAGAAGGTCTTGGCTAGACGATCCGCAGTCATCGAAACTCTCGGATCGGCAACGGTAATCTGCACCGACAAGACCGGCACCTTGACCATGAACTCAATGTCGATCGATCAACTGCTTCCGACCTCGAGCACTCAGGACTTGAACTTTTTTGCTGGTCTCGCGAGTCCAACCAAGTCCTTCGATCCAGTCGATGCCGCGTTTACCACCCTGAGCACCGAGCACTCCTTGCAGCTAGTCAAGGAGTATGCGTTGGGCAACGATCTACTAGCCATGACCATGGTTTGGGAGGCTGCAGACCACTATGTTCTGGCTTGCAAGGGCGCGCCTGAGGCGGTGGCCAGAATCTCGGGCGCTGATCCAAAATCGGTGATAGACCAGGTAGAGAAGTTGGCTATCGGCGGTCGAAGAATCCTTGCAGTCGCCGGAGCACGAATCCCGAAGGATAAGCCGCTGCCGCAGTCCCAGACCGATTTGGAGCTTCTGTTTCAGGGTCTAGTAGCGCTTCGCGATCAGGTTAGACCCGGCGTTCCCGAGGCCCTTGCCGAGGCGAGAGCCGCAGGCATCAGGGTAGTGATGATGACCGGTGACTTCTCCGCGACTGCGATGGAAATCGCTCAGGAGATCGGTCTTGAAACCAAGAGTACGTTGACCGGTCAAGAGATTGATCGACTTGGTGATGCCGAGCTAATCGAACGGGTCAAGGACCTCACCATCTGCTCTAGAGTCACCCCAGCCCAGAAGCTACGAGTGATTCACGCTCTCAAGTCCGCCGGCGAAGTGGTCGTGATGACTGGTGATGGAATCAATGATGCGCCTGCTCTAAAGCTCGCAAACATCTCGATTGCTATGGGTCTTCGTGGCACCGATGTTGCACGCGAGGCATCCGATTTGATCCTGACCGATGACAACTTTGCATCGATTGTTGCCGGCATCAAAAGAGGTAGAACTATCTACGCCTCGCTCAAGAAGGCCTTCGCCTACATCATCGCGATTCACGTTCCGCTGTTGGGCATGGCGATTATCCCGATCTTGGTTCTGGATTGGCCGATTGTGTTGTTGCCAGCGATGGTTGCATTTATCGAAATGGTTGTCGACCCAGCCTGCACGGTTGTTTTCCAAGCTGAACCGGCTGACCCAAAGATCATGCAGCAGAAACCAAGGCCGGTCAGCGAGGGGCTGTTCTCCAAGAAGACCCTTCGAGTGGCGTTATTGCAAGGGTCGTCGGTTCTAGCGATAGCCGCTGCCGTTTTCATGGGGGCAGTTTCCCTGGGTTATGAAGACGACCAGGTTCGGACCTTGAGCTTTGTCTACTTGATTTTGGCCAACATCTTTTTGATTTTGACCAACAGGTCTTGGACTATGCCTACCCTGCGAATCCTTGCTACCCGAAAGAACCCAACGGTCAAATGGATTGTCGGCCTAGCCACATTGGCATTGATTTTGATCGTTCAGCTGCCGATTGCTCGCGAGGCGTTCTCGCTTGGTGAAATTGGCTTGGTTGAGTGGCTGGTGCTATTTGCCCTGAGCTATCTGAGCATCGCTTGGTTTGATGTCTACAAATTGCTCAGGCCAAATGCACTGCGTTAGCGGTAGTTAGCAAAGAGTGTTGGAAACATGGCACCGAATAGCAGTGCCGCTGGGAGACTCAAGCTCAGGATAAGTGCCTGCACTACGTCCCAATCGATTTTGAACTTTTTCATTACCCCTCCTTGAAAAGCACACGGCCGGGGATCGCTCCCCGGCCGTGGCATTAGGCATTTTGTTGCTTAGTGCTTGAACTCAGACTTAGCGAACTCAGCGTCATCCTCAGCGCTCTTGATGCGAGCGATGGTGAAGATGATTAGGCCGAATAGACACTTAGCCAAGATGTCGGCAATGGTGTAACCGGTCTCGCGTAGAACGAAGCCGCTCTCGTCGAAGCCAGTTGCGTTCATGTTGAAGATGAACGAGATTGGGTACACACCCCAGGTTGCTAGAAGAAGAAGACGTAGCTCCTTGATCTTGCGCTGAACTGCCTCGGACTGACCTGCAAGACCCTTACCTAGCTCTACGAATAGTACGTAAAGGATGTATAGGAATGGGATGGTCGATAGTAGACCCCATAGCGGTGCGTCACCCTCGTATAGGAGGTTTAGCTGAGCGTCACCTGGGTAGCCAAGACCGATCATCAGAGCAGCAGCTGGAACCAACTTGGTTAGCAGGCTGCGCTGTACTGCAGCAGCAAGAGCCAATACAGCAACGGTCTCAACTAGAAGCAGTGGCACAGTTAGGAACCAGTCAACGTAGCGGTAGCCAACGTTGTAGGCAACTACACCCATGCCGTCGGTGCCGAAGGCGTGCTTGAAGTCGTCGAACATTCTGAAGTAGTGGTAAGCAGCGATTGCGGTCACGGTACCGGAGACCATTACGGCCATGCGGTAACGAGGTGCAACGCGCTCACGCGCTACGAACAAGAAAATAGAGGTGAATAGCATGCTCGCAATACCAAGAGAGAGCATGTTGTAAACAAGGGTGTACGACCCGTTGCTCATAAATTCAGATAGTGAACCCACGTGAATCCTTTCAATGTTTCTGATTTAGGTAAGTCAGAAGCATTGATTCGTCGAAGTTTGTAGCTTCCTCGGCGAACCGCGCCTCTTTGCACGACTCACGCTTACTAACAACCTCAGAAGAATCCTGAGTGCTTCCTGAGAGTTATAACGTTTCGGTAACGCCTAGTACTGAAGTGAGAGCACTCCGGCGCGAATTGCGCTCACGTTCTGAACAAATCCAAACTCCACAAAGGTCTTGCCCTTCGGGTTCAGGTTCAGTTTTGTTCTGCCGGCCTCAAGCCACTTCCCCGAGGAGTCTCTGAGCTCGAGCCAAATTTCACGCTCTCCAACCAAACGTCCGTGATTCACGAACTCGATTCGGATCGTGTTTACAAATTGGCCAGCGGTCACGTCAATCGACTCAGGCTCGAGTCCTCCCAGGGCTTGAATGCGTCCGCATTCCAAAACCACACACTCTGAAATATCGGTTCTATCAATCTCAGCTACTGAATGCCTCGGTCCTTCGACCAGGGCGTCTTGCAGAAACAGCGCCAGCAAGAGCAATGCGGAGAGTGAAATGGAAGCGAGCATCGAGGTGCGCTGACCAACTTGGGTCAATAGCCATGGCCTTTTCACATGCACCTCTTTCCGACCTATAAGGCTAGCGCTCTACATGCCAGAAGCTCGATTTCACCAGGTAGCCTTAGAGGGTGCAAAAAGACCTAATCAAAATCCACCCAGATGTTCAGCGCGCAATCAATCAGAACCAGCCGGTGGTGGCTCTCGAGTCCACAATCATCTCTCACGGTCTACCCAGACCAAGAAATTACGAAGCGGCCCAGGAGTTTGAGCAGATCCTGCGCGACAAGGGTGTAGTGCCTGCAACCATTGCTGTCATCGACGGAGTTGCCAACATCGGACTTGACGCCGGGGGCCTCGACATCATTGCAAATCAAGACATCGCCAAAGCTTCGGTTCGTGATCTCCCAATCTTGGCTGCCAAGGGTATTTCTGGTGCCACCACAGTGGCATCCACCGCTCATCTTGCAGGCCTTGCCGGTGTTAGGGTCTTTGCAACCGGAGGCCTCGGTGGTGTCCACCGCGGCGCTCAGGAGACCTTCGATGAGTCGGCAGATCTCAGCGTGCTAGCAAATACTCCAATTGCCGTCGTATCCGCTGGCGTGAAGAGCGTTTTGGACATTGCTGCAACTTTGGAGCGGCTAGAGACTTTGAGTGTTCCCGTGGTTGGTTACGGCACCAAGATCTTCCCAAGCTTTTGGCTCAGAGAGTCAGAGTTCACCCTCGACTGGAGCGTCGACTCGGCCGATGAGATTGCCAAGATAATGGCCGCCCAGGACCTGGTTGGCGAAGGCGGCGGCATCGTGGTCGCAAACCCAGTGCCAGCCGATAAGGCCTGGGATAAGAAGGAGCACGACGAGGTTTTAGCCAAGGCATTCGCAGCGGCTGATGCTGCGGGGGTTCGAGGTAAGGCAGTAACTCCGTTCCTGCTCGGTTTCATTGTTGAGGCATCACAGGGCCGCTCACTTGAGGTCAATCTGGACCTTGCTCGCAACAATGTCTCGGTTGCTGCTGACATCGCAATTGCTTGGTCAAAGCTAGAGCTCGACTAAATGCCCAAAGCCCTGGTTGTTGGAGATGTCATCGAGGACATCCTGGTGATGCCACATTCGGCAATCCGGGCTGACACCGACACGCAATCAACGATTCGAGTTTCCTTTGGTGGCTCGGGCGCAAACTTTGCCTGCTGGCTGGCTTCCGAGAAAGTTCCGGTCGAATTGGTTGCCAGGATTGGCGAGGCAGACCGCCCAAGAGTCGAGGCTGATCTCAAGGCATACGGAGTGACTCCGAATCTCCAGTTCGATCAAGAGCTCCCAACCGGCTCGATCGTGGTTTTGGTCGAGGGGCAGCAGCGCAGCTTTCTGACCGATCGAGGTGCGAACACCAAGCTGGAAACCTCGGCAATCAAGACCTTCCCTGAGCTTTTATATCTATCTGGCTACTCGCTCTTTGGGAGCATTCCCGAGGCTGAATTCTCGGGCTTGATTGCAGCCGCCAATGTTGCCGGGTCGATGGTGGTTTTGGATCCGGGAAGCGCCGGGTTTATCAACGACTTCGGGGTTGGCAAATTCCTGACCGTCACCCAAGGGGTTGACCTAATCACCCCGTCGCTGGAGGAGGGCCGAATCCTCACCGGTGAAGATCGTCCAGAGGTAATTGCTGCAGCGCTCGCACGGCGCTACCCAATGGTTGCACTCACCCTCGGTGAGCGCGGTGTCGTGATTGCGCAGGGTGACGCAATTCAACGCATTGACGCAGTTTCAGCCGACCTGATTGATGCAACCGGGGCCGGGGATGCTTTTGCTGCAGGGCTAGTTGCCAAGTTGTTGCAGGGCGCATCATTTGAAGATGCAGCCAAGCACGGGGTAAGACGAGGTGCTGTCGCTGTGACACTGGTGGGCGGAAGACCGACTAAGCGCTTCTAGAAGTATTTGTTTCCCAAGCTTCTTATGTATGGCGCAAGCTTGAGGTAAAACTCGGCTGGGGTGAGGCCGTACTGCTTCTTGAATGCAATTTTCCAATCGGCCTGATTGGTGCCCCTAATGAAGTCCAAATAAGTGTCGATACCCCCGACGGCGATTAGGGCCTGCGCTGCGATTGCTCCAAGTCCGTATTGATTAAATGCGTCTCGATTTTCGGGGTCCGCTTCCATTAACTCAAAGACTTTCGCAATCTCCTCGTTAGAAGCGCCCTTTGCCCAGCTTCTGAACCTAGTTGAGTCGACTGTGCCGGTCGCAAATGGGTCAAACGCGGGTGAGGTTAGGTAAAACTGCTCTGCCAGGCGACCGTTTCTGTCGGTGCTTCCATAGCCAAGAGCAAAGCCAAAGAAAGTCGGCGCCCCCTCGTTTAGCCAAAGTGGCATGAGAATGTTTGGTTTGTAGAGCGAGTTTTGAACCATGTGAAAGTGCTCGTGTACTGCGGTGTGATCGGCTACCGCGTAGCGCTTCCCCGAGGAGTGGATGCAATTGAAATAGATGGGATTCCCGGCCTTGTCCGTCGATGCAAAGCCCAAAATGCACTGGTCTGTTGCCCCGGGCCTTGCAAGATATCCAGTTATTCCGCCGGGTAGATCTCCGCCCAGTTCCAATCGTTTCTGTTCAGCCCACTCGGCATCTTTTTCACTAAAGAGAACGACCGTAAAGTTTTTGGAAAATACATCCGACCAAAGCCTTGAGGCTTTTGAGATAAGCGACTTCTCTCTGGTGACACCAGTGGGCGGAACATTCGGACCAACGTGATATTCGATCACTGCGGAAGATTGTGCTTTGGACTCATAGCGCTCCAGCACTCTGCTGGTAGCTGTCCGGGTAACCCAATTCACATCCAGGTTGTCAAAGGTGAGCGCAGTGGCTGGGTAGCTCGGAACCTTTAGAACCAGATTTACTTTGCCGACATTTGAGGCGATGTTGGTCGTTTGAGTGGAGCTTGCAACCACGAGAGAGGAATTGCGCGTTTTGGCAAAACTGCAAAATGACTTGGCTTTGGTGAGCGCTGCGGATTTCTCTTTGCTGGTTGGTTTCAACTTTGTAAGGCCAACACAGCTGATACTCGAAGTCACTGGGTTTTGAAAAAGCAGTGAGCTGACTGCGCTCTTGTTGATACTCGAGATTGTCGCTGCCGAATTTGAGATGGTTTTGGAGATTGTCTGATCACTTAGGGCTTGTGCAGGAACAGTAGGAAGCAGCAGGAAAAGTGACAAACCAGCCGCAATCAGCTTTTTCACTTTGACCTCCTAGTGCCCCTTGGGGTGCCAGACCGTCTTCACCTCCATGAGGCTGAGTATGTGTTCCAGCGTTCCCTTATTACCCAATCTCGAATAGCTGTTGGCGCGAATGACCCGCTTTATGGTCTCGGCGGCCTTAATTTCAAGCTCAACCGCGTTTGAGGAACCCTCAACATCGATTGCGTTTACGTCCTGGTGAGACGCGAGCCAGGAACCGATCTCTTTTTCGCTACCGGTGAGCATGTTCACGACCCCACCCGGAAGGTCGCTGGTTGCCAAGACTTCGGTGAGGGTGATGGCGCTGAGCGGAAGTTTTTCGCTTGCCACAACAACAACCGTGTTCCCCGAAACAATCGCTGGCGCAATTGAATTCACCAGTCCAACCAGCGCACTCTCTTGAGGAGCAAGCACCGCGACAACACCGGTCGGCTGATTGGTTGAAATGTTGAAGTAAGGACCTGCGACCGGATTCATGCTCCCTGCCACCGAGTCGATCTTGTCGGACCAACCCGCGTGCCAAACCCAGGAGTCGATGGCTGCATCGACTTCAGCATTGGCTTTCGCCGCAGAAACACCAGTCATTGCTCGAATTTCAGCGACAAACTGCTCGCGACGCCCCTCCAGCATCTCAGCGATGCGGTAGAGAACCTGTCCGCGGTTATATGCAGTTGCCGACGCCCAACCAGGTTGTGCAGCACGTGCTGCGACCACGGCATCGCGGGCATCTTTGCGCGAACCTTGGGCAACGTTTGCCAGGAACTTGCCCTGGTGGTCGTTTAGCTCATAGGTGCGGCCAGACTCGCTGCGAGGGAACTTGCCACCGATGTAGAGCTTGTAGGTCTTTCTGACATCCAGACGCATTAGTTGCCTCCCTTTAGATAAGCCAGTAGGCCGTGACGACCACCCTCTCGGCCATAGCCAGATTCCTTGAAGCCACCGAATGGGCTGGTCGGATCAAACTGATTGAAGGTGTTTGCCCACACCACTCCAGCGTTTAGCTGATCGGCAAGCTTGAGGATTCTCGAACCCTTTTCGGTCCAGATGCCTGCGCTCAAACCAAACGGGGTGTTGTTGGCCTTGGTCACAGCCTCTGCTGGGGTGCGGAAGGTCATGACGCTAAGCACCGGACCAAAGATTTCCTCGCGAGCTACCGTGTTGGCAGGGCCCACACCACTAATCAAGGTTGGTCTAAACCAGAATCCGTTTCGTGGGAGATCGCAGTTTGGAGCCCAGAGCTCACCACCCTCTGAAGCCCCCTGCTTCACTAGTGACTCGATCTTTTCCAGCTGTGCTCTGGAGTTGATAGCGCCGATGTCGGTGTTCTTATCCATCGGATCACCAATGCGAAGCAGCTCCATGCGCTTCTTTAGCTTTTTCAAGAACTCATCGTGGATTGACTCTTGAACTAGAAGTCTTGAACCGGCGCAGCAAACGTGCCCCTGGTTGAAGAAGATGCCATTCACAACCCCCTCAACCGCCTGGTCCAAAGCGGCATCGTCAAACACGATGTTGGCCGCCTTGCCTCCAAGCTCAAGGGTTACCTTCTTGTTGGTACCGGCGACAGCTTTGGCAATCACTCGTCCAACATCGGTCGAACCGGTGAAAGCGACCTTGTTCACATCTGGATGCTTCACCAATGCAGCACCGGTGTCGCCAAACCCAGTCACGATGTTTACAACACCTTCGGGTAGCTCAGCCTGCTGGCAGATTTCGGCAAATAGCAATGCGGTGAGCGGAGTGCTCTCTGCTGGCTTTAGAACGACAGTGTTTCCAGCAGCCAAAGCTGGAGCGACCTTCCACGCCAGCATCATCAGTGGGAAGTTCCAAGGGATTACCTGGGATGCAACACCGTGGGCCTTGGGGTTTGCGCCAAGCCCTGCATAGTCAAGCTTGTCCGCCCAACCTGCGTAGTAGAAAAACCAGGCCGCGACGGTTGGAATATCAAAATCGCGAGTTTCTTTGATTGGCTTGCCATTGTTTAGGGTCTCGGCAACGGCTAGCTCGCGACCGCGCTCTTGAATGATCCGCGCGATTCGGTAAAGGTATTTCCCGCGCTCTGAGCCAGGCATTTTGCTCCATACCTTTTCATAGGCGTGACGCGCAGCCTTGACGGCAGTATCAACATCTTTTTCGCTGCCGTGTGAGATTTCAGCCAATACCTCTTCGGTTGCTGGGTTGATGGTCTGGTAAAGGTTTGCAGGCTTGGAGAACTTGCCACCGATGAAGTGGCCATAGCTTTTCTCAAAGCTAACCAGGGAGCGAGACTCCGGTGCTGGTGCATATTCGAACATGGTCATCCTTTAGTCCACTGTCACATAGTCGGGGCCGGAGTAGTGGCCAGTCTTTAGCTTTTGTCGCTGCATTAGAACATCGTTTAGGAGCGATGAGGCACCGAATCTGAATAGGTCTGGGTTGAGCCAGGTCTCACCAGCGGTTTCTTTGACAACCACCAGATATTTGATGGCGTCCTTTGCGGTTCTGATGCCACCTGCTGGCTTCACACCGATTAGCTCACCGGTCTCTTCATACCAGTCACGAACTGCCTGCAGCATCAACATCGTGATCGGAATGGTGGCATTGACGCTTACCTTGCCGGTTGAGGTCTTGATGAA
>DLPB01000013.1:13026-13484 GCA_002479805.1 Micrococcales bacterium UBA7469
TCACCGGTTTCCAGAATCACCTTTAGGTGAGCGTAGCTGCCGTCTGCTCGTTTACATGCTTCCTTCACAGCAACGATTTGCTTGTAGACCTCTAGGTAATCCCCAGCCAGGAAAGCTCCTCGATCGATAACCATGTCGATCTCATCGGCACCTGCTCGGACCGCATCTTTAGTGTCCTCTAGCTTCACCTTCAAACTTGCCCTACCCGAGGGGAAAGCCGTTGCTACCGCTGCGACATAGACACCTGAGTCACCCAGTGTGGCCTTCGCGTATTTCACCATGTCGCCATAGACACAGATAGCAGCAGGACGCGGGGTTGAAAGATCGGTGGGGTCTGGAGTGAGGGCCTTCAGGCAAAGACTCTTTACGCGCTCCGGAGTATCCATGCCCTCCAGCGTTGTGAGGTCCATCATTTTGATGGCGGCATCCAAGGCCCAGGCCTTGGATGAGGTCTTGAT
>DLPB01000013.1:13588-14502 GCA_002479805.1 Micrococcales bacterium UBA7469
AGTGAGTGCAGCCAGCGGCGCAGGCTCTGATTTGTAATCCGAGAGCCGACGATGGCTTCCGGTGAAATTGAACGCAATTTAGCTCCTTGCAGTACTAAGCCAGCCTACTCCTAGGCCAAGAACTTCACACCGGTCAGCTCTTCGCTGCTCTGCCAAAGCTTGGCTGCGATATCGAGATCACGAGAGCGAGTGGACCCCTTCAAAAGTTTCGGCTCACCCCACAGCTCCCACTTTGGCCCCACAAACTCGCCACCCTTCAAAGAGGCATCGGTTGCAGCTCGAAGTTGGCTCTTAGCGCCAGCCTTTGCAGTCTGGGCGAAGCGATCTAGCTGGTGGGGGAAGTTTTCTTGCAGGCCGGTGATTGCCCAACCGGGGTGAGCAGCGATCGACTGCACTTTTGACCCCGAGAGCCTGGCCCTGACATCTAGTTCACGCGCAAACATGAGGCACGCAAGTTTGGTGTCGGCATAACGTTGCCAACGGTCATATCGAGTCTCATCCGCGCCACGAATTTCATCAACGTCGGCAGTCTTGAGTTTGCCCCTGCGGTGGACCACGGAGGAGAGGCTGATCACTCTGCCGTTCACGGCATCGAGTTTTGACCAGAGTAAAGCTGTGAGCAGAAAGTGGCCAACATGGTTCGTGGCCATTTGGGATTCAATCCCCTCGATCGAGAGTTTGAAGTCGGGCCCCATTAGCCCTGCGTTATTCATGAGTAAGTCAACAGTTTCAATGCCCTTGGCAAACTCCCTGACCAGGTCCAGGTTTGAGATGTCCAGCACGACCTCGTTGACCTTGGCTTCTGGATTCAGTGCCCTGATGCGATCGGCCGCCTTGGTGAGACGCTCTTCACGCCGAGCCACCATGGTGACCTGGTAACCAAGCTCTGCAAGAGCTTTGGCTGATTCGAAACC
>DLPB01000031.1:0-2677 GCA_002479805.1 Micrococcales bacterium UBA7469
GGTATGCCTAGTTTCAGCGTCAGCTTGGTGCTGGTCTGCATGGCCACCTCGATGTGATTACTCGCCAAGTGTAGTAAGGCTGCATGGTAGTTTTTGGCCATGAAACCACATGCGATTATCACTGGGGCTAGCTCGGGCCTGGGACTGGAATCCGCCCTGGCACTCGCCGCCCACGGCTATGACCTGACCCTTGTTGCAAGAGGCGAAAACCGGCTGCTGGCTGCCGCAAAACAAATTCAAATTGCCAACCCTGAGATTGCCGTTACGCCTGAGGTTTTGGATATTTCAGATCTCGATCAGGTGCAGGCATTTGCGAACTCTTGCGCAAGACCGGTGGATGTGCTGATGAATAACGCAGGTCTCATGGGTCCGGATTTCAAGCTCTCCAAACAGGGCATCGAAACCCAAATGGCGACTAACCACCTTGGCCACTTTGTGCTGACCGCGAAGCTCTGGGGCAAGTTGAATGAAGCAGAAAATGCCAGGGTGATATCGCTGAGTTCTGTGGTTCACCGCAAAGGCAACTTTGATGCCGGCGATATCGAGGTCCTTCGTGGCGCGAATCAGAACCAATACAACCGCTGGCAGCGATATGCCGACAGCAAGTTGGCTTGCCTGTGGTTTGCGCGTGAGCTGCACGGCCGGATTACCGCCGAAGGCGGTCAAATTAAATCGGTTGCCGCGCATCCGGGTTGGGCAATCACCGGACTGCAGGAAAACTTTCCCCACGTTCTTGACCCGCTTGCTCAAACCGCGAAGCAGGGTGCTCGAAGTCAGGTTTATGCCGCACTCGGGAGCGAAATTCAAGGTGGTGACTTCGTTGGACCAAGCCTTGAGCTCTGGGGTAAACCGAAAAAGATTGCTGGCTTAAAAAGGTCTCAAGATCGGACTCGGATGCAGGCGCTGTGGGCCGCAAGCGAAGCGATCACCGGAGTGAAATTCCTCAGTTAGAGGTAGGCTTCTTGTAGATTTCAAGGAGTTTACGTGCAGCCACTAAACCCGGAAGCCATCGTTGGTTCTCGGATAACAAACCAAAGCCTCAGACGCTGGCTTCACTCATTACCGGGTGTCGACAAAGTAGGACTGGAAGCCAGAGCCGCCGCGCTTGGAACCCGATCGATTAAGACCTCCGCCAAGGCCTGGGCACTGGATGCCGCCATCAAGATGATGGACCTCACGACCCTTGAGGGCATGGACACTCCAGAGCGAGTTCGCAGCCTGTGCCTCAAGGCACTAACCCCGGACCCAACCGACTTGGACTGTCCAAGACCGGCTGCAATTTGTGTTTACGGCGACATGGTCAAGCATGCCAAGAAAGCGCTTGGGGACAGCGGAATTTACGTGGCGGCGGTTGCCACCGCCTTTCCATCTGGCCGCGCGAGCGTTGCGGTCAAATTGCTAGACACCAAAGATGCAGTCAAGGCTGGTGCCGATGAAATTGACATGGTGATTGATCGCGGTGCCTTCCTCAGTGGCAACTACCTAGAGGTCTATAAGCAAATTCAGGCAGTAAAAGAAGCTTGCAAGCGCAGCGATGGAAGCTATGCACACCTCAAGGTAATTCTGGAGACCGGGGAGCTGCAGACCTATGACAACATTCGTCGCGCCAGCTATCTAGCTATGCTCGCCGGTGGCGACTTCATCAAGACCTCAACCGGCAAGGTTGGCGTGAATGCCACCATTCCAATCACTCTGTTGATGCTGCAGGCGGTGCGCGATTGGTATGACGAGCACGGTGTGCTGATTGGCGTAAAACCTGCCGGCGGCATCAGAACCGCCAAGGATGCCATCAAGTATTTGGTCGTCGTGAAAGAAACTGCTGGGGATCAGTGGCTGAACCCAGACCTGTTTAGATTCGGTGCATCGAGTTTGCTAAACGACGTTTTGATGCAGCGCCAGAAACTAAAGACCGGACACTACTCCGGACCAGATTATGTGAGCGTGGACTAAGGAAAATGATGTTTGAATACGCACCAGCCCCAGAGTCACAGTCCCTTGTGAAATTCAAAGACAGCTACGGTCACTTCATCGATGGCAAGTTTCTAAAGCCAGGCAAGACCTACCAGACCATCAACCCAGCCAACGAGCAGGTGCTCGCAGAGATCACTCACGGCACCGAGAAAGATGTTGACCTTGCGGTCAAGGCAGCAAGAAATGCCTACGAAAAGGTTTGGTCGAAACTACCCGGAGCTGAGCGCGGCAAGTATCTCTACCGAATCGCCAGAATCATTCAGGAGCGAGCTCGCGAACTGGCGGTTGCCGAAACCCTAAACAACGGCAAGCCAATCAAAGAGACCCGCGATGTCGATATTCCTTTGGTTGCCGCCTGGTTCTTCTACTACGCCGGTTGGGCAGACAAGCTCGAATACGCGGGCCTGGGACCAAACCCGCAGGCTCACGGTGTTGCAGCACAGGTAATCCCATGGAACTTCCCGCTGATGATGTTGGCTTGGAAGATTGCTCCAGCCCTAGCTGCCGGAAACACCGTGGTGCTAAAGCCTGCCGAAACCACCCCGCTAACCGCGATGCTTTTTGCCGAGATCTGCCAGCAGGCAGAGCTACCAGACGGTGTCGTGAACATCGTTACCGGCTTTGGTGACACCGGTGCTGCACTGGTTGGCCACAAGGATGTAAACAAGGTTGCCTTCACCGGCTCAACCGAGGTTGGTCGAATCAT
>DLPB01000031.1:2778-141979 GCA_002479805.1 Micrococcales bacterium UBA7469
TCATCAACGGCATCTTCTTCAACCAGGGTCACGTCTGCTGCGCAGGCTCGAGACTCTTGGTGCAGGAATCCATCCAGGATGAACTACTAAAGAAACTGCAGCGCCGCATGGAGTCGCTCAGACTTGGTGACCCTATGGATAAGAACACCGACATCGGTGCGATTAACTCCAAGGCACAGCTTCAGAAGATTCAGGCCCTGGTTGCTCAGGGTGAGAAGGAAGGCGCAGAGCGCTGGTCCCCAGCCTGCGTGATCCCTAAGAACGGTTTCTACTTCGCGCCAACTTTGATGCTGGGCGTAAGCCCTGCCAACACCGTGGCTCGCGAGGAGATCTTTGGACCGGTGCTATCGGTAATGACCTTCCGCACGCCTCAAGAGGCCGTCACTAAGGCAAACAACACCGAGTTTGGCCTGAGTGCCGGCATCTGGAGCGAGAAGGGTTCGAGAATCCTCAAGCTTGCCGATCAGTTAAATGCCGGTGTGGTCTGGGCAAACACCTTTAACCAGTTCGATCCAACCAGCCCATTCGGTGGCTTCAAGGAATCTGGCTATGGCAGGGAGGGCGGCAAGCAAGGATTGGCCGCTTACCTGAAGGGAGGTTACTGATGCGTCTGGATGTTCGTAAGACCTACAAGCTCTTTATCGGTGGCAAGTTCCCACGTTCTGAATCTGGCCGGGTTTACGCGGTCAACGATTCCAAGGGTGAGTTTTTGGCAAATGTTGCAATGGCTTCTCGCAAGGATGCCCGAGACGCAGTCGTTGCAGCTCGCGCAGCTCAATCTGGCTGGGCTTCGGCAACCGCATATAACCGCGGCCAGGTGCTCTATCGGATTGCAGAAATGCTGGAGGGTCGCCGTGAGCAGTTTGTCGCTGAGATCAGAGCACTAACTGGCAAGAGCGAGAAGCAGGCAAACCTAGAGCTTGATGCCGCAATTGACTCCTGGGTTTGGCACGCTGGTTGGTCAGACAAGATCGATGCCGTGGCCGGAAACATGAACCCGGTGGCAGGACCGTTTTTCAACATTTCGACCTTGCAGCCAACCGGAGTGGTAGCCGCCTTTGCTCCGCAGGACAGCGCACTGCTGGGACTGGTAAACACCATCGCTCCGGCGATTGTCTCGGGCAATGCCATTGTTGTCATCGCAAGTGAAACTCTGCCGCTTCCGGCAATCACCCTCACTGAGGTGCTGGCAACCAGTGACCTACCAGGTGGAGTTGTTAACGTTCTGACCGGCAAAGAGGCTGAGATATCTCCTTGGTTGGCATCACACCAAGACGTCAATGCGATTGACCTTGAGGGAACCAGCGACTTTGTTGAGCTCGAGATTCAAGCAGCCCAGAACCTAAAGCGAGTGATTCGCAAGGGTGACTTCGGTCGACTAGGTGCAAAGGGTTCGTTGAACCACATCACCAATCTGATGGAAGTCAAGACCGTTTGGCACCCAAAGGGTAACTAAGGTCTGCCACCTAGTTTGGTAACCGCCTTTGCGGCAAACCGAACCGCACTTGTGGCAGCCTCAGAGAAGTTCTTACCCTTTAGGGTTTCTGAAATCAGTGATGCCGCAAAGGCATCACCCGCTCCGGTGGCATCAACTAGCTCTGCCGAGATTGCAGGGATGTGCTCTGACCCAGCCTGAGACTGCAGTTGCACGCCAGCCTCGCCCAGAGTGAGGGCAACCTGAGGGAACCATTCTCCCAAAAGTGCTGCCACAATCTCTGGTCTGGATTCTGCCGACAGAATTCGGCCCTCCTCCAAAGAAGGCAACAACAGATCCACTCCGGCAATAGCTGCCAAGAAGGTGTGCACCGAATGGTCGGCGATGTAGCCGGCGCTGCCCGGGTCGCATGCCACTAGGCCATGTGCCTTGGCTCGCTTAATCAACTGCTGCATGGTTTCAACCGATTGATCAAAGACGGTGTAGCCGGAGATGTAGAGCGCGTCACCAAAGAGTTCCTCGGGAATAGCAGCGAGGTCTAGGTTTTTATTGGCTCCGCGGTCGGTCAGAAAACTGCGCTGCTGACCCTGCACCAAAACTACGATTCGACCGGTCTGCAATTCACTGTCTGCCTGCAGGTGAGGGATGACTTTGTAATTCCTGAGGATCTGGGAGTGACGCTCTAGGTCGTCTTTACCGACCCTTCCCACGAAGTGGGTTTCGATACCGAGGCTCGCTATCCAGCAGGCAAAGTTTGCCGCTGACCCGCCAGGCTGCTGCTGAATCTTGCTGTTGGTGTCGGTATCCAGGCGAATCTCACCGTTTGGAATAACCAAGATGTCATCTATGACATCACCAACCACCAAGATCTTTGGCATTAGCGCTGCAGCCTGCTCCAGGCGGTTGCGATGTCGGCCGCTACGGAAACATTGTTCTTCGCCAAATTCAAATTCACCTCGAGCGATACTCCGTCAGATGCCTGCACGATGTATTGCAACAGGAACGGAGTGACGGCCTTGCCGGTCACGCCAGCCTTTTCGGCAGCCTCAAATGCAATTGCCAGGACGCGATCGTGTTCAACTCTCTCCCAAGCCTGATCCGCTGGTACCGGGTTTGCCACCACGATGCCGCCGGCTTCGCCGCGAGCTGCCATTACCAAGGCGACCTCATCGGCACTGTCCGCCTGATACTCCAGGGTGAAGTCTGATTCCCGCAGCCAAAAGCTCGGGAAGATCTTTGTGCCGTAGCCGATTACTGGAACGCTCAGGGTCTCTAGGCGCTCCAAGGTGGCGGCAATATCCAACACGCTCTTTACTCCGGCACTTACCACCGTGACAGGAACCTGCGAAACCACGGTTAGGTCTGCCGATTCGTCAAAGGTGTCTTGTGCTCCGCGGTGGACACCGCCCAGGCCGCCGGTGGCGAAGACTCGAATGCCAGCCTGAGCCGCAAGGTATGCGGTGGCGGCAACCGTGGTTGCACCAGAGGTTCCCTTGGCTGCCAAAATCGGTAGGTCACGAACCGAAGCCTTTGCGATGTCTTGGTTTGCAATCACATCCAGCGCAGCCTCATCGAGACCGATATTTGGAATGCCATCGATGACAGCGATTGTGGCGGGCACCACACCTTTATCACGCAGGATTTGCTCGAAATCGAGGGCAGCCTGATGGTTTCTTGGCCTTGGTAGACCGTGGGAAATGATGGTGGATTCAAGCGCAACAACTGGAAGGTTGTTCTGTAGCGCGTTTAGGACTTCGGGGTGAATTCTTAGCACCAGATAAGGCTACTGCGGTTTCTTGGGTAGATTCTTCACTAGGTAATCGATACGGAGAATGCTTGAAGCGGCCCTGGCTCACGACCCCAAAAGGTCAGCGCATCACGATGCTGCTTGGAACGCTACTCTCGCTGCTGGCATTGATCCCGCTTTACTTCACCATGGCGAGCGAGCTTGCTCGCTATAACGTCTCGCAACTGCAATTTGGTGAGGTGAATTTCTACCCGCTGGATCAGGCAAAGTCGGTAACTGAACTCTCGGGGCTTGAGGTGCTTGGCATTACCAACGTCTCAGAATCTGAATTTGGCACCACCGTAAAAATTCAGGTTCTGAATCACGGCCAGCTAGTTGGTAAGCGTGAGGTTTGGGCCAAGGTTTACTCTCCCGCCGGCAAACTTCGCGAGGGCATGAAGATTTGGTTGGACCTAAAAGCCAAGGGTCCGATTTACCTTGAATTTTTCTTCACCGGGACTGCCGCAGAGCTTGCGGAGAGCAAGATAAGTTTGGGTTTTTAGCGTAGATTTCTAGGGTGCCCAACCTCAGTGCAGAATCCTGGAGAGAGTTCGTCTCATCTAGGCGAACCACCCGTGATTTTCTCCCAACCCAAGTGCCACAGGAGCTGATTGATCAGCTGCTAACCGATGCCATGACGGCACCCTCTTGGTCTAACACCAGGCCCTACATGGTTGCCATCGCCCAGGGCGAGGTCAGGGATCGCATCTCCAAAGAGTTTTTAGCTCGTTGGGCGCAGGCCTCAAAGGCACTCGGTGGCGGTTTTCTTGCCAAGGCAAAGCTTTTTATCACCAGATATGGCCTACCAACCAGCGACTACAAGGTGAATCGGGTTTACCCCAAAGAGCTACAGCCAAGAAGCGCTCGAGTCGGAGCCGAACTCTATGCCCTTTTGGGAATTGACCGCAAAGACCAAAAGGCCCGGCAAGCGCAGTGGGCAAGAAACTATGAGTTCTTCGGTGCTCCGGTTTCGCTATTCATCTTTACTCACTCCGGCCTGGGTGAGTACTCGGTTTCAGATGCTGGACTATTCATGCAGAACCTAATGCTCTCGGCTCACGCTCACGGTCTGGGCAGTTGTGCTCAGGGCGCTAGTGCACTTTGGGCAGACGTGGTTCGCAAAGAATTCGATGTGCCCGAGGGTTACAAATTGCTGTGCGGCATTGCCCTTGGCTACCCAAGCGATCACAAGGTGAACAGCTTTAGAGCAGACCGATTGCCAATCAGCCAGATCAAACTAAAAACCAAATGATCAACTTTCAAGACCCCGAGTTCCTCGAAGATCCCTATCCGCAATTGGCGGAGCTTAGGAAATTTGGCAAACCGGTTTGGCATGAGGAGCTAGGCATCTTCTTGGCTGCCACCCACGCCGACTCCAATGCCGTGCTTCGCAATCGTTCACTCGGTCGAATCTTCAAGCCCAAAGAACCAAGTGATCAGTGGGACACCTTCAACTGGCTGCACGCAGATTCGATCTTGGATTCCGAGCCACCAAAACACACCAGGCTGCGCCCACTGGTGATGAAGGCTTTTAACCCAAAGCGCATCGAAAGCATGCGTCCCGATGTTGAGCGCATCACCCAGGGATTGCTTGACGAGATAGAGCAAAAGCTTGCGCAAACCGGCCAGTTTGATGTGATCGCCGATTTCGCCGAACCACTGCCGGTAAAGGTGATTGCGTCAATGCTCGGTTTCCCCGATGCCGATGAGCACCTACTCAGGCCTTGGTCGCAGGCGATTGTGAAAATGTATGAAGTGGCACCAACCGAGCAAGACAAACTCGATGCCCAAAGGGCTTCGGCTGAGTTTGCAGACTATGTTCACGGCCTAATGCTTGAGCGCAAGAAGAATCCCGGTACCGATCTAATTACCGATCTCGCTCTGGTTGAAGAAGATGGCGAAAAGCTAAAAGCCCACGAGTTGATTGCAACCTGTGTGCTGCTACTCAATGCCGGACATGAGGCCAGCGTGAATGGCTTTGGCAATGGGTTTGTAGCAGCGCTAAGGAACGAAGCTCAAATGTCGCTGATCAGAAAAAACCCAGATCAGCATGCTGCCACCGCAATCGATGAGTTTTTGCGATTCGATGCGCCACTTCACCTCTTTGAGCGCACCGCCACCCAAGATACTGAAATTGGCGGCGTGCAAATCTCAAGGGGGCAGAAGATTGCTGCGCTGCTTGGAAGCGCCAACCGCGACGAAGCAGTTTTCGAAAATGCCGATCAGTTAGATCTCGCCCGTGACCCGAACCCTCACATTGGTTTTGGTGCCGGCATTCACTTCTGCATTGGTGCGCCACTGGCGCGCATGGAGATGACCACCTCACTGCCGATGCTGATGAAGGCACATCCGAAGATTGAATTAGCTAGTGAACCAAAGCGCAGACCAACATTTGTATTGCGCGGTTATGAAGCGGTTTTTGTAACCAGCTAGCCCTTGGTGGAACCGAGCGTCAACCCGGACACGAATTGCTTCCTCAGCACGAAGAACACCACTAATGTCGGTATCGCCGCAATCATCGCACCGGCTGCCAACAGGTTGTAGTCGGTAACGAATTCACCCTGCAATCGACCAAGCGCTGAGGTAATTGGACGCTTGCTGTCGCTTGACATCAAGACCAGTGCCCAGAAGAAATCGTTGTAGATCCAGGTGGTCATCAATACTGCAAGTGATGCTAGCGGTGGCCGAAGCAGCGGCAGCATCACCTTGAAGAAGTGGGTGAATACCGATGCACCGTCAACCTGAGCCGACTCGGAAATCTCTTTCGGGATGGTCTTCATGTATGAGCTGAGCACGAAGGTGGCAAATCCCATTTGGAAGGCAACGTGAATCAGCACCACACCCCAAGGGTTGTCATACAAAATTCTGCGATCGCCAACCAGGTCACCGATTGCCAAATACATCTTGAACACCGGGATAAAGACCAGCTGGGCTGGCAGCATGTTGCCGGCGGTGAAGAGCAGCAGCATTGCGACGTTGAACTTGAATGAGTACCTGGTCACCACAAACGCCATCAGTGATCCAAAGAACAGCGTTAGGAACACTGCCGGGATAGTGATGATTGCGGTGTTGTAAAAGTATCTCGGCAACTCCATGCGCTCTAGCGCGGTGACGTAGTTGTCGAAGTTCAACTCACTCGGCCAGGAAAGTAGACCATTGGCACGGATGTCCTTATATGGACGAAGCGATGAGAACAGTGTCCATGCGATGGGGAAGAGCCAAACCAGTGCAAATAGACCGATGAAGGCCGAGATGAAGCGGTCCTTGATCTTCTGCGAGTTCTTAGACTTCTGGCTCTTTACCAAGCTGGTCATCGGACATCCTCCCGGAACTGCTGCTGGAGGTAGGCGAGGATCGGCACAATCGAAAGTAGGAACAGGATCACCGCGTAGGCGGCACCCTTCATCGATGCACCCTCACCGGCGATGTTCTCGAACACCAAGACACCTAAGATCGGCAAACCACCGCGACCACCGTAAATGATGTAAATCATGTCGAAGGCTCTTAGCGACTCGATGATGGTGATCACAATCACGATGATGTTTACCGGCTGCATGGCAGGGAAAATAATGCGGCGGAAAGTCTGCCACTCGGTAGCGCCATCGATAGCTGCTGCCTCACGCAGCGAGGCATCGATTGCCTTTAGACCTGCTAAATACAGCAGCATGATGTAGCCAATGTGGCGCCAGGAGGCCATGATCAAAATCACCCAGAGGTTGTAGCGATCATCACCGAAAAAGGAAATTGCTTCTGAAATTTCAAGACCCATTAGGCCGTTTACAAAGCCATCGGGGCGAAGTAGGAAGTTCCAGATGATTCCAATAACCGCCATCGAAAGCACTACCGGCAGGTAGTAGGCGGATTGGTAAAACTTGTGGCCGCGAATCTCGCGATCAATTTGATAGGCAAGCAAGATGCCCAACGGTGTGGCAATCAGGCCAAACCAGAACAGCCAAATGACGTTTACCCGAAGCGCTTCCCAGAAGCGTGGGGTTTCAAACAGGATGTTTTCGTAATTTGCCGTTCCAGCCCACTGGATATCACTGAGGTGAATACCGGTCCAGTAGGTGAAAGAAAGATAAATGGTGGCAACCGCTGGGAACCAGACCAGTGCCAGGTGCAAGAAGGTTGGAATGCCGACAAAGAAGCCGAGGGTGACTTTATCTCTGCCAGAAAAAGTGCGACGACGACGAGGCTTTTCTAGCTTCGTCGTCGCCGCACTCATAGTTTTCTCTGACTTACTGCTTATAGGGCAGGAAGTGCGTCCCACTGAGACTGTAGCGACTCAAGGATCGAATCGGTTGACGATGGGTCCTTGAACCAGCTCTGGAATGCAGGTCCAACGATTGGGCCAGCAAAGTCAGGGCGGGTGTCGCGGTCTAGGAACTGGGTGATGTACTTCGCCTCGTTCATGACCTCAACCTGCTGAAGCTGGAAAGCGTCGTAGGTTGAACGGTCCTGACCGTTGTTAGCGGAGGTCATTGGGATTCCGGTGTCTAGCATTGCCTGAACACCCTCCATGTCACCTGCGAACTTGGCTAGGTCTGCACCACCGGCGTTGTTTGCACCGTTCTTAGCTACACAGAAACCGTCGATTGGAGCATCGATGGTGTCGCGAGCGTGGTCAGGGTTGATCTCTGGGAATGGGATGATCCATAGGTCGTCGTAGTCTTCCTGGCTCTGCTCTAGGAAGTTTGCGCCGAACCATGAACCGTTGAAGAAGAATCCGGCCTGCTTCTGCAGTAGCAACTGCATCGCGCCGTCCCACTCAAGGTCCAAAACGTTGGTGTTCATGTAAGGAAGTAGCTGCTCCCAGTGACGGAAGACTTCCTTGACACGGTCATCGGTCCACTTCTCGCGACCTGCTAGTAGGTCAACGTGGAAGGTGTAGCCGTTGATGCGAGCGTTGAGGATGTCGAACATACCCATTGCTTCCCAACCACCCTTGTCAGCAGAGGCTAGACCGATTAGGCCCTTGGCCTTCATCTCGCCCAGTGCTGCTAGGAAGTCGTCCCAGTTGTAAACCGAGTCAGCATCCATGCCGATCTCAGCCATCATGGACTTGCGGAAGTGTAGACCCCATGGGTACCAGCTCTGAGGGATGAAGTACTGCTTGCCGTCAGCGGCAGTTGCAGCAATCTTGTAGCTCTCGTTGTACTGGTCGCCAATTTCGTTCCATGCGTCAGAAAGGTCTACTAGTAGGCCCTGGTCTGCAAAGAACTGCATGCGGTAACCGGCCATCCACTGGAAGCAGTCGTCAGGAGTTCCCTGTAGGTACTGTGACAAGTTGTTCTGGAAAGCGTTTGACTCGGTCGCGTTGTAGGTAACCTCGTTGCCAGTCTTGGCAATGTAGGCGTCAACCAATCCCTTTAGCTGGATGGTTGGAGACTCGTCAACGGTGCGAGCACCGAATGAGATTGGGCCAGATGATCCTGGTGCGCAACCGGCGAGCATAGTGGCGCCTGCAATGCCTAAACCACCAGCTGCAGCGCCTTTTAGAAGCAAACGACGGTCAACTTCGTGACCGGCAATCTTGTTCAACATTGAACCTCCTGTGAGTGGACTTTCGTTCAGAATAATCTTCCGTTTCGCCTAAAGCGGACGTTTAACATAACGAAATAATCACAAATAGACAGAAACGAACAAAGTCGAACATTTTCTGTCTCTCAGGAAAGCCTTAGGAAGCCAGTATCTCCCTGACCATCGGCACCACTTTGGTGCCGTAAAGCTCAATCGCCTTCATAAGCTTCGAGTGCGGCATTGGCCCGTTGGCATACTTCAGGTCGAACCTAGATGCACCGACACTGGCAATCGCGTAGGCGATCTTCTTGGCAACCTTCTCTGGGGATCCGACATACATCGAGCCGCCATTCACCTCGGAGATAAATTGCATCTTGGAGGTAGGACCCCAGCCGCGCTCTCGTCCAATGCGGCCAAATGCGGTTTCGTAGTGCGGCCACTGCGCCTCAACCGCCTCAACGTCGCTATCTGCGATAAAGCCCGGTGAGTGAATCGAAACCGGCAGTTCAGCGTGACCAAACTTCGCTAGCTGCTCTCTGTAGAGGTTCGAGTAGGGAGCAAACCGAGCCGGGTCGCCACCGATGATGGCAAGTGCCATCGGGATGCCCAAACGAGCTGCCCGCACCACAGATTCTGGTGATCCGCCGACTCCGACCCGAAGTCCAATCGCACCGCGCTCGGTTTTTGGGTAAACCTCTTGGTTGGTCAATGATGCGCGCATCCGACCCGACCAGGTCACTGGTTTCTCTTTGAGAAGCTCAACCAGCAGCTCCAGCTTCTCCTCGAAGAGTTCGCCGTAGTTTGCAAGTTCGTAGCCAAAAAGTGGGAACGATTCAATGAAGGATCCGCGGCCCGCGGTAATTTCAGCGCGCCCATTCGAAAGTGCATCGATGGTGGCAAAGCGCTGATAAACCCGCACCGGGTCTTCGGATGACAGCACGGTAACGCCGGTGCCGAGTTTGATTTTGCTCGTGACGGTTGCGATGCCGGCCAGGATGGTGTCGGGCGCTGAAACTGCGTAGTCATCGCGGTGGTGTTCACCGATGTTGAAGCTGTTTAGCCCAACTTCTTCGGCAAGCTTCGCCTGCTCCACGACATCGCGAATTACCTGACCTGCGGCAACTGGCTGGCCTTGGTCATCAAGCGACATATCGCCAAAGGTGTCTAATCCAAACTGCAATTCAGAGACGTTCATAATTGCAGTCTAGGGGGTCTAGACAAAATTCGCTAGTTGGCCGCCGCCAGCTGACCGCAGGCCCCATCAATCTCCTTGCCGCGGGTATCGCGCAAGGTGGTTGGAATGCCATTTCGATCGAGAATGTCGATGAATGAGTTGATCTGCTCCTTGGTAGAGGAGGTCCAAACCGAACCAGGGGTTGGGTTTAGTGGAATCGGGTTGACGTGCACCCAACCCTTACCGCGATCATTGAGCTTGTCTGCCAAAAGCTGTGCGCGCCAGTCGTGATCGTTCATGTTGTGGATCAGCGCATATTCAATCGAGACGCGGCGACCGGTCTTGTCGTAGTAGGCCTTGGCGGCATCAAGTGCCTCATCGACCTTCCACTTCGAGTTCACCGGAATCAGCTCATCGCGGAGTTGGTCGTCGGGAGCATGCAAGGAGAGTGCGAAGGTGAGCGGCAAGTCTTCCTGCGCCAGTTTCTCAATGCCGGGCACCAAGCCAACGGTTGACACCGTGATCTGCCTAGCGCTCATGCCAAGGCCATTGGGCTGTGGCTCAACCATGGTTCTAATCGCATCCATAATCTTGGCGTAGTTGGCCAATGGCTCACCCATGCCCATAAATACGATGTTGTTCACGCGCTCGTCGTCGTGACGGTTTGGCCCAAGTTCACCCGCGCGAATAGCACGGTTTGCCTGCACGATCTGGTCCACAATCTCCGCGGCCGACATGTTTCTGGTGAGTCCAGCCTGACCCGTGGCACAAAACGGACAGTTCATGCCGCAGCCGGCTTGCGAAGAAATACACAACGTGATGCGGTTTGGATAGCGCATCAACACCGACTCGACCAGTGCGCCATCAAACAGCTTCCAGAGGAACTTGATGGTGTCGCCCTTATCGGTCTGCAGTCTTTTGACCTGGGTTAGAAGCGGCGGCAAAACCTTCTGAACCAGTTCGACTCGACCCTCTTTTGGTAGGTCGGTCATGGTCTCGGGATCCGAGGAGTAGTGGGTGAAGTAGTGGGTGGAAATCTGCTTGGCCCTAAAGCCCGGAATGCCAAGTTCTTTGATGCGCTCGGTGCGGTCTGCAATCGATAGATCGGCGAGGTGAACCGGCGGCTTACCGCGCTTTACTTCGGCAAATTGCAGAAGCGGCTTGCCGTCAGCGTCTTTGCGCTGGGTCCAGCCCTCGGTTTTTGGCCTTACCTGTTTGTTTTCCACCCGGTAAGTCTAAGTTGTTAGACCAAGTACCCAAATGCCAGCAGGGTAAACTCGCGCATGTGAAGATCCTCGTTTTAGGTTCCGGTGCTAGAGAGCACGCGATCGTAAAGGCCCTGGTGCGAACCGGCACCAAGCGCGAAAACATAGTTTGCGCTCCGGGCAACGAGGGCATCGCCCGCGAGGTTGAGGTAAAACCAGAAATCATTGCCACCGACAAACTCGCCGTGGTGAAGCTAGCGCTCGAAGAAGCTGCAGATTTAGTCGTGATTGGCCCAGAGGCTCCACTGGTTGCCGGCGTCGCCGATGCACTTCGCGAGCAGGGGATTGCGGTATTTGGCCCAAACCAGGCGGCAGCTGCGCTAGAGGGCAGTAAGCAATTTGCCAAAGAGATCATGGCGGCAGCCGATGTTCCAACCGGTATGGCCTATGAGTGCTCAACAATGTCTCAGGTCGAAAGTGCCATGGCCCAGCTCGGTGCTCCCTATGTAATCAAGGCCGACGGCCTGGCAGCGGGCAAAGGTGTGATTGTCACTTCTAATCGCGAGGAGGCTCTTGAGCACGCTCAGAAGTTCATTGCCGATGGGGTTTTGGTCGAAGAGTATTTAGATGGCCAAGAGGTCTCACTGTTCTTCCTCTCAGATGGAAAGCACGTTATGCCGCTCAGCCCAGCTCAGGACTACAAGCGCGCCTTCGACAACGATGAAGGTCCAAACACCGGGGGCATGGGTGCCTATTCACCACTGCCATGGTTGCCGGAAGGTTTTATTGAAGAGGTCACCCACCGAATTGCGCAGCCAACCATCGATGAGCTCTATCGTCGCGGCACCGAGTTTGTCGGCCTGCTCTACTGCGGCCTAATCGTCACCACTCGCGGCGTGAAGGTCATCGAGTTCAACGCTCGCTTTGGCGACCCTGAGACTCAGGTTGTGCTCAAGCGCTTGAACAACAACCTCGCAGATCTATTGATGCGCAGCGCAACCGGCAAGCTAGATGTTGGTCCGGAGGCGAGCTTCTCAAATCAGTGCGCCGTCACCGTGGTCTTGGCCTCCGAGGGCTACCCGGTATCAAATGCTCCGGTGCGCGAGGTGACCGGCATCCATAGCGCAGAGTCGGTGGAGGGTGTCGAGGTTTGCAAGGCCAGCCCAACCGGGCGAGTGCTTTCGGTAGTGGCATCCGGTGCCAGCTTCCAAGAAGCCAGAACCCTTGCCTACGAGGGTCTCTCTCGAATTCAGCTGCAAGGCGGTCACTATCGGCACGACATCGCGCTGAAGGTTGCCCAGTAATGCAGGGCTTTCGGCACGTGTACTCCGGCAAGGTTCGTGAGCTTTATGTCCCCACCGATGAGAACTTTGCTCATCTGGTGCTGATAGTCGCCTCTGATCGCGTCAGCGCTTTCGACCACGTGCTCTCCCCCGAGATTCCTGGCAAGGGCGAAAACCTAACCGCCATGACCAACTGGTGGTTTGACCGACTTGAGATCAATAACCACCGATCCAACGAGCTTGCGGTTCCCCAGGAAGTTGCTGGTCGAGCCATGATCGCTAAGAAGTTGGATATGTACCCAATCGAGTGCGTGGTGCGCGGGTATCTTTCTGGCTCAGGCTGGAAGGAATACCAGCAAACCGGAAGTGTCTGCGGTATTGAACTACCAGCCGGTTTAGGTTTCGGAGACCGACTTCCACACCCGATCT
Source organism: Micrococcales bacterium UBA7469 (assembly GCA_002479805.1). GTDB lineage: Bacteria > Actinomycetota > Actinomycetes > Actinomycetales > Microbacteriaceae > Aquiluna. Next base: position 15,611 of record DLPB01000031.1, read on the forward strand.
ACACCCCGGCATTCAAAGCCGAACAGGGTGAGCACGACGAAAACATCACCTATGCCCAGAGCGTTGAACTCGTTGGCAAAGAGATTGCCGAGCGCCTAAGAGACGAATCGATTCGCATCTTTATCGAGGCTTCTCGACTTTGTGAAAAGGTCGGTTTGATATTGGCCGACACCAAGTTTGAATTTGGCAATGACCCAAAGACCAACCAGCTAACCCTCGGTGATGAGGTGCTGACCCCTGACTCCTCGCGCTACTGGGATAAAGCAATTTGGGAGCAGGGCGTAAGAGACCAAAGTTTTGATAAGCAGATTGTCAGAAATTGGCTTTCAGCTAACTGGGATCAGACCGGCACTCCGCCCGAATTACCTAACGAAATTGTTTCAATTACTGCTCAAAAGTACCAGGAACTGCGTGAGCGACTAACCGCCCGCTAGTTAGTTATAGAGTGGTGGGGTGCTAACAACACCGCTTAATGACGAGCATGTTTCACTTGGTGCCACCTTTACAGATTTTGGTGGCTGGAACATGCCGGTTCGCTATGGCTCAGACCTAGATGAACATCATGCGGTGCGCAAGAGTGCCGGCCTTTTTGACATCTCCCACATGGGCGAACTTCGCGTGGTTGGCGAAGAGGCAACCAAGTTTTTAGACAAGATTCTGGTCTCTGATATCTCTAAGCTCAGCATCGGCCAGGCCAAGTACACGATGATTTGCTCGCAATCAGGCGGCATCATCGATGACCTAATCGTTTACAAAATGGCTCTCGAGGATTACCTAGTGGTGGCGAATGCATCCAACCGTCACGCCGTTTTAGTTGCAATGCAGGATATGGCCGATTATGGCTTCAAGGTCGACATCTTTGATGAAACCGAAGACTGGGCGCTAGTTGCGATTCAAGGGCCAAAGGCAAAAGACATCTTGGCCAAGCTGGTGGATGTTGATCTCACGGGATTGAAGTATTACTCGATCGCAAAAGCTAACCTCGGAGAGGTTCCGGTGCTTCTGGCTCGCACCGGCTACACCGGTGAAGATGGTTTTGAAATCTTTATCCCGGTGCTTGAGAGCGTTTCAATTTGGCGAGAACTGCTCGAAGCCGGTGGCAGTGACCTTTTGCCCTGCGGGCTGGCAGCTCGCGACACCTTGCGGCTAGAGGCCGGCATGCCACTCTACGGTCACGAGCTGGATAGAACCCTCACTCCATTTGAGGCAAACCTAAGTCGCATTGTTGCCTTCGACAAGGGCGAGTTCAACTCCAAAACCGAGCTACTGAAGGTTGCCTCGCAGCCACTGCCGCGCAAGCTTTTTGGCCTAAAGGGTGAGGGCAAGCGAGCAGCTCGAGCCGACTACGAAATCTTTCTGCCCGGTGGCGAGAGCGCCATCGGCAAGGTGACATCGGGCGTGCTATCGCCCACCCTTGGCTACCCAATTGCGATGGCATACCTAAGAGCAGATCTAGATCTAACTTCCGGCACCAAGCTTGAGGCCGATGTCCGCGGCACCAGAGTCCCCTACGAAATTGTGAAACTTCCGTTCTACAAGGCAGAGAGATAACGATGGCAAATCCAGAAAACCTGAAGTACACCAAAGAGCACGAGTGGGTTCTTATCGAGGGTGAAACCGCAACCGTTGGCATCACCCAGTACGCGGCCGATGCCCTTGGAGAGATTGTCTACGTTGACCTGCCTAAGCCCGGTAGCTCCACCAGCTACATGAAGATTTGTGGCGAGATCGAATCCACTAAGTCGGTGGGTGAGCTTTACGCTCCCATGGACGGTGAGGTTGTTGAAGCCAACGGCTCGCTTGCCGCATCACCAGAGGTCATCAACCAGGATCCATACGGTGCTGGTTGGCTGATCAAGATCAAATACACCGCATTGCCAGAGCTACTAACTGCTGCCGAGTATGCGCAGCTAACCGGGGAGTAATAGTTGCTAGAAAAGCACCACGATTTCCAGTTTCGTCACATTGGGCCAAACCTTGCCCAGCAGAAAGAGATGTTGGACTTCGTTGGAGCCGCATCCCTCACTGACCTGATGGAGAAAGCTCTCCCAGAGGCAATTCAGTACCAAGGTGGCAGCACACTGCCCGAGCCAATCAGTGAAGACGAGGCACTGGCTCGACTGCACGAAATCGCAGGCAAAAACCGCATCACCCAGTCGTTTATCGGCCTGGGCTACTACGGCACCAGAACCCCGGGTGTGATCAAGCGCAATGTCTTGGAAAACCCAAGCTGGTACACCGCCTACACCCCATACCAACCAGAGATCAGCCAGGGCAGACTCGAAGCCCTGATCAACTTCCAGACCGTGGTTACCGACCTAACCGGCATGAAGACTGCAAATGCTTCGATGTTGGATGAGTCAACAGCAGTGGTTGAAGCCATGATGATCGCGAGAAGATCAGCCGACTCCCAGTCCGAAATCTTCTTCGCCGACGAAGATCTTTTCCCACAAACCAAGCAGCTTCTTGAGCACCGCGCCGCGCCGATGGGAATTGTGATTCGCTATTTCAACCCAGCCAACCCACAAGAACTAGATCAAGAGTGCTTTGGTGCTGTGGTGCAGTATCCGGGAGCATCCGGTCGAATCATTGACTTCGACAATTTGTTTGCCAAGGTTCACGAATTCGGTGGCCTAGCAATCGCAACCGCAGACCTAATGGCACTTACCCTGCTCACCCCTCCGGGTGAAAAGGGTGCCGATGTGGTGTGTGGCACCACCCAGCGCTTTGGTGTCCCTATGGGATTTGGCGGTCCACACGCCGGCTACCTAGCGGTGCGTGAAAAACTTGAGCGCACCATGCCTGGTCGCCTGGTTGGCGTATCAGTTGATGCCGAAGGCGCACCCGCCTACCGACTAACACTGCAGACGCGCGAACAACACATTCGTCGCGAGAAGGCCACCAGCAACATCTGCACCGCTCAGGTTCTGCTTGCGGTAATGGCTGGAATGTATGCCGTTTACCACGGACCAAATGACCTAAAAGCAATTGCCCTTGAGATTCACGCCAAGGCCACCGCACTTGCCAAGGTCTTGGAGGAGGCCGGCTTTGAACTCCAACACAGTCACTTCTTTGACACCATCCGAATTCAAAATGTTGATGCCCAAAAGATCTACCAGGTTGCCAGAGCCAAGAACCTAACAATCCTCAAGGTCGATGATTCAACGCTCGGCATTTCGGTTGACGAGAGCACCAGCTGGCAGCACCTAGCTGATTTGGCGGCCGCCTTTGGTGCTAGAGCTCCTAAGCCAGCGGATTCCTCTGACCGGCTTCGCAACCACCGCACCAGCGAATATCTGCAGCACCCGGTATTCAACTCATATCATTCTGAGACCGCAATGCTTCGATACCTGAAGAAGCTTGCCGATTTCGACTACGCACTAGACCGCGGCATGATCCCGCTGGGATCCTGCACCATGAAGCTCAACTCGGTCACCGAGATGGAGGCAGTGACTTGGCCAGAGTTTGCCAACCTGCACCCATTTGCCCCAGCCGAGGACACCCAGGGTTACCTCGAACTAATTGGCGAGCTAACCAGCTGGTTGAGTGATATCACCGGTTATGAAGCAGTATCGCTGCAGCCAAATGCCGGAAGCCAGGGCGAACTGGCAGGACTATTGGCAATCCGCGGTTACCACCGCTCACGCTCAGACTTCCAGCGCAAGGTTTGCCTAATTCCATCCTCGGCCCACGGCACCAATGCTGCGAGCGCCGTGCTCGCCGGCATGGAGGTTGTGGTGGTCGAGTGTGACGAAAACGGCAACGTTGACGTCGATGACCTAAAGGCCAAGATCGAGGCAACCGGAGACAAGCTCTCTGCCCTGATGATCACCTACCCATCCACCCACGGTGTTTATGAGGAAGCAGTAGTTGAAATCTGTGACCTAGTTCACGCAGCCGGCGGTCAGGTCTACATCGATGGCGCTAACACCAACGCAGTGGTGGGCTTTGCAAAGTTCGGTGAATTTGGTGGCGACGTTTCGCACCTGAACCTACACAAGACCTTCTGCATCCCTCACGGTGGTGGCGGTCCCGGTGTTGGTCCGGTGGTAGCTCGCTCTCACCTCAGCGCATTCCTACCTGGTCACGCAATGGCCCAGACTCAGCTCACCGGATATGGTCCGGTCTCAGCTGCGCCATTTGGCTCACCTAGCATCTTGCCTATCTCTTGGGCATACATCCAGATGATGGGTAATGCAGGCCTGCGCTCCGCAACCGCGGTTGCGGTACTTAGCGCCAACTACGTTGCTAAGAAGCTATCTAGCGCCTACCCATTGCTATACACCGGTAAGCACGGCCTAGTTGCTCACGAAGCGATCATCGACATCCGCCCACTGCAGAAAGAAGCTGGCATCGGTAACGATGACATCGCCAAGCGTCTGGTCGACTACGGCTTCCACGCTCCAACCATGAGCTTCCCGGTAGCTGGAACCTTGATGATTGAACCAACCGAGTCTGAGCCAAAGGAAGAGCTAGATCGCTTCATCGAAGCGATGCTCGCGATTCGCGCCGAAGCTCAGCAGGTTCAGGACGGGGTCTGGCCGAAGGATGACAATCCTTTGGTCAATGCACCCCACACCGCTAACCACTTGGTGTCGGAATGGAACCACCCTTACTCTCGCGAGCTAGCAGTCTTCCCAACCGACTCGCAACGCAAGAGCAAGTATTGGCCTCCGGTGAGAAGAATCGATGGTGCATTTGGTGACAGGAACCTAACCTGCACCTGCCCGCCGATTGAGAGCTTTGCTAAGAACTAACTCAGTGGTACTAAGTGCTGTCGAATCATCTCGGCTGCATGTTCCAATGAGAGTTCGTCAGTGGCTATCCCGAGCACAAAGTCCATACCCTCGGCTTCAGTGAAATTGTGCTTGTAGCCATTTTGAAACAAAAAGGCCACCATGAGGGTCCAAGTTGTGCGCTTATTGCCATCAACCAAAGCGTGATTCTTCGCTATCGAATGAACTAGGGCTGCTGCTTTGTCCTCAATCGTTGGGTAAATGTCGACACCGAATAGCGAAATAGACGGCCGCAACATGGCTGAGCCAAGAAGCCCTGCATCAGTGACAGAGAGCCCCAAAGCCTTGGTCACGTAAAGCGCATCCCCCAGTTCGAGATACGTGGTCATGCGTCAGCCAGACGCTCCATGAGAGCTTTGTCATGGGTCAAAACAAAGTTGAGAGCTTCGTCTAACCTGCGCTTCTTTTGGGATTGGTGTTCAACCATTCGCATAGCTTCGATAAGGGCTTTTTGCTTCGAAAGCCCAAGTTGCGTTGCGAGGCGCTCAAGGACGATCTCATCGTCAGGAGTCAATCTAATAGTCATGGCCATGGTCGTAGATATTAGTGGTATCAACTTGATACCACTTTACGACAGACAAATTTGTGGATAACTCGTCAGTTTTTGCGGATGTTAGTTAGGCATCAATAGCTGATTAGCAGCTTCAAGCTCGCTACTTAGGTCTCGATCTGGACCAAAGCCAGGCACTCGTTCGCGCAAGATGGAGATCAGTTCGCCGGTAACCGGTGCTGGCTTTAGTGGTGCCCGAAGCTCAACTCCTCTAGCCGCTGCCACCAGTTCGATTGCCAATACTCTGCGCAGATTGTCCACCGACTTTCGCAACTTCCTAGCGGCATGCCAACCCATGGAGACATGGTCCTCCTGCATTGCCGAAGAAGGAATTGAGTCAACGCTGGCAGGAACTGCCAAGCGCTTGTTCTCACTAACCAATGCCGCCTGGGTGTATTGCGCAATCATCAGACCGGAGTCAACACCTGGATCATGGGCCAAGAAAGCCGGAAGTTTGCGGTTTCTTGCAACATCCAAGAAGCGGTCGGTGCGACGCTCAGAGATCGAGCTCAGATCGGCCACCGCAATTGCCAAGAAGTCCAAAACGTAGGCAACTGGAGCACCGTGGAAATTACCGTTTGAGGTGACCTCACCGTTTCTCAGCACCACCGGGTTGTCGATGATAGAGGCGAGCTCACGGTGTGCAACTAGACGAGCATGTGAGATGGTGTCCCGCACCGCACCCGATACCTGAGGCGCACAGCGCAACGAATACGCATCCTGCACGACACCATCGCCGTGGCGGTGAGAGGACACAATCTCACTGCCGGCAAGAGCGTTAAACATATTTCGAGCACTCTGCGCTTGACCTGGGTGAGGTCTTAGGTCTTCGTGCAGTGCCGAGCGGAATACCTGGTCGGTTCCCATCTGACCCTCAACGCTCATCGCCGCAATCACATCGGCCTGATCGAGCAAGATGTCGAGATCGTGAATCGCAAGCAGCAACATCCCCAACATGCCGTCGGTGCCATTGATAAGAGCAAGCCCTTCTTTCTCCCGAAGTTCAACCGGAGCGATTCCAGCTTCGGCAAGTAGCTCCGCAACCGGACGCTCAACACCGTCTTTGCCGAATGCCCTACCCTCACCCATCAACACCATGGCGCAGTGTGCCAAAGGCGCTAGGTCTCCAGAGCAACCAAGCGAACCGAATTCCAAAACCCTTGGAGTGATGCCGGCATTCAAAATCGCGGCATAGGTTTGGGCCACGATCGGACGCACGCCGGTTTGACCCGAGCACATGGTCTTGAGCCGCAGCAGCATCAAAGCTCGAACCACTTCGCGCTCGACCGGGTCACCCATACCGGCAGCGTGAGAGCGAATCAAAGACTTCTGCAGCTGCACGCGATCTGCCATTGGAATGTGACGCTGCGCCAGCGCACCAAAGCCAGTTGAGATGCCATAGACCGGTTCATCGGAAACAGCTAACCGTTCGATGTGCTCTCGGGTTTGTGCCATCGCCTCAAGTGACTCGCTGCTGATCTCAATCTGGGCATTGTGCCTTGCGACCGCCACCACATCTTTGGCGCTCAGACCCGAGGTAGAAACAATTACTTTCTCCATGACTTACCTTCCGTAAACCTTCTTGCCAGCAACATAGGTCGCTGCCACCAACTGCACCCCTGGTCGATATGCCAAGAACAAATGATTCGGCGCATCCAAAATCGCAAAGTCGGCGCGCATGCCAACCCGCAGAGCACCCCGAGTTTCATCGCGCAACGCAAGTGCACCACCGCGGGTCGCAGACCAGACTGCCTGGTCGATAGTGAAGCCCATATCGCGAACCGCCACCGCAATGCAAAACGGCATCGAAGTGGTGAAGCTAGAGCCTGGGTTGCAGTCGGTAGCAAGCGCCACCGTGACACCGGCTGCAAATAAGCGCTTGGCATCGGGAAATGCACTTCTGGTTGAGAATTCCGCCCCGGGCAGCAAGGTGGCAACGGTATTGCTGTTTGCCAAAAGCTCGATATCCGAATCACTCAGGTGCGTGCAGTGATCAATCGATGCGCAATCAAGTTCCACCGCAAGCGATATCGCTCCAAGATCTGAGATCTGATTGGCATGCAACCTTGGCCTAAGTCCTTGGGCAATTCCGGCCTCTAAAACTCTTCTGGTCTGAGCCAGATCGAATGCACCTTTGTCGCAAAAGACATCTATCCACTTGGCAAAAGGCTTGACGGCAGAAAGCATCTCGGTGGCAACCAGTTCGACATAGCGCTGCGGATCTTGATCCTGTGGCACAACGTGAGCGCCTAAAAAAGTAGTGTCTTCGGTTAACTCGCGTGCGATCTTGAGCGAACGCAACTCGGTTTCAACATCAAGACCGTAACCGCTCTTGATCTCAAAGTGCGTGACCCCGGATTGGTAAAGCTCTGCGATTAGTTTCTTGGCGTTGGAGCGAAGTTCTTCGTCAGAGGCAGCTCTGGTTTTACTGACCGTGGTCTTGATGCCACCGGCCGAGTATGAAACCCCAGCCATGCGGGCAGCAAACTCTTGTTCGCGACTACCGGCAAACATCAGGTGAGCGTGGCTATCGACAAAACCAGGAATTACACATGCACCTGCAACGTCAACAACTAAGTCGCAACTAGGCGCAGCGGCTACATCTCCAACCCATGCCACCAAGCCGTTCTCAACCACAAAGGCGGCATTCGACAAAGTCTCCAAAACACTAACTTCGGTCGCTGGCATTACCAGCGAACCGATATTGGTGAAGAGAGTTTTGGTCACTACTCGGTGTCCAGCATTGGGACATGGACATGCTTGTGACGGGCAACATCCTTGGCTTCGGGATATCCGGCATCAACGTGACGAATCACTCCCATGCCAGGGTCATTGGTCAATACTCGCTGCAGTTTCTGAGCTGCCAGCTCGGTGCCATCGGCAACCGAAACTTGACCGGCGTGAATCGAGCGACCCATACCAACCCCACCACCGTGGTGGATGGAAACCCAAGAAGCACCGGATGCGATGTTCACCATCGCATTCAGAAGTGGCCAGTCTGCAATCGCATCCGAACCATCCAGCATCGCTTCGGACTCACGATAAGGAGATGCCACGCTGCCGCAGTCCAGGTGATCGCGACCGATAACAATCGGAGCCGACACCTCACCCTTTTTCACGAGGTCATTGAAGACTGCTCCGGCTTTGTCGCGCTCGCCATAACCGAGCCAGCAGATGCGAGCTGGTAGGCCTTGGAATTCAACGCGGTCTTGAGCCATCTTGATCCAGCGGTGCAGGTGCTCGTTCTCTGGGAACAGCTCCAAGACGGCCTGGTCGGTGCGATAGATGTCTTTCTTATCTCCCGAGAGCGCTACCCACCTAAATGGACCCTTGCCCTCGCAGAACAGTGGTCGGATGTAGGCGGGGATAAAGCCTGGGAACTTAAAGGCATCCTGGAAACCACCCTGGCGTGCCTCATCGCGAATCGAGTTGCCGTAGTCAAAGACCTCGGCACCCTTTGCCATAAAGCCAACCATTGCCTCAACATGCTTAGCCATCGAAGCCTTGGCGCGGTCAGAGAATTCTTTCGGGTTAGAAAGTGCATACTCACGAGCATCGGCAAAATCGACACCCTCCGGGATGTAATACATCGGGTCATGAGCCGAGGTTTGGTCGGTCACGATATCGATTGGCACATCGCGCTTTAGTAGCTCAGCAAAGATAGTTGCGGCATTCCCCACCACGCCAACCGAGAGCGCCTTGCGCTCATTCTTGTAGCGCACCACGCGTTCGATGGCATCGTCGAGATTGTCGGCAATCTCATCGAGGTAACGAGTCTCAATGCGCTTGCGAAGTCGAGACTCATCGATATCAACAATCAGACAGGTGCCCTCATTCATGGTCACCGCAAGCGGCTGAGCTCCTCCCATACCACCGCAACCACCGGTCAAAGTTAGGGTGCCGGCAAGTGTACCGCCAAAGCGCTTTTGAGCAACCGCGGCAAAGGTCTCGTAGGTGCCCTGCAGGATTCCCTGGGTTCCGATGTAGATCCAAGAACCGGCAGTCATCTGGCCATACATAGTTAGCCCAAGCTTTTCCAGCCTGCGGAATTCTGGCCAGGTAGCCCAGTCACCGACCAAGTTGGAGTTGGCAAGTAGCACGCGTGGTGCCCACTCGTGAGTCTGGAAGACTCCGACCGGCTTACCGGACTGCACCAACATGGTCTCGTCATTCTTGAGGTGGGTGAGGGTCTTCACCAGGGCATCGAAGCTGTCCCAGTTTCTAGCGGCCTTACCGTTGCCACCGTAAACAATTAGTTCTTCTGGGTGCTCTGCCACCGATGGGTCGAGGTTGTTGTGCAGCATACGAAGTGCTGCCTCTTGCTGCCAACCCTGTGCGGTCAAAGTAGATCCGGTTGCTGCCCTGAGAGTACGCGCCATTGCATTCATACCTAAAGTTCACAACTAACCAATCAGACAAACAATGCACTAATCAAAGATGTGTCTGGTATTTCAGACATACTTTTAGAGTGAGCAAAATCCCAGCCGCCGAACGAACCCTGAATCTGCTGCGCACCATGGCCGATATCGGTCAACCTGCTACCGCAGCCAGACTCGCTAAACGCATCGGCATCCCACGCTCCTCCTGCTACCAGCTACTTGAAGTTCTCAAAAACCAAGGCTTTGCTATCCACTTCGAAAAGGAAAAGCGCTGGGGATTGGGGCTTGCAGCTTGGGAACTAGGCAGCGCCTATCGCCGACACGAACCACTGGAAAGACTGGCGAAGCCAGTCATCACAAAATTGGTTTCAGATCTGTCGGAGAAAACTCCAGTGGTTGGACACCTTGGTGTCTTAGATGGCTCAGATGTGCTTTACCTTTTGGAACAGCGACCGGCCAGGTCGCTAAAGCTAGTTACCGATGTCGGGGTAAGACTCCCGGCTCACCTAACCGCTTCCGGTCGAGCGATGCTCGCCCACTTAGATCAGAAGCAGCTATCGGCATCCTTCAAAGGACGCGAGCTTGCAATTAGAACCGGCACTGGACCCAAGAACCTGGCAGAGCTAAGGAAGCTTTTGGCCATAGAGAATCATCAGGGTTTTGCCTTGGAAGTTGATGAGGTCACCATGGGATATGCCTCGGTGGGGGTGGCAATTGTCGATCACCTAGGTCACCCAATCGCCGGACTCGCCATCACACTGCAATCCAGAGAACTAGAAAAGCTACAGTTATCTCAATTAGCGCAGGTGCTAATCGCATCCGCAAACGATCTATCGAGAAAGTTTGGTCACCATGGCTGAAGATGCAAAGTGGCCTAGGGCTGCATCGCTAATTTCTAGTGACCACTCGCCAATTGGGCTCATCGATGTGCCAGCATCCAAGACTTCAATCTCGCCAACGAATGCTCACCTAACCCCCAAAGCTATTCGCGAAGCACTGCTGAGATACAGCACCTACAGCTATTCAACTGGCAATGACCTCGCGAAGATAGCCTTTGAAGACTTGGGTGAGATTACTGACCCAGATTCCAATGAAACCAATACCATCGACGCAATTCGAGCCGCCAATAAAAAACTAACCATCGCACTCGGTGGCGATAACTCAATTACCTATGCGGTAGGTCTGGGAGTATTTGGCGATCAGCTAGCAACCGCAGGACTTATCACTCTCGATGCTCACCACGACCTAAGAGATGGCATATCCAACGGCTCGCCAGTCAGAAGACTGATCCAGGCAGGCCTAGACCCAAAGCGAATCGTGCAGATCGGCATCAATGACTTTTCCAACTCCGCAAGCTACGCCCAGCTCGCTAGCGACCTCGGCATCACTGTCATCTCGCGAGAGATGGTTGCCGAAATTGGCATCAAAGAAGCCTGCAACATCGCGCTAAGTGTGGCTGGCAGTGCGGAAGGTCCGATTCACGTTGACCTAGACGTTGATGTTTGTGACCGCAGTGTGGTGCCAGCCTGCCCGGCAGCAGCGCCTGGAGGTTTATCCGCGTTTGAGCTTCGCCAGGCAACCAGAATTCTTCTGAGCCACGAGCTAGTTCGCGGAGTAGACATCACTGAAATCGATGCTTCCAAGGACAGTGAAGATGGTCGCACTGTGAGGTTGGCTGCTCTGCTGGTGCTCGAGTCAGTTGCTGGTTTTCAAAGTCGCTAAAGCGCTAAACGCTTGAGTCTTTAACAAACTTCAATCCGAGATCCAACAGCCTCTGATCTGAGGTGTAGAAGTCAACACCGGCCGCTGATGCTTGAGCGATCAACATCCAGTCGAACGGGTCCGTATTCGCCAAGTGGCCAAAGTCTGCCGCAGCGACTGCGGCAGCTGAGCTATAACCAAGTTCAACCAGGCCGATCTCATTGAGCATCGTGGTGATGTCTTTGAAAAGTTGCGGGCCACGGTGTTTCCGAGATAGCAGCTGCAGTTCAAAGATGCTGATGGGGGAGTAATAGGCCCAACCCGCACCCTCAAACCTTCGAAGAAACTGCCTGCCGAATTTCTTTGGCGCTGAAAGCGCCCAAATTAAAGCGTTGGTATCGAGCAGCATCAGTTGAACTTTTCTACCCAGTCTGGATAGTCTTCGAGCCAATTTGCACCATCGATTTCGATCGACTCCCAGCCGGCAAGCACCTTGGCGAAAGAACCTAAGGGCTTTCTGGACTGTTCGAAAGGCACAAGTTTCGCGACCGGTTTGCCATTTCGAGTCACAACCAAGTGCTCGCCAGACTCAACGCGTTCGAGCTGCTCGGAAAGCTTTGCCTTGAGTTCAAATACGCTCACGAATTTCTCCATCACTACATCGTAGAAATTATGACCAATCAGGTCAATCTTTTTCTCAAAACCAAGTTAGCAAGTCGTATCTGACGCAGAACAAATCTCAACCAAGTTGTGGATAACTATCACTCTGGGGTGTCTGGGGAATACCGCCAATTAGCCCAGTAAACTATTGCTATTCCGCAGTGCTGCGAGCCAAATATCCATCCCGAAACAGGACCTCCTGCCAACCGAAGGGGAAAAGTGCCAAAAATCATTGTCGAGATCATGCCAAAGCAGGATCTACTTGACCCACCAGGCAAGGCAGTAGCAAATGCCCTCAAGCGCGCAGGAAACGCCGAGATCGTAAACGTACGAATCGGAAAGCGCATCGAGCTGCACTTTGACAGAGAAGTAACCCAGGGCGATCTAGATAACGCCAAGAAGATTGCAGACACATTCCTCTCCAACGACGTCATTGAAGACGTGGTTGCGATCACCAAAGAGGACTAATGAAGATCGGCGTAATCACCTACCCCGGCACCTTGGATGACCGGGATGCGCAGCGCGCTATTCGACTTGCCGGTGGCACCCCAGTTCCACTTTGGCACGCAGATGGCGACATCAAAAAGGTGGACGCAGTGGTCCTTCCCGGAGGCTTCTCTTACGGCGACTACCTACGATGCGGAGCAATTGCCGCTCAGGCTCCCGCCACCCAAGAGGTCGTAAGACTTGCTGCCCAGGGACTTCCAGTTCTAGGTATTTGCAATGGCTTCCAGGTGCTAGTTGAGGCTCACCTGCTGCCTGGAGGTCTAATTCGCAACGAGCACCAGCACTTTGTTTGCCGTGACCAGCGCCTAAAGGTAGAGAACACCAACACCGCTTGGACCAACCTGTTTGAGCAGGACCAAGAAATCACCATTCCACTAAAGAACGGTGAGGGCGGTTACATCGCGAGCGCCGACACCCTAAAAATGTTGGAAGCCGAAAACCGCGTGGTATTTCGCTACCTAGGCGTAAACCCAAACGGCTCAATGAACGACATCGCGGGTCTCACCAATGAGCGCGGCAACGTAGTTGGCCTTATGCCACACCCTGAGCACGCGGTTGAACCTGGCTTTGGTCCAGACACCGATATCGCAACCCGCTCCGGCGTCGATGGTTTGAAATTCTTCCAGTCTGTATTGAAGGCCCTGGTGAATAGCTGATGAGTAAAAGACCAACCAACGTCGACACCGTCGCAGATGCCATCGCCCAAGACAAGCAGCAGCCTTGGAAAGAACTAGGCCTCAAAGAAGACGAATACCAAAGCATTAGAAGCATCCTCGGCAGACGTCCAACCTCCTCCGAGCTAGCGATGTATTCGGTGATGTGGTCTGAGCACTGCAGCTACAAGTCCTCCAAGATCTACCTTCGCCAGTTTGGTGAGAAGGTAACCGACGAGATGAAAAAAGACCTTATGGTCGGTATGGGCGAGAACGCCGGTGTTGTGGATATCGGTGAGGGCCTAGCAGTCACCTTCAAGGTTGAAAGCCACAACCACCCCAGTTACATCGAACCATTCCAGGGAGCTGCCACCGGTGTCGGTGGCATTGTCCGCGACATCTTGACCATGGGTGCCAGGCCAATTGCGGTAATGGACCAACTCAGATTCGGTGCACCAAATGACCCAGACACCGCCCGCGTGGTTCACGGCGTCACCTCCGGTATCTCGTTCTATGGCAACTGCCTGGGACTTCCAAACATCGGTGGCGAAACTGTCTTTGACAAGGTCTACCAGGGCAACCCACTGGTCAACGCGCTAGGCGTTGGTGCCATGAAGCACGAAGACCTAAAGCTTGCCAAGGCATCAAACCCAGGCGATCTAGTAATCCTGTTTGGCGCTAGAACCGGTGGCGATGGCATTGGTGGCGTTAGCGTTCTAGCCTCCGAAACCTTTGACTCAACCGGTCCAACCAAGCGCCCAGCGGTGCAGGTTGGTGACCCATTTGCCGAGAAGGTACTTATTGAGTGCTGCCTCGAACTCTTCTACGCCGGTGTAGTTGCTGGTATTCAGGACCTAGGTGGAGCAGGTATCTCCTGCGCCACCTCAGAACTTGCCTCCAACGGCGGCAAGGGCATGCGGGTTCAGCTGCAAAACGTGCTACTGCGCGATGACTCACTAACCCCAGAAGAGATTCTGATGAGTGAGTCTCAAGAGCGCATGATGGCAATCGTGCCAAAGGAAGACCTTAAGGCATTCGAAGCGATCGTGAACAAGTGGGAAGTTGAGTACTCGGTCCTCGGTGAGGTAATCGACGAGGACCGCCTCTACATCAACTGGGGCGACAAAGAAATCGTGAATGTGCCACCACGAACCGTGGCTCACGATGGACCGGTCTACCACCGCCCAGTCGAATACCCAAAGTATCAAGATGCGCTGAATGCCAATAGCTCAAGCACCCTCCTAAGGGCCACCGCTCCGGCGGAGCTGGCGAAGCAGATCTTGGCAATCGTCACCAGCCCGAACCAGGCAGATAAGTCTTGGATCACCGCGCAGTATGACCGCTACGTGATGGGCAACACTGCACTCTCCATGCCAGATGATGCCGGCATGATTCGCGTCAGCGAAGAGACCGGTCTCGGCATCACCCTGGCAACCGATGCGAATGGCAAATACTGCCAGCTAGATCCATATCACGGAGCACAACTAGCACTAGCCGAGGCATATCGAAACGTTGCGGTAACTGGAGCTAAGCCAAAGGCTGTCACCAACTGCTTGAACTTCGGATCGCCTGAGAACCCAGAGGTGATGTGGCAATTCAAGCAGGCGACTGCTGGTCTTGCAGATGCCTGCATGGAACTCGGCATTCCGGTCACCGGAGGAAACGTTTCGTTCTACAACCAAACCGGTGACGTAGCCATCTACCCAACCCCAGTGGTTGGCGTCCTAGGTGTTGTCGACAACGTTGCAAGGCGCATTCCTTCTGGCTGGCAAGACGATGGCAACAACATTTATCTGCTCGGAACCACCAAAGATGAGCTAGATGGTTCGGCCTGGGCCGAGACCATCCACCAGCACCTCGGTGGTAAGCCACCGGTTGTTGACCTAGCGGCAGAGCGCAAGCTTGCTGACCTGATGCATGGAGCAGCTATCCAGGGCATGATCGAAGCAGCTCACGATATCTCCGAGGGTGGCTTGGCAATTGCCATTGTTGAAGCAGCACTGAGATTTAACGTTGGTGCCAGAATTTGGCTTGATGAACTTGTTGAGCGCGACAATCTAGACCTAACCGCGGCACTGTTCTCTGAGTCTCAGGCCAGAGTCATCGTGAGCGTTGGTCGAGAGGATGATGTCAAGTTCCAGTCACTCTGCGAAGCCAGAGGAGTGCCGGTTCTGAGAATCGGCGTCACCGACAAGTCCTCTCAAGCAATCGATATCAAGGACCTAGCAACCCTCAAGCTCAACGAGGTTCGTGAGGGCTGGGCAAAGACCTTGCCTGCGCTATTTGGTTGAATCCCAAAATCAGCTTTGGGGTCTAAGAAGTTTTTCCAAATAGACTCGAAGTGAAGGGTGAATGAACCCCGCCATTTCAAGCAAGAGTTCCCAGTCGAGAAGTAACTCTCGGTGGATTATTCGATGGTGATGAGCCACTCTGTTTCTGAGGCTGCGAAATCGATCTGCTACTGGTCTCAATCGACGGATGTTGCGATCGCCTAACCCAAGGTATGCACTTGCTAGATCTCCATGAAGGGCAAGATGCTTTTTCCCCAGAAAACTGAGCCAGAAACCAAGACTTAGCTCGGCTACGATGTCATCCCATGAGGGGGATGCTTTCTCGCGCAACGCTCTAAAACGAGCTTGCCTAACAAGATCGATGAACTCCCGACCACCAATTCGAGAAAAGTAACCAGAGCTATCCTGCAGCCAGTGTTCGTTCAGGCCCGAGGCTTTGATCCGATCCTGCAGCGCTTTGTCAGTGAGGTTTCTAACTGCTAGCTCAAGATGACTCACATCGCAAAGCAGGGATGCGGAGATCTTTTGACTCCAAGTTGACGCTTTTGCCAAAGTCAGTTCCGGATGCCCGACTTCGTAAGAATTTGCCCGAGCGACACCAAGCCAATTAATCCACAGATTCCTATTTGGTTCTTGATAGATTTCCCGACTCCTTCTAGGATTCAATCAGCGCCCCGGAACAGGTCCCTGTAACACGAAAGTGTCGATCAAACCCCCGGGGCCCCGCCATTTAATCGCACTCCGTCCCTAGCCACAAGCCATGTTGGTGCAAGCCGTGGATAACCCAAAACATATGGCTGACCCATAGGTCTAGAGCATTTCCAGCTTGCAAAAAACAATTGAACCTAAAGTTACGAAGCTTGAGGTTTCAAACAAAGAATAAGCACTGTTTAGAAAGGACTTAAACAGTGCTTATTCGGTCTCCCCTACGAGGTCGTCGTCTCGCAGGGAAATTGCTATTTGGATTCAGCCGGGACTAATCCTTTGCCGTTGTTAAAGACTCGAATTGGGTCGCAGATGTAACCACCAAAGTCATCATCTGGGCCGTGAATAAAACCGAGCATGTACCAATCGCCCTGGTGCTGCACGATGCGAGCCGCGTATAACCTCTCATGCGGGAACCAGACCGCCTGGTTTGGATCGAATGGCCCAAGGACGCTCTCTCCAGATACCGAGAACATGCCGCCAGATGGAAACTTCTTTCTCATTTCCTCAGAAAGTTCATTAGGCCCGCAGCACCAAAGCATGGTCGGAATGCCATCAACCTCTTCAATTTGGATTACTTCCATTTGACCAAAGCCACTTTCAACTGAGGTCAATGGTGGTAGGACTTCCCAATTTCTTAGATCACTTGAAACTGCGTGACCTGCGACACCGCGGCCTTTTTTTGAACCCTGCAGACCTCTTGCTGTGACCACCATGTGCCAGGTGCCATCTTGGTTGAAGACCCAGGGATCCCGCCAAGCTTGGTCGTGCCAAAGTTCGTAATCCAGCTGTTCATACCAGGTTGGATCAGCTTCGGTAAGCGGTTCGCCACTGACCTTGGTCCAGGTCATTAGGTCTTTAGATGTGGCAGCTCCGACGCGCTGAATATCTCCGCCATCTTCGCGAGAGGTGCCGGTGTAAAACATCCACCAAAGCCCATCTTTATCTCTGGTAACGCTGCCTGTCCAGGTAGTCCAAGAATCCCAGGCTGGTGAATCCGAAACTGCAATTGCGTCCTGCACGATTTCCCAATTGGTTAGGTCGGTTGAAACTGCGTGACCTACGAATGGGTAACGGTGCCGGCGGTTTACATCTCCCAAGGCCCTTGAGGCGCGCAAGTAAAAGGCGTGGTGTTTTTCGCCATCAAAGGCATACCAACTATCCCAAACCCATGAATCAGCTAACTTAAGCACGCACTAACCTTTCACTCCTGAAGATGCAACCGACGCAACGAATGCGCGTTGGAAGATGACGAAAATCAGCAAAATGGGCAAAGTGATTAGTGTGGAGTAGGCCATGATCTGTCCCCACTGGGTGCCCTCTTCGCTGGTGGAAGCCCAGAAATAATCGAGGCCGACCTGCACCGGCCGGAGCGCTTCCGTCTGCACCACCATTACTGGCCATAGGTAAGCGTTCCAAATTGCCAAAAAACTTAGGATTGCGCTGGTTGCAAAGGCGGGTCCAGCTAGCGGCACGATAATCCGCCAGTAGATCGAGAAGAATCCGGCTCCATCGATAATTGCTGCCTCATCCAGTTCTTTTGGAATGGTCTTGAAGTATTGGACAAACAAGAACACCGAGAAACCAGATGCGATAAACGGGGCAATCTGCACCAGGTAGGTATTTAGCCAGCCGGTTGTAATGGCCAACGAACCATCTTCAAGCGAGATCCTGGGCAAAGAATTGACTAAGACCAAAAGTGGCATGGCAATGGTTTCGAACGGGATTACCAGGGTCGCGATCAGAAAAACCAAGAGGGTATTTTGGCCCCTAAAGCGCAATCTAGCTATCGCATACGCAGCTAAAGAATTAACAAAGAGCCCGAGCACAACGACCACAACCGAGATAAAGACCGAGTTGAAAATGAATTGGCCCAGCGGCAATCGCTCAAAAACACCCAAGTACTGATCAAAGCTGATATCGCCAACCGGAAAAAAGGCACGCCAAGATTTGACGTCAGCGAAAATCGCCTGGGGTTCTTTCAAGCTCGAGGAGATCATGAACAGTAGCGGTAGGCAAAACAGCAGCATGAAGAAAATCGCGGCTAAATACTGAAGCCCTAAGCCAATCGAGAACTTATTACGCATTACTAGTCCCTCTCGCGAGTCAGGCGACGCTGAATAACGGAAATCAAAACCACTAGGACAAAGAAGACGATTGCAATCGCCGAGGAGTAGCCGATTTCGTTTTTGCGGAAACCCTCCCTAAATAGGTGGAAGACGATGGTGGTTGTCGAGTCCAGCGGCCCGCCCTGGGTCATCACATTTACCTGAGTAAATAGCCCCATGGCCTGAATCGAAATAATGATCAAAACAAAGACGAAAGTGGTCTGTAATCCGGGCCAGGTGACTGCTCTAAATTGCTGCCACTTGTTTGCCCCATCAACCGTGGCCGCTTCATAGAGCTCACCCGGGATGGTCTGCAGGCCCGCCAGCCAAATAATCATGTGGAATCCGACGCCCTGCCAGGCTGACATGAAGATGATTGCAGGTAAAGCAAGATTCGGATCCGCTAGGAATGCAACGGGTTCAAAGCCGGGTAGGACCTTGGACAGGATTTCATTGGCAAGTCCATCTTTTTGATAGAAGAAAATCCACAAGATAGAAACCACAACCATCGAGGTAACAACCGGCATGAAGTAGATAGTTCGGAAGAAAACCTTGCCCTTAATTTTGGAGTTGATCAGTAGCGCCAGGGCTAACGCCAAGCCACCCTGTAGCGGCGCGATCACAAGCGCAAATATCAATGTGTTTCGCAACGACTTCCAGAACAGTGCATCGCCGGCGACGGTGAAATTGGCAGTCTTGCCATCTTCGGAGAAGGACTCTTCGAGAATCTGCATCCCTGCATATGGGGTTTCGGCAGCGGGCTTAGTCAGATCACGCAGGTTGTCGTAAGCAACATTTGGATCGCTCGGATCCGCATTGACAGTTACTTGCCCCAGGGAGAGCAGCTCAGTGAAATTGTCAAAACCGATGAACTCGGGTTCATTAGGAGAAGCAAACTTGGCATTGGTAAAACCAAGCGAGAAGGCAAGTATGACCGGTGCCACAAGGAACATCAGCAACAGTCCGACGGCTGGTAGCACGAACAGCATGCCGGCTCGGGCAGATTTAGCGTTTAAGCTAGTGCTGAATAACTGCTTCTTCGCTCTAGTTGAGGTGGTCATTCTTTTCCTTTATTGGAAATCAGGGGCGGCAGTGGCGACTGCCACCCCTGATCTTTTAACTGGTCGATTTAGCGGTAGAAATCGTTGTCCGCTAGGTTCGCATCAATTTCGTCTGCTGCAGAGTCCAAGGCCTGCTTGGCATTTGCACCATTGATGATGTCTGCTACTGCCTTCTCGTAGATGGTTGAGATTGCTAGGTAGGCAGGTGTTGGTGGGCGCAGCACACCGTAGTTGTTCGAGAACTCTACGAATACTGCGAATGGTCCACCAGGGGCATAGTTAGGTACCTGCTCAGCCGCAGTTGCGGTCGCAGGGATCAGTCCAATGCGGTTAGCAAATGCCACGATGTACTTGTCCTGCAAGATGAACTCGATGAATGCGTTGGCACCCTCTGCGTTCTCACAGGTTGAAGAAACACCGAACTGCCATGAAGCGGCACCAATCTTTGGGCCCTGTCCGAAGTTAGGTGGTGGCAGAATTAGCAGATCGTCGCCTAGAGCTTCGTAAGCATCCTTCACAGCCCAGTTACCGTTGTACTGAAGCGCGATGGTGCCTGCGATGAACTCGGTGCGGTCACCGGTCTGTGCAGGGTTTGCATAGCCGTTAGCGAAGGTTGAACCAAACCACTCACCGAAAGCAACCGATGCGTCGGAATTGATAACGCCGTCAGCGCTCTCGTAGGTGTCGCGGTTGATTAGGTCTCCACCGAAGCTTTGCATGATTGGGCTGTAAGCGTATGGATACCACTCGCCAGTCCAGCCATTACCCCAGTCGATGGCGTAGTCGTAGTCACCAGTTGCATCAATAGCTGCAAGGACGTCGTCAAACTCAGCCTGGGTCCAAGGCTCCGAAACGGTTGGGATACGAGCGCCAATTGCCTCAAGGGTCGACTTGCGAGCAAGCATTCCCAAAGCGGCGTCCCATGCACCGGCGGAGTAAAGCTCGCCGTTGTAGTAACCCTTGGCTCCAGGAAGCAGTGCGTCCTCTAGAGCTGAGTCGATGGCGATTGGCTGTAGGTAACCAGACCAAGCCCAGTTAGGCATGATCGGACCATCTACGTCCACGATGCAAGGAAGCGTGTTGGACGCAGCCGCTGCGGCGATGGAATCGTTGTAGGACTCCTGAGGGAATTCCTCAAGAACTACTTCGTAATCGGTCTGACTTGCGTTGAAGTCAGTGATGGCCTCCTTGACGGTGGCGATTTCCTGGTCATTACCAGCGGCGTGAGACCACATCGAAATCTTGGTTGGAGCGGCGGTGCCGTCCGAAGAGTTCGATGAGGAGTCAGTGCCTGCGGCACAACCAGACAAGACGAGCATGCCCGCAGCCGAAGCGGCAAGTAACGCTCTAGTTAACTTGGTCATTTTTCCTCTATTTCTTGGGTTGGATTTGAAACTTGTGGGTTTACTGGCGAATTTGTTGGTGTCCTAGGCGTCGAAATCGAGTCTCGAACCACCAACTCCCCACGAATTTCTGTCTTATTTGGTGCTCCCTCATCGCGACCCTCGCAGATCCTGATGAGATGTTCCACAGCCGCCTGTCCCATTTTGTAATGGGGCAGTCTTACCGTGCTTAGTCCGGGGCGTAAGCCACCGGAAATCAATTGCAGGTCATCGAAACCAACCACCGAGACCTGTTCTGGAATAGAAATCTTTAACTCATTCAGCGCTTGGTAAGCGCCCATAGCAAGCCGATCGTTGTAGCAGGCAATCGCAGTTATCTCGGGATCGCGCAGCATCATCTCGAGCGTTGCGCGATAGCCATCTTCAGAGTCAGATTGCTGAACCTTGTAGATGCGCTCTTCTGGCGAATTCCATCCAAATGTTGCCGCAGCATCGTGGAAAGCTTTGGTTCTGGCAATCGATGCCGGCCATGGCATGCCCTCCATAATCAACCCGACATCTTTATGGCCGGCGATACCAAGAAGCTTTAGCGCCTGCATAAAGGATGGATACTCGGCTGGCACATAGGAAGGTTGATCACTGTTTGCCCCGTAGCAGTTGGCAAAAACCAGATTGCTCGGAAGCTCTGCAGGAAGCTGAATCTCGCAGTGGAAGAAAGCGGCAATTAGGACACCACTAACCTGGTGTTCCGCCATCAACTCCAGAGCCTCTTCGATTGAACGATGGTTGTTTTCAACCTCAACAAAAAACAGATCGTAGTCATGGGAGCGAGCAGTACGCTGCGCCGCCATAAGCATCTCGCCCGCATACGGGGTGGTGGCAACTTCGATACTTAGCAGCCCAAGAGTTCGGGTTTGCTGCTCCTTCAGGCTTCGAGCCAACCGGTTGGCTCGATAGCCAAGCTGCTGAGCAGCGAGTTTGATTTTGGCTTCAGTAGCAGGAGAACAACGATTTGCACCCTTGCCTGACATCACGAGGGAAACCAGAGAAATAGACACGCCTGCAGCTTTTGCCACATCGGCTAGATTCGCTGCCTTCATCTAATCTCCCTTCGTCAAACGTTTAACTTGATGCACACTTAAGCACACAACTCAAACGTTTGACAACTCTGAAACCCTTTTGTTACTTAGTCGTGATGTTTGCGTTTGTAGCCGGTTCCGCACTGCGGTGGGCTATCGATGAAAACCTCGCTGCGATACCATTGCTCAATCCACTCAAAGGTTTCTATGAACATCAGATACATCGCAGCACTATCTTCTCTTGCGCTACTTTCCGGTTGTGCTACTGGCCCATCAATGACCGATGCCGAGAGCTGCAAACTAATCACTGATTCGATCAACGCGATGATGTTTACCTTCGACGACCCGGATGCAACTCCAGAGTCAGCAACCGAAGTATTCACCAAAGCTGCAGCAGATCTAACCGCAGCTTCCGAAGGCTCTGAAGGTGAGAAGGCGCAGTGGGCTTCAAGCCTCTCAGCACTTGCCACCCAGCTAAACAAAAACATCTCGGAGAGCGATGGGGATGCCATGGTGCTGACCCTGGATGATCTGTTTGTTAGCTTCGGCGAATCAGCCAACTACTGCAAAGAGTAGCCAAATAGATCAATTTTCTATATTTGTATCAGTGTAGTGATACATTTTTAGCATGAGCAGCGCTTCCAAGCTTCGCACCCTATCCGAGACTTCGGTCTCCCAGTGGGGGCTAATCACGACTGCTCAGTCGGAAAGACTCGGAATCAGCCGACTAGATCTTTCCCGACTTTGCCAGGCAGAGCACCTAGTTCGAGTTCGCCAAGGGGTCTACCTCGACGCTGGGGTTAGCTCGACCGACATCACCTACCTGCAAGCAGAATGGCTCATGCTCAAGCCCGAGGAGTTTGCCCAAGACCGGCTGCGAGACCTCTCCCGTGAGCCAGTCGTGGCCTCGGCCACGGCTGCCTGGCTTCATGGAGCTGGCAACTTTCTTCCCACTCCTTTTACCTTTTTCTCTCAAAATCGAATTCAACGGGCGGCTAACTACGTGAGGATTAGCAAACAATCCCTCGCTGACTCAGACGTAACTCTGGTTCGAGGACTTCCCGCCACCACACCAGAGCGGACCATTAAAGACCTGTTCAAAGAGCAGCGTGACTTTGGAGATATTTGGCAAGTAGCCTCCGACATGCATCAAAAAATCAGATGGCCGAAACGACTAGTTGAAGAACTGGCTGATACATACAAGATTTATGGATTCTCCGCACAGTACTTCAGAGAAACCCTGGGTGAGGCTCTTCAAATTGACACGCTCGCCAATGGAATTTCAGCGCTACGTGCGCAGTCACTCGAGCTATCAAGGCAGCTTGCACAAATCTCCTCTCAGCTTCCAAAGTTTGAGCAAAACTCAGCCTTTATTGAGGTTGTGGAAAACCTGAAGCGAGTTTCGAGTCAGATCAATAGCCTTTCCATCCCCAAGGTTCAGGAGCAGAAATGGCCCAACGAGATGGACAAGGCCGAAGCAAGGAATCTCTAGAGAGCTTCCTGCGTGATGGCGGAACCCAGTTTGGCCAAGATAAACAATCAAGACACCTAACATTTGTGTTTCGAAGACTACTTGACAGAATCTTTCACCTTCAGCATTCTGATCTGCAGCTAAAAGGTGGCATGGCCTTGAGGATGCGAACCCAAGATGCCAGATTCACCACGGACCTAGACCTCACTAGCCAAGATCTCACCCTCTCCGAGATGAGCGAACTCATTTCGGTTCAAGCGCAAATAGATCTCCAAGACTCTTTGAAGTTTGAAGTTGTAAACATCGAAAGGCTTGGCGAAATATCAACCCAGCCCTTTCGAGAAGGCGCGAAGCTAACCATTGGCTACTCCTGGGGTGGGGCGCTAAGTCCAACCAAACTGAGAGTGGACACGGTGCGCGACAAGATCCCGTTTGCTCCTAACTCGCCCACTTCCGGCCTCATGGAGCCACCGTTAGGGCTGCCGGCTTCGCAGATCAAACTTTTTGCACTTTCCCACCAAATTGCCCAGAAGGTTTGTGGTTGCCTCGAAGTTCACAGTGGCCAACCTTCCTCTAGGGCGAAGGACTTAGTCGATTTAGTGATCATCGCCAAGAGTTTCAAGGTTGACAGGGAGGAGCTTATTCAGGCTCTGGCATTCGAGTTTGGCCACAGAAGTTTGATCATGCCTCAAGTATTCGCGCCTAATACAACCTTGCTTCGGCGCTACACGGCCGATAAAAAAACAGCCAAACAACTCTCACTGCCCGATAAGGCTGAACAGGCTGTGGCACTTGTGAATAGTTTGCTTGGGCTTGATGGTGGCGTTCCATCGAAATCAACGTGGGATCCAGCCTTGGCCAAATGGGTGGCTAGCTAACTAGCTTCTCAAAGACCTAGCCAAGTATCCGGCGATTACCAATGCCGTAGCTGGATAAAGCATTGCCAATGGCAATGTGATGGCATCTGACAATATGCCAACCAGTGATGGCCCAATGAAGTAAGCGCCAATCGAGATAACGCCAACCCTGGCAATGCCAATCGAAGGTGCTATGCCTTTGATAGAAGCAGCACCAACAATGAATGCCGGGAACATAGGTCCAATTGCAATACCCGCCCAGAAGAAACCAAAGTTCACAAGCCCCAATGCCAAAAGTGGGTTCGAACTACTTAGCCATACTCCAAGCAGTATCGAAGCTCCCCAAACCAAACCACCGCCAACACCCAAATACCTAACCACTCGGTAAGCGCCAAAGCGCTCCAACCAGCGATCGCCTAAGAACCTGGAGATCAACATCGCAGCACCAAAGGTTGCAAATGCCGAGGCATTGAAGCCTTTCTCAATGCCCATCCAGTCTCTTAGCAATAGCGCTCCCCAGTCGGCAGCAGCCCCCTCGGCAATAAACGATGCAGCACTACCAATACCCATAAACCAAAGTGGCAATGTCGCAAGAGCAAACCATGGCACCGAATTGCTGGTCACCTCATCGTTCACACCTGCATGACCATCAAGCGATGGTGGCAATAGCTTTCGAGCGGCAATCAAAAACACCACAAAACCAACCCCGGCAACAATTAACAGGTTCTGCTCCGGAGTCAAAAGATAAGCAACTGTTGCGCCAAAGATTGTTGAGGCCAGAGTCCCCAAGCTCCACATGCCATGAAAAGAAGCCATGTAGCCCTTGGCTAATAGCTTCTCAATCGCAACTCCTTGGGCATTCCCACCAACATCCAGCGCTGCGTAGGAGAAGCCCAGAACAAATAAACCAATCACCAAAACAAAAGCGTTAGTACTCAGCCCCATAATGGCAACACCAGCTGGCACCACAAACGCAGAGAAATACATTGCCGGCCGAGAGCCAAAGCGATGAATCAATCTGCCGGCAAGCTGAGCCCCAACCACCGCACCAACCGAGCTGGAGATCAGCACCAATCCAAACTGAGTATCACTCAGTCCATTGGCTTCCTTAATCTCAGGAATGCGTGGGACCCAAGCCATCGAGACAACGCCCATCACAAAGAACATCAACCAAAGCGAGTTGCGGGCTGAGGTGGCCATTGGGTTTCTCACGCGCTAAGACTATTGGCTCAGTGCTGTGAGTGTTGCGTGAACATTCATGAGGCGGACGCTCCCCTGCGAATAATCTTTGAAGTAAATCGGATGTGCCCTAGTATCTTTGGCAAGGGCAGCCAAGCGGTTGCATGTTTAGGGGGGAAATATGGCAACACGTGCAGAGGCACTCAGCTTCATCAAGAGCAACTTTCAAGTCGAAGACCTGGGTGACGACTTTCTTAAGATGGTTTGGACTTTTGAGAATGGGCGTTCACAGCTAGTTTTTGCGGAGGTAAGAGACAGCCTGGTGCTCGTGCTCTCTCCAATTGCAGAAGTAGGGCGCGTCACTGCAGAAAAGATCCTCGACGTTTCAGAGTCAGTATGGGGAATCATCAAGCGTGGAGACCTTTACTTCTTGACTCACGTCATCTTGCTTGAGAACGCAGATCCAAATGAAATTTCAGGGCCACTTGAGATTCTTGCTGTTCACGCAGATGAACTTGAGGAAGCTCTTGGCCTCGGAGACGATCGCTGATTTGACCGGTCTATGCGCTAGCTAGAGACACTGCCTTTCAAAGACACTGGGGCGCTGTAGGCTACCTTCTCTTTTTGGAACTCAAGAAGGCCATTACTTTGCCAAATAGAGACGGTCTTTGGAATTCTGATACGGCCTGACCATTTTCCTGCAGATATTCGAGCGCATGGACTCGCAAGTCGTGATCAGCGAGTGGATGCACTGCCAGCAAAGCTGCAACATGAGGAGCGACTGTGCTCTCGCCGTGGGCATTAGTCAGCTCCAGCGCCTCAAGATTCTCCCAAAAGAACTTGAGTGCTCTGTAAGCGGCCTCAGGCGTGATTCCAGGAAGAGCTGAAGGCGACGGTAAGTGCCTGAAGAAGCCACTTAGCCACGCCTCGGACGGTGACCAGAAACCCTCACCGTCTCTGTCTTCGACCAGGTAGCCACAAACATACTCCCAGAACGCGAAGGCGTATTCAGGGTAAGCACCATCGACCGTGAGCCTGAAAAGCTTTTTCAGCAGAGTGGAATCTTCACTTGCAGTTAGCGAGAGGATCGCCGCTAGAGGAGCGATGTCCGGCAGGGTCCACTCGAAAATGTCCCAGTCATTGGGGTCCTCTAATTCAATTTCACTCTTTTGCCTGGAGTTCCAGCAACTCACAAAGGTTGCAATCGCGCGGTCTGCATCTTGACCCATCGAAGGCACCAATGCGAAAGTCGCAGTCAGCGCGATTGGGAACTCTGTCATAGCGAAATCGGTAACCCAACTTTGAGCAGCTTGCTGCAATCCAGCAGGATTCTCGAGGGACTGCTGTTGCACGGTTTCGAGAATCTTGAGCATCAACGAAGTCAACTCTTGGGGAACATAGTCCCAATCCGAGTGTGCTCCGACCACGCCAACCAGTGTGTACTGAAGAAATTCGATGAGGTGGATTTGGTCTTGTATTGATTGGGCAACCTGCAGAGCCAATTCGCCGCCGACTTCTATCGAAATGCGCTCCTCGGCAATCGCGTCAGCGAGTGCAGAGCGTGAAAGCTCTCCCACGCGACTCTTCAATTGGTTAAGCAACGTTTTGGGGATTCCATTTTCGAAGTCTTCCCATTCGATGTCATTAAGATCCGCTGGTAACTGCACAACTGCACCCCTCTTCAGTCCTTGCTCCAACATCGCAAAGCATCTTCCTGGCCCCCAGCCTCGTGATGAAGGCCCTTTAACTTAGGCTAATGACTCAATTCGAAGCCCTGCGTTGTTTCTCGGGTTTCAGCCTAGGAAAAAGCAGCGGACTTTATGCTTTGAAGAACCAGATCCACTGAAAATGTCTGATGTTCTGGCTAAATTCTCGTTATGGGGAAATCACTAAAGAAGGCAACTGTCAAGAAGGTGCTTGACGATTCCAGGGTTATGGTTGTTGTCGAGTCTGGCGAGCTTGGAACTATTCAGCAGGAAGTCTTTGCCCCGGGAGTCCCCCTCAGCTGGATTTTCTCTGATGACATGCCTTTGTTAGGTGACTGGGACCCTACTTACAAAACCTACCTGCCTCATCGAACTGCAAAAAATGTCGATGAAGTGGCACGCATATTTGGGCTAGGAAATGTAACGCTAGGTCTGGTTCAGGCTGCAACTCGAAAAACCGCCGAGGTGGCCATCCTGCCAGGGGTTGTTTTTGAAATGGCTAAGGCTGAGATAACAGGAAATCCGCTGGATGTCATAAGCAGCTATCTAGATGTTGGAGACGTAATCCCAGTCAGGATTTACCGCAATCCTGAGGGCAAGGTTCGCCTTCGACTGGATGACATTGACGACGATGAGACGGTGATTGAAGCGCTACCCGTATTCCCTGGAGGGATGCCTTGGTTGGAAGAGGGTAGAGATGTGCCATGGCTCAAGCCGGTGGAGGAGCCTGTAACCAAGCAGCTAGAAGTAATCGCTGAGACGTCGACCGCGCAAACGCATGAGCCCGACACGTTCTCTGTCCCAGTTCCAGGCCCAGGCCTCCACAGCGCTCGACCCATCGGTAGGGCTGAAGCATCACTCGTCCAGGAGAAGAACGAGGCACTTTATGCCGCTAAGCATGCCGCAAATGCTCAACGCAGGTATGAAGAGGAGAACATCAGGCTAAGGAGAGAGCGCCTGGAAAGCGATCAAGCGACGGCTAAGTACAGGGAAAGACTCTCTGCCCTGGCCGGCGAGATATCGGATTTGCGACAGCAGCTGGCAGAGGCCAGGAAACAGAAACGCGCCCAGCAGACTTCGCGTTCCACAACCTTTTCACGAAGGGCTCGATGGGCTAGCGATCAGGGGTGGTTCGATGAGGAATTACGAAGGGCATGGATTAGCCGCTACAAACCGGCGGAGCGGGAAGAGAAGTACCCTCTGAATTTTGAACGATTTGGCTATGCGGAGACCTTTTTCGCCAGCATCACCCCAGAAAATGTCAGCGAGGAAGAGATAAAGAAGACCGTTCGAGTCATGCTTGACATTGCAACAGGTCGCAACGCCGTCGAACACATACACACCGTGCACGAAAAGTTGATCAAACTGGGCGGGCAGCAGGAATCAAGAAGCGATGGCGCAATGCTTTGGCGAGTGCACCTAGAAAAGAATGTGCCAGCAGCAAAGCGACTTCACTACTGGCTGCGCAAAGACGGATTTATAGATTTTGGCTGGATTGCCAACCACGATGATGATCTGTAAACGTGTAGTTTTATTGAGTTAGGAAATTGGGGGATTATGAGCACAGTGCTATTCAAGAAAACCGCAAAACTCTGGCAGAAAGCTTTTGAAGAGGAGCTGCTAGAGGACATCGATTCGGAAGTAGCTCTAGGGGCACATTACGCAAAGCTGGCCCTCGATGGCACAGTTGAGTTGACCGATTCCGGGCTTGAAAAGGTGGAGTCGGCGATGGAAATCCTTAGCGAGTTAGTTGGGGCGGAAGACTGATGAGTGAGACCAAATACAGCTGGGATTGGCAACCATCCAGCAGGGAAGAGGCCGAACAGTGGCTTGAAATTACCGACCACTTTAAGCGTGCGAATATAGCAAAAAGCCGTTTTGCGGATGAAGCCATTATTCGAGCAATTGCGACACACGCGTGGAAGTGGGGTTACAACGACAAGGAGAACTTGTTTTTGCCTGCACTCCTTGAGAACCCAAATCTTACTCCCGAGCTTCTTAGCTGGCTGGACGATCAAACTCGGACTTGGGGTTCTAGTGCCCAGCACTCCTACTGGCTCAAGAGATATGAAATTCAAGCTAACAGCAACTATGACGATACCTCTTCGAAAAAAGGCAGAGTTGGGGCGTTCAGTGCTGGGCTACTCACCGAAAACCTGGATCTCCATTCAGCGGCAAAGAGTATTTTCGAGATGGCAGATCATTTCGCCGAACAGATGTGGCACGATCTCACCGTCCAGAAACACCTCGAGCTCAATTATCAAAATGACTACGTTGATTTTCTTCTCCCTACGGAGTTGTTTGGAGCGGACGAGGAGCTACTCAAGAGATTCTCCCCGGGGTACTTCATCACATGGGCAGCCAAGGAAGAGGAACTGGACCTCGTCTACGCCCAGGACAGAGCGACAGACGAGGGAGCTGAAAACTTTGACGATGGCATATTCATGGACTACATGGATGAAATTGCCTTTGCTCCCCAAAATCTCGGCTTCGCTATAGGTGCTGGACTTCAAAACAAAGATCTAGAGGTTCTAGGGCGAGAAATTTTCGAGTATTACCTGGACTGCATCTTTGGCGATGACCGGGAAATGTACGAAGTTGATCTAGTCATCAATAGCGATACGCCTTGGTCCGGGATTCGCTATCGAGAGCTTTCCGAGCAGCGGCAAATGAACCTCGTGGTCAACTTTGTCAACGTGCTAAAGCACCCATACCTGGGCAGGACTGACGGAATCACATATCACTTAATGCACTGCATGGCGAAGCATGATCAGACAGCCGATAACGTCAAGGCTTTCCTTCGCCTGAATTTGCCGAACTAAAAAGTAAGGAGTAACAAATGGAAAACGAATCAAGCTACACATTCACGAGGGCTCAGGTAGAACAAATTGCTGGGCAGGAAATAACTGACGAACAATGGGAAGTCATGTCAGAAGAACTGCTTGACGCACTCGATTACTACTTCAAAGACGAGACTCCTCGACTTTGGTCAGACATCGACAGCATGATGGCCGAGCGCGACTAAATCTAAGCTTCCACCTTCTATGGCAGGACCCGGTGCCGTAGCAGCTTGGCTATGGGCGAGAAGGAGTTAATAAATGCTTTCAAATGAGGATTACAGGGCAACATACCTCGCCTTAAATGTTTGTGTAACTGCTAGGTTGCCAGTAATCCTTTGGGGACCACCTGGACAGGGCAAAACTTCTGTGATCAACGCAATTGCCCAAAAGAGTGGCCGCAGGCTGGAAACGTTGCTCGCCAGCATTCGTGAACCGCAAGACTTTGCGGGTTTGCCCTCAATCAGCAATGGCCGAGCCCAATTGACGTCCCCGGACTGGGCGCTGAGGCTAGCCGAGGATGGTAACGGAATCCTGTTCACCGACGAGGTGAACACGGCTCCTCCAACAGTTCAGGCTGCCCTGCTTAGAGTTTGTCTCGACAAAGTGGCTGGCGATTGTCACCTGGGTGAGCAAACCAGCATCATCGCAGCAGCCAACCCGCCAGAGCAGGCTGCTGATGGCTGGGACTTAGCAGCTCCGCTGGCAAATCGCTTCTGTCATCTGGACTGGGCGCTGCCCAGCGATGTGGTCAGGGATGGTCTCTCAGGAGTCTGGCCAACTTTCGATCTTCCAGAAGTCAACGAGTCACTGGCAGCTGAGAGCGTGGCAAGCGAAAAGATTCTGGTTGCTGGTTTTCTAACCAGTAGACCTGATCTAACAACCTCACTTCCGAAAGCTTCAAGCGAACAGGGTAGGGCATTCCCAACACCGCGCTCTTGGGAAGCGGCTGCGACACTTTCCGGCTGGGCAACGGCGCTGAGACTGGACGAATCGGTGCGGCGCATCCTCGTCAGGGGTTCTGTCGGGCTAGCTGCCGCTGCGGAGTACCTAACTTACCGAGCCAACCTCGACCTCCCTAGGCCAAAGGATGTCCTGAGCGATCCGCGAGGATTTGAAATTCCAAAGCGAGCAGACCTGATTTATGTGATTGGGGCAGGTGTGTTAGCTGAGGTAAGAAACAATCTGACCAGGGATAGTTGGTCAGCCGCAGGCCTCGTGCTTGAGCGATTTGCCGGATCTGGCAGTCCAGACATTGCTGTGAGCTTGGCCAGAGACTGGCTAAAGCTGCGACCTGCTGCTTTATCACCTGATTCCAACGTGCTTAGAGCTCTGGTTCCACTGCTCAAGGAAGCTCGCCTCATTTAGTGGGAATTGTGAACCCCAACAGCGAGCCCGCACGACTTCGAATTATGGCAGCTCGAATAATTGCACAAATGCGTTGGCCTTACATTTCCAGTGTGCTGTTCAATCTTCGGCTAGTAGAAACCGACAAGCGCCAAGTGCCAACTATGGCGGTTGATGCCGGCTGGCGCCTTTATTATTCGACTGAGTTCGTGCTCGGTGAAGATCCTGAAAGTCTTGCGACTGTCTTGATTCATGAATCTATGCACTGCTTGATGGCTCACAATGAGCGGCTGGCGAGCTACCCGGAAGATGAACGTCATCCGCAAATTTGGAACATCTGTGGTGACTGCGCGATCAACCAGCTTCTCGATGACGCGAACATGCCCTGGACAAACTCCGTCACTCCCGTTAGATATTCAGACTTTGAAGACGTTGGTATCGATAGAGGCATGATCACCGAAACCGCATACGCAACCATGCTGGCCTGGACTCAAGACCACAAAAACAGAGCAGACAAAAGGTTCCAGCGGAGCAACTGTGGCTCCGCCGCCGACGGAGCCGCTAGGGAGTACGAACTAATCGGCAGTCACGATGTTTTCCCAGCTATGAATCGCGAACAGCAAATGGGCTCAAGGGATCGAGTCGCCGTTGCGATAGTGAAAGCTGGGAGTGAGCCCGGCTCGGTTCCAAGCGGCTTACTAAGGTGGGCGGAGGCTCATTTAGACCCACAGATCGACTGGAGAAAGCAGCTTGGAGTTTCACTCCGCAGAGCAGTTGCGGACATCGCTGGTCGCAAGGACTACTCGTACATGCGACCCTCGCGAAGGCAGCACGCAATGAATCAGGCTGGAAGTAACGTCCTGCTGCCGAGCCTTCGCCAGCCCGCCCCCCCTAATGTGTCAGTAGTCGTCGATACCAGCGGCAGCATTTCCAACGACGAACTGCGAAAGTTTCTGGCTGAAGTGTCTGGGATTGTGAGGGCAGTTGGCTTTAGTTCAGGCGTAAAGATCATCTGCTGCGATGCGGAAGCCTACCCGGCCCAGATCTTCAAAAACCCCAACAAGCTAAACGAACTGGAGCTGCTTGGTGGTGGTGGGACAGATATGCGAGAGGGCATCTCGGCAGCCATCGCAGCCCGTCAAAAACCTGATGTGGTCGTCGTAATCACCGACGGATACACGCCTTGGCCAGACACAAAGCCGAGGCAATGCGATCATTTCATCACAGTGCTGACCAGTGCCGATCAGTTGGCCCAGGTTCCTGACTGGATGAAAACAATCGTTATCGACTAGTGGCTACTGCAGCGCCACCAACGCTTTGATGTCGTCTGGGCAATTTGGCAGTAGCGAAAGTGCCTTCCGGATTTCTGGTTTCTTATCCAAAGCGAAGATCTTCATCGCCTCTTCAGGGAGAGATGGGTTGAGAAGCACGTCTTTTTTAATCTCGTCATTGCGATTCTTGACGTTCTTAAGTAGCCACTCGACCGGTACCTCAGGATACTGGTAGCCAAGGTCGCGATCACGCTTGACCTCTTCCTCAGACTCATTGGAATGAAATTTGTAGCTGCCGTAATCTCTTGGCGCGTTTGGATCAAAGCTCTTGTTAGCTTCGGCTTCAATCTTGGAAATGCTCTCTTGGATCCTGTCGCGCAGGTGTTTCCCTCCAGCGTGCAGATAGTTGTGCATCACATTGATGACGTAGCCCGTATCCTCAGGCAACCAACCATTGCGAATCTGTGTGATCGAATTCTTGCAATCTTTGGCGATCAGTTCCTCGCCGTATTCGACCAGCTTGGTAACACTGCGTTCTGATATGTGCGGATTTAGCAAAGGCCTTAAGCGGAACCGAGAAGTGTCTGAGCCAAACACCTTGTCAACCAATTTGTCGGTGAATCCAGGGTGCAGCAGAACTGCGTTGGTGCTTGAGTATCTCTCGAGGTTGGCTTCCAAAAAGGCCTCCAAACCGGGATGGCCTATTGGGAGCTTCGACACTGCTGCTGAGAAAACGCTCGATTCCGAGGATTCTAGATACGGCAGCCAAATCTCCATTGGGGTATCGGGCTGCTCCATAATCCATAGCTTCAAACTGTCTGTTTGACGTTGCATATCAAAGGAGCTTGAAGATTCGTATTTCTCGATAGCACGCAAGGCGAAGGACTGAACAGCCGACTTGTCCTGATCGTCCCGAAGGGCAAGAGTGTAAATCACTTCTGGGTCTAGAGTCTCAAAAAGCTTTTGCCTGATCTCGTCGGTGATCATCCAGTTCTTGGCCAAACCAACCTGTGCCTGTCGCTTGTCTGCCAACAACTTCTCCATGAGCGCGATGGAAAGCCCTGGATTTTCAGCAAGACGAGCTCGTGAAATCACATTCTTGAAGTCGCTAACCGCCTCCATTACCTTAGGTGTGGCCGCAGGGTTGGCACCAACATCACCCACCAGCTGTGGGTTAGTCTCTTGAATCAGCCTTAGCTGTTGCTCCTCGGTAAGGCCCAAGTCATTTGCCAACAACTGCTTCGCATCGTCTAACAGGTTTGATTTCTGAGCGAGTGCCAGCAAGGCATCAAATGGCTTCTCCAAGCGACGAAACTTCACCCAGGTTGCGTAACGAGTATTGGCTTGGCTGTATGGGACAGCGACATCCAAATATTCTTGAGCGAGCTTTAGATCCCCATCCAACCTCGCAGCGACGCAGAAAATAGCATGGGCATTCATACCCTCGTAAGGCAGGGTTCCGGCCGCCTTTTCATTCTTTAGCCGCTCAGAAACAATAGCGATTCTGCGTGCTTTGTCCGCAGGCTCGAGATGGTCCCATTGCTTAAATTTAGGCTGGCTCATACTTCCCCCGTTTGCTCTTATCTAACAGCTAGTTGAATACTAGCTCTGCAGTTTTTCCTGTTGTTCTGACATTTTGTTCTCACGGCCCACTCTGTGGAATCGGCTAGCCAATCCCGCCTCTTGGGTTTCCGCACTCGGAACAAAACTTAGCCGCCTCGCCAAATGGCTGGCCGCAATTGGCGCAGAATCTGTCTTGATTGCCACCCAGCCCCAATCCTCCCGAATTGGACTTGGTAAGACCGGCACCCTTAGATGCGCTTTCCGTGGCTTGAACCTCGGCAAGCAATCCAGGTAGCTGTCCAGTAGCTAAGAAGCCATCCAGAATTTCGAACAAACCCCTGCGGCGAAGCAACTCCGCAATCTCATCTGGGGTTGGTTGGTATCGATTCTTGATCAGTGCCAGACAGTCCCTATCGCCTGCTACAAGTCCTTGATAAGCCCACGTCCACATGTCAAAAAGCAAGCTCTTGGCCTCTGCATCGGAGACTTCGCCAGCCTGTCTGTCGATCTCTCTGGCAAGCATGGCATTCATCCAAATCGTCGACACATCTTGCGGCTGAATATGAGAGGAGACCACTCGACCATTGACTTGGATAAAGAACATTTCCCAGTCGTCAATTTCAGCCTCAGACTCCAAACCTATTTCGGTGACAAGGTCTGTACGAATCGCAAGCATGCCACGAATTGAGTAGGGCGGTAGAGGCTCGGTCAACTCTCGGCCCAGTGATTCAGCCAGGGAGTGTGCCATTG
Organism: Micrococcales bacterium UBA7469; assembly: GCA_002479805.1. GTDB lineage: Bacteria > Actinomycetota > Actinomycetes > Actinomycetales > Microbacteriaceae > Aquiluna. The sequence goes on from DLPB01000031.1 coordinate 50,425, forward strand.
CCAAAGACCCCTCCATGTTGCTTAGAAGCGCTCCTACCTCCATGTTCCAGTTAGTCGCAAAGTATTCAGCGTTTTCTTGAGGGTCGGTGGGCATTGGTTCCAAAAAGCCAAATATCCCTAGCTCGATTTCTTCGCCAAATTGAATGTCAACATTGGCGTTACTGGAGTTAGCCCCTCCAGAGGTACCGTCTGCGAAGTAAATTACGTTTGTAGCCGCCAGGTTGTCAATTGCCATCGGCACTGCATGGCCAAAGACCTGTATCTCTCCCCAGGGGGTTGCAAAATCTATCTGCTCTTCAACGAAGCTGCGAACCTTGTTGGCAATTTCATACCTGTGGTCAAAAACTACAAATGCTCCGACTGCGTACTTAGGGGCTGAGATTTCGTAGACCTCGAACACCACGTAAACACTGTCTCCGTCACCGGCCGGCACCTTCACATAGTTGCCCGGACCACGTCTGCATTCATCACAGACATCAAGAGTCGGGCCGTAGGTAAGTGATAAGCAATCACACCAGGTAAAGAATTCAGAGGCAATCGCGGCATCGCCACCTTCAACATTGAAGAATCCCCTGGGCCGGAAACCGTAGCCGTGATGTTCTAATGCAGCGAGGGTTTGTGTGAGATTCATCGGTAGGAGGTCGTCAGATTCTGGCTGCGCCACAGCTAGCGCAGAATTTCACTGTTTCCGACTCGTGTGCGGCACCGCAGTTGCCACAAAACTTAGAAGACGGCGTGGCGGAAGAGTCATCGAAATCGTCCTCTTCGGCGTCGGCTCCCAAAATTTCCTCGAGCGACTCAAACCCAGTGTCCTTTAGATCTAGGCCCTCAAGCAATAGTCCGAATGTCTCTTCGACAAATTTGGTTGCGGTTTCGGTGGTCGCGACAATTTCACTGTCTAGCATGTAGGCAAGGGGTAAGCCAATGTCGTTGTACTCGCAGAAGGCTTCGAAATCGTCGTCCGTTCTATGGTTGAGCCAAATGTCAGCGAGGATTGAGCACTTAGCCTCAAAAGAGGTGCCGGCTGGTTTTTTGTTTTTGAAAAGCATGTTTTCTCCTTGTCTTGGTCTTCAAATTTCTAACGCGCAGCTCCGCACTCAGTGCAGAATCTGGCGCTATCGAGCGCAAATTTAGTTCCGCAACTTGTACAGAACTTCGCCAGTGACTCAGTAGAGATTGCCCCACCAAGCCCACCGCCTGACGATTTGGTCAGTCCGGCTGCGGAGGACTTGGGCGCAGTGTCTAAACCAAGAGTGGCGTGATAACCGCCTGCCGCTTCGCAGCGCTTCTCAAAGTTCTTTGCCTTAGTCAGGTCACCATGTTCGGCGTAAATCTTCGCCAGATAGAAACAAGCTTCGTCCTCGGTGTTTCCATCGGGATCTTCTAGGGCAGCTTCGAACTTTTCAATAGCCTCATCATGACGGCCTTGGAAATACATTGACACGCCCCAGTTAGAGGCTGCGTTATAGGACTCTCGTCCATATCCCAACCTATAGGCCAAATCCAAAAGGCGATCAACTAACTCCCAGTTCTTCTCCGGGATCAGCCAGCCAAAAACCAATGAGTTAATGCAGTTGGGAAGAAACATTCCTGCCCCATCCAGTGAAACTGCCTCAAAGGCTTTTCGGGCCGCGTGGTAATCACGTGCGCCATCAAGGGCGTACGCCTCTTGAGCTTGAACGTTGCTTTGGTTCAAAGCCAAGCCGATTCTTGAGGCTGGGATCCAGCGGGACATTCCCTTGCCGATTGAGCTACCAACTTCACTCAGCGAGAAACAAGAGGCCGACAAAACAGTGTGATCGAAGTGGCCGTCGTCTGAATAATTTAGATAGCCATCCTCAAGGTAAGAAGTAATTCGGACCAAGCCTTCGGTAATGGTTTCCAGAATCTTTTGGATTGCTGTTGGGTCCTTAGTGTCGAAGCTCCAGCCCATCGAGATGACATTTGGCAACATCGTTGCAGTTGTCATGAACTGTCCGCGCTCCTCCGCAAATACCCCCACAATGTCTCGATGACGCTCGTGGAACATGATTGGCCTGGGCAGATCCTCTTTTGGAACATCCGGATAAGCGATGTCGCGCCCCATGCCGAACATCGAGGAAGGGAAGGGGGTCTCAGCTAGGTAGAAGAGACCTGTTGCCAAAACAGGAATAAAGATCTCAGAAGACCATTCGCCGAAGGTCAGGGCTCCTTGGGAAAGCTCTGACTGGTCGATTTTCGCCACTTTAACGTTGCCCTGTTCGTCAAAATACTCACGCTCAGTCACATGCTCAAAGTCTCTCGTGGCTGCGAGCACAGGTGTAAACCAGACGCAACGCTCTAGACCATTGGCATCCCTGTAAATACGGAATCTTTGCATTACAGGCATGCCGAAATAGCTTGCCCACTGTGCCAATCCCTCGGTTCTTAGATCTGGAAGGTCGAAGGCCTCAAATGGGCTAATAGCCACCCTGGTGTCGTATCGCCAAGTGATGCCAGCGGTATCCAAGGTTTGAATCAGCGCCCGACCAAGCTCACTCTCATCGATGTTGACCTCTTCGCCCAAATCGCCGAGCTCAACATAAAGGTCCTTTATGACGGATACTTCGTCTTCTCCAAAGTAGAAGTCAGCAAACTGCTCCACAAACGGCTCTTTGTAGTTCAGTGCACCGGGCCTGAGTGACTCTGAAACCCGGGCTGTCGGGTACTGCTCAAACCAGCCCACCGCTAGGGGATTAATGATTTTTCTCGAGAGGTTGGCCCAGCCAAGACTGTCCTCGGCAAATCCGTCTGGATAATTAGCTACCTTCGACTCACCGAACTTCTTAGGTGCTCCACCTAAACCCCCGCTGGAACTTTTTGAAAGTCCACTCACTAAAACCCCCTAGTGCAAATATGTTCCTCAATTTACTCCTGCGGACTGACGTCTTCAACAAGTCCGGCACAACGATGGTCTTCCCTTCGGGTTCAGTGGTGCATTTGTTCACTTACATGTCAGATTGCTGGAGCAGGATGAGCCCTGGAGGATGAGATGTTTGTTCACAGAAAATCTGGGGTCATTCGAGTTGTGCGAGAAGCTCAATTTGATTTACCAGTCTCCCAGCCACTGCTCACACTGCTCTCAACCACCAAGGAGGCGCTGCTATCTATCGACCTATCTGAAGAGCAGATTCGCCGAACTCCGAGAACCGAAGATTTGGCGAGCATCTATCGCTTCACCGCCGTGGTTTACCCAGACAAGATCATCGGGCATGTTGGCTCATGGGAAGGAATCAGAAACTGTCCAGAGGTAGAAGACATCAACCCCACTCCTCTCAGTTACCGCTGGGTGGCCTGGCTAGACGCTGACGATGAAGATGAGTTTCTGGATTACGGGGAAAACGTTTGCTTCACTGGCTTTTGCCAGAAAGAGCAACTAGGCGATCTGAGCAACAAGTACTTGGTACCCGATTACACTTTCTTGGCTTTCCCAGTGTTCGAGCCAGTGCCGACGCCAGCTTTAGATCAAGCAATCGCTAACGAATGGGAAGCCGACTTTGAGCAATGGCTGACCTGCCAGTAATCCACGCGCGTATGAGCCATATTCTCACTACCTTCTCAGGCGGTAAACACCGGTCCGAACTCGCTTTATGCCGCGGTTAAGGCTGAGTAATTCCTCAAGTACTTCATCGCCCGCATTTCGAATTCGACTCTCCATCGAAACTCCATAGAAGACATGAAAAACATCGAGAGCGGAAACGAGAACTGCGTATAGATCTCTTCTAGTGACCGGGCCGGTTCCAAAGCTCTTGGTGTGCCTAGTTTGCTCGAGCTGAAATCCGATCCTTTGCCAGCTCAGATCCTCAGCGCCTGGCTCAAACCCGACTGAGACCTTGCCCATCGCAGTCACAAAGAACTCATGGTCCAAAAGTGACTGATGCGGCCGACTCTTTAGGCGACCAATTATCAGAGCTGGATTGTCTCGGTTGAGGAGTCGCGACTTTCGATTCAGGAGCTGAAACATAAAGATTTCATTTTCCTCAAGAATGCAGGCGCGCTCCCAGACTGCTTGCAGCAGGGGGTCCCAGTTTGGTAGTGCGACGACGTCACTCTTTACCTGCGCAACAGAATTCCTGAATCGAGAGGTGAACAACTTGCTTAGGAATCCAGGCCGCTTCACCGAGGAATCTCGATGTTCAAGGTCTCGGCCAACTTTTCGAACATCAACTTCTTGACGCGCTCGATTCTCTCTAGTTCTGGCTTGTTCTCTCCCCATTCGGAAGCATCAATCTCTGAGAACACCTGCTTGCCCTCGGTGTGCTCACCGATTTCAAATAGACACTCAGAGAGGCTTGCCCTTGCTGCCCTTGCTGAGAAGCTGTCCTCGTAGCTAATTGCTCGGTTGAGAATGTCTCGCCAAAGCGCAGCGGCCTCAACGAACAACCCTTCGTTCATTAGTCGCTCGGCGGTGACGGAGTTTGCCATCAAGACATTGAGTTGCTCACCCGCAGCGTCAAAATAGGCGGCCGCTCGATTTAGTAGACCTTGAGCTTCGGCGTGGTCTGCATCTAGATCTCTAAAGATCAGAGAATAGGCAAGCTGAACCTCAGCTAGTCCCGCTCTGGACCAATCCTCGTTCTCCCTGAAGAGCTTGATTGCTAAGCGGAGCGGAGCTTCGGCCTGCAGATACTTGCCGGCTAGGTTCAGTGTCCAACCTAGGCGATAGTTCATGTGAGCGATCCGCTCCTCTTTCTCAAGGAAAGTGAAGACCTCTAGAGAGTCCTTGATGTGCATTAGGGCCTGGTCAAAATCTCCCAGTTCAATAAGAGCCGATGCCATCCGGTCCTTAGCTCTAGCAGATCCATATGCGTCGCCACCGGACTGGAAGATGTTGAAGGCTCTAATGAAGCACTCGAGGGCCTTTGTTTGCCTGGCTTCGACACCGTGGAGTTCTCCCAGGCTGAGGCAGTTAGTTCCAGCTTGGAAGTGATCCTCAATCTCAACAAACGTGTCCACCGCTAACTGATAGGCAGCAATTGCCTCATCTCTTCTGCCCAGAGCAGAATAGGAGTCTCCGAGTGGCCCAGCGGAGTACGCGATGATTCGAGAATCATTGAAGTCCTGACCGCGCTTGAGTGAAGCAGTTAGAGACTCGATTGCTTCGTCATATTCCTGCAGCCGGTATTGGCAATAGCCAAAGCTGTAGTTCGCAATCCCAGCATCGGCCTCTCGATCTAGTTCAACGAAAAGATCGAGGGCAGAGCCGTAGAGGTTCTTTGCTGCCTTCCACTCTTCGGAGTTCCTTGCTCGGTGAGCTAGCTCCATTAGTGAGTCAGCTCGATCGACTAGATCTTCAGACAGGCTGTGTTCCCAGAGTTCCTCTTCCGACATTTCATCGTGACTGGACATTACGACCTCCGTAAGTCTTCCCTTTGGCTTGCTGAACTTGCTTGAGGGCTTGGTATCTGGCTATTGGATCGCTGGTTTCGCGATCCCTGGAAATCGAGAATTGCCGAGGAAAAATACTTCTGAATTTAGACATTTGCTCTCCCTGTTTTCTAAGCCCCCTTAGGGGATAGATGTTAGAGATGGGGTGTGACATTTAGACTTTTACCGGTCGCTCTCGAAAAACTTAAATGCCTTTAACCGCCAAGAGCCTTGAATGAGGCTCCAAAGAACTCAACCTGGGGGTTGAATGGCTTTGGGCCAAAGCAAAGGGGTGAGTTTAGGCTTGCCTAAATAGAACTACGGTTTTTTCTGCAAGTCCTTCAAGAATCTCGATCGAGTCCTCGTTGTCGAAATACTCCACTCTCGAAGATGCGCACGCTCTCAAGACTCGCTTTGCGAAGTCACGGACGGCGTCCTCCCTCGCGGTGATTGGCAATTCAGCCAGTATGCACCTGGAAATCACACCTAAAAGGTTGACGACAAACTCAGGGTCCTGTGTCAAACGTGGCCTCTCGAAGATTGCCACTAAGTTGTCCTCCTTCAGTGACTCAATCAGAGAGAAATCTCCGCTGACCAGTACTGCTCTATGGTGTAAGCGCCTAAAGACATTTCTATCAGAGCCGGATAATCTGCTCTTGAGTTGATTGTCGTCTCTCTCGCCCAGAGGAAATCTCAAAATCGCTACATCGGGAAGGACTCGAGCGGTGAGGTAGGTCCATATCTCCACCTTGCTAGACTCATAAAGTGTCATCTTCAACTGTTGAAAAAGCGACCTCATGACAACTTTGTCCAAGCGCCTTTCTTGATCCTGATTTAGCTTTACGCTCTGGACCTTGCTCCTCAAGTCCAGAATCCCTTCATCAGAAAGACCTTTCAGAACCTGCGATCGAAGTTCGAGAAAGCCCTCATTTCCTAAACGACGACCTGCTGGGGTAACGGGGTCAAATACAAAGTCTTTCCGCTTCAAGACTTGCTCTACATAACTTGTAACCTCGCCAAAGTTCATCGATTCTGATGAGAAATGTCTCAACTCAGGAATTGATTTTCCAGGCGACATTCCTCGATAAAAGAGCGCTTGGGAGTATTTCTCGATCACGAACTTGCTCCTTGAACTCTTGACCTAATCGCGGACTCTTGGGTGCGCCAGGCCAATTGGACCGAATGCTCGTCCCATTGATCGAAATATGTTGACACAACAGTGCGAATGGCCTGCACCAAGGAACTGGCTTCCCCCTCGCCAAACTCAGAGAAAGAGTAAGTAATAGCTCCTGGGATGGACAGCGCTTCAGTCAAAATCCGAATCTGAAATTCCGCCTTTAGGAGCGCGCGCGCAACAGGTTCGGCTATCTCTGTCTCTCTGAGCGCGTTGATGGAAACCCAGATTGAAGAATTGAGCTCTTGTTCATTTAGCTGAAGGGCGTCCTCGGGGAAACTCGTTTCAATTCTCCAATATGCGTTCTTTGGATAATCTCGGGTTCCATCAAAATCGAATGTCTCGACTTGGACTCGACCACCCGAACCCTCAAGGCGGACTGGGATTTCAACGGAAGAAATCGGGTTGAGCATGTCGGCGGCCAAAGGGCTGAGTTTTTTCGATTCGAAATTCGGACACAGGTCAGCTCTAACAGTGATGATGCCGCCCATCAGTGAGCCATCTAAATTGAGATCTCCCCAAGTTTCACCAGAAGGGTCGACATCAAAGAAGTAGAACTGAGACCGCTTGGTTATTGAACTCGTTGCGGTAACCAAAAGAATAAGATTTGTAGCCTCTAACTTTGCTTGATCCACAACATCTTCTGGATTGAATCGGTGCACGAACTCAAATTCCAAATCCTGGCCTTGGTGCCAGTGTGGAATCAGATCACCTTCGACTAGGTGTTTTCCTTGAAAATGCAGTGAAAGTGTCGTAGCACCTTCTCCAAGAGTGAGGAAACTAGGAAGTGCGCTTTGCGACACAGCCATTAGGCACGCGCCTTGAGCGACGGGGACAGACCGATCTGAGTTCCAGTTTCAAATGCCACTTCCACTGAGAGGACTTGTCCGCGAGGTTGGACTGTGCGTAGTTCTGACTTTATGACGCTAGGTGGTATGGCCCCAACTGGAGCATCATCAGCCCCCTCTTTGCCGAGAGCGGTGATCGTGTATGGCGAAATATCAATTTCTGAAAGAGGCACTTCTTGTTCGCTTTCCACCTTGAACTCAAACAGCCCTACGGCCAAGTCGCCGTCGACGGACTCTAGGCGTTTCGACAAAAGAGTGATTCTCGACTTTTTGCCACCTCCACCGCCACCGCCGCCTGTGCCGCCAGTTCCTTCCTCACGGCCCTGACCTCCGATAGAGGGACTGGTGAGAAGCGAGCCGATTTCGTCCGCCAAAGTAGCATTCCCTGATCCGCTGCTTGAAATCTTGCGACTTTCAGATATGAACATTTCTGGAATCTTGTTGAGAGTTTGTAAAACCGGATTCGGAGAACCCTTGGGTAGATTCAACCTGCCCGGCTCCCACTCATCGTGGGTGATGTTCTCCGACTCCCTATAGACGGGATCCCACTCCGAGTTTGCTACAAAGCACCCAACGGTTTTCGACAAAGCAGAAGACTCTGAAAGCGGAAGATACTTCACGATGATGCGCGGTGACCTCATCAGAGCGATGCAGGAGCCTGAAGGAAGCCCTGTTTCTGAATACTCGTCATCTAGATCGTAAGCCTGAGGTTTCGGGAAAGTCTCTGAAACGACTGTGCCGAGGGAACGCGTCAACTCCTTCCTCGAGGCGAACCTATCCTTCAACATGGGAGGAACGCTGCTACACGTTAAATCCCTTGAATTTGGTTTTAGATTTATTGCATCTAGAAATGTCGCCGCAAAGAATTTCAGTGGCGACGCCTGATCCATGGGGGACAAATCCGGCAAGGGCTCGCCGAAACTCTTGAAGGAAAACTCAGCATGAAAGCGACCTGGCTCGTCTAGGTAGTGAGGCCATGCGTGCACCAGTGAACTGAGCTGCATGGTGGCAGCCAGTTTTTCCGGTTCGGTGGTCTTCGGGGAGAGAACCATCACTATAGTTCCAGTCTCGTTAGGTGGGAACTTGGGGAAACCTAAATCAGAAGCGACCTGATCAGCTTCATCGCCCTCAAACGGTAGATAGGTTCCATCAACTGAACGCGCTTTGCACCACCAGTGACGTCCAGTGAAATTCTTACCTCCGTGAACGAAGTGCTTGTTCGCAGTCATCCCCATTAGTCGGGAATTGACTCGTCCAGCCTCTTGAAATCGGGTGTGGATGAAAATAGTGGCTGCGTCGCTTGCGGAGAAAAACACGTTTCGACCAAATCCGAAAGCACCTCCATCATGACTTTGAGTACTTTCACGTCCAAATTTGAAGAAGAAGTTCGCAAAGCGTGAAACCACATTCGCCATACGAGGATCCAAAGAGCCGCCAAGGCCATGTGTGCCGAAATCACTAACGTAGAGATTTGGCGTTTCGGCGGTTAGGCGGGTCAGGCCTTCAGATAAAGCATTCATCGGAACGCCGCCGTTTAGCAAAGACGATTGAATCGTGTCCCTCGCGACATCACCAAGTTTTGAGACTTCTACGTTAAAGCGAAAAACCTTCTCTGGATCGAGGCGAGCGTCATTCGAGTTCTGAAACACTTCTCGAAAAAAAGTGGGCCATGGGTTGGAAGCCTCTTTGGCCAACAGCTTGGAGACGGCATCGTGGGTTACTCCGCCATCGGCAGGCATTTCATGGGAATAAACGGATAAACGATTGCCTACCACGATCCGGTCCCGAGTTGAAGTGGGCTAGTTTCAAGTGAAGCGTGAGGGAGACCTTCCAGGTCAAGTTGATACTGCAGCTGTGAGAATCGAAGATATTGTGACCCAAGATTTGATCTAGTAATTCTTGGAAAGTCTGCGTCCACTTCGAATAGTGAAGCCGACGACAGTTTCAATTCGTACTTACTTGCCCAAGTGGGTAAATTCGACAATCCTTCTGGGAAGAACCTCAGCAGCTGGCCCTCAAGGGCGCTGCGATCGAGTTTGGCCAAAAGGCCCTCAACCAAGTGGGCGATGGACTTCGAACCTAAGCTCTGTTCGAATTGAAGGTGAAGTAGATTCAATTTTGTCCCCACAGAGCATTCAAGCTGGGTGAAGCCGTGAATGTGTGCTCGCTTTGACGCCAAGCTCATGGAGGACTTGACTTCGATTGCCCACTTTGAGGTTTCAAAATCATGCCTCGCCAAGTCGGGACCGCTCCATGAATTGAGGGCCGCAGGACCGATCTCTTCAACAAGAGTCTCGAGGGTTAGTAGCTCGCCGTATAGCCCGATTTGCTCCGACAAAGAAGGCTCATGATTGCTCAGTTTTGCCAGCATTTCCTGCCAAGCTAGGATCCTGGATTCAACCATGGAGAGAGTAACTGGCTGAGACGATGCCCTGACCTCTTCGCAGATGTCTTGACTCATGAGAGCGAATAAGTCATCAACTTCAGAGGAGCTGGCAGCAAAAACCAAATGTGGCACGAGTTCACCAACCGAATTGGGATAATTGTGAAGTTCAATCGACAATCCGGCAGTGACTCGAGTAGATTCATCAGCCGAGATCTCGTTACTTGCCGGGATCAAGAGTCGAGGGCGCCCCAAGTAGTCACGCGCGATCTTTACCCGCTGTCCTCCGACAAAAACTGGGGTGTTCTGGACTCTAATCTGTCCAACTGTCTCAGCTTTTGGAAGCGAAGCAAAAGCTGCTACTGCCCAACCGAGCGCCTCAGTCATTTTCCTTCCTCCGCGACTTCTTCCCCTTCTAGCACGGAGATTTCTGATTCCTCATCAAGTTCCTCAAGCTCCGCTTGGTCCTGAAGATTTGGCGTTACAAAAACCGCTGCATTTGGATTGTTCGAGTCTGGGAAGATGAAAAAGAGTCCGACCAGAGGTGTCTCTAACTCCAATTTCTCTCTTTCCTGTGATTCACGGAGTGAGACCTTCGAGTTGGGGTCAATCAAGTAAATGCCCAGTAAGCCTCGACCTTTGGTGTCATCGTGTAATCGTCTCTGTGCCAGGAGGTCTGATTTGCGAAGGGTCCCCTTGTCGCTCCTAGCCACAGTGCGAAGAGAAGGTACATCCGCAACTAAATCTCCCACGCTGATAAGAGTCTTGATGTCGATTATTTCGTGCTCTGTTTTCAGTTTCGATCGATTCGCCATACCTACCGTCACATCAGCGCTCAATGTTTCCTGCGGTGCGGATTTCTTGGCATTTGAGTAGATCGCTACGTTCCAGTTAAGTAGCTCTCCGTCTTTGTTTAGCTTCTCAACGTATGACCTGATCTTGTCAGATTGCAGAACCAGGCTGGCATCAGGAAATTGATAGGAATCGACAAAGTCCAAAACGATGGCTGAGTCCACTGAAAGCGCCACGAAACCAGATTCGTTTTTCTTGAATTTATTGCCGAAGCCCGCAACAAATTCTTTTAGCAGTTCAAAGTTTTGTGACTGAATCTCGGGGTTTTCGCTGAACAGAATAGTTTGAGGTTGGGTGCCCGAATAGCTCAGTTCGGCCTTCACCGCGTTTCTCATTTTGGCGGCAGCGGTTATTGCCATACCAGGAAGCTGCCTGATTTTCACGCCTAATTCTGATGGGCTGATTCCGGAAGTTGTGAGAACCTCGATTTGGTCACGGATTTCCTGCTCGACAAACGCCAGCTTTCTGAACCATGTACGAAGAGAGTACGGCACTTCATTGGCAAGCCAGATTCTCTGAAGGTCTTCATAGCCCTTTCTATATCCGAACCACCTACCCATCTGCAACAAGGAGTCGTACGCGCTGGATGTTCTCAAGAAGAAGGTCGAAACTAGCCCTTCCAGAGTTAGACCTCTTGACAGGGTGTTACCACCAACAACGATTACTGGGAATGGTTCTGATGAATAATCCAAGCGATCCAAGGAGGCGTGGTTGTCGACCAACACTTTGGTGTCGAGCAGGACTGCTTCCGCCGTGTCTAAAAGGTCTGATGAGTCTTCGCTCACGATTTCCTCTAGATCTGAATTCATGAAGTCCGATGACCTGGCCAGCTCGTCCTCGAGCTGAGAGAGAGATTGTTGCCTGAATGAGACCCGGTCACTTGACCACGATGCCAAGAGATCCACCACGAGGTCTTTCATCTCCTCATGCGGGCGAACGTTCGGAGAAGTGTGGATCATCATGGAAGACCACAAGGACTCTTGTCCGCGCAAACGTCTTATGGCTGTGGCAATTAGAAACCAGCGAACAGAATCCTCCAAGGAAGGTGCAACTGATGGCCTCCAGCCGATCGGTCGATTCTTGGGCGGTTTAACTAGATCAACATCCACATTTGGAATATCTCTAATGACATCCCAAGTTGGAGCTTCGTGATCTTCATCTAATAACGCACTGCCAAACAATCTTTCAGGTCCGAAGTAGTCGGGGTTCAGAGGCAGGCTGACTACAAAGTCCCTTGGATAGATTGACTCTTTGTCGGTCGTGTCGACCAGCAAATTGGCAAAGGGTGTCGCCGAATACCCGACATAGGCAGCCTTTTTCAGAAAAGTCGCATCAAGTATGTCGTGCAGCGCTTTGTTGATAGCAGTTTTGGCGTTCAACTGTCGCGCCGTATTCACAGATGCCTGATCTGACTCATCATCTATAACCAAGACCGGAAGCATGCCTCTGGTCAGGGAATTCGCGCTCTCCAGCCACTTATACAGACGCTTTAGGACTGCCTTGTTTTTCTTTACAACAGCGATGATTCTCGTCTCGCCGGGTTGAAGCAGGTTGTTGGCATTGTTAAGTGCCGAAAAGTCTTTATCGACGCTTGTCAGCCAATGCCAGTCGTTTTGATTAGCAGTCAGCTGCTGTTCGAGCCTGGATTGGGTTTGGGCTCGAAGGTTGTTGGTTGTGCCAGATAGCACTATTACGAAGCGATAGCCAGCGTCCGCGGCCTTTGATATCACGGACATGAAGCTGGTTGTTTTGCCCGATTGAACGTAGCCCAGAACGAGGCCCCTGCCTGCGTATGTCTGGGAATGCGGTGGGGGTAAGCATGAAACGATTCTCGTTGACATGCGATCCAGCTCCGCTACAGCCGCCTCGTCCAAATTTGAATTCTCCAAATTTCTGCGGAGATTCAGCCAAAACTTTGAGTGCACACCAGGTCCGGTATACCACTTGGGACTTCCTGCATCCGTAGCTACCCCACTTTCTGGCCATGTGTAGGTGACAGCCAATTCCTTCACAACCTGAGCTATGGCAATTTCCACAACATGTTGCGCCCACCCAATTGCTGCGCAATCGCTCTTTATAGTTGCTAAGGATTTATTCGTAGCTAGTTGGTTTTGGATGTAAATTTTTATTTGGTCCAGAAGCAGCGTCTCTGCGAAAGTTAGCTCGTCAGGAACCGAAACTTGCTTTCCGGTCAGAATCTCATACTCATTCAAAACGAGTGCCTCAAGGTGCGCGGTGGATTCATCTGGAAAAGCAGTCTGCACTAAGGTAAGTACCTCCTGTGGGTGTTTCTTCTGTAGCAGAAGGGCCTTGATAAACCCACGTGATTCCCCCGACATAATTTTCGCTCCCCGTTGCCTAGGACATCAAGGGTAGTAGTTTTTCAACAATTGCGTCAACGACTGGCACTGGCACTGCGTTGCCAGCCTGCTTGGTAGCTTGGGCATAACTGGGGTGCGGTTCAAACCAATCTGGGAAGCCCTGCAATCTCAAGGCCTCTTGACGAGACAGCTTTCTGGGATTCTTTCCGTCCTGCTCGTCAATTAAGATCTCAGATCCATCCTTGTAGTACCTAGCTGAGATCGTTGCTGCGTAATTAGAATTCCTTGTGAAGAGTTGATAGCTAAAGCCTCTCCCTAGCTCCCTATTCCTTAACCTTCGCGCTTTGTGAGACGCCCAAATTCTGTCAGAAATGTACAGACTCTCCTCTGGTGGATACTGATCTAGAACATCCCCGAGCCGCAAAGATTCTCGAGCCGTGACAGGTTCAGGAAACTCAAAAGATGGGCCCTGTTCGGCCAAATCCCTCCTGAGAGCCACAATGAAAAGTCGTTGTCTGTTCTGCGGTAAGCCAAAGTCTCGAGCATTCAAGACTTTATAAGAAACTTCGTAACCAGCCTCCTCGAGGCTATTGACAATGATCGTGAACGATCGCCCCTTATCTTGAGACAAAAGGCCCCTTACGTTCTCTAAAAGAACCGCCATAGGCTTTTTGGCCAAGATAATTTGGAGTATTGAGAAAAACAGGGTGCCTCGCGTTTGGTCCGCAAAACCCTTTCTCTTCCCAGCTTGGGAGAATGGTTGACAGGGGAACCCGGCAACCAACAAATCATGGTCGGGGACCGAGTCTGCGCCCACATGCTCAATTTCGAAAAGATTGCCAAAAATATCAGAGTCATCCACACCAAAGTTTTTCGAGTATGTTGCCCTCGCGGCGGTGTCGATTTCTGAGGTAAAGACACATTTGAGCCCCCTTTTTTCAAGAGGGATGCGCATGCCGCCAACACCTGCGAAAAGATCTATGAACTTAAGATCATCACGCATGCTCTGTCGTCTCCTCAATCAAGGCCATCATGACCTTTCTCCAGTCAAGCATTCCATCTCGATCAGAGCACTCGCCCCAAATCAGGTCAACCTTTTCTCCGCCGCCATACATACCCTTAAAGCCTGCTCTCGTCATTTGGGGATCTCGAGCAACGAAGTTGGCAAGCCTCAAAGAAACGGAACTAATGCTCCTATCCGGAAGAAAAAGGCTGCATTCTTCTGCAGCGAGTCGATCAACGACCTTTGGATATTGCAAAGTTGAATAGTAAGCGAGGCAAATCAACATTTCTTTTCGAGACCAAAGTTCTTTAGCCAAGTTCCCCAACTTTCATTTAGGCCGTCCAAAGCTTATTGGGTTGCGTGCGCTTGAAATGCGCTAGTAATGTCAAAGCTTCATAATCCAGTTCAGATACAAGCAAGGGCTGAACATAAAACTTCCGGTGTTCGCCGGTTCCAGCTCTCTAATCTAAATCCGGCGAGTGACTGACTTGGCGCAACCCTACAAAGTGCAGAACTTCCTCAGTGAGGGTCGCATAGCCAAGAAGTATCTTCTCGAGAGCTCCATTTAGGAGTTCGTGGCGCTTGCCTAGCCAGAAAGTTGGGTTTTGGCACTTGTTCACTTGCTCGGCCAACCAGTTATCTGGCATGGCTAGGTAAACCGGAGATCTGTGTTCGAGGCCCATGGCGGAGTTTGGCTTGCCAGCCTCATAGATGACACCCGCCACGAATCTGTTTCTCTCGCCATCAACAACGATTGAGATGTATTGGCCCCCCTCAAGGTTCACGTCTGCAATGAAGCCCTGCCAGTCGCAGTTCTTGCAGCCAATCTCTGGGTCGCCGCCCATGATGATGCAGCCACCGATATAGATGTTGTCCTGATTCTCCAACATCCCTGGCGATGGCATTCCATAAACTATGCGCTTTAGCGGGTGGAAGCAGATTGGGCACTTAGGAAGTAGCTGATTCATCAGAAGAGTTCCGTCTTCTGAAACTTCACCGCCCAAGTCAGATACCGCCTCGACATAGAGCTGATAGTCGTCCTCGGTGTAGCAGCAGATCGTCACATCCAGTTCAGGTCCGCTTCTCTGTAGCTGCAGGGCAATCGCAGAGAGCGCGGTTGACATTGCGATTTCCTTTGGAATGCCAAAAGCTCCGGTACCAAGCGCTGGAAAAGCGATGGACTCAAAGTCGTTTTCCAACGCAAGTCTGATTGAGTTGCGATAGCAGTCCGAGAGAATCTCGGTCTGATTATCCAGGCCTGGGATCCATCTTGGAGCAACGGTGTGGATGACGTGCTTGGCTGGCAGCCGGTAACCAGCGGTGAGGATTGCTTCGCCAGGCTGCAAGAAGGTGTGGTGAGTTTTTAGCTCACTGAAAAGCCCTGGTCCTGCTACTTGGTGAATAGCCCCGTCCACCCCACCACCTGGCACCAACTGGGAGTTAGCAGCATTGACGATGGCATCAACCCGCAGCGTTGTTATGTCTCCAATAACTAAACGAATCATCTTTGTTTCTCCTCAACCGTTTGCTCTAGCTCAGTAGGCATAGTGAAAAGCGGGTATGCGTAAAAGCACTCGTAGTGAACGTCACTATCGGTGGGGATGTATTCGAGATCCTCAGGCAATGAATAGCCAAAGTAGTACTCGCCCGACTCGTACTCACCATCTTCGAGTTCGATGTCGGCCTCCCATGCTGACCAGCTATAGGCGACTGGTGCTGGGCTGATGTTCTGATCGATCAGCAAGTCTTCTTTACTGATCTTGTAGTTTCCAGCCAGGTAGCAAAGGTCTAGAAGCTGCATGTAGCCCACGAAGTTGAAGTACCTTGCCACTCGAGCTACTCGCAGGTCACCTTGGATGTGCTTTCGAAGGTTCGGAACGTTTTCCCAGCCATAGAACTCGACCGAAACAATTGGCCCACCAGTTATTTCAAAGAATTGCGGCTCAATGTAGGCATTGACCAACTGGCCATCGATGCTCAAAATCATGTCAACCCTTCCCGAGACGTAAAGCTAGTGGGTGGGTCTGACATTTTTCGATCCCCCTATCAAGCTAACTGTCCAAGCTCCCTAATGAGCCAGTCGCCTTGTGGATCACTATGCCACTAAGGGATGTTAATTAGTCCAATGGGCTTATCAAAAGAGTTGAATGGATAGTCGGGCTGGTAAAGGAACTCTTGTTCACGCCACTCTTCGTCCGGAAATGGGACCTCGCCTTTTGGCATACGAATAAGGTCTTGGAAGGCCTGGTAAGCCTCTTCGATGATTTCCCCACCACGATCAGTAAACTCCAGCCAACCGGTTGTCGATAGATCGGCTAAATCACACGCTGCTTCCCAACATTCATACCAGTCGTGAAAGTTTTGTGATTCGAATTCCACTCGGTCTTCATTGTCTGGCTGAACAATTTCACGTAGAGAACGAATTTGCCATTTTTGTTTCCCCCTAGGGCTTCAGTTTCAAACTATTCAAATTCGGGAATTTGACATCAATGTTTCTTAATCTCGTCAAACTCCGCTCACTGATTGACGAGATGACCGGTGAATGTTCTCACCTTGGTTTCGGTTGGTTGACTTCGGCCGGTAGTTGCCCATTTCCATTAGCGCTTCCGCCGACAGTGATGGTGATTAGCCGCGTGGGAATCTCTTCTTCCGCATCCACCAAGTCATAGACACTCTCTAAGCCCAGTTCTTCTGCAACCTGTTCGGCGTAGTTGTAGGTTTCTCTTAGCTTCGCCGCTCCACTATCCGTCAGTGTTGCGTAGCCGTGGCTAACTGCAAAAGCCAACGGGAGCGAGACGTTCTCTTGGTTGACCCATTCCATGACGTTTGGGTTTTCGTCGTGCTCCGTGTAGATGAAAGCTAAGGCTTCGATAATTTCTTTCATGTATACCTTTCGGCTATTTCTCGACGTAACCGTCTTTGGTTTTCTCTGCGATCTTCTTGTCTGCGAAAGCCTTTGCGGCCGCTTCGGAATCCAGCTCCTTGGTGGATATCTGTCCATTCACGCCTAGCTTGCCGTAACGAACGATTACGGTCTTACCCTCAAGAGTGATCTCCCAGAACTTGGCAGTCTCTCCGGTCTTGGTGCGATCAGTTTCTCCAACGTATTCGAAATACTTCTTCATTAGTTCCCCCTTTATTGAAGTTATTTCACTCTACTTCTCGCCGCCAACATTTTGTAAAGCGGCAAGGCTGGGCTAGTTGGCTCAGCCGACTGGCTCCCAGCCCTTTTTGACGTTCTCGACAATCAATAGCTCTGCTATCTCGTTAGCAGTCTCAAGATTCGGAGCAGTCTTAACCTCTCTGGCAAGTGGAGCTTTTCTGGTTGAGCTGAAGTCCGTCCAGTGCACAACAAAGGCTGGATAGAGCGGGTCTATAGTCTCCTTGTTGGTCTTGAAAACCACCAGCTTTCTCACGTCGGTCTTATCTGCCGAAGTCTTGGTCCAAACCTGGCGGCGAACCACCTCGGAAGCCGGAAGCGCCACCGCAGATCCACTTGGCACCTCAGCAAACTCAGCAATTTGATCCCAGCGAGCGCCGCTTTGAACATCTGGCTTGTCGTTTCGCTCGCGCATAACCACTGCGTTTAGAAGCGATGCCGCTGGCACCTTGAAGGCTGGTTCCCAGCCGTTTTTGGTGAGTTTTAGTTGAGTCTGGCGAAGGCGTCTGCCCTGGCTATCCTCGGTCTGGATATCCATCACTGTGGTTTCGAGAATTACCTCTGGCTTCACAAAGCGGTAGAGCTGTCCGGATGCTGCTGCCTGGCGGTAGCCGCTTTCAATTTCCAGTGGAACTAGGACTTTGAGCAGGTCAACTTTTGAAAATGCGCCATCAAAGTTGCCAGTTGCTCCGATTGGAACAAAGTCACCGTCTGGCAGCGCGAGTCCGAAAAGGACTGAGCGGACTTGCTCGGAGCCCTCTTTGCTCAGTTCCGTAGTGAAGGCTAAAACCACTGCGTCAACAGTGATCGACTTCTTGACCTTCAGAACTCGACCGTCTTGGCAGCGGACAATGATTCCTTCTTGGTCTCCGTTCACGACGCCTTCGTTGAAGAACGCGATGACCTCAGACTCGGTCGAGAAGCTCTTAGTTTCGATGACGTGGAGTGAGCCGGGCTTTACCAGCTGACCGAGTTTCGCTAGACGTTCGACATAGGTCTGCTCTTGCCAGCTGATTCCGTCGCCGAGCACAAGATCAAAGGCTGCGAAGCTAAGTTCGTCTGCTGATCCAGCAAGCGCCTTGGCAACATCGCCGACTCGCTCCCTGCCGTCTTTCTTGACGTATAGCTCGCCTGCGATGATCAAACCCTTGGGTAGTGCTTCCGCCTCAGCGAGAATCTCGGCGCCAGTGGCCACTCTGCCGTTGGCAGCAATCAATCTTGGGTTAGCCGAGGTGGTGTCTAGAAACCAAAGCTCGCCATCAATCTTCTGAGAGCAAAGGTAGGGCTCTATTGACAGGAAGCGCTGGATCTCTGCCGGGGGGCAGGGTGTGTATCGCTGGGCAACCAGGGTGCGGTATTCATTTACCGCTGCCGCTACATCTCTATCTTCAAGCGAACCAGGCTGAGAAACAGTGACCTTACTCATCGGTTGCCTCCTTAGTCACTGCTGGCTTTTTTAGCTCCATGTTGCTCAGGTGCAGCAACAGGATGTAGTCCTTATCCTTAGTTCGACCCTCTAAAAAGCCTCGGTATGGCGTGCCATTGAGCTGCAGAATGAGCGGCTGCTTGCCGTCCTCGCCTGCGCCCAAGAGCACCACAACTTTTTCTCGCTCCAGCTCTTCTGCCATCGCAAACAAGAAGTCATAGGTAACACCATCGACATGGCGAAGCTGCATCGAGCGCTTGATGGCGAACTTTCGAATCAAGTCCGACTTTGGCAACTTCTTACCGGCCCAGCGAACCGGCACTGCGTCGTTAACTGTGGCGGCTACTTCAACTGGATCTCTCCGGCTCACCTCAGCGCCTGAGGCATCGAAGGTAATCTCAACCGCTTTGGGGTTGCCCTTTACGGGAGTTCCAGTTGAGTCAAGTAGCAGCGACTGGGTTACGTCGATGGTCTTGCCAACAAAATCAAGGTCGATCTCTGGGTCGCCAGAAATTAGTTCTGCCGAGTAATCGTCTTTACCAAATTTGGCAACCAAGTCCTCGTGCAGCGACGCTCTACCGCCAGAGATGTAGCGGCGAAACTCGGCAGATTTTCCTTCTTTGCCGATAACTATGTCTTTTTCGGGCGACTTCGAACTGGCTACTACCACGGCATTTCTGCCGGACGAATTTGAAATGTGAAGCTTTCTTAGCGTTGTCATCTCTCCCCCTAGAACATCTCGAAATCAAGGTCTTCATCGGAGTCCTCAGACGCAACCGGTAGGTCGACAGCGGCTTTGAACCCGACCCACTCGAACTCAAGAGGCTGGCCGATGATGGCAAAGAATCCGTTGTCGTTGCCAACCAGCAGTGCTGTTTCGGCCTGGTAGTCCTCGCGATAGTTGAAAGAGAAGCTAAAGACTTTTCCAGCCTCCAGGGACTTCTTTAGGTCGTCATCAAGCTGGTTTGGCTCAAGTGCGTAGATGGTCTGCTGCACGACATCTAGAGCGTCCTCTAGGGAAATCTCCTTTAGCTCCTGTGCTACTCCTAGCGTGGAGGGAACTTTGGTGAGCACATTCCCTGCAGAGTCAAAACCTTCCAGTTCGCTTTGTTTGTAGGAGCGACCATCACTCAGAAAATACCCTTGCGCTGTCATGCCGCTTCTTAGTAGCAGTGCGCCATCTTCCAGCAGGCTGGCTCGGGAGCACGGCTCTCCCAAGTGATCCAGGAGTACTCGTCGGCGCTTGCCATAGAGGCTTGCCCTGTCTACCGCCTTGAAGGCGAAGGAAGACTCCTTACCCCCCAGGCTTACCAAAATGTCCTTAGCCACCTGTAACCTCTCCCCCGTCTGGGGATTCTGTTGCAGATAGCAGTGGTCCCCCAGACCAACGACTTTCATTGTAGAAGGCCTGTGTGAGAATTATTAAGCGAGCATCTTTCGAGGGGGAACGAATTGCTTAGAACTGACAAGGGATTTATCTATTCGGCTCAGGACCTAATCGCCCAATTCGAATGTGACCACAGAATCTCGCTTAACCAGGCCGCTAGTTACGGCTTGATAAAGAAGCCAAAGAACGAAGACCCAAACCTCAAACTGCTTCAGGAGCTAGGTCAACTATTCGAACAGCGCAGGCTCACCCAAATCGAGCGAACCGCGAAGGTCATAAAGCTTTCTCACCCCGAGCCATCCCCATCTGGCTACCAAAACGCCTGGCTTGAGACCAGAGCGGCGATGCAGGCAGAGGTAGATGTCATCTATCAGGGGACCCTATTTGATGGTCAGTTTGTTGGAATTGTGGATTTCCTACTGCTCAAGAAAGACGCCTCGGGATCGGCAGTTAGGGACGGTTACGGAGTTGCCATCTATGAACCCGTCGACAGCAAATCCGCCCGCATCGAGAAGGTTTCGGCCGTTATTCAGGTAGGCGCTTATGCCAATCTTCTGGTCAGTCTAGGCCGCCCAAAGCCCGAGCAAGTTCACCTCTGGCTAGCTGGAGAGCATGACTGGTCCGGAGATGCCGGCAAGGCAATGGCAGTCGCCGCTCAATCACGCGATTCACTTTTGGCTAATCCCGCAACGGGCGAGTTGCCGAACCCAGTCTGGGCACCACCGCGGCCGAGCTGTGCCAGCTGTTCGTGGCAAGACCACTGCAAGACTGGTAGGTCCGAAGCCAGAGATCTCTCGCTGATTCAGGGAATTAGGTCTGTCTCCAGAGAGCGATTGGTTAGAGCTGGAATCTCAACTATCGAGCAAATGTCGGTGGCGGAAGAGGGCCGCAAACCCGCAAGACTCGGGCAGAAAACATTCGAGAATCTAAAGGCGCAAGCTGAGATTCAACTCAAGGGTGAGGCTCAAAACACGGTGCTCGCCGAACTAATCGACTGGCAGCAGCTATCGCAGTTTCCGCTGGCTTCCGATGGCGATATCTGGTTCGACATGGAAGGTGACCCCTACGCCGATGAGGGTCGTGGCCTGGAGTACATGTTTGGGTATCAGTACTTAGAAAACGGTCAGTCCAAGTTCAAGACTGAAGATGCCTTCAGCCTCAATGAGGAAAAAGCTGCGTTTGAGAGATTCATCGACTTTGTCATGGAGCGCTGGAGGCGATACCCGGATCTGCACATTTATCACTACGCGGACTATGAGCGCCGAGCACTCACCAAACTCTCGCAAAAGTATTCGACTCGAGTTGCAGAACTAGATGAAATTCTTCGCAAGGGTCTACTGATCGATATGTACAGCTTGATCCGAAAGTCGATTAGGTTCTCTACTCAGTCGCTGTCAATCAAATATGTCGAAGCCATTTACGGTGAGTCTCACGGTGACGAAGAAGTAAAAAGCGCCAAGGATTCAATCGTTGCCTTCCACGCGGTGCAAGCTCACTTGCTAAATGGCAATAGGGCAGCGGCAGATGCTGAGTACGAGGAGATTAGGTCTTACAACGCTAAGGACTGCAAATCGACTTATGACTTCGACAGATGGATTCGCAACTTTGCCGCTGAAAACGATGTGGCACTGGGCCAAAAGCAAGTCGCCGTTGGCGACTCAGAACCAAAGTCTGCCTCTGAGTATCAGAGGCTGGCGGATCAGCTTGGCGAGCTAATCGAGAGCGGCAAGCTGGATGAAGAGTCCGCCCAGGCTATCGGCCTGCTTCGTGGTGCGCTGGTCTTCCATGAACGCGAGGACAAAGTTAAATGGTGGCGAGTTTTTGAAGCAGCCAATCAAGACCTAGAGACCCTCTCTCGCCAAACAGGTGCGATGGTAATCGGTGATGTTTCCGCAGGCGAATGGGCTACTAAGTCACCTAAGGGAAGAAAACTGCACCGAGAACTAAGAATTAGCGGTGAGGCAATCTCCGCCGAGGACGCGATCTCTGGAGAACCAAACCTGTCCCTGATCTACGAAGTTGCCGAGCTAGGCATGATGTCCCCATCAGATTCACTGCGAGGATTTAGTAGTGCGGTAACTGAGCGCTTTGAAAATGGTGACGCGATTGTCTCCGAATCTCAGGCTTCGACTGGAGAAATCTGGGACAGCTTGCCCATCGCGGTTATTCAAACTCCCAAGTACAACATGACACCGCTGCAGGACGCGCTAGCTAAATTGGCGGCAGAAGTTCTGGAGCAAGGTGGGCTTCCCGCGGGCAAATCTTGGGGGCAGCTACTCAAGCGTGAAGCACCGGTCAACATCAATCACGAATCCGGCAACCACCTGGCAGACATCGTAAAGACCCTCCAGTCTGGCGAGAGTATGTGTGTCGCAGTTCAAGGACCTCCCGGAACCGGCAAAACATTCGTTGGCTCCAGAGTGGTGGCACAGCTGGCGAAAATGGGCTGGCGGATCGGCGTTGTCGCACAGTCTCACGCAGTGGTCGAGAACTTCATCACCAAGGTCATCGAGACCGATCCTTCTCTCTCCGTTGGCAAGAAACCGAAGGATAAAGAAGGCAAGGGCCGCAGTTGGGAAATTGACTCCGCAGCTGAGTGGATGCTTTCCCAGCCCGGTGGTTTTGTGCTCGGTGGAACCGCCTGGACGTTTGCGGACAAGACGGTTCAGGCCATGGGGCTCGATCTGCTTGTAGTGGATGAGGCCGGTCAGTTCTCGGTAACCATGACGCTGGCGAGTGCGGTCGGAGCAAGGCGTTTGTTGCTGTTGGGAGACCCCCAGCAATTGCCACAGGTGAGTCTCGCATCGCACCCAGAGGGCGCAGAGATTTCGGCCCTAGAGCACTTTGCCCAGGGGAGAAAGACATTGGCACCAGAGGTTGGCTTCTTCCTTGAAACCACCTACCGAATGCACCCTCTGCTAACTGAAAAAGTTTCGAACCTGCAGTATGAGGGCAAGTTGCTTCCGAGTCCTAGAGTCAAAGTTAGAAACCTGGACGGAGTTCAGCCGGGGGTAACGCCGCTTCCAGTTGAGCACAGTGGCAACACAACCCGGTCCGATGAAGAAGCCCAAAAGGTTACCGAAATCGCTCACTCCTTGTTGGGCAAACTTTGGACCGACAATGATGCGGATCGGCCATTGCCTGCTCGAGAACTCGACATGAAAGACATCATCGTGGTGGCGGCTTTCAACGACCAGGTCAGAGCTATCAGAGCCGCACTGAGAAAAGCCCAGCTCGATGAAATCAGAGTCGGAACCGTGGATAAATTCCAAGGGCAAGAGGCCGCAGTTGTGATTGTTTCAATGGCGACCTCTAGCGAGGAAGATCTTCCTCGCGGTGTGGATTTCCTGCTTTCTCCAAATCGCTTGAATGTTGCGGTTTCAAGAGGTAAGTGGGTTTGCTATCTAATTCACAGTCCGGAACTTAGAAGGATCACTCCTTCTTCAGTAAATGGCTTGATGAACCTCGGTGGCTTCTTAGAGCTGGCCAGCAAGGGGTAGTGGATGACAAATCAACGCAGAATCTCACGCAGCAAACTTGAGAATTTATTCAGGTGCCGGCTCTGCGGTTACCTAGAGATTCGTCACGAAATCAAGCAACCCAGTATCCCATTCACCTTGAACATGGCTGTCGACACTTTGTTGAAGAAAGATTTCGATGCCTATCGTGAAACAGGTGAGGTCCCTCCTGTTCTCGCCGCTTTAGGTAAGAACTTTGTTCCATACAGCGATGAGCGACTTGAAACCTGGCGAGACAATCGAGAAGGCATAGAGCGTGCGGACGCGGTAAGCAGCATCACGCTTTATGGAGCCATCGATGACATCTGGTCTATAGATGGCCAGATATCGGTTGTCGACTACAAGGCCACAGCTAGGTTTTCTCCAGTGCGAGAACTTGGCACCGAGTTCTATCATGATGCCTACAGGAGACAGCTTGATGTTTATGCCTGGCTATTAAGTGGCAATGGCTTGGCCACATCCGAAAGTGGTTACCTGTTTTATGTGACTGCTCGAAAAGGAGCAGCTGGCTTCATGGGCAAATTGGATTTCGACCCGTCGCTCATCGAGCACAAAATCGACACCTCTTGGATTGAGCCATTCCTTCTCGAGGCAAGTTCCGTATTGGCTGGCCCACCACCGGCACCATCTGATAGCTGCAATTGGTGCCAGTATCGGGAGCAGGTCAACGCAGTTCTGAAGGATTAGCTGAAGAGAACTTGGGGTTCAACGGGAACTACAAATAGATTCCAACCAGGGCAGCAAGTAGGGCAAGTACTCCTAGTGTGGCACTGACTGAATTCCACCAACTCTTGCCGTTTTCAATCAGCTCTGCCCTGACCGCAGGGAGGTTTAACGACTCCCTGAGCAGGGCGTACTGATCTGAGACTTCACGCCAGTCGGTGAGCAACTGAACTGGCCAGTGCCTAATCAGCCATAGGCCTACTGGCGACCGAAAACGCTTATCTGATCTGATGGTCCAACTCAAAAAAGACTTTTCAATAGCCACCCTGGCGATGATTTGCTCCAAAAGTACTTTTTCGACATGACCGCCCTGGACATGAGCCCAGCCGTCCTTTATGGCAGGTGTCCACTCGTCGTACTCTGGAACAATGCTCCCGATTACCGGATAAATGGCGTTTCTGACATCAAGCGTTGACTCCAGATCAAAAGCTCGCAGAATCTTCCGCAATTGCGGGGAGCTCAGTTTGCGATATCTCGCAACCGCCTCGACTTGGTGAGCCTCAAATTCAAGCTCTAGCAACATAACGCCGTTACCTCGGGCAAGTCGAAAGACCTTTGCACTCTTGACCGGTGAGGGGAGCGCGTCAGGCTTGGCCAGCCAAATTTTCCTAATCACCTTGGACTTGTCTAATTTGGTACCCAAAAAGCGAGAAGGCAGCTCCATGTTCCAGTAACTGTCAGAGTCATAAGGAAAGAAAAACTCTTCTGCCTGTTTTTTCCGATAGCCCTGTAGGAAGCTTCCATCTAACTCAATGGCTAAGAACATCGCAATTGCCATGCAGTTCCACTCCAATCCTCTGGGCTAGAAGGCCTAACTTCAACTACTTTCGAGTAGAGCGGTGACTCATATATCTCGGCGGAGCCGTTGTCAAAGTAGTCAACGCCTCGCTTTTTGTCTACGAGCCAGTTTTGGCCATTGCGCTTGACTACAAAGCCGAATTTTTCGAGCAGCTTATCTTGTACCAGAGCTCGAGCGTGCGACTCAGTGTCGCTCGAGGCCAGCACCCTAAATGAGAACGCGTGGATGACCTTGAAATTCTCAAAATCGTAGTAATGATGCTTGTAAACCTCAGACTCTTCCACGCTGACAGTGAGCCCGAAGGGCCCAAAGAGTTCAAAATCAAGCTGGGCTTCCGATTTCGCGTAAAGGCGTTTTGCTACATCTTTTCCAAATGGATCAATCTTGCTACCAGGCTCTACAACGACCGGCTTGCGACTGGCAAAGTCTTCGTGTTCCCTCAAGTTTTCGGCATCATTGAGAGGAAGTTGGGTTAAGGTGTGAAGCACAACGTAAAATCCGAATAGCCGCCTTTTCGACATCAGATGAGGACTTTTCTCAATCAGCCCAAACAATCGATCGATAAGTTGCCAGATTTCTAAGACGGGAATGAGTGGCCTCACGATCGCTAGGTAGCTCTTGATTGCCTGCAAATTAATGGCAGTTACTACCGCAAGGCATTCCTTTGGCCAAAGGCTTACAACGGTCTCGTCGGAATTCTCGCTTACCCGCCACAAGAAATTCAGTGAGAGCGAGCCAACAAATGGCATTTGGTCAGCAAAGTTACCGAGATGTGGTGCTTCTAGGAAAGCACCCTCCTCGAATGTGGTTAATAAAGGAGCCGAGGAGAGCAGCGGCCACTCGTCATATGTTTCTGGATTCCAGACGTCCCAACTAACCGGCGACTTTGCCACGATGGGCTCCTCAGCCGAATTGACACTGGCCCAAAGCATGGTCATGGCAGACATGGCCGCAGCCAAGCCAGCCGCTCGATCGACTTCCAGCCCCTCAGGGCATGACCCAGTAACGAGTACCTCTTTGAACGATGCCGGCACCAAATGTAAGTGACAAGAGGTACACACTGGCACCGCGTCTGCGTTCTCTTTGGTAAACCAATTGGGGTTAACTTCTGGGCAGAATAGGCAGACTAGTGGGGAGTTAACTGTTCGCTTCTTAGAAAAGATGCCCATGATTTAGAAGTACCCCCCGTAAAGTCGGGAACCGCAATCTCCCCTATCCGAAAGGTGAGTGGATTCTCCACACAACCTGCATAACTCAAGCGCCGGAAAGTGAAAAGTCACAAGTTCAGGGCCACCGACTTTGTGCAGATACGAAGCTGCTTGAAGAGCTAAGTCTTCACTTGGGCTTGAGCGATACCTGGCTAAGGACAACTTAGCGCCGAGCTCAGGATCTTTCAGCCTGAGGTTCTCAAATCCACTGGCCGAGTTAGAGTGCTCGAAAGTTTCTACGCCGATCACGCAATCTGGGTTTTCTTCGTCCCCAAGAACGTCATAGGCTACTTCAACTTCAAAGCCTTGAAGCCTTGACTTTAAGTGTTCCAGTGTGAGGCCCGGCCAAGCCCTGATTGTCCACTCGAATCGGCAATCTCTCCACTGATGAAAAATCAGCGTTTCCAAACCTTGGTTACTGGCTTCATCAAACCAACGTTCAAGAGGAACATCGGAGTCCTTTACGCCTAGGAGGTTGGCTACCTTAGAGGCAATCTCTGGATACTCCGGGTAGGTTGAACCAACAAAATCCACCCAAAGATCTTCTTCCAGAGGGGGACGGTAACTTACCTCTAAACTGAGGTCCAGGTAAAAATCAGCTTCGAAGTGCGACGGGCGAATCAGCCGGGGAGCAACTGTTGGGGAAATTGAGTCTCCCCACTCCTGCCGATCCAAGGCAATCACATGAGTCAAATGCCCGACTGAGTACTCCCAAACGTATTCCGTGAGTCTGGAATCGTAGTAATCGGGTAATGCCAATTTGTCAGGATTGTACATTCTGCCCCCACATCGCTCCCCTTGCTTATTCAATGCTACTTTCAGAATTGGTGGAATGGTAACAAGCGCCTCGGACTCGTCTTTGGCTGACCGGGATTGCGGTTCGCCAAAGGCAACCTGTCTGATTGTGGATGGCTTTTAAGGAAATCATTGCGGTGCTTGGATCTAGGTGACCGAGGCATAACCTAACCAACAAGCTAGGAAACTGCCGTGATTTGCTTCACGACATTGGCCCAAATTCTGGGGGTATGAGTGAACGGTTGATAGCCACCGGCACCGCCAATTAAGACTCTGCCCTGGCAGTGCTTTTTGGCGAGCTCCGCAACCTTTTCGGCTGCGTAGCTGTAACCCTCGTAGGTGTACTTCAAACCCCAGTGCTCACCCTCGTGGCCATCAGCACCCGCTGCCAAAAGGATCACGTCTGGTTGATACTCATCGACCTTCTCGGCGATTAGATCCATGGCGCATTGGAAGGCTTGGTCTCCCTGTCCTTGGGCAAGGTTGTAGTTGTACCAGTGCTGATCTGGGTTTGAGTATTCGTAGTTACCCTGTCCGCTTTTCTCTCGCAACCAGGTGTCACTATGGGTTGGGTAGATGCCATGCCCATGGATCGAGAAGGTTGGGATATCGGTATCGGCCAGAAGATTCTGCACACCATCACCGGCATTCACATCCCAGTCAATGTAGAGCGGCTTGAGTCCCAATCTTTTGAACTCGAGCGCTGCCCAGGCGTGATCGTTGAATACGCAAAAGCCTTCGCTTTTGATCTTCTGAGCATGGTGCTTAGCCCCTTGGGGGTTGAAGCCAACTAGTGCCTCACCGGCTGCGATTAACTCAACCAAACGTGCCGTGCCAGCAAACATTTGAAATGCGATTTGCCCTAGCTCTGGCTTTGAGCCACCCCACTCGCCAGATCTGCCAAGGTCTAGCACCTGCGAGACATACTCGGCAGTGTGGATGGTCTCTAGCTTGCTTCTATCTCCATCGAGCACCGTAGGCTCGATGACCTCGAAGCTGTTTGCTGGAAGTTCTTGGGTTAGAAGCTGGACTGCGATTTGAGCGCGTTCGGGCTTGGTGGGGTGGGATCCGTCTCCGGACCCCAACCGCCAACCTAGGTAGTCATCGCTGTAGGCGATAGCTAATTTGTTCATGTTTGTGCTTTCGTGTGTATGGACCGCATGGTGCGATCAGCCTTTGGTTTGGGCTGACCTGGGTCACACGTCAGCACCTAATCGGTTTCTTGTTCTCGTTGGTGTTGTTGCCTAAGTGCCTGCATGATCTGAGAAGCCCATGCTTGGATTTCCTGTTTGCTCGCGTTTGCGAGGTTCGAGGGAGGCTCAAAGACTTGCAGCGGATTGTTCGCGGAGGGTCTGCGACCATTGCCATCTGCTTTTGACTCTTCGGCGTCAGTGAAACTCATCTTGAGCCCCCAACCGCTTGAGTTCTTCTCTCGAACTGTCCTCAACCCCGAGCATTGCCACCCACACATTGTGCAGAGCATCTGTGAACTCGTAACCTCGGGTTTGACCGACGCGGTTTTTGAAGTTGTCGTAGTCGATGGCATCAGCCTGCGCTGCCACCCACTTGGTGAAAACTTCCGGTTCGATGAATGCTCGGTATGGGTAGTCACCAAAAGGTGATACCGCTATCTCAACTCCAGCAGTCTGGGCCAGTGGCTCTAGAGACCTGCGGTCTCTAGAGCGAACTGTGATGACATCTGGACGGTCGTACTTTCTTACTGCGCTTACAAAGCCAGTGCTAGTGAAGATCCACATTGCTGGGCTCCTTATCTAATAGAAATCGCTCAAAGGTTTGATTACAAAGGGCATGGTGTGAGCGGCGCTCACGGATCAGGTCGATTGCTTCCTGAGCCGAGTAGCCAGCGCGCATCAGCACCAAGCCGGTGATCAGGCCCGATCGGTTCCAACCAGCCTGGCAGCGAATCAGCACTCGCTTGCCGGCTGACCAGTCCTGGTGGATAGCTGATACCACCTGGTCTAGGTCCTGGGCATCAACATCGACTTTGTCGTGGTCATAGAAACCGAGCCTGATCTCTTTGACATACCAGTCCACCGGTAGCGCATTGGCATACAAGGTGGCGACGGTGCCAAAGTGCAGGTTGGTGATCTCAGGAGAACCCAGGCAACCGAGCTGAGCTCGGTCACCGGTTCCACCCATCCACAGACCTGGAACGATCTCACTCCAGAGGTCACCGTGGTGACCATATCCGCCCTTTGGGGAAACCAAATCAAATGGCATGAGGACTCCTTAGTTCTTGTCTCGTGGGTTTGGCTTAGAGCGAGCCGAGCGGAAGCTCGACTCGGTGGCGCGCTTGGCGAACTCGATATCGGTAAAGCCCAAAAGCTCTGCCAGTTCGCGATTCTCAGCCAAGATGCGAAGCCGAACCCGCGGGGTCAGCTTGTCCAGCTGGCGGAGCAGTTCCGCGGTGTCGTGCTGGGCATTGAGGATTAGGTTCCTCGCCTCATCGAATGAGCCGTTGCGCGCAGCTTGCGCAGCGCTCTCCTTGACGCCCGCCATCTTGAAGATCGCCAGCTCTGCTAGCACGTCCTCATCGATAGGGTCAGCCACAAAGTTCTGCGGTGAGGCCACCTCGATGTTCAAGGTATCTGCATAGTTGAGCATTTCACCGGTTAGTGCGTTCTCCCCCATGATGGTTACGCGAACACCCAGCATGGCGATCTGCGACTCTGGGATGGCTTTTAGGTCAAGCACAAATGCCCAACCTCGCTCCTCGCCAGAAACCAGCGCACCAAGGTTCGCCTTGAGGCTGCGGTTATCCTGCTCATACTGAGGGAGATAACCAATCGGGATGATGGTCTTGAGGTACTGCGGGTGCTCAACCTCAATGGTGCACATTAGGTTCCGAATCGAGCGCTCCAACAGGCCATCGATCTCATCCTGTAGGCCGGCAACCGCCTCTTCGACCGCTACCGCGGCAAAGTGGTTGCCCTGACCTGAGTAAGCTACCGAGGCCAGGATGGTCTCATCGAAGCCGGTACCGATACCGATGGTTGAGGTGCTAACCAGGTGCTCGGTGGCGAGCGCCGCCAACTGTCCAAGTGCTGCCGGGTCTGTGATGCCAGCGTTGGCGTGTCCATCAGAGAGCAGGATCAACTTGGTCTCTACCCCGGATGGTGCCTTGGCCGCCTCCGCTAGGCCAAAGCGGTAACCGAGTTCGATGTTGGTGCTGCCACCTGGTTCAAGCTGTGCCAACTCACGACGGAGCTGCGCTGCGTCGAGAGTTGCCTTCTCCATCAGCGGCAGATTGATCTCCACCTCGGTGTCGAAGGAGATAACCGAGATGTAGTCGGCAGGGCTGAGCTGACCGATCATCTGGCCAATGGTGGCCTTAATGAGTTCCAATCTGCCGCCACCCATTGAGCCGGAGCGGTCCACCACGAACACGATGGCTTGGGGTGAGCGAGTGATGGTTTGGCTTGGTAGCTGTGGGGCTGCTGCTTCGATCAGTAGCCCAAGGGTTCTTGGCTGACCGGCTTTGATTTTTGTCGTTTCCAGACGTGCGTTAAACATAATGTTCTCCTAGTGAGTGAATTTGTATAAAAAGGTGCTGCGAGGGTGCCTTGTCGGCCCCGGTCTATGCGGCCAGCACTAACTCATGCTGAGAGTTGATGCAGGAGAGGTGAACTAGATCGCCTTCAAGCATCAGGGCAGCAGCCGCCACATACCGGGAGTTGGCAGACTGCGAACGGCTGTAGTTGTGGTTGCGAGAAACCTCTTCGAGGCGAAGCTTGCTGGCCTGAAGCACAAAGTCGCGAGCTCCCTGACCCCTGGCTTCGACATAGCTCTTATCTGCGACATCCAGCTGGAAGCTCTGCAGCATTCCCTCTAGTCGCTCAGCCAGAGTGTCTGGGTGATCAAAGAGTTCAAAGGCAACCGGCTGCCCAAGGGCTGCGATAACTACGCCACGCTGGCCCGGCAAAGCCTGAATCGAGGGGAGCTTTGGGGCGTTGCCATCTAGCTCGTCTTGGATATCTGCAAGCGAATGTGTGGCGGCTTTGGTCTTGTGCCTGTGCTGGTAGCTTGCGACATTCGACCAAACTCGAGACTGGTCTGGACCTAGCTGTGAGACATTGCCCAACTGGTCGCGGCTTAGGCCGCGCATCGCAACTCGCACCGCGGTTGGGGCAACCTTCTTGCCGGCAGATTGCTGGTGTGAGCCGCCCCAACGGCTCTGCTCAACACAGACCACTGGGATCTGCTCGATAGAACGAGCTGGGATAACAATCGACTGGGTTAGTGCTCGGTGCTGCCAGCCGCCCTCGAGGATCATGCCCTCCAGAAGCACAAGGTCGAGGTCTGCCTCATTCTCAACCTGCAGGGTTGGCACCGAGGCCTGTGCTGCTTCGGCAACCTTGAATGCCTGGCCGGCGGCAGTTGCATATTTTCTCTCGACAACTGGGGCATCGGTCCAAACCGGAAACCAGGTTAGGTTGCCGTATCGGTAGCCGGAGCCAACGTGAAGCTGAGGCTTGGAGCCTTGAGGAACTGAAGCGACCTTGGTGCTTGCCACTAGATCCTGAATTGAGGTGCCACTGGTCAATAACTCTGACCAGGTTTTGCCTTGATTTTGCTCCATAAGAAACTCCTTTTACTCGTTCTACGCTTTATCATAGCACGAGTATCTGCGTTTTTGCGATAATTATGGAGAAAATCTTTGAAAATTTCTCAAATACCCAGTATTTATGCCATAATTTTGGCTATGCCAGCAAGCAAAATCGTGGTCACAGTCGCACTTTTTACCGTTATCGAGGACTTCAACTTCTTCTCGGTGCCAAGATCTTTGGTTTCTCTCGGACACCTGTCGGAGAAGTTTGGTTTAGGTCTATTTGTCATCACCCGTCGGACGAATGAGGACGCTGTCGTATCTCTGACGGACAGAAGAGTACTGCCAGCCTCCGACGTTCGTCCGTGGGAGACCGTTGAAGAAGCTGCTCATCGCCTGGTTCGCGAGGACTTGGGTGTGACAGTGCCGGTTCGTTTGCGCCAGGAGCGCATCTTTGATGACCCAAAGCGCGAGCAGGACCAGCGGGTTATCTCGATCAACTACTGGGGCTTTGCCAATCTGGAGGATGTAGCTCCAGTGCTTGGTGGCAAGGAGCAGGTTGGCCTTGAGCTGGTAAACAGCTCCTCCTTTATAGATGAGTGGGATAGGCAACAAGGTCTGGCTGATTTTGATGGCGTTTGCCGCTTTGGCCTTCGCACCTCACCAATGGAGAGACGCGGTCACGACCGAATGCTTTCGCACGAGATCGGCACCGGACCTATTCTGGATATCGATCACGATGAGATGGTCTTCTACAGCTGGCGCAAACTCCGCTACGCATTCGGTGGTCGCCTAGATCCGTTCCGCTATCTCGGAGCTACTGCGCTATCCGAAGCATTCAGACTTAGCGACCTTAAAGAACTGAACGATGTTTGCCGCGGTGAGCGAACCCAGGTCGATCAGTTCCGAAGAAGCGTGTTGAGCGAATCCAGCTTCATCGCCGAGTCAGATGTCAAAGAAATCAAGCAGCGTCGTCCAGGTAAGCCTGCGACCCTCTACTCACTTCGAGATTGGGCCGACCCAACCAAAGATCTATCCAGCAAACCCGACTACTCAGACTAGAGCTGGCTTCAACGAAGTTTTTGTTAGTCAAGATCCAATGGTGCGCCAGCGGTCTCAAGCGCATCTATAACGATGCGCCACCATTTCTGCTGAATTAGCTCTGGGCGGTTTTCCAACATCATCTTGAGAAAGAGAATGAGTGGGCCTACGGCAGCAACAATGGACTTCGAATAGCGATCGTCGCCATTTACATTTCTATCTCTTCGAATCTCCTCAAGCAGGTAGAAAATGTCAACGGCAACTTGGGCAACGAATGTCATGTCCTTGTGTAATGCTTCAGACATGTCGTACATCGGAGCTCCACGGAACAAGATTGTGGTGCCCTTAGGATCCCGAGCGTAGGCAGCACTGCCACCTAGGCCCTTAAGACCGATCTCCACGCGCAAACCCTCTTGAACATTGAGAATCAACTCATCCTCGTACCATTCAACCCAATCGGGCGACTGCCAAATCTCATTCACGATAATGCTGGTGGATTTTTCAATGTCTCCGAACTCGATTTGGTCCAATTTGCCCCCTTGATTGTTATAACTCTAAAGCTCGCGGTGGTTTGGATCCGACCAGATCGATTCCATTTCCTCCATTGAATATGCTGGCATTTGGTCAAGGCTCCTGCATGGCCCCAGCTCACCCTCCGACAAATACGCCGTAATCCAAACATCCTGCTTCACGCCTCGGTATTCATCGAGGCGAACATAGAGCAGCTTGGACTCGGGGCAGTACTTGATCTCACCTTCGTGAGCCACCAGAGTCCACATGTATAGCTCAATGGCTCTGTGGTGAAACATGACCTGGTCTTGCTTATCAGTTACTACTCTCACTGCCTTAGGACCAATGAGATCGACCCTTGCCCAGAACCTGGAAAGGTGAGCCTTGACTCTGGCCTGGATGTAGTGAACGTTGTGACCTGGTTCGTATGATGCGCAGCTAAATGCTTCGTTTGCCATTTGGCACTCCTAGCTAGGGGCCATAAGGCCCACGACTTTGCCAAGGGGTTTACCTTGACCGCATCTTCCACTGGAGCACCCAGAGGTCGTGGGACCGGGTTGCTATGCAGCTAGCCAGTTACTTTGCGCTGCAATTCTTGATGCGGATAAAACTTAACACGAAGGTGTGACTTTGTGGTTTTTGTCGAGCTTGTTTCGATCTCTAGTCCCAGGCATGCAATCTCCAGGGCTAAGGTTCTATAGGTTTAATACAGGTAGGGACAATTAATTGGAATTGAAAGCCTCGGGCTTTAACTTTTTGGCCTCATCTTCGGAAACTTCTTCTAGGTCTATAAATCCATCCCTGAGGTAGTTAATGAGACTATCTGATGGCACCCACTCGCCCTTGCTCCAAACTTTAGGAGTAAATGGTTGCTCTAGTTTGAATAGAGCGATTGGTGCCTCATCGTTATCTACTTGAAAGAAATATCTATTCATATCTCTATCTCCTCTCAAGCAAATAGTCGAGCACTTTGCTCCAGTCCTCAAAGGGATCCTGCCCGAAGTGAATGTGCTGCGAGTTTTGACGCTCCCCAAACTCACGGGCTCCATTGGCCAAACGATCGTCGACCAAAAAATGGCCTTGGCTTAGGTGTTTATGGTGGCTGAGGATCAAGCGCTTATAAAGCGGTGAGCCCGGACCCCGCCCAAAGTGCTTTTGGATCCAGAGCAGTTTGTCCGACCATGCGGAGGAATTGTTCCAGGGCGCAGTGGAGAGGGCGTAAAGGTCAAAGTGCTCAGAGAGTTTGTTTATGGCCTCAATAGCGCCTGGCATTGGATCCATCAGTGCAAAGATTCCTTGAATCTCATCCGCATCGTTTGGTTCGCCGCGCTCGTTTCTGCCGTGATACGCAACGTGCTCTTCTTCTACTTCTCTGGGTAGTTTGTTTATGCCTGACTTGAAATCAACAATGACGTTGTCCATGTCTACAAAAAGCGTCTTCTTACTCACGGCCATACCTATCGACTATTGCAATTGCGATTTCCTTCATGATGCTCGATGACCAGGTTGGGCTTGATGTCTGGTCGAAGGCTATGGCCCCTGCTAGCAAGAGAACTGAAAGCGAAGCTAGAGTCGGTGGCCCCGCTATGGGGTACTCACCCGCCTCATGCGCCGAGCGATAAAAATTAAAGGATTCTCGCAAAAGCTTCACAGCCTCTCCAAAGTGCAAGAGTATGTCCGCTGAAGTTAGATCTTCTGATACCAGCCCCATCGAAGTAAGACTGAAATGCTCCTCAGCCGTCGGCCTCGAGTCAAGCAATGCTCCTAGTGATTCCGCATCAGCCAATGCGGGTAAATCTCCGGATGCAGCTCTGACCATGAGCGAGATGTATGCGCAGTACCAGGCTTCGAGAGAATGGCCTGGCGGCAAATCGAAGGGGTGGTTCACTGAATTCCAAGACCTAGAAGCAACTAGCTCGCCCGCTTCATAGATAAGCAGACTCAGTCGGCTCTCGACGCTAACCTCAGCTGAAATTATGGGAATTAATCTCCGGACCGCTTTTTCTTCCGTGAGTCTTCGAAATTGCATGATTGACTCTGGCATGACCAATGCCTTGTTTTCAGCTGGGTCGGTTGTCTCTATTGCCTTCGAAAACCATCCGTCACGCTCAAAAGAAGTTAAGTCGAGCGCTTCAGTTGCGTGAAGGTATTTGGTTGCCAACATTTCTCGTTTTTCTTCTTTGAGAAGATTCGCCCTCCACGAAGACAGGTTGTCCGCAATGTCGGCAAGCTTGACTGCTCGAGCAGTAGGGTCATGCTTAATCCGCTCGTAATAGGCGGAAGGCGACTCAATGGAGGCGTCACGAGACCTTGTGAGGCTTTGAACGATTGACATTACCCGTGGGGTAAAGCCCCAATTCAAGAGGTCTTCGGGGGTTATTTGCCTGTAGAAGTTATCCAGGCTGTCCTCCAATACATCGTGGAGCCATGCGGCCTGAAGGCCTACCAATCGATCATCCTCCGAGAAAATTTGCTTGTTCATAGCTATTTCCGTGTTTAGGTAGACCCGCCTCGGGTGCTCGATATATGGAAAGCCCAGCTTGTCTCTTTGATCCAAATGCACGGCCATTGCTATCTGTGCGGCATACCCTATGGGCTCGTCTTGAATATCCCAGTCAAGCCCCAATTTAGATATGGGGAAGAATTTTTTGAGGAGCGCCAGAGCCCTATCAAATACCGGTTTGGGTACGTCAATGAAATTCCCTGTTTCGAAACGGGTCACCATAGCGAAACGATTGAAGGTGATTGCAGGTGCACTGCTGTATAGATCGTCCTGTTCTACAAACACATAGGGCAGCACTTCAATCAGATCACCGCGCTCGTAGGTAGTGACGATTCTCCCAACCGGACCCTTAGGGGCGCTTGCTTTACTGTTATCGCAGCGACAATACAGTTCCTTTTCCAGACAGTGACCGCATCTGGTGTTTTCGAACATGCATTGGCAAAACGTAATTGCATCAAAGCAGCGTGAGCAGACCACAGAGCCCTTGCTATTTAGGTCCGTCATAACAAATCCCCCAACTTCGGAACTGGCCCAACATCCTGAAGTAGTGTCCTGGCGAGTCGAACTTGTTTATTGTTCTTCGTCATTCCACTGAGCCCCTTCGTCAAATCTAGAGCCATATTGAGTCTCGGTGTATGCAGTGTTAGGTGAATAGCCGTGGGGACCGGAGTGAATATCTCCCTCGTCCATAGGTGAGTTAACTGGGCGCTGCACCACCTGCGGTGGTGTTGCATTTG
Organism: Micrococcales bacterium UBA7469; assembly: GCA_002479805.1. Taxonomy (GTDB): domain Bacteria; phylum Actinomycetota; class Actinomycetes; order Actinomycetales; family Microbacteriaceae; genus Aquiluna. Next base: position 86,765 of record DLPB01000031.1, read on the forward strand.
AGATGCCGAAAAGTCGCTTGAGAAAACTAAACATGTTTACCCCCTCTTGGTTACACCTGAAACCTAAAAGGTGGCTCTGACATCTTTATTGTCAGAGCGTTACGCAAAGGTATTGCTAGGGCATTTTGAATAGTCTTTTGTTAGGGGGGTCTGATGGCTAAGCGATCAGTTGGTGGATTCGTTGCACTAATGCTGGGGCAATTGGCATTTGCTGCCTATCGAAACTTCAAAGACAAGCGCACTGAGCTTGAAGCCGATTACCGCACCGCACTTCGTGATTCTAGGCAGCAGCATGCTGGTCAACAGGCAGAGTATGAGGAGTATCTAAAGAGCTTGCCTAACCTGGTTGGCGACGAGAGCTTCACACTGGTCGCTGATACCTCCACCGGTGACAAGTTCGCCCTTGAGGCATTTACGCAGTATTTGGACGTCATGCAAAAGGGTGACCCAGGGGTTGTTGCATTGCTGACGGTGAACCTGCTTGGAGATCTGGAGACCATTGCTATCGAGGTGAGCCAGGCTCATGTTGGGACCCTGGCAGTTGCTGGCCAAGAAGCCTTGGCTGAGGCGATCAAAGCGCAAGGTGGTGCTGTGACCTGTGCTGCAAAACTTAGGCGTCTCAACTACGGTGATACCTATCAGCTATTACTAGATGTGAAGCTGCCGCTAGAGATTCAGGAGAACTAAAAGTGTTTGCCGCAATCATTGGCTTTATCTTCATCCTGTTTCTGATCTCCTCTGCAGGCTCTTGGTTAGAGCAGCACCCTGAGGGTTGGTTCTTAGTAATTCTTTGCGTCGGTTTGATTGCCGGTCTTTGGTATTTCATGCGCAAGAACAAGATCGAGAACAACATGGCATACATGCTCAGAATTGCTGATGAGCTGGAAACCATTACCGAGAAGTTCGCTCCCATTGACACCTATTTGTCACTTCGTAAGGGCGAGAAGGCAATCTACGAACGCGGCTCGGTTGAGCTTCGCGAATACAAGGGAACTGGCTCAAGCATCAAGAGTGCTAATGCCGGTGTAATCGTGAGGGCAACCAACAACATTGGTGTCACCGTTGGTGGCAGCAATGGTGCAATCACACCTAACCCAGAAGAGCAAACCACCATCGATGTTGGCACAGCCATCTTCACTAACCAGCGAATCTTGTTTGCAGGACCTAACCATGCTCGTGAGTGGGAGTTTGACAAACTGATCAACTTCTCAACCGGCGACAATGGCTTTGTTGCAGACATTGCGGTTAGCAATAGAACCAGAGTCTCCGCTTTAGCTGCTGATAGCGCAAACGGCATTACCCCTGGCATCATGGCCTCGATCTGCATCGAGCTGTTTCAAGATGGCGAGGATGCTGCTAGATCTTCTGCCCAGGAGCTAATCAACGACATTCGCGGCAAAGCTGCTGAATACCAGGGCAAGTAGCCCACAGCCCGGGTCATTGCCAACAAATGCCTGTGGATAACCTCGCACAGCACTTTGTTTATTGAGGCATGATTCTGTATCACAAAAAAGTATGCACAATGTGAGTACAGGAGTATCATGACTATCACCATGAGTAAAGAAGAACGCCTAAACCTGAGGACTACTGCTGAGACCAAGCAGTTACTTCAGCGTGCCGCTGAGGTCAAAGGTGTTTCGATTTCTGAGTTCATTCTCGGACCGGCCAGAGAGCAGGCTGAGAGCACTCTGCTGGATCAGCGCTTCTTCTTCCTTACGGCTGATGAATACGACCGTTTTGTTTCGGATGCCTCAAACCATGAGCAAAACAAAGAGCGCATTGAAAAGATTTTGGCCTTTAGGGCCCCATGGGAAAACTAACCGGCCCATATCCACTCACCGAAGGGCACATCCTCACAGAGTTCAACTCAGGTGAAGACGCCTTAGATCAGTGGATTCAGAAGCACGCTCATTCAGCAATAGAAGCTAGAAGCGCGCAGGTTTTTGTGGTGTGTGATGGCGATCAAGTTGTTGGCTACTCAGCCCTGGCAACATCTGCCATCCTGTATCGGGAATTACCTTCATCACAACGTTCTGGCTTGGCCCGCCATCCCGTGCCGACCTTGCTCCTAGCCAGACTCGCGGTTGACAAGAACTTCCAAGGACAGGGAATTGCAACTGCACTGGTCAGAGATTCAGTCGCCAAGGCACTCTCTATTCAGGCAATAGCGGGCGTGGTTTCGCTCATTGCTCACGCCAAGAATCAAGCTGCCAAAGACTTCTATCTGAGCCTGGGATTTGTGCAGTCACCGGTAATCGACAACCTGGTTTGTTTCCATCTAAACACCTAATCGATGAACGAGCCGGTGCCTATTCGGCCATTGAGCTTAAAAGCAAAGAGCGGGTGGCCCTCACAACCACCCGCTCTTTGCACTTGCCCTAGGGCTATCGTCTTACAGTTACGCCACGCACGAAGGTCTTCTTGCCAATGGTGACTCGAATAACCTTCTTACCGACGGTTGCTGGGAACTTGTAAGTCACAAGACCCGTGGTTGGGGTTCTCTCGTATGACTTACCGTTGATGGTGATCTTCACGCTCTCGTTAGCAGCGTTTACGACCTTCACCTCTACCGAGTTGCTAGCAGGTGCCATTGACACCTTCATAGCTCCCGGTACACAGGTGACCACGGTGGTTGCGGTTAGCGGAGGCAATCCGGTGCGCTTGACCGATACTGCAACAGCTGAGGTTCCCTCAAGGTTCTGTGGGTTTGGAACCGGGATTCCAACTCGACCCTGAGCATCGGTTAGCACCCAGTCCTGCTTGGACTGAACACCGTTGATGTATACCTCGGCTAGCTGGTTCACCATTGGCTTGCCGGCTTCGTCAAGGAACTGGAAGTTGGCAACGTGAGCCTCGCCGGTCTTCACAGTCTCGGTTGCAGGAGCAACAATCTTGGCTGCGTCGCTCTGCTCTACGAAGTGTGCGAAGAGCATGTCGGCCAGCGGTGAGATCGACATCATGGAAGGCAAGTCGGGTTCTCGAGTGGCCTCTGCCGTCTACTGGTCCAACGGTGGAAATGATGCCTACGAATATGGTGAGGCTAGCGGTGGAAATTACTCGAGTGCCTACCACGTCTTCAAGCTGCATTGGCTGGAGAACTACATCGCGATATACGTCGATGACGTAAAGGTCTTGGAAGAAAGAAACACCACCTTGAACCAGGCTGGATCTTGGGCTTTCAACCATCCGTTCTTCTTGATTCTCAACAACGCCATTTCACCAGCGGGTGGCTTCTCTGATACCTATGACGGTTGGAGTAGCTCACAGATGAAGATTGATTACGTGCGCTACTACCAACTAAATGGCCAGGGTCAATTAGGCACCAACTAACCCCTTAGTCCCATAAGCACCTTGCCGGCAAAACTCTTCACCTTGGTTTGCTTGGACTGATACCAGGTAGAGAGTGTTGGCCTCTGGGTCTTCGCATAGGCGCAAACTGCCTTGGCTCGCTTCAGATACAAGATGTTTTGTGATGCGGGACCACCAGCCCAGGTTATTGCGGTGCAGAGGAACTTGCTTGCGGTGCTTCCCTTGAGAATCTCTCGAATCGCAACCTTCTGAGCTGCGGTTAGGTTGAATGCCTTGCCGATAAAGGCTGGGATGTAGCTCTGCAGGTAAGACGCTGTGGCACTCTCAGTTGGAACCGGTGGCGTGACCGTCGGGATCGCGATTGGTGATTGAGTTGCAGCGGTAAGCAGTCCCGGCCTCGTGGTGGTAACCACCTCAGAAGCCAAAGAGACAATCAAGACTGTGTCGATCTTGGCCTCGGTGGGAGCCGCAGCCAGCACGTTTCCGGTGAGCTGGACCGAAATTGCTTGACCGACATCAGCCGGTGTCAGCTCATAGCTTTCACCGGTAGCGCCAGCGATTGGTTGACCTTCTCTTAGCCACTGGATGCCAAATTCACCTGGGCTGACCAGCGTCGAGCGCTGTGCAATTAGCAGCTGACCGACAACCGGTGATCCAGTGATTGCCACCAGACGTGAACCGGTCGGCCAGGAAGGGGTTGTGGCACCAGATAGCTTGGTCACACTTTGGAAGCCAGTCTTTCGACCGGTTACCTTGACCGTGATTGCCTTACCGGCATCGGCTGCCCGAAGCAGATAGCTTGCTCCAACGGCACCAGATATGGCACTGCCATCTCGTTGCCACTCATAGTCAAACTCAGTTCCCGCATCCCAAGGGCCGGTCTCAGCCGCTAGGAATTGGCCGACCTGGGCGATGCCAGAAACTGTTGGGGTCGGCGAACTGGTGAAGCTGGAGATCGCCGCCTTTGGTGTTGAGGAAACTGCCATGGAGAGCTGGCTGTAACCAATCACGTTGTGAGCGATGATCGCAAAGTAATAGGTGACACCCGGGGTTAGGTTGGTGACCACACAGGTTCTTTGGTCAGGGGCAACATTTCCGGCACAGGAGCCACTCGAAACCAACGTGAATGGCCCACCGGCTTCAAGCGATACCCAGACCTTGTAGTAGTCGATGAATGCACCACCATTCCAAGGCTCGGTCCAGTTCAAGCGCACCTCGTTGGTCAGTGCGGTTGCGGTTGGTTGCTCAGGCTTTGATGGTGTGCCCGGCATCACGACACCAATGGTTGCGCTCTGTGATGCTGCGAAGTTAATGCGAGTCACTCGCGCCGAGTCGAGCGGGTGAGAGACGATCCAGCTGTAGTTGTTGTCGGCCACCAAGGAAGGCGCAAATAGCGCAACCGATACCTCACCAGAAGAATTGGTTCTCGGTGCTGCATGCGAGTAACCGCCGGGCCAGTTGGTGCAGAAACCGCCAGTAGCACCGGCAAATGGTGTGTAACTTCCAGTTTTGCAAGTCTTGGTGAAACCCGAAAACTCAATAGTTGCATTCGCTACGGCTTCATTGGAAGCCCACTCCTTGACCTGAAACTTCACAGCGTTCTGAGCCGGAAGCACTATGTTCACAGTTCTGGATTGGGTGAAGGTGGTGAAGCCACCGGCCTCCATGCCCCATGGGATTAGCGGTGAGGTTGGCGTTGCCGAATTTGGCCTGCGAGAGGTGTTTACGAACAACTTGCCCGGGCTGCCGTTTGGCACCTGCAGGCTGTATTCACCACTGGCGTTGGTAACCGCAGTAATGGCATTTTCATTATCGGATCCGGCATATTGACCGTCGTTCAGCCACTTCACCGGAGCTCCAGAGACCGGGGTGGTTCCGTCGGCCATAAAGACCTTGCCGGTCACGGTCACAGGTTGGTTCATCACGACGTTCTGAGTGAGATCACTATTTGGGGTGACACTGACGTTGGTGGTGCGAGAGGTGTCGCTCGCATCTCGCACGATGAAGTCATATTTGTAGGCCGTGCTGGCAAGGTGCTGCTGAGCAAAAACCGCAATCTTCACAACACCAGCAGAGTTTGCTCTCGGCGCTGAGTGGGCATAACCACCAGGCCAGGTAGTGCAGCTGGGGCTGGTGGCACCTGGGAATGGGGTGTAGCTTCCAGCCTTACAGGTTTTGGTGTAGCCACTGAATTCCAAAATTGCGCCCGACATCGAAGCCCCAGTGGAACCGTTGGTGACGTTGAAAGTAAGTGTGTGCTGAGCTGGCATCACAATGTTGATTTCTTTGCTCACGGTTGAGCTAGTCATGCCACCGGCCTCAAGACCCCAAGGCAACTGTGGGACTGTTGGCGCTTGGTTCCTCGGGGATCGGCTGGTGCTGACAAACAGACGACCTAACGTTCCAGAGGGAACCTCTAGGGAGTATTGACCCGAGCTGTTGGTGGTTGCCTTCAGAGAGTTGGCATTCTCAAGGCCGGCATACTGACCATCGTTTAGCCAGTTCACAACCGCTCCCGCAACTGGCGTTGTGCCATCAGCCATAAGCACCCTGCCGGAGAAAACCACTGGTGGGTTCATCACTACCGTCACGTTCGCACTCGAAGTCGGGGTCAGGGTGAACAAGGTGCTCTTTGCCTCATTTTGAGGATCCAGCACCATGAATTCGTGTACTGGATCAGCTAGGTGCTGAGTGTCAAACAGTGACAGCTTCACCTGTCCCTGAGCATTGGTCACCGGACCGGAGTGAGCATATCCAGCTGGCCAAGTTACACAGCGAGACTGAGTAGCACCGGTAAATGCGGTGTAGCTGCCGTTGATGCAGCCCTTGGTGTAGCCGGAGAACTGCACCTTGCCGCCAACCACTGGTTGGTTGGTCCCGTGCTGCAATACCGTCACGGTGACGGTCTTGATGCTCGGCACTCGGATGTCTACCACGGTGTCTTGAGTGATAGTTAGCTTGCCACCGGCCTCCATGCCCCAAGGTGTGTGAGGGATGGTCTCTAAACCGCGGTTGGCCCAGCGTGGGGTGTTGATAAACAACTCACCCTCGGTGCCGTTTGGCACCTGCAACACATATTCACCAGCGAGGTTGGTGTATGCCAGTAACGTGTTTTGGTTATCCGATCCCGGGTTAGCGCCATTGGCAATCCAGCGCACCGGCATCTTTGCAACCGGAGTAACACCATCTGCCATCGTTACCTTGCCGGTGATGTATGGCAGATTGCTGGTCCAGGTAATGGCAACGTTCGACTTGTTCCATGCGGTAGTGGCGGCATCTCGAGTGCCGCGAACCTGGAAGCAGTAGAACTGAGCTTCTTGAAGGTTGAATACCGGCAGTGCGGTAAGGCCAGGACCTATGTAGCCAAAGTGCGACCAAGGTCCGGAGCAACCATTTGGACCGACCGAGATCTGAAGTTCCTGCTCATAGTCACCGGCAACGGTGTCGTCCCAGTCGACCCTCACGCGGTCGGTGTAGAGCGCTGACAGCTTGGTGTTGGTGATCGCTCCTGCGAGCGCCGTGCTCTCTGCTGCGCAGGAGTCAACTAGCGCTGAGACGTTTAAGCGACCACCGGTTGCGACCTTGCCAGCAAGGCTTGCCATGCCGGTGGCGGTTGCCTTCACCTTGGCGATGGCTTGCTCAGCGGTGGTGCCGCGGTAGGCAGCAAGGCAAAGTGCGATAGCACCGGTGACGTGCGGAGTAGCCATTGAGGTTCCGCTCAGGGTGTCGTAACCATCACCGGAGGTCGAGAGAATGTTGGTGCCGGGAGCTGCCAGGTCAACCTTGGTTGCACTGTAGTTCGAGTAGCTAGCCAGCTGTCCAGCTTGATCAATTGCCGCTACCGAAACCACGCAGTCAAATGGGCGGTGTGGGGTGGTGCAGTCATATGCAGCTGGATAGGTTGCGGCGCTGTCTAGATTTGCTCCATCATTACCGGCTGCTGCCACAAAGATGATGCCAACATCACCACCGCGCTTAATGGCATTTTCTAGCGAACGTGAATAGGCGGTGCCACCCCAGGAGTTGTTGCTCGCGATGATATCGAGACCCTTTTTCATGCGAAGCATGGTGATGTAGTCGATTGCCTCGATTGCATCTGCGATTGAAGCCTGACCTTGGCTATTTACGATCTTCGCCGAGATCATGCTGACCTGCCAGGTCACACCCGTGACACCTAATGCATTGCCTCCAACTGCACCAATGGTTCCGGCAACGTGAGTGCCGTGTGGGTGTTCGTTCAGGTCATAGACGCTGCCGTCGTTGTTTAGAAAGTCATAGCCGTTGATGTCATCAACAAAGCCGTTGTTGTCGTTATCGATGCCATCGCCTGCCACCTCTTGGGCGTTGGTCCAGATATTCGCTGCTAGGTCTGAGTGCGAGACGTTAATGCCCGAGTCAATCACGGCAACGTATACCGCACGGGAACCGGTGTAACCCTTGGCCCATGCTCCAGCTGCATCGACACCGTAAGAACTGGTTGGGCTAGCGGTTGAGCTGGAGGTTGAGCCATACATGCCCCACATCTCTCCGCTTACATAGCGGGTGTCATTGGCGTTCTGAAGTTCAACTTCGTAGTTTGGCTCGGCGAATTCGACACCGCTGATTGCCTCAATGCGAGAGAGGTTTGTGGCGAGCGAATCAAATGGGTTTACCTTCACCAGGTAAGTGCCGGCACCCTCGAGACCGATTGGGGAGTAGTTCAAGACAGCACCAAAGTCGAAGATCTCGCCGGCTGCTGGGGCGTCTTTTTCAAGCTGAACGATCAGCTGGTTAGCAACGATTTCTTCACCTTGGAAGCTTTGTTCGTTGTTGGCCATGGCTACTGTACCCTGACCCAAAAGCATCAGCAAAGTTGCTGTTGTGATTGCTAGAACCCTCGAAAAACTCTTGCTCATTTTTCCCCATTCGACAGGCACAACAATTGCCCATCACCCAATCAACAAGGTACCAGCAGGGGGTGACTTTATCGATAGCGGGATGTCACGATATGAACATTGACTATGCGTTCGCTAGGGCCGTGATTTCACTCCTTTTGGACTTGGGGCCGGGCTTTGTGCGCTGCACGATCGCTGACTCGGCGGCTCGAAAATGGTAATCAGGGGTTATGCCACTATCGATAATGCTGAAATTGACACTGGCACCGACTGCAAGGGCATACAACTTGATCCGTCGAATTGAAGGGTTGGCTTCGCCACTTTCAAATTGAGAAACAGATTCCTGGCTAACCCCCAATGCAATACCCACATCTTTTTGAGTCAGGTTCTTTCTCTTACGGATTTCAACCAACGCCTCAATAGCATCCAGCCAGCTCTCCTCGGTGGTCATGCCGGCTATACGCAGGTCTGACTTTCCATTACTAGTGTTCAAGGTGGCGATTCGTTTCATAAATTTTATTTTATGAATTTCGTTGGTGTTGGTCAACCGATGGCTCGCCGACTGACCCGCCAAGCCCTTCCCAACTTGCACTCATGCCCCGCTGTGCTAGCCTCCCCTCATGCGCAAATCAAGGGTGATTACAAGTGTTGCTGCCGGTCTGGTAGTTCTGGTTGCTGGCGGAGGGCTTGCGGTTGGTGACTACATCTACACCACCGGCACCAAAGTGAATTGCGCCGTAAACGCAGACGATCTAAATCACACCCCTGCCGAGTTCTACACCGCAGGCAAAGACAATGGCCCATTCCCTGGCGAAGGCTGGAATAAGTGGGTGGATTACGACCTAAGTAGCTGGTGGCTAACCGATGTCCAATATGACGAGGTAAAGATCCCGGTTGCCGATGGTGTTGAGCTTGCTGCCTGGTGGATTGCACCCCACCTTGATGAGACCAAGAAGACCGTGATTGTCACGCACGGCATTGGCACCAGTAAGCAAGACTTCAACACTCTGCTGCCAACCTCAATGTTGGTCAAGGGTGGCTACAACGTGCTTTTGGTTGACCAGCGCGATGCTGGCGAGTCGACCTGTGTTGACGGTCGCCACTCAGCGGGTCAGGAAGAGTCCTCTGACTTTGCCGAGGTTGCCAAGTGGCTAAACACCGAAAAGGGCATTCCAGCCAGCTCGCTTGGCATGTTTGGTGTTTCCGGTGGTGCGATTGCAACCTCGCTGGTGCCGGCTAAGTCGGATTTGGTTTCTGCCTTTGCCATGGAGGGCACCATCTTCGACTTCAATGCCGCCGCCACTCAAGAGGTTGAGTTCCAGGGCTTCCCTGGCTTCCTTTGGCAGTTTGCCCAGGGCGCTGCAATTGTCTTTCACGGGGTAAACCTGGCCGAAACTTCGGTGCAGTCATCGATTGAAAAAGCAGAGGCTCGGCCAATGCTCATCCTGCACGGTGATGCCGATCAGCGCCTCAAATATCAGTCTTCGGTTGACTTCTACAGCTATGCAAAATCTGTTGGAGCAAACATCACCCTGGAAACTTTTGCCGGGGCTGATCACACCGAGGGCATGCTCTCAGAAACCGATCGCTACGCCAAAGCTCTGGTCAGCTTCTTCGACGCCAGCCTGAAGTAATTACTTACAGCTCTCACCGAACTCTTTGATGGTGGCTAGCTCGGCATTATCTACCGTTAGTCCCCAGCGGATCTTCACCTTTACCCAGTTGGTGATGTAGCGGCAACGATAGCCAGTGTTTGGTGGCAACCAATCGGCTGGATCGCGGTCGGACTTAGATCGATTTGATGATGCGGTAACCGCTATCAGGCTGCCGCCAAAACCTAAGTCATTGGCAAACTCTTTGCGCTTCTCCGAGCTCCAGGCATAGGCACCAGAGTCCCAAGCTTCTTTCAGCGGAATGAAGTGGTCGACATCAAAATCTGATGGGTCGTTTGTGGTCACCTGGTCATAGACCGAATACCACTCACCGCCTGTGAGATCGCAATCACCAAAGACGCTTGGCTTTACCTTGGCCTCGGCAATCAAAACCTCTCTTCTGGTGTTGCAGCCATCGCCATCGGCATCAATCCAATGCCGAAATAGGTCGCGGTCATAACCCGCTCCCTGCTCAGCAGCCAACACCAATTCGGGAATCAGTTTCTGCAGATCAGTCTTCTCTGCCGCTGGTTTGGTGGTTGGTTTTTTGGATGGCGCGGGCTTTGTTGCCTCGGGTGATTTGGTCTCCTGAGAAACTGTCGGCGATTCGGTAACCGAAGGTGTTGGCGTGGAGCTCTGTGTGATGGTCTGGGTCGGGGATGCCGAGGTTGCAGTTTCCTGCGGGGCATCGGAAGAGCTAAAAATCGAGGCGAACCAAATAATCGCAATCAATCCACCAATGGTGGAAAGTGACCCCCGCTTTAGCCTCACATCAATAAATCATAGGGAGGCTAAAGGGCTAACTAGCGGTGGGCTGGCTTAGGCACCAATTCGCTTGAGTAGTCAGCAGACTCTGGAAGGTTTGCATTTAGATACTCAAAGTCGTCATCGCTCAGTGCCACATCGAGTGCCGTGATGCAATCGAGAATGCTCTCGGTTCTGGTTGCTCCCGGGATTGGAATCACGGCTGGCGAGGTCTTCATCTCCCACGCCAATGCAATTGCATACTTTGAAACACCGTGCTTGTTCGCTACCTCTTCAAAGGCATCGGAGTCGGTGATGGCCTTTTTATTGTTCATGCCACCAAGCGGTGACCATGGCAAATAGGCAACGCCATACTTTTCACAAACTTCTAGAACATCCAGGTCATAGCGATAGCGCGGAGAGAATTCGTTCTGGATTGAGACGATGCCGCCCTCGTTAGGACCACCGGCAATCTTGATGGCAATTTCGAGTTGCTTGGCGTCGTAGTTGGAGACACCGATCTGATCAACAATGCCGCGCTCTTTGAGAATCAGGATGTTTGCCACCTGAGTCTCGAACACAATCTCTGGATCAAGCCGGTGGTGCTGCCATAGGTCGATCTTCTCAACCCCGAGTCTGCCTGCCGATGCCTCGGCAGCGCGCAGTAGGTAGTCGAGGCTGCCGTTGCGACCCCAGCGTTCACCGGGCTGGCGGGTAATACCGGCCTTGGTTGCAATTACCACCTTGTCCTTTTGCTCCTTGGTGCCGGACCAGGTGCGGAGTGCTTCGGCAACGAAGATCTCGTTGTGACCAAAGGCATCCCAGGTTGGTGCATAAATATCTGCGGTGTCCAAAAGCGTGACACCGGCATCCAGTGCCGCGTGAATCGCAGGTATAGCTGACTCCTGACGCCGCACCGGATCAAGCGCTGCACCATTTGACCAGATCCAAGAAACATTCATGCAACCGATACCGATTGCCGAGACCTGGCGATTACCTAGCTTGTGCTGCTTCATTGGAGCTCCTATTTCTAGATGGTGCTGGCGTCGATGACAAAGCGGTAGCGCACATCGCTTGCGACCACGCGGTTGTATGCCGCATCAACCGCAGCGGTGTCGCTGGCATCAACCAGCTCGATGGTGGAAACAATGTTGTGCTCAGCACAAAAGTCCAACATCTCCTGGGTGTCTTTGATGTTTCCGGTATTGGCTCCCGCGATTGACTTCAGGCCAGTCACCAAGCTAAATGGGTTGTAGCTCTGGTCTTTACCTGGTAGTCCGACATTCACAATTGACCCACCGACTCGCAATGTGCTCAGTAGGCCATCGAGGTCGAGGTCAGCACTGGTGGTGTTGATGATTACATCGAAGAAGTTCTTGTGGTTGGCAATTGCATCGCTGGTTAGCACATAAGCCTTGGCACCGAACTCAAGGGCATCCGCCGACTTGGCTGGTGAGTGTCCAAGCACATAAGTTTCTGCACCCAGCGCTGCTGCAAATTTCACACCCATGTGACCGAGGCCGCCAAGACCTAGGATCGCCACCTTCTTGCCTGGACCAACCTGCCAGTGCTTCAGTGGTGACCAAAGGGTGATCCCGGCACACAACAAAGGTGCCGCGGAAGCGGCATCGATTTTTTTGGAAACTTTGAGCACGTAGTTTTGATCGACCACGATGTCCTGGGCATAGCCACCATAGGTTGGGGCTTGGTCATAGTGACGCCCGTTATAGGTCTGGACATTGCCGGTTAGGCAGTAGTTCTCCATGCCGGCCTGGCAGTATTCGCAGGTGCGGCAGGAGTCAACAAAGGTGCCGACACCAACTCGGTCACCAACCGCAAACTTTGAAACTGCAGACCCAACCGCGGTTACCTCACCGACAATTTCGTGACCCGGCACCATTGGAAAGATGCCCTCAAACCACTCGTCTCTTACCTGGTGGATATCGGAGTGGCAAATACCGGAGTAAAGAATCTTGATGGCGACCATCTCGGAGGTCAGATCCCTCAGCGGCAACTCTCCCTTTTCAAACTTTGCACTTGGAGCATTTGCAACTAGCGAGCGGGTGGTTGGCATCATGACCTCTTCTTTGGGGGATGGCACGGTTTGGAAATTTGGTTATTAGTGACATGAAACTTAGAACCAAAATTGTCCTCGGGTCGATTCTAAGCCTGCTGCTGGTTGGTCCATTCCTAATTCCGGTAAACAGCTCGGGAACTCAGGACAACGTTGCCGCAGCGAATGCGCAATTTGGCGATCGCAGCAAGTTCGTGACAGTGCTGGATCACGATGTGCACTACCTAACCGCGGGAGATTCAAACTCAGACCGTTTGATTCTGCTGCTGCACGGCTTTGGTGCAAATGTCTCGACCTGGGATGCGGTGCTCGAGGAACTAGGGGCTGCAGGCTTTGTAGTTGCCTATGACCGCGCAGCCTTTGGTTTCAGCGAGCGCCCAGAGAGTTGGTCTGGCACAAACCCATACTCTTCCGAAGGGCAGCTCGAGGTAATCCAGGCGCTATTCGATAAGTTTGGTGCTGGCAAAGAAGTTGTGATTCTTGGTCACTCCGCCGGTGGTAATCTGGCTGCAGCCTTCGCCGCCAAGCACCCAGATCAGGTTGACCAATTGGTGCTGCTCGACCCAGCCATCTTTACCTCTGGCGGAACGCCAGATTGGCTGACCTGGATCTATGACATCCCGCAGCTAAACCACGTAGGTCCAGCACTGGTTTCATCGATTGCCACCTCAGGCCTAGACCTACTCGACCGCAGCTACTTCGACAAGTCGTTGGTGACCGATGAGCTAAAAGCTAAATACACGGCTCCGCTGAAGATTAAGGGCTGGGAAAAAGCCTTCTGGAACTTCAATAAAGCTCCGCGCACCACCGGCATCGAAAAGAATCTAGCGGCACTCAGCATGCCAACCCTGGTGATTACCGGTGATAAAGATGAGGTGGTGGCAACTGCGGATTCGGTGCGATTGGCAGGTGAGCTTCCCAATGCGCAACTGGTGGTTATTGAGAATTGCGGTCACCTTCCAAATGAAGAAAAGCCACAAGAATTCCTCACCGCGGTCGCGGCATTCTTGTTTGCCAACCAGTAGGGTCTGGTTATGACATACAAAGGTGTATTTGGTTGGTTTAGATTGCTACTCGGCGCAGCCCTTTTGGGCAGTGTGGTTTGGCAGGTAACTGACCGAATAATCAATAACCTTTTCCGCCCCTGGGATTACTTCACCAAGCTCTCAATTGACTCATCGATTTTTGCCGGCATTGTGCTGGTGGTCAGTGGGCTTTATTTGGTGAATCACAAATCTGAAACCAGCAGATTGAATGTGATTCGCCTGGGTGCCACGGTCGCAATGATTGTGATTGGTGCCGGTTACCACCTGCTACTCGGTGACAGTGCGGTTGATCCACGCGATGTTGGTTATGAATGGCCGGTATTGCCAAACCTAATCATCCACACCTACGGCCCAATGCTCATAACTTTGGACTACATCCTCTCGGTCAAGGGGCCAAAGACCAATTTCCGCAAGGCGCTGTGGATTCTGGTCTTCCCGTATATCTGGGTGGCATTTAGCATCATCCGCGGACTACTTATCAATGACTGGCCATACTGGTTCCTCAACCCAGCCGAGGTTGGAGGTAGCGGGGTGGCGCTCTACATCCTCGGCTTCACGATCTTTGGCTTGGGGCTGGGATTCGTGCTGATTCTGCTGCGCAGACTGGCTCAAAAGCTGACAGGAAATTTAGCCAACGTCTAACAGCGAAATTTATTTCCCCCGTAGGGGGTTATCAAAATCATGCTTAATTACGATGTGCCACTGACCATGCTGAATGGCCAGCAAAGAAACCTCTCCGAATTCAAGGGACAGGTCTTGCTAATCGTGAATGTTGCCTCTCGCTGCGGACTAACCCCACAGTATGAGCAGCTTGAGGAGCTGCAGCGCAAGTATCAGGACCGCGGCTTTACTGTTCTGGGAGTGCCGTCCGGATCCTTTATGCAGGAGCTGAAGGACAACGAGTCGATCGGCGAATACTGCTCCACCACCTGGGGAGTCACTTTCCCAATGACTCAAAAAGCAGATGTCAATGGGCGCAAGCGCCATGAGCTCTATAAGCAGTTGGTGAAGACCAAAGACGCCATGGGGTTGGCCGGTCCGGTGCTGTGGAACTTTGAGAAGTACCTCGTGCTACCAAATGGTGAAGTGCACCGCTTCCGCCCAAACATGCTGCCGGATGACGAGAAGATCGTCGAACTTATCGAGGCTAATCTTCCTCGTTAGTCCCAAGATTTACCTTCTTCACCAAACACTCGCAGTATTCGCATTCGCAGTTGAAGAAGAAGTCCAAGCAAACTGAGCACAGATCCATCACGCCTCCCAAAAACCAAAGCTATCCTTTGGGCATGACAACTTTGGTGGTAGCGGCAATCATTCAAGATGAGAATGGCAACTACCTCTGCGCTAAGCGTGGCGACTGGAAGCAGGCTGCCGGCAAATGGGAGTTTCCAGGCGGCAAGCCAGAAGCCGAAGAATCGCTAGAAGATGCCATCTTGCGCGAGATTCAAGAAGAGCTAAATACTCAAATTAAAGTGATTAGGCAGTTTGATCGCAGCATCACGGGAGATATCGAACTGGTCTGCTTTGTCTGTGATCTGGTGGGAGAAAAACCTAATCAATCAACCGATCACTCAGAATTGCGCTGGGTGCCGGAGGGTGAACTATCGAAATTGGATTGGGCAGAACCAGATCTTCCTGCCCTAAAGCGCATTCTGATTCCGTTTTGCTAACCCAGGGTTCGAACCGGGAACCTTAGGTATTCGGCCTTCCAACCCAAATTCGGATTGCGCCAAACCAAATCGTCTGCCAACTCGGCAACACAGGCCCAATAAAAAACGTGGGTTAGATCAACCGTCAAATAACTCACGGTGTCATTCGGAAATGCCTTACCCAAGAACCTTCTAAGCAAAGTTGGGATCTCACCGAGTCCGTGTTCGTGCAGCTGGCTTCTAACCTCCAGCTCAATCTCCTTCGCGCGGCGCGGGTTCCAAGGAAGCGCTGGATTCGGGTGGTGCAGCATGGCCGATAGTGCCAAGGCATCGCGATAGCGAACGTCTTCGAGTTGATCAAAGAGCGGAACAAAGCGCTCAATTTCATATCCGGCTTTGCGAAGGTCCAGGATGTCTGGGTATGCCACGAAGCGATAGAACGGAACGTGGGGCCTGACCGGTTGATACGGCACCGAGGTAAAACTTGCAGCCAGTGGATCGATGCCGACCGCTGCAGCACCCCAGGAGTTAAAAGCCTCATCGGGATATGGAATCGAATCCAGATCCTCAGGTCTTCCCTTAGCTGCCATCTAACAATTCTCGGTTACAAACCAAGGCTAGAAACTAGTTATTCGAAATTGCCTGCAGCTTGTTGATGACATCGAGCAAAATCTCCAACTCCGAGCCACCAACCTCGGCAACGATGCCCCTTTCCCGTGGTTCAAGTGGTTGCTGAGTGTCGAGCTGCGATTGCAGCAGGCTGGCTGGCATGAAGTGATCTTTGCGGCCACCGAGTCGACTGCTTAGTAGCTCTGCTGAACCGGTGAGGTGAACAAAAGCAACCTCGGGAGCAAGCTCTCGAATCCGATCGCGGTAGGCAACCTTCAGTGCCGAGCAGGCAACGATCGCCCCACCTGGCATTTGCAGACTTAGACCAACCAGGTCAAGCCATGGCCAACGATCTTCATCATTGAGCGGGATGCCGGCAGCCATCTTGTCCTTATTGGACTGCGGGTGCAGGTCATCTCCGTCAATGAATTGAACGCCAGACTCTCTGGCTAACAGCGTTCCGATTGAACTCTTGCCGCTGCCAGATACCCCCATAACAACAATCTGCTTGGGGATATTTAGCTGCGTGCGGTCCAACATTCTCCTGGGTCTACCAGTCGTGCATCGTTCCGTCGATCTTGAGTCGATTGACGGGGAGATAGGCCGGCTCATAGTCAAACTGAGAGGCGAGCTTGTCATCGTATGTAACTCCCAAACCAGGCGAATCGCTTGGTCGAATTAGGCCATCACTGAAGGTGTACTCCGGCTGGAAGACATCGTTAGTGTCTGGCGAGTGTTGCATGTATTCGGAAATTCCGTAGTTGTGGATTGCCATGCCAAGGTGCAGCGAGGCAGCGTGACCAATTGGGGACACGTCGGTTGGGCCGTGCACACCGGACTTGATTTGGTAGACGGCGGCGTAGTCAAAGATCTTCTTCAGCGGGGTGATGCCGCCACCGTGGCTAACCGGAGAGCGAACGTAGTCAATTAGCTGCTCTTCGAACAGGTCCTTGTAGTCCCAAATGGTGTTGAAGATTTCTCCAACTGCCAACGGGGTGGTGGTGTGCTGACGAATCAACCTAAAGGCATCGGTGTTCTCGGCGGGGGTGACATCCTCAATCCAGAACAGGTCGTATGGCTCTAGCGACTTGCCCAAACGTGCTGCTTGAATCGGGGTTAGGCGGTGGTGAGCGTCGTGCAGTAGCGGAAGCTCTGGGCCAAACTCAGCGCGAACTGCCTCAAATACCGATGGGATGTAGTTCAGGTAAGCGCGGGTGTCCCACTCTTCCTCAACCGGCACCGAGGAGCGACGAGCTGGCTCGTAGTCGTAACGAGCAGAAGATGCACCCTTGCCCTTGCCGGCACCGGCCGATGCGTTAGCAGACGCTGCCACACCGTAGACCGAGTTCAGGCCAGGGATAGCCGACTGCACGCGAATTGCGCGGTAGCCCTTCTCCATGTGCTCGCGAACCGAATCCAGGATCTCTGGAATCTCGCGACCGGAGGCGTGACCGTATGCCAAGCAACCCTCGCGGCTCTTGCCACCAAGCAGCTGGTAGAGCGGCATGTTGGCGGCCTTGGCCTTGATGTCCCAGAGCGCAACGTCGATTGCAGCGATTGCGGTCATGGTGATTGGCCCACGGCGCCAGTAGGAACCGCGGTAGAAATACTGCCAGGTGTCCTCGATGTTGTTGGCATCGCGACCAATCAGCATCGGAGCCAGATGGTCTCTTAGGTAACTGGCAACCGCCAGCTCACGACCGTTGACGGTGGCATCGCCGTGACCAACCAGACCACCCTCGGTGGTGATGCGCAGGGTTACGAAGTTTCGACCTGGCGAGTGGACAAAAACTTCTGCTTTGGCGATTCTCATGTCTTTATTCATGATCAGTTTCTCCCTGTCTTACTGCTTTGGCTTCTGGTTCTTTAGTCCAACCCAGCGGCGGCGAAGCTCGTGGGCTGCGGCCTTTGGTTGGCGGTCACGAGTGAAGGCACCCTTCTTGTTACCCAGCACGCGGAAAATACCCGGCTTAGTCTGGAAGTCTGCAAAGTTCCAAACGTGCTCTCCGACAATTTCCTCAAACTCGTCGTGAACCTGGTGGCTGGCCTTTAGGAACTCGACCTGATACTCCTCGCTCCAAGGCAAGTTGTGGATCGAGTGACCACCGGAGAGTGTGTCGGCACCGTACTCGGTGATCACAAGTGGAACCGAGAACTTCTCGACCCAGCCCTTGATCTCCTTGCGGTAGTTGGCAATCGCGGAGTCCAGGTCGTTGTGGTCGACATACCAGCCGTAGTAGCGGTTTAGGCAAATGAAATCGGCAAACTGTGCAATCTTGCACTCGGCAAATGGTGCCAGCATCACGTTCACGTAGGTGACCGGACGGGTTGGGTCTAGCTCCTTTGCCAACGCGAACAGCGGCTTGAAGTAGTCATCAGCTCCATCTTCCTGGCTGGCAGGCTCGTTGGTAATTGACCAGGCAATAACGCTCGGGTGGTTCTTGTCGCGCTGAATAAGCTCGCGAATCTGGGAGGCGAGCGCCGCCTGCGATGCGCTGTTGACGTTGTCCTCGGAGAAAGTCTTCTTCGGCTTGGAGCCAAAGATGCCTGAGCTAAGGCCCATGTTCATGCCAACGGCTGCGGTCTCATCAATCACCAAGATGCCGTGCTTGTCGGCGTAATCCATGACCTCTTCGGCGTACGGGTAGTGCGAAGTGCGGAAGGAGTTTGCACCTATCCACTTCAAAAGCTCAAAGTCATTTACCAAGAAGGCGTTGTCGTGACCCTTGCCCTTCACGATGTGGTCTTCGTGCATGCCGAAACCAGTTAGGTAGACCGGCTTGCCGTTAACCAGAATGTCGCGGCCAGAAACCTTTACGGTGCGGATACCGACCGAAAGGCTGTAGCTGTCCTCGCCAGATTCAACCACCAAGCTATAGAGGTTAGGCTCCCCCGGACCCCAAAGCTTGGCGTTTGCCACGGTGATCTCGCCCTTGTTGCCGGAGCCCGATCCGACCAGGGCACCCTTGGCATCGCGAACCAAAACCTTTACCTCACCAGCCGCCTCAACCTCGTAGCGGATGATGCCGTTCGAACCCTCGATGTCAGTCACGATAGTCACATCTTCGATGCGAGCCTTCGGTGTGCTGTAGAGCGATACCGAACGAGCAAGACCTGCGTAATTGAAGAAGTCGTGGTAGTAGTACTGCTCCTTGCGACCGGTGTCCAAGGTGGCAACCTCTCCAGGAGGAATGGTCTCGTTGGTCAGAATATTGGAGACCGCGATGGTCAACAGGTAGCTCTCGCCCGCAGAAACCAGCTCGGTGATCTCAGCCTCGAATGGCATGTAGCCACCAACGTGACGAACCAGCTCTTTGCCGTCTAGGAACAAGACGCCCTCGTGGGTGGCAGCGTCAACGCGAACGAAGATGCGCTCGCCGGCAAAGCCCTTAGGGATCACCAGTTCACGCTGATACCAAACCCAACCAACGTGCTCACGAATCTCGCGAGCGGTGAAAAGCTCGTTGTAGCTGGCGGGAACCGCGCAGTCCAGATCGGTGTCGAGCTGAGTCTTTGCCCAGTTCTTCGCAAATCCCTCGTCTTTGAAATCGACCTTGAAATCCCAGATGCCATCCAGTGAGACAAGCTGCCTGGAGCGATTGGATTGCGGACGTAGCATTTTGGGCCTTTCTAGTTGGTGGTAAGACTGGTTGAAATTTGTAGTTCTAAA
Organism: Micrococcales bacterium UBA7469; assembly: GCA_002479805.1. Classification (GTDB taxonomy): domain Bacteria; phylum Actinomycetota; class Actinomycetes; order Actinomycetales; family Microbacteriaceae; genus Aquiluna. The sequence continues at coordinate 106,392 of DLPB01000031.1, forward strand.
TCTGAGGTGAGGTCGGCACTCAGTCTGGCAACCGCCGACCGAAGTTCACTAACGAACTCGGAACTTTCGGCAAGATGCGGGCTAATTAGCTTCAGCAGGGAAAGCACCTGATCTTCGGCAGCAAGCGCACTGTTCAGTTCCTGGCTGCGCGAGTCGCTAAGACCAAAGCCCAACCCCAGGCTGGTGATGTAGCTGGCAATAGCGCCGATGGCACCATGCGGCATAACTCCTCTGGCTGCGCATTCCTCTGCAACTGTGGCAAAGCGAACGCTGTGCTTGGTCAATCCCTCAAGTGCAATCTGTGCCAGCTTGTGTGAAATTCTGGGGTTAGAGAATCGCCTCAGAAGCGACTGCTTATAGTTCTCGAGATCTAGCCCGGCAGGCAGCTGCTCGGTGGCATCTGACCACCATGCAGCAACCGCAGCTCTAATCTCTGAGTCCTGGATTGCTTGGTCAACGCTTTGATATCCAAGTCTCAACCCGTAGCTTGCAATCAAGCTGTGGGCACCGTTTAGTAGCCAGAGCTTGCGGTTTTCCCAGGGCTCAAGTTCGGCCACAAATCTGGCTCCCGCGCTCTCCCAGTTTGGTCGACCAAGCGGGAATTCACCGGAGAGCACCCAGTCCGAGAACTCTTCGGTGATCACGGGAGCTGCCGATGGAAAGCCGGTTGCAGCGACCAGCGCAACGTCGTCATCGGTGGTCTTTGGAGTGATGCGGTCGACTGAGCTACTCACATAAGAAGCTTGGCCTACATACTCCTGAAACTCACTACCCAAAGTACTTCCGGCCGCTAGCAGTGCTTTACGCAACACCATCGAGTTATCCGGCATGTTGTCGCAAGAGAGTAGTGTCGGTGCCGCAACACCAGCCTTACGGCGAGCATCCAGCGCAAGTGCAAGACGGCCGATTGCATACGAATCAAGTGGCTGAGCACTTGGTTGGTAGCCGGCCTCGGTAATGGTTAGCGTGACAATCGCAGTCTCTGGGTTTGAAATTGTCTGAATCAAGTCCACAACATTCTCGGCGGCTTCAACCCGAACAACGGAATCAATAACATCAAAAGAGTCCTGCGCTGCGGTCTTCACCACCAAGGTGTATTTGCAACCCTGAGGTCTTAGTTGATCAGCAAGTGAAGCAGAGCGACCGGTGTATGCCACGATTCCCCAGTCTTGCGAGTCACTGGCATGCTGGGTGTAGACCGCCTGGTGCGCTCTAAAGAAAGCCCCTAGGCCGATGTGGACAATACGTTCGGGCTTCATAGCTTGAAGGCTCGCTTTGGTATCGAAATCACAATGTCGCGGGCAATTTTGCGTGCGGTCTCAACGCTAATGCGACACTGGGCGACAAGTTTGGCCAAGAAAGCTGCCTCGACTCGACGAGCCATATCGTGACGGGCTGGGATGGAAAGAAATGCCCTGGTGTCATCGATAAAGCCACTGCCGCGGTAAAAGCCCGCGATCTCAACGGTTGCCTCGCGGAAGCGAGTAGCCGAATCTGGTGCATCCAAGAACCACCATGGCGCACCAATTCGAACGCTCGGGTAGAAGCTGGCCAGCGGAGCAATCTCGCGACCCCAGGTTGATTCATCCAGGCTGAATAGGATCAGGGTCAGGTTTGGGTTAAGGCCATAAAGATCTAGCACCGGCTTGAGGTTTGAGACGAACTCGGCCTGAATAGGAAGGTCGTGTCCGGTGTCGCGACCAAACTTGGCAAGCGTCGGTGCCGAGTGATTGCGGTGAACACCAACGTGCAAGGTGATTACAAGTTCGTCCTCGCAGGACATTCTGACCATCTCGGCAATCATGTTGCCGCGATACAAAAGCGCTTCAGATGCAGAAATGGTCCCGGCCTTGGCCTTTTCGAAAAGCGCTTCAGCTTCCAAGTCGCTCAGCACGGTGGTGAATGCAGTGGCAGCTCCGATGTCCACCGATACCGCACCCTGTGAAATAAAGAACTGGCGACGGAACCAGAGCGCTTCAACCAAACCTAGGTGACTCAGTTCTTGCCCAGTCATTGCACAAATTCTCTGGACTCTGGCAAACCAGTCCTCGGTGAGTGGATCAATGTAGAAGTCTGGGCGGAAAGTTGGTGCAAAGCGGGTGGTCAGGCCCGAATCTGCATTGAGTTCCGCATGGGCGGTCAGGTCATCGCATGGGTCGTCGGTGGTAGCCAGGAACTCGATGTTGAACGCCTTTAGCAGCTCAACCGGACGCATTTCGTCCCGCTCAAGTTCAAGCGCGATTTGCTCGTAAATTTCTAAAGCATTCTCGCGGGTCGGCTCCTGAGTGATGCCGAATACGCTCTGCAGGCTCTCCTGGAACCAGTAGCCAGAGGCGGTGCCGGCAAACATCTCCCAGCGCTCAAAGAATTTTACCCAGGCGTTTTTTGCGTGAGCAAAACCCACATCACTCTGGGGTTTGCGTAACTCGACCATGTCAACGCCATCTGCGTGCAGCAGTCGGGTGATGTAGTGGTCGTGGTAGATAAATAGGTCGGTTGGGCTCTCGAACTTTTCATTGCGAACGAACAGGCTGGGGTCAACGTGACCGTGCGGTGAAATGATCGGTAGATCGCGAATATCGCTGTAGAGCTCAAGGGCCAGGGAAGTATCGGTTCCGGAAGAAACTAGCAAGCGGTTGCTATCTAGTGATTGCGCTTTATTCACGGCGATTTTCCTTCCTTCTTTCTCTATTTTGTCAACCGATTGCCAAAATAGCAAAACTATTTAGATAACGATTCAATTTCGGCATTATTTGGCCTGGGCCGTGGAGGCTCGAAGGATTAGCGAGGTCTGCAGTCTGGCAGATCCGCTGAGCACCTCGGTTGAGTCTTTACCGTCAATCTCCAGCATTAGTGCCTGGACCGCTAGCTCACCGGCTTCGCGCAGCGGCGACTTGATGGTCGTGAGTGCTGGGCGAGTGAGGTTGGAACCAAAGATGTCATCAAAACCAATGACACTAATTTGACCTGGAATGTCAATACCGCGCTCTTGCAGAGCACCCAATAGACCAATCGCCATCAGGTCGTTATATGCCAAAACCGCCGTGACTCCGGCTGCCAAAACATAGTCGGCGCTCTTGGCACCGCCGGCAACCACAGGCTCGTTCGGACCGATTTCTACAATCTTCATCCCGCGAGAAACCGCTTCGGTCATGATGATGGACCAGCGGTTATCACTCATCCAGGAATTAGCAGGTCCCGAAAGATATGCCAGCGATTCGTGTCCGAGTGACTTGAGGTGATCAAGAGCCTGAACGATACCGGGCCTGGTGTCTGGCACTACGTCCATTACACCTTCAACCTTGCGGTTCATCAGCACAACCGACTTACGCTGAGCCATCGCTGAAATATCGGCATCTGGCAGACGCGAAGTTCCCATCACAACGCCGTCGACCGCGGGCAATACTCGCTCCAGCGCGGTGGCCTCCTGGTCGCCAGATTCTTGAGATTCGGCAATTACAAAGGTGTAGCCATTCTCCGAAGCAGCCGCCTCGGCACCGCGCACCGGTTCGAAGAACATCGGGTTGGTGATGTCCGCCAAAATCATCGCCAGCATCTTGGTTTTACCGGTAGGCAAAGCGCGGGCAAAAGGGTTGGCCTGATAGTTCAGGCTCTTGGCCGCCTCACGAATTTTGGCCTCGGTGGCGGCATTGATGCGACCCGGGGTGTTCAGAGCGCGTGACACGGTTGACGGATTAACACCGGCTAAAGCTGCGATGTCGTAGATGGTTGGCGAGCCGCCTTTGCGTGGCTTGGCTGAACCATTTACCTCGGTCAATTTACGTCCCTTTTGATTTGTTGCCATTTTGGAAACTTGTTGCCAACTCTACACACTTAGCTCGTGGCACTTTGCAGTGCTTTGCGAGCTGTGCGTCTTTCGGCTTGACGGTCAGGATCCGGCACCGGCGATGCCATTAGCAATCGCTGGGTGTATGGGTGGTCAGGGTTTTCGGCAACTTTTCGGGCTGGACCCTGTTCGACAATCTCACCCTTGTACATCACCGAAATTCGATGTGAGATGTGGCGAACCACATCTAGGTCGTGAGAGACAAACAGGTAGCTAACCCCGGTGTCCTTCTGAATCTGAAGGAACAGATCCAGAATTCTTGCCTGAGTAGTTAGGTCTAGAGCAGACACCGGTTCGTCACAAACAATCAGCTTTGGCGAAAGCGCCAGAGCACGAGCAATCGCGACTCGCTGACGCTGACCGCCGGAAAACTCACGCGGCAAACGCTGCAGCGCATCCTTAGGAAGGTTTACCTGATCCAAGAGCTCTTTGATTCTGCGCTTAGCCTGGTCTCCCTGCATGCCCTGAATCTGAAGTGGCTCGGCAAGAATCTGACCGATTTCCATCGATGGGTTTAGCGAGGTGTAGGGGTCCTGGAACACCACCTGGATGTCTTTGGATAGTCGCTGGCGATCCTTACGGCTCGCGTGTGAAATGTCCTCACCGGCAAACTCAACCTTGCCCTCGGTTACCGGAGCAAGACCGAGGATGGCTCGACCAAGAGTGGTCTTGCCAGAGCCTGATTCACCTACCAAACCGAGGGTTTCGGACTGGCCTAGCGTGATGCTGACATTGTTTAGCGCACGGAACGGCTTTGCCCGAAAACCCTTGCCCGGGTATTCGACAACTAGGTCTTCGACCTTTAGTAGCTCTGCCATCATCGCTCCTTGGATTCTGAAGTTAGGAAAGTCATCGGCTCTTTACCCTCGAGCATCGAGGAGAGTAGCGTCTGGGTGTATGGGTGCTGCGGGGAGCGCAGGATGGTGCGGACATCGCCGGTCTCGACGATCTTGCCGTACTGCATCACAACTACTCGGTCTGCCAGGTCTGCCACCACACCGAAGTTGTGGGTAACCAAAACCATCCCCATGCCCAAACGAGTTTGTAGGTCGCGAAGTAGGTCCAAAACCTCAGCCTGAACGGTTACATCCAGTGCGGTGGTTGGCTCATCCGCAATTAGCAGGTCTGGCTCGCAGCTGATCGCTCCCGCGATCAAGATGCGCTGTGCCATACCGCCGGACACCTCGTGAGGGTAGGCCTTGAAGACACGCTCCGGATTCACGATTCCCACCATGTCCAATAGGTTCAAAACCTTGGCCTTGGCTTCCCGCTTTGAGATGCCGAGCAGCTTGGTGAGTGGGCGAACCAGCTGGTAGCCAACTCGGAAGTTTGGATCCAGGTTGCTCATCGGCTCTTGAGGAATGTAGGCGATGCGCTTGCCGCGCAGTTCGCCCATGCGCTTCTGGGAGATGACAGCTCCCGATGCGGAAACCATTTCGATGCCATCGAAGACGATGTGGCCCTGGGGGATCTGCGCGTTGTCAGGCAGTAGGCCAAGGATAGAGAAAGCAGTCTGGGTCTTGCCCGAGCCAGATTCTCCAACGATGCCCAAGACCTCGCCCTTGTCAACGTGTAGCGAGACTGAGTCCACCACCAGGTTCAAGGAACCATCGCCCTGGGCATAACCCACCGATAGTCCAGAGACCGAGAGCAGGTGCTTGTCGGCATCGGCAATCTTTGGGTTGACCGTGGTTGCCGAGCTGACCTTTGCTTTCTTGCGCTTGCGGGCGGATACCGAAATCTTCTGGGTGTCTTCCAGCGCATCGCGCAATGCGTTGCCCAATAGGGCAAAGGCTGCGATGGTTAGCGAAATCACAAGTGCTGGCCAGAGCATTAGGTTTGGCGACATCCAGATGTTTAGGAAGCCCTCGCCGAGCATCACTCCCCAGCTAACCATGTTCACATCGCCCAGGCCTAGGAACTCCAGACCTGATTGAACTGAGATTGCGATACCGCTGATGATTGCTGACTGAATGATTAGCGGGGCACGAACCACCTTCAGGATGTGGCGCACGATGATGCGGAAATCACTCAGACCGGACACTCTTGCCGCATCAACGTAGAGCTCATTGCGCACACCCATGACAGCAGTTCTGGTCAGACGGAAGAATCCAGGTGCGATCAGAATTCCGAAGACAAACATCGCAATCACGATCGAAGTTCCAAAGGCAGATGCTGTCGCCAACAGGATGATGATTGCAGGCAGCGACTGCAGCATGTTCGAGATCCAGCTTGCGACCCCATCAAACTTGCCACCGTAGTAGCCGGCGATCAAACCGGTTGGCACACCAAACGCGATCGAGGTGATGATTACAATCAGCGCCGCAATCAAGGTGGTCTGCGAACCGTAGAGCAGGCGGCTAAGAATGTCACGACCTGCTGAATCGGTGCCGAGTAGGTAGGTGGAGTCAGCCGGCAGCAGCACCGCGCTGAGGTCGGTGGTGTTTGGATCGAACGGTGCCACGTATGGGGCAATGATGGCGGCGACGATAAGGCCGAGGATGTAGATCGATGAGATTACGGCCAGCGGGTTCTTGGCCAGCCTTTGGATAAGGCTCTTTCGAACAATCGGCTTGGAGTGGCCGGATGCTATCTGCTGTGAGTCGCTCACTTAACACGCACCTTTGGGTTGAGCCAGCCGTTAGCGAGATCGACTAGCAAGTTGACGAGGATAACTACAACGACGGTCACAACAACCACGCCCATGACAACTGGGGTGTCGCCGATGCCGGTGCTCTGAAGGGCTAGGAAGCCAACTCCAGGGAGGGCAAAGATCTGCTCGATGATTACGGTGCCACCGAGCATTCCCACAAACTGCAGGCTCAAGATGGTGAGTCCGGCTGGAGCGGCTGCGCGCAGCACGTGCTTTAGCAAAATCTCACGCTCCGAAAGACCACGGGCTCGCAAGGTGCGAACCCAGTCCTTCTCCAAAACCGCCTTTACAGCAGAGCGAATCTGTGCCGATGAAGAGGCAACCGAACCCAAGACCAGTGCCGATACCGGCAGGATCAGGGATTTCAGCCAAAGTGAAGGGTCCTGCTCCAGCGGCACCCAACCGGTGGCAGGTAGCAGGTAAAGCTGAATGGCGAACACGGTCACCAAGAAAATTGCAATTACAAAGTTTGGGATCGCAAAACCTGCGACTCCTAGAACCTGCACGATGCGGTCGATAACGCCACCGCGAACTGCTGCTGCGGTTCCCAAGATGGTTGCGACCACGGCGGTCAGCAAGATGGTGACGCTCACCAGAGTGAGGGTAACGGGGAGTCTGCTCAAAAGTGCCTGCACGATCGGCTCGGAAGAAAACCAAGAGGTGCCCAAGTCACCCGATAATGCGCTGCCCAACCATTCCAGGTAGCGGTCGAGAATTGGCCGGTTTAGTCCGAGCTCGATTTCCTTTGCCACCAGCTGCTCCTGAGTGGCGGCGTCGCCGAGCAGGTTGATCGCGATGTTCGACGGGGAGAAGAACATCAGGAAGTATGCCAAGGAAGAGATCACTAGAAGCAGTAGCGCTCCGGATCCAAGCCTGCGGGCAATGAATGCAAACATTTGTGACTCCAGGTTGGTGGGTCGCAGGGTGCCCCTTTCGAGGCACCCTGCAGCCTCAGTTGATTACTTACCAGATGGTGCGTAGTTGTAAAGGTAAGGCGTAGCGTTCTGCGCCTGTGGCTTTACAGTAACTCCCTTGCTGGTGTAGTACAGCTGTGGGAGGCGGTAGAACGGTACGAACCAGGCTGCCTTCACGACCTCGCGGTTCACGGTGGTCATCTGCTGCTTTACGTTCGCAGCTGATGGATCTGCAAGTACGTTCTTGTATGCGTTGTTGATCAACGAGGTGGTCGACTTGAAGATGTTACGAGGACCGTTAGGTGCAACAGCAAGGTTGAAGTTCACCCATGCGGTTCCCTGGAACAACTGGAACAAGCCGGCTTCGTACTTACCCGACAGGAAGGCATTGCGGTATTCAACCGCTGGAACGTTGTCCCAGACCAGGTTGATGTTTACCGCCTTTAGGTAGTCGGACAGTGCGGCACGCATTGCGGCATCTGGCCATGCTGGCATGGTCAGGGTGAAGCCGTTTGCGTATCCAGCGGAGTTCAACAGCTGCTTTGCCTTGGTTGGGTCGTACTGGTACATCTTGTCTAGCGATGCATCGTAGGCACCGGATGCCTTGGAGAAGATCTGAGTGGTTAGCTCACCGTAGCCACCCTGGATGGACTTTAGAAGTGCGGCGCGGTCAATTGCGTGCGCAATTGCCTGGCGAACACGAACATCCTTTAGTGCCTTGTTGATCTTGCCGTTGCGGTCAAACAGGAACAGACCCTGCCAGTCCACGTTGTACTGGTTTAGTTTTAGGCCACGGCTCTTTGCGGTAGCGGAGGTCTTTACGTCAAGCAGTGCACCGTCAACCTGGCCAGACATGATCGCGTTTAGACGAGCGGTCACGTCAGGCATGATCTTCACGACGATCTTCTGGAACTTGACCTTTGCCTTGTCCCAGTACTTCGGGTTGGCCACGAAGACCACCTGAGATCCCGGCACCGAGCTTGAGTCATACAGGTATGGACCAGAACCTACTGGCTTGGTCTTGATACCGGTGGTTCCAACCGCAGAGGATGCCGCCATGAACGAGTTGGTGGTGGCCAAGTAGTAAATGATGTCTGGGTTTGGAGTCGAGAGAGTGATCTTGATGGTGTCAGCGTCTACAACAGCAACCTTTGCTCCTGCCATGTTGGCAGCCTGAGGACCGTTTGCAGAAATGAAGTGGTCAAGGTTCTTCTTGGCGACCTCAGCGTCAAACTTGCTGCCGTCGGTGAAAGTGACGCCCTTGCGAAGATCTAGGGTGACCTCGGTAGCACCAGAGTTGACAGTCCACTTGGTCGCCAAGTTTGGCTTGAAGCTTCCATCTGGGGCGCGAAGGATCAGGTTGTCATAGACGCCCTGGTAGAAAACGATGCCGTGACCAATGTCGGCCTGGCTTGGGTCCCATGAGTTGACATTGATAACCGATGCCAAAGTAAGCGTGGTTTGCTTTGCAGCATTAGCCGGAGCAACTGCTCCGGAGGCAATGAGGGCGGATGATGCGACGATAGTGACCGCGGCCCTCAGTATCTTTCGTAAATTCACTACAGCTCCTTATTAGGTGTCCTTGAAACCAATTGATTTCAAATCTTTGGTAACAAAGTAGGACTAAGTTTTAGTTTTGGCAACCGATTGACAACATTTCCTTATAACAAAGCGATAACGCTTCTACAAGCCCTTTGTTTACGGGGTTTTTTAGTTGGCAATCGGTTGGCTTTATGGCCATTATTTGCCTCCTAAGAACTCAAAAATTGAGTTCTCGGCAATCGGTTGTCGAATTAGCCAAGCATGTCGTGACGAACAATGGTCGCGTTGCGATCCTGTCCGACACCGATGGCGGAGATGCGGGTGCCGCTCATTTTCTCGAGCGCCAACACGTAGTCCTGAGCATTCTTTGGCAGCGACTCGAAGGTCTTGCAACCGGTAATGTCCTCGTCCCAACCTGGGAACATCTGGTAAATCGGCTTAGCATGGTGGAAGTCGGTCTGTGAAACCGGAACCTCTTCAACCCTGACGCCATCAACCTCGTAGGCAACACAAACCGGGATCTCCTTGATGCCGGTCAGCACATCCAGCTTGGTGAGGAAGATATCGGTTAGACCGTTGATGCGGGTTGCATATCTTGCGATTGGAGCATCGAACCAACCGCAACGACGGTTGCGGCCGGTGGTGACACCAACCTCGCCTCCGGTCTTACGCAGGAACTCACCCCACTGGTCAAACAGCTCGGTTGGGAATGGGCCGGAACCAACGCGGGTGGTGTAGGCCTTGAGGATTCCGATTACGCCGGTGATCTTGGTAGGTCCGATACCGCTACCGGTGGTAGCGCCACCAGCGGTTGGGTTAGAAGAGGTCACAAACGGATAGGTGCCGTGGTCAACATCCAAAAGCGTTCCCTGGCCACCCTCGAGCAATACAGTCTTGCCCTCGGCAAGTGCATTGTTTAGCACCAGTGCGGTGTCGGCAACCATTGGGCGAAGCCGTTCTGCGTAGGAAAGTAGGTGGTCAACCACCTCTTGAGGTCTCACCGCAGCGCGGTTGTAGATCTTTACCAGCAGGTCGTTCTTCTGAAGCAGTGCTCCCTCGACCTTCTGAAGCAAGATGCTCGGGTCGAATAGGTCCTGAATGCGAATGCCTAGGCGGCCCATCTTGTCGCCGTAGGTAGGGCCGATGCCGCGACCGGTGGTGCCGATGGCACGCTTACCCAAAAAGCGCTCAGATACCTTGTCCACGATGACGTGGTAGGGGGTGATGACGTGAGCGTTAGCGGAGATCAAAAGCTTTGAGGTGTCGACACCTTTTTCGTTTAGGCCATCGATCTCGCGGAACAGCACCTCCAGGTCAACCACAACGCCGTTGCCAATGACCGGGGTGCACTCTGGGGTCAAGATGCCGGAAGGCAGTAGGTGCAGGGCAAACTTCTTATCGCCGATAACCACGGTGTGGCCGGCGTTGTTGCCGCCCTGGTAGCGAACCACATAGTCGACGCGGTCACCGAGTAGGTCGGTTGCTTTTCCCTTACCTTCGTCGCCCCACTGGGCTCCGACTAGGACTACTGCGGGCATGGCTTTACCCCTTCCGTCTTTGGGGATCTCAGGGCGAATGGCCCTGAGACAATTCTAACTAAAAACGTGCTGCATCACCCAAGAGTGCATGGTGATTGCGGCAGCCGCCGATGCATTGATTGATCTGGTGGAACCAAACTGCACGATCTCCAAAACCATATCTGCACCATCCAATGCCGCCTGCGAAAGTCCCGGACCTTCTTGGCCAAACAGAAATACGCACTCTTTTGGCAGTTGCACATTCTCAATCTGCTTGCAACCTGGCACGTTGTCGATGGCGATGATTGGCAGCTTGCCACCGGTTGAACTTGCGGTCTTCGCCCACTCGATCAGGCTCTGCACATCTGGGCGATGAGTTACGTGCTGGTAGCGATCGGTCACCATCGCACCACGACGGTTCCAGCGGCGATTGCCGATGATGTGAACCTCTTTTGCCATAAAAGCATTGGCGGTTCTAACGATCGAGCCGATATTCAAATCGTGCTGCCAATTCTCGATGGCAACGTGATAGCCGTGCCGCTTGGTGTCTAGGTCGGCAACGATTGCCTCCATCGACCAGTAGCGGTATTGGTCCACCACGTTTCTGGTGTCGCCATTTGCTAAAAGCTCGGGATCGAACTTTGCGAAGTTTGGGTCTTTAGAGGGATCGCCTAGGTAGGGGCCAACTCCCCAGGTGGATTGCTCATGGGTTCCGGTGGCGTTTTCTTCATTCACTGGCCTAAGCCTAAAGCTAGGCTGGGCGTATGACTGGGCGTTCAAGAGTAAAAAACTGGCTTACCGACATGGATGGCGTGCTTTGGCACGAAGGAAAACCGATCCCTGGCGCTCCTGAGCTGATTAAGAAGTGGCAAGACGAGGGCACCGAATTCCTAGTGCTAACCAACAACTCGATCTACACCCCAAGAGATTTAGCTGCCAGACTGCAGGCCGGTGGCCTAAACGTTCCAGAGGAGCGCATCTACACCTCAGCGCTTGCCACGGCAGATTTTGTGAAGTCACAAAAGCCCAAGGGCACCGCATTTGTGATTGGTGAAGCTGGCCTAACCACCGCAATGCACGAAATCGGTTATGTCATGACCGAGGTAAACCCGGACTATGTAGTGCTGGGTGAAACCAGAAACCTAAGTTTTGAAGCACTAACCAAGGCGGTAAGGCTGATTGGTAAAGGAGCCAGATTTATCGCCACCAACCCAGATGTCACCGGCCCTTCCGCGGAGGGACCACTGCCGGCAACCGGTTCGGTTGCTGCTTTGATTACCGCCGCCACCGGCAAGGCTCCATACATCGTTGGAAAGCCAAACCCGATGATGTTTAGAAGCGCGATGAACAAGATCAATGTCCACTCTGAGGACACTGCCATGATAGGTGACCGCATGGACACCGATGTGGTGGCGGGTATTGAAGCCGGTCTTCACACCATCTTGGTTAGAACTGGAATCTCGGACGATGCAGAAATCGCTAAGTATCCGTTTAGACCGACCGAGATTTTGAACTCGGTGGCGGACCTTATTTAGATGTCCAACTCTTTGATGTATTTGTTGGTGGCAACCAATATTCCAGCCACCAAAACACCTAGCGAGAGTGCAAGATAAATTGGCTTCACGCCAAACGTATCAACCGCAGCACCAACGGCAACCATAGAAATCATTGGACCTGCGGACCAGACCGTCATCTCAAGTGAGAACACTCGACCACGTTTATTTGCGGGGATCTTGGTCTGAATTACGGTGTTCAACAGTGGCAACAGCGGTCCCCAGACCAAACCGAGAATCAAACCGAAGAAGATCATGGCCCACTGCGGTGGCAACTGACTCATCGGAATCATCGATAGCGGAACACCAAGAATGCCGATGCGCAAGATGTTTGCGTAACTAATTCGCTTATGGATTTGCTCGAAGAACAAAGCTCCGAAGACTGAGGCAAAGGCCATCGCCGAGACCACGGTGCCCAGACCTTCGGGATCTCCCATCTCGTTGTAGGCGGTTGGCAGGATAAGCATCTCGGTTGGTAGGTAGATAAGCGCCAGCGTCATGATTGCCGACATCAAAACCAATACCGAAGGGGTGGTGAACAGAATCTTAAACCCCTGCACCGCATAGATGTAGAACGGCTCCTTCTCAGACTCGTCGTTCTCCTCGTGCTGCTCGGTGACTCGAATCAAGAATGCGAAGAAGGCTGAGATTGCACCAAAGCCCGCAACCACCAAGAAGGTATTGGCCGAGCCAATGCTTGCGATGCAGAAGGTGGCGAGCGCCGGACCGATTGCAAAGCCGGAGGCGAAGATTGCCTCGTGAATCGAGTTGGCGCGATCCAGCGTCAGCTTTCCGGCTGCCGCAACATCTGGCACCAGTGACTTTCTCGCGGTTGAACCACCGGGTCCAACCAGAGCACGCAATAGCCCGATCACAATCAAAGCCGGCAGCGTTAGCTCCCAGAGCCCAGCAACGATTGGAATCAAAAGCGAGGTCATTACCGTCAGCAGCTCAGACCAGCTGGCAACATTCTTGCGACCCAGCTTGTCGATTACCGAACCCAAGATTGGCGAAAGCAACAGCCCCGGGATTGCGGTTAGTGAGACCACCAGCCCAGCCGAAGCAGAGTTTCCAGTTATCTCAAGTGCAATCCAGGGGATGGCAATAAACACCATCGAGCCAGAGATTACGCTGGCAATCGAGGAGAGCTGCAGCAGCAGAAATGGCGCTAAATTGCGCTTCACAAAACCTACTTCGCTAGACCTAGGTCTTCTAGGGTGATTGCGGTTAGGTAAGCGAAGCCGGCTGCCTCAATGGCTTGGCGAGCTCCGGTATCACGGTCCACCACGGTGGCAACTGCAACCACATTCGCACCGGCTGCCTTCAAAGCCTCGGCTGCAGTCAAGGGAGATCCACCGGTGGTCGAGGTGTCCTCAAGCACGACAACGCGCTTGCCCTCAACACTTGGACCCTCTACCTGACGACCCATGCCGTGAGCCTTGGCCTGCTTGCGCACCACAAAGGCATCGAGCTTGCGACCCTGAGCCGCAGCCTGGTGCAGCAGGGCACTGGCCACCGGGTCAGCACCCATGGTCAAACCACCGGCAGCATCGACATCGCCAAAACCGTTGTCATCCAAAAGCTTGAGCATGACCTTGCCGATCAGCGGCGCTGCCTCGTGGTGCAGGGTGGCTCGGCGTAGATCAACGTAGTAGTCGGCCTCTAGTCCAGAAGACAAGGTCACCTTGCCGTGAACAACAGCTAGTTCTTTGATCAGTTCAACAAGACGTGGCTTATCAGGTGCGGTGAAGGTCATGTACTCAGGCTAGCAAGAATTCGGCCGGCATAAGCCTCGGCCTAGTTAGAGTTGTGAGGTGAAGATTGCTACCTGGAACGTCAACTCGATACGCGCAAGAAGCCCGAGGGTGACTCAGTTTTTAGAGCGAACCCAGATTGATGTGCTGGGCATGCAGGAGATTAAGTGCAAGCCGGAGCAGTTTCCCTACGCCGACTTTGAAGCTATTGGTTACAAAGTAATCGCACACGGTCTAAACCAGTGGAATGGCGTGGCATTTGCCTACCGAGCAGATCTCGAACCTCAAGATATTGAGCTCTCCTTCACCGACCAACCGCAATTCAAAGATGTGGTTGAAGCCCGAGCCATTGGAGCAACCTTCAACGGCATAAGAATCTGGTCGCTCTACGTGCCACACGGTCGAGGCCTTGAAGACCCACACATGGAATACAAGTTGGAGTTCTTAGATCGCTTGGCAGCTAACACCGCTGAGCAACTAGAAGCTGACCCTGGGTTGGAACTTTGCCTAATGGGAGATTTCAACATTGCGCCGCTGGACAGCGACGTCTATGACCTTTCAATGTTTGAGACCCACATCTCAGAACCAGAGCGCCAGGCCTTTGAGGCCTTTGAGCAAATTGGGCTGAGTGACACCGTGCGGGAACTGGTACCTGGCCAATACACCTACTGGGATTACAAAGACCTTTGCTTCCCAAAGAACAACGGCATGCGAATTGATTTTTGCTTGACCTCGGAAGCGCTAACCGAGAAAGTCATCGGTGCCTCAATCGAGCGCGATGAGCGCAAGGGCGAAGGCCCTAGCGATCACGTGCCGGTTGTGCTTGAGCTTTCCGACTGAGCCAATCCTGTCGTTCTTTTTCGCCTAGCTTCTCAATCGCATATCGCAGTGCGGTTCTCGGCATAGTCGCGGCATGCTGCTCTAAGAAATCGCGCAACGCGCGAAGATCTTTTTTACCCATTTCGCGCAAAGACCAACCGACGGCTTTGTGGATCAGGTCGTGCGGGTGATCGATTAGCTCTTCACAAACCGCGATGGTTGGAGCCATATCAAACTGGGCTATCAGCGGAAAGGTCAGGATTACCGAACTGCGCTGGATCCAAAGGTTTTTTGATTTTGCCCGCTTGAGCAGAAACTCGATCGCCTTCGGGTCTCCAATTAGCCCTTTGCCAAATCGATTAGCCGAAACATCGACTAGGTCCCAGTTGTTGATGCAGCCGCTGTCATAGAGACTGAGATATTTTGCGAACAGGTCCTGGCGGACTGAGGGATCCTTTGACTTCTCATACTGATTGGTGAGAATCACCACCGCACACAATCGATCCTCGTGATACTCGCTCTTCGAGAGCTCAAAGATTGTCTGCCAGTCGGCGTTTTTGAACTCGCGCGCAACCAATCGGACTTCGGGAACTTTGACACCTAGGAACTTGTCACCCTCGCCATATTCACCCGGCCCGGTTTTGAAAAACCAAGCCAGGTCAACTGCATGTGCCGGGCGAGCAAAGGAGCGAATATCCCTGCGGATTTGCTCAAGCATTAGCGAATGGTGTCAGCAACCACAATCAGTGAGTCACCCTTCTCAGGAGTAAACACCGCTTCCTTGCTCGGGTTGATCTTGACACCGGCAGCGGCATCGCCAGCGCTCTTCTTTGCCGAGCGGTAACCAATTGCCGATTCACCCTTGGCGCGAGCATTAGCCACCAACTGGGCGTAGCTAACCTCCTTGCCAATTGGTGCGTAGAGAGCGATGTCGCGAACGCTCAGCGATGCACCTTCGGCATCGAAAAGATCTTCGAATACTGGTGCAAGTCCTGGGTTCTC
This sequence comes from Micrococcales bacterium UBA7469, assembly GCA_002479805.1. Taxonomy (GTDB): domain Bacteria; phylum Actinomycetota; class Actinomycetes; order Actinomycetales; family Microbacteriaceae; genus Aquiluna. Next base: position 121,993 of record DLPB01000031.1, read on the forward strand.
CGATACCTGTGCAATCAAAAGCGCAGCTAGGTTGTCGCTAACTACCAAGTCATCAACCGCTGCAACTCTTGCGATCTCAGCCTTGCGGCCATCCAAAATCTCAGCCACCAAGCGGGTTGGCTCAACACCATTGCCCGGTGCTTCGAACAGGCGGTTCATCTGCAACATGGTGAGCATGGTCTGGGCATCGGCTTCTGCCTCACTGATGGCATTGCGGTAACCGAGCACGATGACCTCGTCGTAATGCTTGGCGCTGGCAGCTGCGGTTAGGTCATCGATGTCACCGGTAACAGAAGCGGTGGTGACCTTGATGTTGGAGCCAAAATCGAGGTTCTTGAGTTGGTCCTCTGCGACCAGTGACTTGCGAGCCAAGATGTGGACGGTTGAGCCCTTCGGAAGGAAGGCTGCCAACTCGGAGATCACGCTGCGACCCATTTCAGACCAACCGATTACCAATAGGTGCTCTGGCTTGGGGGCTGGAACTGCAATCTTGGCAGACTTCTTCACCAGCTCTTCGCGGGTGCCGGTGTAGGTGACCTGGTCGTCGTCCTGGGCAATAGCAATGATCTTGCTGCCCTTGCCGATCTTGGTGGTTGGCTTTGGGTTGAGCTGAGTCTTACCCTTGGCATCAACCAAACCAATCACCGATGCGGTGTTGAAGCTCAATAGCGCATCTGCATAGGTCTTACCCTCAAGCGCTGGAATCTCGCTGAAGTAGATCTCATCTCCGGAGAAGTCCAGCAGGTCCAAAATCACGGTTGATAGACCTGGCTGGCGGGAAGCCTGCGCGGTGACACGAGCGATTACCTCGTGAGAGCGAACCGACAGCACCTGACCCTGGGTGGCAACCGAGATTGCCTCTGCGGTGTCGCGGTCATCGAGCTCAGCAACAATCTTGAGGTTCGGGTTAGAGTTCACGGCCTTCACGGCTAGCACGGTGGAAACCACATTGGCGTCACCGGTCTCATCGGAGTCCAGAATGATTACCGACTTGGCATTTGAGATGTTGCTGCGCTTCAGATCGATTGGGTTAGCTGGCTCACCGCTTCGGGTGACAATCTTTAGCTTGCCGAGGTTCTCGGTGCGGGACTCAATCTCGTCCTCCATGAACTCACGGTCGTGTGGGGCAAAGATCACAACTACCGGCTTGCGCACGTTTTCGTTGGCGATAGCCAACTCCTGCAAAATCGGGAAAATTCGCGAGGACCAACCCAGAATCAGGGTGTGGTTGTCATCGACAATTGGGCTGCGTCCCTTGCGCAATCTTGCAAAGGTGCGCTGGATAGCGCCGACCACATAACCGATAACGCTGGCAGTCAGCGCAGTGGTGGTTACCCAATACAGCACCGCGATGATTCGATCAGCCCAGGTTGGCTCACCACCAAGCGACAGAATCTTGGTGAATGACGCCCAGAACAGATCAAAGAAACTCAGATTCTCCGGGTCTGCCGCTTGAGTCAGCGCTGGGATTGCCAACAGGGTGGACTTGACTCCAACCATCACGAGGGCAATCACCATCATTAGCAGCAAGACGTAGAGCACGAAGGTGCCGGCGCGTGCGATGGAGTTATCGAAGTTATATCTCAGGCGTGCCCAAGGTCCAATCTTGCTCCTGGCTGCCTGAGCAATCTCACCCTGTGCGCCTTGGCCGTAAGAACGGCTCTGTTCGTTAGTCGACATAGCCCAAAGTTTAGTGAGCAGACTTGCGCTTGATTGGTAACCCAGTGCCAGGTTCCCTAAGCGGAATATCTACTTCGGGGTAACACTCAAGGCTGCGCCGGTCTCATCGACATCGACCACAACTGCAGCGCCGTCAATAACCTCGCCTGCCAAAAGCAGGTTCGCTAGTCGGTCATCAATCTCACGCTGCATCAGTCTGCGAAGCGGCCTTGCACCGTAAACCGGGTCGTAGCCCTTCTCGGCTAACCACAGTCTTGCCTTTGGCGTGACCGCCAGGGTCAGGCGACGCTGTTCTAGACGCTCGGTGAGCTTGTCGACATTGAGGTCAACAATCGAACCAAGTTCATCGATTGAAAGCGCATCAAATAGCACGATGTCATCGAGACGGTTTAGGAACTCCGGCTTGAAGGCGGCGCGAACCATCGCCATCACGCCCTCTTGCTTCTGGGCCTCTGTGAGTTCTGGATTGATCAAGAACTGTGAGCCAAGGTTTGAAGTCATGATCAAAATCACATTTCTAAAATCAACCGTGCGGCCCTGACCATCGGTCAGGCGACCATCGTCGAGCACCTGCAGCAGGATGTCGAAAACCTCGGGGTGAGCCTTTTCAACCTCGTCCAACAGCACCACCGAATAGGGTCTGCGACGAATGGCTTCGGTGAGCTGGCCACCCTCTTCGTAGCCGATATATCCCGGGGGAGCACCAACCAGTCTGGAGACACTGTGCTTCTCGGAGTACTCCGACATATCAATGCGAACCATTGACTTCTCATCGTCGAATAAGAATTCGGCGAGACTCTTCGCAAGCTCAGTCTTTCCGACACCGGTAGGACCTAGGAACATAAATGATCCGGTTGGTCTTGATGGATCAGAGATGCCAGCCTTAGAGCGGCGAACCGCATCGGAAACTGCCTTCACAGCCTGCTTTTGACCGATCAGTCGCTTACCCAACTGGGCTTCCAGGGTGAGTAGCTTCTCGCTCTCGCCGGCCAGTAGCTTGCCGGTTGGAATGCCGGTCCAAGCCGAGACCACGGCTGCAATTTCATCCTCGGAGACCTGCTCTCCGACCATGCGCTCTGTGCCATCAGACTCTTGGTTTTCGGCATCTTTGAGCTGCTTCTCTAGCTGCGGAATCTCGCCGTAGAGCAGGCGAGAGGCCAACTCCAGGTTGGATTCGCGCTGAGCGCGATCCGCTTCGATGCGCAGCGCATCGAGTTTGGTCTTGAGTTCACCAATCTTGTTTAGTTCGCTGCGCTCTTTTTCCCAACGGGCATTTAGCGCATCGAGCTTCTGCTGCTTCTCAGCCAGGTCCTCTTGCAACTTCTCAAGGCGCTGCTTAGAGGCATCGTCCTTTTCTTTTTTGAGGGCAAACTCTTCAAGCTTTAGCCGATCAACTTGACGCCGAAGCTCATCAATCTCAACCGGTGCGGAGTCAATCTCCATTCTTAGCCGCGAAGCGGCTTCGTCGACGAGGTCGATTGCCTTATCCGGCAGTTGTCGACCAGTGATATAGCGATTGGAGAGTTGAGCAGCCGCAACCAAAGCACTGTCTGCGATGGTGACCTTGTGGTGAGCTTCGTAGCGTTCTTTTAGACCGCGCAAGATGGCAACTGTGTCATCGACCGATGGCTCACCAACAAATACCTGCTGGAATCTGCGCTCTAGAGCGCTGTCCTTTTCGATGCGCTCACGGTACTCATCCAAGGTGGTGGCACCGATCAGCCTTAACTCGCCTCGGGCGAGCATTGGCTTGAGCATGTTTGAGGCATCCATCGAGCCATCAGCAGCACCGGCGCCAACCAGGGTGTGAAGCTCATCGATGAAAGTGATAACCGAACCCTCGGCATCTTGAATCTCTTTGAGGACAGCCTTTAGGCGCTCTTCAAACTCACCGCGAAACTTGGATCCAGCGACCATTGCACCAAGGTCAAGGCTGATCAGGGTCTTGCCCTTGAGACTCTCCGGCACATCGCCTGCGACGATACGTTGCGCAAGCCCTTCGACCACCGCAGTCTTACCGACTCCTGGTTCACCGATTAACACCGGATTGTTCTTGGTGCGGCGGGAGAGAACCTGGCTGACGCGGCGAATTTCGGCATCGCGACCAATCACCGGGTCTAGCTTGCCTGCTTTTGCGATGGCGGTTAGGTCGATGCCGAATTGCTCAAGAGCAGACTTTTGCTCTTCTTGGTTTGGTTGCTGATTCATCTTGTCCTCCTCCATAGCACTACTGAGCCACCTCGCTCCGGTCTCTTACCCGGGCTTAGGCTCACAACTCCTTGGTCACCGGCGGCAAACACTCGCCTACCGGGTTGATTCATAACTTGATTCGCAAGTTCGGTCTCTAGATCCCGAACTCGGTTTCTGAGTTCTTGGTTTTCGGTCACCAGTTCGAGCACTCGCCTGATGCCCTCCAGCGATACACCCTCCTGGGAGAGCCTGGAAATCTCACGCAGTTTTGCAACATCCGCCATGGTGTAGCGGCGGGATTGCCCTTGCGTGCGGGTAGGGGAAACCAGGCCCATGCGGTCATACTGCCTCAGGGTTTGCGGATGCATATTCGCCAGTTCGGCCGCGACCGAAATCACAAACAGCGGGGTGTTCTCATCGAGTTGCATCCACGCCTCCTTTTATTAGAGCTGTCCAGCTCGCTGGATCAGATCGGCTCTTGGGTCTTCATCCGGTAGCTCTTGATCGAATTGCTCGATAAGTGCCTTGGCCTTGTCATTGACGTGCGAAGGCACGGCAATTTCCACGGTTGCCAATAGGTCACCCTCTTTGCCAGGGCGCTGCACGCCTTTGCCCTTCACCCTTAGCGCTCGGCCATTTGGGGTGCCGGGCGCAACCTTGAGTTTCACCGGAGCCTCGCCCAAAAGCGGCACCGAGATAGTGGCTCCCAGAATTGCCTCGGCAATGGTGACCGGTACGGTCACCCGCACGTTGTCGCCATCGCGAGTGAAGACCGGGTGGGTCTTGACCTTGATGCTGACCACCAGATCACCCTTTGGTCCACCGTTAGGTGAGGCCTGTCCCTTACCCGCTACCTTGAGTTTCTGACCGTCTTGGATGCCGGCCGGAACCTTCAGGCTCACGGTTTCGCTACCCACCCTGATCTTGAGCGTGGTGCCCTTAATCGAATCAATGAAGTCGATGGTTGAGCTGGTGGATAGGTCCTGACCGCGCTGCGGTCCACCAAATCCGCCGAAACCTCCAAAGCCTCCCTGCGGGAAGCCACCTCCGAATAGGTTGCTAAAGACATCTTCGAAACCTCCGGCAGAACCCGGGCCCTGCTGGAAGCGAGCGCCGCCGCCCATAGCGCGGATGGCGTCATACTCGCGACGCTGCTCCTTATCGGAGAGCACGTCATACGCCTCGGAGATGTCCTTGAACCTGGCCTCCGCTTTGGCATCATTCGGGTGTAGATCGGGGTGATTCTCCTTGGCGAGCTTGCGGTAGACCTTCTTTAGTTCGGCCTCTGAAACGTCCTTGGCAACGCCAAGGATCTTGTAGAAGTCCTTCTCTACCCAGTCTTGAGATGCCATTTAGTTTCACCTACTCCGCAGGAACGAATACCGCTACCTTCGCTGGGCGCAGCATGCGCTCACCGATTCGGTAGCCCAGTTCGATTACGTCGGCAACCTCGGCCGCAGAGACGCTTGGGTTTGGGGTCTGAACCAAAGCATCGTGCAGCTCAGGGTCGAACTTGTCGCCCTTTGCACCAAATGCCGTAAGGCCAAACTTGTCGCCAGCGTTTCTCAGCTTGGTTGCGATTGCAGCCATCGGGGTGCCCTCTTGCAGATCGCCGTGCTGCTGCGCACGGGTTAGATCATCAAGGGCGGGCAGGAAAGCACGGATCGCCTCGGCAATTGCTGCCTGGCGCTCCGCACCCCTGTCACGCTCGACACGGGCTCGGTAGTTCACAAAATCTGCCTGCAGTCGCTGCAGATCCTGGAAGATCTCGAGTTCGCGATCGATTAGCTCAGTCTCCGAGGAGGCTGATTCGGGCTCAACCGGTGAGCCCTCCTCAGTCATCTCTTCGTTTAGGTCACCCTCGTGGTGCTGAGGGTCCTGATCGTTTAGCTTCTCGTCGGACATTACTTCTTGTCCTTGTCGTCCTCGTCCTCAACAACCTCGGCGTCGACGACGTCTTCGGTTGAAGCCTCTGGGGCTGCCTCGCCCTCGGCAGGCTGCGCGGCATAGATTGCCTCGCCCAGCTTCTGCTGCGAGCTCATTAGCTTCTCCTGAGCGCTCTTTACAGCCTCGATATCGTCGGAGGCAAGGGCTGACTTCAGGGCATCGACGTCGGCCTGAACCTCGGTCTTTACCTCTTCAGGAAGCTTGTCGTCGTTGTCCTTGATTAGCTTCTCGGTTGAGTAGGCAAGCTGCTCGGCCTGGTTGCGGGTCTCGGCCTCTTCGCGACGCTTCTTGTCTTCAGCAGCGTGCTCCTCGGCGTCCTTAACCATGCGCTCGATGTCCTCGGTTGATAGCGAGGAGCCACCGGTGATGGTCATCGACTGCTCCTTGCCGGTGCCCTTGTCCTTAGCGGACACGTGCACAATACCGTTGGCATCGATATCGAAGGTGACCTCGATCTGTGGGATGCCGCGTGGTGCTGGGGCAATACCGGTTAGCTCGAAGTTTCCAAGCGACTTGTTGTCCCTGGTGAACTCGCGCTCACCCTGGAAGACCTGGATCGAAACCGAAGGCTGGTTGTCATCAGCGGTGGTGAAGGTTTCGCTGCGCTTGGTCGGGATCGCGGTGTTGCGCTCGATCAGCTTGGTCATGATGCCACCCTTGGTCTCAATACCTAGAGACAGCGGGGTGACGTCAATCAAAAGCACGTCTTTGCGCTCACCCTTGATAACACCGGCCTGCAGTGCTGCACCGACCGATACCACCTCGTCAGGGTTTACACCCTTGTTTGGCTCCTTGCCACCCAATAGCGACTTCACCAACTCGGATACCGCTGGCATGCGGGTCGATCCACCAACTAGCACAACGTGTGCGATGTCGCCCACCTTGACGCCAGCCTCCTTGATTACATCCTCAAAAGGCTTGCGGGTGCGCTCCAGTAGGTCCTGAGTTAGCGACTCAAACTGAGCGCGGGTGATGGTCTCGTCCAAGTTGGCCGGTCCCGACTCGGTCAAAGATAGGTATGGCAGCTGAACCTGAGTCGATAGCGACTGGCTCAGCTCCTTCTTGGCCTGCTCGGCAGCTTCCTTTAGACGCTGCAGCGCGATCTTGTCATTTGCAACATCGACACCGGTGGTCTCCTTGAACTTCTTAACCAGGTGGTCAACTAGTCGCTGGTCCCAGTCATCTCCACCGAGGCGGTTGTCACCGGAGGTGGCACGAACCTGAATGGTTGAGAAGTCATCGTCCTTACCAACCTCTAGCAGCGAGACGTCGAAGGTTCCACCACCGAGGTCGAACACCAAGATCAGCTCGTCTTCCTTACCCTTGTCTAGGCCGTAGGCCAAAGCTGCTGCGGTTGGCTCGTTGATGATGCGAAGCACGTTTAGACCTGCGATCTCACCGGCCTCTTTGGTGGCCTGACGCTCAGCGTCGTTGAAGTAAGCCGGAACGGTGATGACCGCATCGGTTACGCTCTCGCCCAAATAGGTCTCGGCGTCACGCTTTAGCTTCATCAAGATGCGAGCGGAGATCTCCTGTGGGGTGTACTCCTTCTCATCCACCTTGAACTTCCAGGTGGTGCCCATGTGACGCTTCACCGAGGATACGGTGCGGTCAACGTTGGTCACGTTCTGACGCTTAGCGGTCTCGCCAACCAGGATGTTGCCATCCTTGGTGAATGCCACCACCGACGGGGTGGTTCTAAATCCTTCTGCGTTTGCAATTACCTTTGGCTCGCCAGCCTCCAACACTGTTACCGCACTGTTGGTGGTACCGAGGTCGATTCCTACTGCTCTACCCATTGTGTTCTCCTTTTCCTAAAGCCTGTGTTGCTCAAGTTGAGCCACATGGACTCAAGTTTCACTAATCACAACCATTAAGTCAAGGAATTATTCCTGAAAGTTGAGTGTGAATGACTCAACTTTGCCCAAGGGCTAGAGTTTTGCTGTGACCGAATTAGAGTTCAGCGACTTTTCACCCCTGGCCGCACTCACCCGGGGCGGACTAAACGAGTCTTTCCACCACGGCCTAGCTGTGCTGATCGATCCAGCGGGATCCGTATTGGAAGCTCACGGCAACATCGAAAAGCCGATGTATCCGCGCAGTGCGCTAAAGCCAGTGCAGGCCCAGGTGATGCGCGAACTTGGTTTGAACCTATCTGGGGAAGAGCTAGTGCTGAGCATGGCAAGCCACCTCGGCACCGCACTTCATATCGACGTAGTCGATCGAATTTTAAAATCTTTTGAGCTCACCCGCTCCGATCTACTCTGCCCAAGGGCATTCCCGGGTAATCCCAAGGCCAGGGCAGAATCCAATGAGATGTCTCGGGTTGCCATGAACTGCTCCGGCAAACACGCCAGCTTCTTGGCTACCTGCCAGCTAAATGGTTGGGATCTAAAGAGTTACCTCGACCCAAATCACCCGCTGCAGCAACGCATGCTTGCGAAAACCGAAGAGCTTTCGGGTGAAAAGATTGCGAATATCACAACGGATGGCTGCGGTGCTCCGTTATTTGCAATCTCAACGCTGGGTCTTGCCAAAGCCATCTCGGGTTTTAGCAAGGTGGGGCAAGAGCTGATCGATGCCGCCAAGGCCCACCCCTGGGCGATCGGCGATGCCGGCGGTGCTGACTCGCAGTTTTTGGAGCAGGGTTTTATGGCAAAGATTGGCGCCGAGGGTGTGTTTGTGGTGTCAACCGACAGCCATCACGCAGTTGCAGTGAAGATTGCCGATGGCAATCTTCGGGCAGCACCTGCGGTGGCTTTGGAGCTTTTGAAAAAGCATGACCTGATCGCGGCCAGCAGTTACGCGCAGTTGCGCGAGCAGGTTTACCCGAAGGTCTTTGCCGGCGACCAAGAAATTGGAAAGCTAGTTGTAACCATTTAGTTGCTTTGTTTTGGAGCTTGCTCCCTAAACTGAAGCAATGGCAAACACTGAAGTTTCAGCTAAGAAATCTAAGGGCACATTCGCTTGGGCACTGTGGGACTGGGCTGAACAGCCATTTCCCACCATCTTCCAAACCTTCATCTTCCCGATCTACATCACCTCGAGCGCCTTCGGCCCAGAGGCTGACACCTCAAGGGCACTGGGACTCGCCACCACCTTGGCAGGTATTGCGGTAGCGCTAGCGGCACCAATCTTTGGTCGTCGCACCGACGAAATGGGTAAGCGCAAGTTCTGGCTGATGATGAATACCTTCATCCTTGCCGGTGTGATGGCGTCATTGTTCTTCATCTCGCCAACCCCGAGCATGCTTTGGTTGGGCTTGATCATCTTTAGCTTCGGTGGCTTCATTCAAGAAATCGCCTTTATCAACTACTACGCCATGATGCGTCAGGTCACCACCGAGAGCAACATCGGTAAGGTCTCCGGTTTTGCCTGGGGCTTGGGATATGTCGGTGGCATCATCTTGCTACTTATGTCACTGGTTGGCTTTGTACAGACTGAGACCCCCTGGTTTGGCATCCCAACTAATGACGCACTAAATGTTCGCGCGGTCTTCCTCTTCAGTGCGGTCTGGATTCTGGTTTGGTCGATTCCGCTATTTATCTCCGTAAAGGAGATTGAGGCCAAGAAAGACCTCGCGAAAGAAAACATCATCGAGAGCTATTACAAGCTCTGGGGTCAGCTCAAATCGCTGCGCCGTCAGGCCCCGCAAACCTTCAAGTTTCTGATTTCATCTGCCATCTACCGCGATGGTCTCTCGGGGGTATTTGCCTTTGGTGGAGCACTGGGTTCTTTGGCCTTCGGCTTTGAACTGGCCGAGGTGATCCTGTTCGGTATTGCGGCAAACCTGGTCTCGGGAATCGGTGCGGTTATCGGTGGCTTCGCTGATGACAAGATTGGGCCGAAGCGCACCATCATGATTTCGCTAATTGGTTTAACCATTGCCGGCTTCTCGGTGTTCTTGTTCGCAGGCTACGGTCCAATCACCTACTGGATTGGTGGTTTGGCACTGACCCTGTTTGTCGGTCCTGCCCAGGCAGCATCAAGATCGTTTGTTGCTCGCTTTACTCCCGAGGGTCGCGAGGGTGAGGTATTCGGTCTTTACATGACGACCGGCCGTGCGGTTAGCTTCGTGAGCCCACTACTTTGGACCACCGCTATCTCTGCTGCCTTGGCAATGGGAGTCGAGAACGCCCAAGCCACCATCTACGGCATCCTTGGGCTCATGGTAGTTCTAGTAGTTGGAACGCTGCTACTAGCCACCGTTGACCCCAAGCCACAGGTGATTACTGACTAGTTGGGGATAACTAAAAGCATGGTTTCGAGCCGGGCACTAGCTTTTTAGCAATTAAAGAGAAAACCCCGGCCTGGTGCAATGCATAGCAGGTTCCGGGGTGTTACGCCCCAAGGATACCAAATGCTATGAAGTTTGCCAAAACTTATTCACACGAAGATTGTGGCTTTTGTCTGTCCGTTTCCCATGCAAAACTAAATCAAATTAGGTCCAGCGGAGCTGGCGCACACGAAGCGTACTTTGCAAATCAAGAGATGAGTCTGAAGCTCTGGGTGGTGATTAGTGGCATTGAACTCACTCTTCGTAATCGTGCCAGCAGCTTTCTAATTGCCGAATTTGGGGCGGAGTTGTTTGGCTCTGAGGCTTGGAGGTTAGGGGATGCTGGAAGATCCCGCATTGAAAAGGTAATAGGGCGATCTCGCGGATCAAATCTGACAATCGACGCACTAACAACCCAACTACCGTTCTCTTTCTGGACTCTCCTTTTCAGCAAGCGAATGGAGTCCTACTGCTGGCCAGTTTTGTTCCAAAACCTACTCACCGACTCAGCCCCAAGAACTCGAGGGGTGCTTTATGCAAGGCTTCAGGAAAGCCTTGAGCTGAGAAATCGCATTGCCCATCATGAGGTTGTGCTCAAGGCGAAGTATCAAGGAGCACTAGAGCGGCAGCTTGAAGTTTTGTCTTGGATTTGTGAGGACTTTAGACGAGAAGCCGAAGACAGGATCAACTTTTCTCTACAACCTGTAGAATCCCCGCATGAGCAATAAGCGCAAACAGGGTGAACTGGAGTCCCAGATTCTCGGGTGTCTGTGGGATCGCCCAGAGGGCCTAACCTCGCAGCAGATTCTTGCGATGCTCGGCGATGATGACCTAGCAATCACCACGGTGTTGACAGTGCTCTCGCGACTTTCAGACAAGGGCATGGTGCAGCGCGAACAAGCTTCGGGTCGAACCTTCCTCTTCAAATCAACCAGCACAAGAGAGCAGCACACTGCATCGATGCTGCTGAGTGCGCTGGCTGATGCCGAGAACCCCGCCCTGGTCTTCAGCCACTTCACCAGCCAGCTTTCTCAGGCTCAGATCGAGTCTTTGAAAAAGGCGCTGGGCTAGTAGCCTTTCGAGGTGGAATCCTCCATCTACCTGCTGCTCGTGCTCATCGAGTATGTGCTCCTAATTAGCACCGCGGCACCGTTCCTGCTGGTCAATCGCTTCAGCAAAGCCCCAAATGTCGGCATAGCGGTTTGGTTCACCCTGTTCTTCACCGCCATGGCAGCGGCGATCTTGTCATTCGGCATCGCCGCCTGGTCAATTATCGAAACCTATTATCTGCTGCAAACCACAACAGATATCGCTCTGATCTTGGCGGTTAGCTTTGCCCCATGGTTACTTTTGGCCTTTGCCGGCATCTTGCTGGCACTGAGTAATCAAAGACTCGAGCCACTATTTCGCGCAGCGAAGGAATTCGACCAACTCGCAAAGCTTGCTCGGCGAGAGGTCGAGATTTTTCATAAAGCGAAGGTCTATCATCTTGAAATTCCTGGCTTTATTGCAATCACCAAGGACTACGAGATCTATCTCTCGAAGGCGGTTTTTGATCTGCCCGAGCAACAACTCAAGGCCATCCTCTGGCATGAATACGGTCATGTTCGGCTAGGTCATCAATGGCTTAAGCGAGTCACCCATCTGATGATGCAGCTGACCCCATGGTTCGCAGTTTCTCGTGCCTTCAACTTCGAGGTCGCGCGGCTTTGTGAGGTCGCGGCAGATAAATACGCCCTGAAGCGGGTTTACTCAAAAGATCTAGCCGAAGCTCGAGCAAACTTCTACTAGAGCGGGTTATTGCCGACGTCTGTGACGTGGAAGTTGAGGTAGCTGCGAGAAGCGGTTGGCCCACGCTGCCCCTGATAACGAGAGCCATACTTTGCGCTGCCATATGGGTTTTCGCTCTCGGAGGAAAGCTGGAAGAAGCAAAGCTGGCCAATCTTCATGCCTGGCCATAGCTTGATTGGCAAGGTGGCGGTGTTAGAAAGCTCTAGCGTCACGTGACCCTGGAAGCCTGGGTCCACAAAGCCGGCGGTTGAGTGGGTGAGTAGCCCTAGGCGACCGAGCGAGCTCTTGCCCTCAAGTCGTGCCGCGATGTCGTTTGGCAGTGTTACAAACTCAAAGGTTGAACCCAGCACAAATTCACCTGGGTGCAGGATAAAGGCCTCGTCCTTGTCGACCTCAACAAAGCGAGTGAGGTCATCCTGCTGCTCGCGTGGATCAATGAACGGGTATTTGTGGTTGTCAAAAAGTCTAAAGAAGCGGTCCAGGCGGACATCCATGCTCGAGGGCTGGATCAACTCCATGTTCAACGGCTCTAGACCAATTCGGCCAGCCTCGATTTGCGTGCGAATATCCCGATCTGAAAGCAACATGCCAACAGGTTATCGCCTACTCTTCAATGCATGAGCGAGTATCTCGAGAAGTTTCTATCCTTCCAGGCCGAGCTAACTGATTTGGTCGCGAAGCGACCCGAAGTTATCGGCTTAATTTTCGTAGGCAGTGCCGCTGCCACCCACCGCGTCGATGAATTCAGTGACCAGGACTTCTTCCTGGTGGTAAAACAAGGCAGCGGAGAATCTTTTCGACAAGACCTCAGCTGGCTTCCGAACCAAGGGGAAATAGCTCTCAGCCCACGAGAAACTGCTCACGGCCTAAAGGTGGTTTACCAAAGTGGCGATGTTTTGGAGTTCGCCGTTTTTGAAGACTCCGAGCTTGAGCTAGCTAGCGTAAATGATTACAAGGTGGTTTTGGACAACCAGGACCTAGCCCCAAGAATGGCAAAGATTGCTGCTCGGTCGATCCCGAAAACATTCGATCGGGCCAGGGAGTTTGAGCTTTTCTTGTCGCTGATTTTGATCGGCACCGGACGAGCCAAGCGCGGTGAGATTTTGGCTGCCGAACAACATATCAAGTCTGCGGCTATGGATTTTGCCATCAAACTAATTCGCAACCAGCGAGCTAACAACCAAAAGGCAGATTCACTAAACGGTTTTAGAAGGTTTGAACAGGATTACCCAGACCTAGCTGTAGAACTTCATCGCATCGCGTTGCTCGAGTCAGAGCCGGCGGCCAAAGCGCTTTGCGAATTAGTAATGCACGAGCTGAAAGCCACCGAAAGCGAACGAGTGCAATACCTAGTTGTTGCTAAACGCCTGGGTTGGATTAATTAGCCAAAAGTTCTTTCATCTGGACGATCTGGGCAGTTTGCGACTCGATAATTGCGGCTGCCAATTTTGCAACTTCAGGGTTTTTTGAATCAACCACATCCTCAGCCATGGCGATAGCGCCCTCGTGGTGAGCAATCATGCCTTCAAGATAGAGTCGATCGAATTCGGCGCCGGAAGCAGCTTTCAGAGTTTCAATCTCTTCGTCGGTCAGCATGCCGTCCATTCCCATGTTGTGATCCATGTGCTCGTTTGCCCCGGCGGCTTTCAACCAAGACTGCATGAGCTCAATTTCTGGAGCTTGCTCATTGGCAATTTGCTTCGCTAATTCCAAAACCTCAGGGCGAAGAGCGCGCGAGATAGCGATTTCTCCCATCTCGACCGCTTGTTGATGGTGTGGAATCATCATCTGGGCAAACATCACATCTGCCGCACTGAATTCGGAATTCTCGCTCACCATGTGATTGGAGTGGTCCTCGGTTACGACGACGGTGGTGCAGCCGGTAAGAAGTAACGATGTGGATAAAAGGACTGCGGCAAATACCTTTTTCAATTTGATCCTTAAATTAGTTTGCTTCGGTTAGCTGGGCCACTCGCTGCGGCGAGATCTGCAGCAGCACGCCGATATCGCGCATGCTCAAACCTTCATCGCGCAGCCTTGAGACCACATCGCGAATCTCGCGAGAAGCCTCTTCTTGCAGGCGCTGAGATTCGCGCATCTTGATTTGCGCAGCCTCCAAGTCACACATGATGCCAGGCATGGCAGCCTCCACCTTGACCACCACTTCGCAGCGGTCGATGCCCTGGTATTCGTGAACCAGGTCTCTGATCTGTTCGGTGGCAAGGTCTAGGCGCTTGGTGGAGATCAGTAGATTGTCCAAAGCCGGGACGCGAACGCGCCAGGCTCCGGCCTTACGCTCGCACTCAGCTTTGATTTCCATAAAGAAACCTTATCAAGGAAAAAATCAGGTATGGTAGACAATGTTTGTCTAGAGGGACTAGACAGAATTAGGAAAACATGGAAATTTTGATCATCGCTCTTGCCGCCGCGGCAAGCCTCTTCACCGCATTCGCTTTCTTCAAGGCCGGTAAGTTCAAGGCAACAAGCTCCAAGGAGACCCTGCTGGGTGCAGGTTTTGGCTGGGTTGAGAAGACCCCATTCGGTGTGGTTCGCCTAATCGCCTGGCTTGAGCTACTTGGTGCAGCCGGTCTGGTACTGGCACCGATCGGATACTTCCTAGGGTTCACCTGGGTACTTTGGTTTGCGGTGGCCGCCGGTATTGGCCTGGCGCTGACCATGGTTGGTGCAATCATCCTGCACGCTAAGCGTGGCGAGGCTAAGTACACCCTCAAGATGAACATGAACTTGCTTTTGGCATCGCTAGCAGCTGCACTGCTATGGGCATACCTACCGCTGGTCTAAAGAAACCTTAGGAATCGGGCCGGGGATTACTCGGCCCGATTTTTCTTTGGCATGGTGATCAAAATCGAAGCGATGATGATCGATGCCAAGGGTGCAACCGCCAAGGTCCAGACCGTGGCAATCCCCCACATCGCAATGAATCCAGTGACGGCATTGAGCCCAGCGGCTAGCCAAAGCTTGGCCTTGCCACGGCGGTAAAGGATGGCGGTAAAGATGTTTGCCAGCGAAATTGCGATTTCAGCGATGAAGATTCCGGCAACTAGGGCAGCGAGTGATTCCATATCTACCTAGTGTGTCAACAATCGCTACTTTTTCGCAGATAAATAAAGACCAACGGTAATCAGCGGGATTCCGATTAGTAGCCCAGGCGTTACCGGCTCCGCAAGAAAAACAGTGCCCAGCATTAGCGCTACCGCGGTGTTCACATAGGTGATCAGGCTGGCCTTAACCGGCCCAACCTCACGAATTAGTTCAAAGAAGATCACGAAGGCGAGCGCCGAGCAAACAAGGCCCAGCACCAAAAGTGCAATCCAGCTCTCAACCGGAGGCTGGGCTGCAATCTCGGCAGGAATCTCAAATGCTGCTGGAACCGCGTAAATGGCGGCGACGATCGCCATGCTGAAGCCAATAACACCACTGGTTGGCACATCGGTCATCTTGTGATTGGCCATAATTGGTGCGATTGCATAACCAACCGCCGCCAGCACAACGGCGCCGATCCAGAGCGGTTCAACGTGGCCGAGGAACGAGTCGATGCCAACCAGCGCAACGACGCCGGTAAAACCGATAACCATTCCCGCCAGTGGGATTGGCTTGAGCGCAGTGCGGTCTTTGAACACCAGGGCCAGGATCGCGACCGCAAAAAACGGCACGGTGGAAATCAATAATCCGGCAAGGCCGGACGAGATATATTTCTCTGCCTCGGTAATCAAGAACCAGGGGCCAACCATCTCTAGGCCGGCAAACAGCAAGACATAGGGCCAGGCCTTCAAAACCTTTTTTGCGGCACCGGTCTTGATCGCGTATGGCACCAAAACCAAAGCACCGATTAGGGTTCTAGCAAAAACAATGGTTGGCGTGGAAAAGCTCTCCAGAGCGATGGCAATAAAGAAATAGGGCAGTCCCCAGAAAACGCCAGCGAGCAAGAACAGCACTAATCCTCGACGCGACACTGGACTAGCGTATTGGAAGAAACCAACTGGAGGGTGAGAGATGGCAACTCCGCAGCAGGAAATAGATCTGATCATTGAGTCAGCACCGGGCTGGAAAGCCGAGCTCCTCACCCAACTGAGGTCAATAATCCTCGGAACTAACCCCTTGGTAAGCGAGGCTGTGAAGTGGAAGATGCCCTCGAAGCCGCTTGGTTCTGCAGTTTGGGAATCGGACGGCATCATCTGCGTGGCAGATATCCTCAAATCCGCGGTTCGGCTCACGTTCCCTAACGCCGCAAAGTTTGCAGCCGACGACCCACATTTCAACGCCCGATTGGACAGCAAGGTGGCGCGGGCAATCGACTACTTCGAAAACGATGTGCCGAATCATGACGGCCTGCAAAACTTGGTCTCTGAGGCCATATCGTTCAACTTGGAGAAGGGTAAATAGCTCTTGTCGGCGCTGACGGTTGGCAACGCTTGGTAGTCTTGCCAAATGGCCCGAGAAAGCGCACTTAGAGCTTTCAAACACCGCAACTATCGGATCTTGTTTCCGGCCAGCGTGCTCTCAAACATTGGCACCTGGGCCCAGCGCATTGCTCAGGACTGGCTGGTTCTCGAACTCACCAATAGTGCTCAGCTATTGGGTTTGATCACCGCCCTGCAATTTTTACCATCTCTGCTTCTAAGCCTCTACGGCGGGGTTCTCGCCGATCGGTTTGATAAACGAACGCTCTTGATAATCACCAATGTCGGCGCTGGACTGGGCTCACTAACCCTGGGGCTTTTGGTAATTAGCGGGGTGGTTGAGATCTGGCACGTTGCCATACTCGCCTTCACGGTTGGCGTATTCTCCGCTATCGATGCTCCGGTCCGCACCAGCTTCAACACAGAACTGGTTGGTCACCAAGACATTCCGAGTGCCATCAGCCTGAATTCGGCAAACTTCAACGCCGGTAGGCTTATCGGCCCAGCCGCCTCCGGGTTCTTGATTGTGCTGTTTGGGACCGGGGTCTCTTTCCTGATCAACTCGCTCACATATGTGGCGGTTGTTATTGCCCTGGCGCTGATGCGTAAAGACCTGCTCTTTATCTCGGTGAAGCCAAATAGCGCAGCCAAGCTCAAGCAGGCCGTGCAGTATGTGATCGGGCAACGCGATATCTTCTTGGTGATGCTGGCGGTCTTCTTTGCCACCACCTTCGGCTTGAACTTCCAAATCTTCATGGCGGTAATGGCCACCCAGGAATTTGGTAAGGGTCCGGCGGAGTTTGGAATTTTGGGCAGCGTTTTGGCGGTCGGGTCCTTCACCGGAGTTCTAATCTCCGCCAGGTTTGAACACCTGAGAGTTCCAAAGTTTGTGATGTTTGGCGGAATGCTCTTTGGGCTGTTGCTAACCATCACGGCCTGGATGCCCAGCTACGGAACCTTTGCCATGATGTTGCCACTGGTTGGTGGCATGGCACTGATGACTTTGATTTCTGCAAACTCGTTTGTTCAGACCAACTGCGAACCCACATTGCGCGGCCGGGTCATGGGAATTTACCTTTTGATCTTTATGGGCGGAACCCCGATCGGTTCACCGCTAATTGGTTGGTTTGCCGAGGCAGTTGGTATTCGCTGGACGGTGATGGGTTGCGGGCTAATTGTTTTGCTTGCCAGCGTCGCCATCTACATCGCGCTGCGTAGAAGCAAAACCTCAGACCCAATCACCGAGAGCATGCCGGTGATTCCTGAGCCGAGAAGCTAGCTGGCCTAAAGCAGCGTCAATAGACTGACAAGATGAAAATTTCAGTCTCAGTCGATATCAATGCTCCGGTAGCAAAAGCTTGGGATGCGTATGTCACCCCAGGGGCAATCAACCAGTGGAACTTCGCCTCCGACGACTGGCAGTGCAGGGACGCCAGAGTAGATCTTCGTGTTGGTGGCAACTTCTCCTCCCACATGGAGGCCAAAGATGGCAGTTTCGGCTTTGATTTTGAGGGCACCTACACCAACATCATCGAGCACAAACTCCTCGAATACTTATTCGGAGATCGGACAGCGAGAGTTGTATTCGAGCAGGTGGGTGAGGATTCTCGGGTCACTGTTGAGTTTGACACCGAAGACGAGAACTCAGTTGATATGCAGCGTGAGGGATGGCAGGCCATCCTCAATAACTACGCAAAGTATGTTCTAAACAACTAACTAGCGCTGCCAAGTCGCCCCAGCGGGCAATCACTAGCGTCCTGACTGCTTCTTGTGGAGTTCGCGAAGGATTTGTTGTGTTTCTTGGTGGGCAGCCATAACAACCTGGTGAGTTTCGTTATCGCGCTTTTCGGTTTTCCTGGCCTGAACCGCTTGGCCAACCATGATTATTGGCAGTAGCACCAGCTGCAAAAAGGTTTGAGCAAACCAAGAGACAATAACCAAAGTATTTCCGGAGGCTAGAGCTGCCGGTAGTGAGACCAACGCCAGCATTGAAAAAGCAATCGCTGCCCACATCGTGCCAACGACCGAAGTTATCTTGACGCCGAGTTTGTCTAGGAAGTTATTTGCTCTAGTCAGATACGAAGCGGCCTTAGTCATAACTGAAGCTTATTCTCGACCCCAAGGCAATGGCTCAGCCCAGGCCTTGGTGGCGAGATAGCAGTCGCCCAAGAAAGAAACTCTCACTATTTCTGGAGGGAGTTTCCTGATGAGTGGGGACTCGGGGGGTCACGTTCCAAGCTAGGTCAGGCCCAAAAAGGTTCTGGTGGATTTTCCCACTATCTTGAGCGGATTAGAGCTTGGTTTAACCGGCTTTTCACGGGGTGCTGATAGGTTTCTGAAGGAGTGACCCTTCCGAGTTGACGAGGTAATTAGGTTCAAACATGAAATCAAAAATTCACCCGGCTTGGATTGTCGCAGCGATAACTTTTCTCACATTGATCGCTGCCGCCGCTTTTCGATCAACCACTTCGGTTTTGTTTGAGCCCCTGGAGAGTAGCTTTGGTTGGACCAGATCACAAACCTCTTTGGCCGTGACGGTGAACCTTTTGTTCTATGGTTTGACGGCCCCTTTTGCTGCTGTTTTGATGGAAAGATTCTCGGTCAAAAAGGTCGCCTTGGTTGCTCTTGGCTTAATCGCGTCTGGAACAATTCTCACGGTTTATATGACCGAGGTTTGGCATCTGGTTCTGCTTTGGGGAGTATTTGTGGGCTTAGGGACAGGTGGTCTGGCACTTGTATTTGCCTCAATTGTTGCCAACAGATGGTTTGTAAGAAAACGAGGATTGATTACCGGAATTTTCTCGGCAGCCTATGCCACGGGTCAATTAGTGTTTCTACCTCTAATAGCTCACTCGGTTATGGAGATGGGCTGGCAAACCGGATCGCTCTTGGTGGGGGCATTTGCAATCGTAGTGGTCCCGCTTTTTGCCGTATTTTTCAGAAATCGCCCAAGTGACGTTGGCGAGTTGCCTTATGGTGCCAATGAAGCTCCGCAAACTCACGGCGAGGCACCAAGAACTCTAGGTTCAACGTTTTCGGTCTTGTTCGATGCGGCCCGAACCCGAGAATTTTGGGTTTTGGCCGGAACTTTCTTTATTTGTGGTTGGACAACTAATGGATTGATCGGCGCTCATTTCATTCCCGCTGCACACGATCATGGAATGCCGGCAACAACGGCTGCTGGACTACTGGCCCTGGTCGGAATATTTGATTTTGTGGGAACGATACTTTCAGGTTGGTTGACTGATCGCTATGACTCTCGAATTTTGCTGGCTGTTTACTACGGCCTGCGTGGGTTGGCACTTTTTAGCGTTCCCTTCGTTTTAGGACCAACGGTCGAACCCCCGCTTTTATTTTTCGTGGTGTTTTATGGCTTGGATTGGATAGCGACCGTCCCTCCCACTCTCGAACTGATTCGAAATTATTTTGGTTTGGAAAAAACAGGCATTATCTGGGGGTGGGTCTTTGCTGCTCACATGGTTGGTGCTTCGGTAGCTGCATTATTTGCTGGGGTGATCAGAGACGTCCAAGGCAGTTACTTCATCGCCTGGATTACCGCTGCAGTGCTTTGTCTATTCGCTACCGCCTCGATGGCGCTGATCAAGAAACCACAGCTCTTAAAGTAAAACTCCCCCTATTTCTAGGGGGAGTTTTTCTGAGTGGAGACTAGGGGGGTCGAACC
>DLPB01000031.1:142039-184776 GCA_002479805.1 Micrococcales bacterium UBA7469
TCGAACCGATGACCCCCTGCTTGCAAAGCAGGTGCTCTACCAACTGAGCTAAGTCCCCGGAGTGATCCGGTTGGATCTTGGTGCATCCTACGTTGGAAGCCGTCTCACTGGGGAGAAGCTTCCTGGTGGGCCTAGGAGGACTTGAACCTCCGACCTCTTCATTATCAGTGAAGCGCTCTAACCACCTGAGCTATAGGCCCGTAGAACCCCTCAACTTTACTAAAAAACGGCCAAGATGCAAAACCGAATTTTTTAGTTGTTGGTGAAGGTGACCGAAACTCCGCCGACAATCTTGGAAATCAGGTTGAAAAGCACCGCCCAGATTGCCGAAAGCGCGGTCGTGAAGACGATGTTCAATAGCGAAATTGTGGTTGCGGTTCCAACCACATTTCCAAACGAGAACTCGTTTTCTAGGCTAAATCCGCTGCCCTCACCGAAGATGCTGGAGAGAAGGCCTCCGACCGAGGAGAAGATTCCGGAGGAGGCAAGCACCGCCCACAGCAGGATCGATCCCACGATGGTCGAGATTGCCAGCGCAATCGAAACCATAAAGCCAACCTTCACAGCCGACATCACTTCGATTGAGCGAAGCTTTAGCCTGACTTGCTTCACCGGCTCCTTTGGAGCGCTACTCCGCTTGAACAGCTTCGCCATCTGGCTCTCCCTCAACCTCTACCGAATCGTTGGTCTCTAGATTACGCTCCGTGTTGCGCGCTAGCGACAATACCGAATCTGACTCCTCGAAGCGAGCGAATACCACACCCATGGTGTCGCGGCCCTTAGCAGGAACCTCGGCGGCATTGGTTCTGATTACCTTGCCGGAAGCAAGTACGACCAAAACCTCATCAGCCTCGTCGACGATCAGCGCGCCAACCAGGTCACCGCGCTTTTCGTCCAGCTTGGCGACCTTGATTCCCAAACCACCGCGGTTCTGGATGCGGTACTGGTCAGCGCTGGTGCGCTTGGCGTAACCACCCTCGGTAACCACGAATACAAATCCTGCCTCACCGATTACGGTTGCGCTAAGTAGCTCATCGCCCTTTCTAAAGCTCATGCCCATCACACCTGAGGTGTCACGACCCATTGGCCTTAGCTGCTCACTGGAAGCCGAGAATCTGATTGACATGCCCTTGCGAGAAACCAAAAGCAGGTCGTTCTCATCGCTAACCAGCATGGCGTTTACCAACTCATCGCCCTCGCGGAGCTTGATTGCGATGATGCCACCGGTTCTGGCGGTGTCGTAGGCCTCAAGTGCGGTCTTCTTTACCAAACCGGCACGGGTGGCGAGCACCAGATACGGCGCCTGCTGGTAGTCCTTGAGATCCAAGACCTCGACCACGCGCTCATCAGGCTGCAGTGCCAGCAGGTTGGCGACGTGCTGACCCTTGGCATCGCGACCAGATTCCTGGATCTCGTAAACCTTGGAGCGGAAGACGCGACCGGTGTTAGTGAAGAACATCAGCCAGTGGTGAGTGGTGGAAACAATGAAGTTTTGCACCACATCGTCAGCACGCAGGCTGGCACCCTTTACGCCCTTGCCACCGCGGTGCTGGACGCGGTAGTTGTCGCTTCTGGTGCGCTTGATGTAGCCACCGGCGGTGAGGGTTACAACCATTTCCTCTTCCGGAATTAGGTCTTCAACCGAAACATCGCCATCGAAACCGAGCAAGATCTCCGAGCGACGCTCATCGCCGTAGCGGTTCACGATCTCATCTAGCTCCTCAGAGATGATCTGGCGCTGCACCGCCTCATCGGCGATGATGCGCTTGAACTCGGTGATCTGACGCTCTAGCTCGGCTGCCTCATCGATGATCTTCTGACGCTCTAGCGCTGCCAACTGGCGAAGCTGCATGTTCAGGATCGCCCTGGCCTGCAGTTCATCAATCGAAAGCAGCTTCATCAAGCCTTCGCGAGCATCGTCGACGGTTGGGCTGCGACGAATAAGTGCGATTACCTCATCTAAGGCATCCAGTGCCTTGAGGTAACCGCGCAAAATGTGGGCGCGTTCCTCGGCCTTGCGCAGACGGAACTGAGTGCGGCGAACGATTACGTCTACCTGGTGTGCCACCCAGTTGGTGATGAAACCATCGATTGACAGGGTGCGTGGCACGCCATCGACCAGTGCCAACATGTTGGCACCGAAGTTTTCCTGCAGCTGGGTGTACTTGTAGAGGTTGTTTAGTACGACGCGGGCTACCGCGTCCTTCTTCAGCACAATTACCAAGCGCTGGCCGGTGCGACCGGAGGTCTCATCGCGGATATCCGCAATTCCAGTTAGCTTGCCTTCCTTGACTAGCTCCGCAATCTTGAGGGCTAGGTTGTCCGGGTTTACCTGGTATGGCAGCTCGGTTACCACCAAGCAGGTGCGGTTGTGAATCTCTTCGACATTGACCACTGCGCGCATGGTGATTGAACCACGACCGGTGCGGTAAGCGTCTTCAATGCCGCGACGACCAAGAATCTGAGCTCCGGTTGGGAAGTCAGGGCCCTTTACGACCTTGATTAGCTCTTCGATTAGCTCTTCGCCAACCACATTTGGGTTCTTCAGCACAAACTGCGCAGCCTGGGCGATTTCGCGCAGGTTGTGCGGTGGGATGTTGGTAGCCATACCAACGGCAATACCGATGGAGCCGTTCACCAACAGGTTTGGGAAACGGGAAGGCAAAATGGTTGGCTCTTGGGTCCTACCGTCGTAGTTGTCCTGGAAATCAACGGTTTCTTCGTCGATGTCGCGAACCATCTCCATCGCAAGCGGTGCCATCTTGCACTCGGTGTAACGCGGAGCAGCAGCTGGGTCATTACCAGGAGATCCGAAGTTACCCTGGCCCGCTACCAGTGGGTAGCGCAGGTTCCAGTCCTGGACCAAACGCACCAGGGTGTCGTAAATAGCGCTGTCACCGTGCGGGTGAAACTGACCCATAACGTCACCGACAACGCGGGAGCACTTGGAGAACTGCTTGTCTGGGCGGTATCCACCGTCATACATTGCGTAAAGCACGCGACGGTGCACTGGCTTTAGACCGTCTCGCACGTCAGGAAGTGCGCGACCGACGATAACGCTCATTGCGTAGTCAAGGTAGCTACGCTGCATTTCGACCTGGAGGTCTACCTGCTCAATCTTGTCCATCTGGTTTTCAGTCATTTTTCTTTACCTCTAGTCCTAAATGTCCAAGAAGCGAACGTCTTTAGCGTTGCGCTGGATGAAGTTACGGCGGGATTCCACATCTTCGCCCATCAGGGTGCTAAACACCTCGTCGGCTAGTGCGGCATCATCGAGGGTCACCTGAAGCAAGGTTCTGGTGGCAGGGTTCATGGTGGTGTCCCAAAGCTCGTCGTAGTCCATCTCACCCAGACCCTTGTAGCGTTGAATCGCGTTTTCCTTCGGGATCTTCTTGCCCTCGGCGGCACCGGCTGCCAGTCGAGCATCGCGCTCGGCATCGGAGAAGACGTATTCGTGCTCGGCGTTAGACCACTTGATGCGGAACAGCGGTGGCTGAGCCATGTAAACGTAACCGTGCTCGATCAGCGGTCGCATGTAGCGGAACAGCAGGGTCAAAAGCAGGGTTCTAATGTGCTGGCCATCAACATCGGCGTCGGCCATCAAGATGCACTTGTGGTAGCGGATCTTCGAAACATCGAAGTCCTCGCCGATTCCGGTACCAAATGCGGTGATTAGGGCCTGGACCTCGGTATTGGCAAGTGCTCTGTCGAGTCTCGCCTTCTCGACGTTCAGGATCTTTCCGCGCAGCGGCAAAATCGCCTGGGTTTCGGGGTCGCGACCGCGAACCGCGGAACCACCTGCCGAGTCACCCTCCACGATGTAGATCTCGGAAACTTCTGGGTTTCTGGAGGAGCAGTCACGCAGCTTTCCAGGCATACCGCCGGATTCCAATAGACCCTTACGGCGGGTCGCTTCGCGGGCTTTTCTCGCCGCTAGGCGAGCGCTGGCAGCTTGAATAGCCTTGCGAACTACCTCTTTGGCAGCATTTGGGTTTCTTTCAAACCAGTCGCCCAGCTGATCGCTCACCACGCGCTGCACGAAGGCCTTGGCCTCGGTGTTACCCAGCTTGGTCTTGGTCTGACCTTCAAACTGTGGTTCGGTTAGCTTTACCGAGATGACAGCGGTTAGACCTTCGCGGACGTCGTCACCGGTTAGGTTCTCGTCCTTTTCCTTCAGCAGGTTCTTTTCGCGAGCGTACTTGTTCAGTAGCGAGGTAAGCGCGGTGCGGAAACCTTCTTCATGGGTACCACCCTCATGGGTGTTGATGGTGTTGGCGTAGGTGTGGACGCCCTCGTTGTAGCCGGTGGTCCACTGCATGGCGATTTCGACCGACATGTTCTTTTCTTCGGTCTCGGTTTCGATCGAGATGATCTCCTCGTGCACCACCTCTACCTTCTTGGCGGAGTTTAGGTACTCGACATAGTCGCTGAGGCCACGCTCGTAGTGGTAGGTGTCGTTTTGACCATCGCGCTCATCTTTTAGCGAGATGCGCAGTCCCTTGTTCAAGAAACACATCTGCTGGAAGCGCTGGCGCAAAGTCTCGTAGTCAAAGACCACAGTTTCAAAGATCTCTGGGCTCGGAACAAACTCAATCGTGGTTCCGGTGCGGTCGGTAGCCTCACCCTTGGCTAGCGGTGCATCTGGCACACCGATGGTGTAGCTCTGACGCCAAATAAAGCCCTCGCGGTGCACCTCGACGTGTAGACGAGTAGATAGCGCGTTTACTACCGATGCACCCACACCGTGTAGACCACCGGAGACTGCATATCCGCCGCCGCCGAACTTTCCACCGGCGTGTAGCACGGTGAGCACAACCTCAACCGCCGGCTTCTTCTCAACCGGGTGCATGTCGACCGGAATACCGCGGCCGTTGTCGGTCACCTTGATGTGACCGTCTTTGGTGATTATTACCTCGATGGTGTCGCAATAGCCTGCGAGCGCTTCATCTACAGAGTTATCAACGATTTCATAGACCAGGTGGTGCAAGCCTCTAGGACCGGTAGAACCGATATACATTCCTGGGCGTTTGCGAACTGCCTCAAGTCCCTCTAGGACCTGGATCGCACCGGCGTCATAATTTGGTTTTGTTTCCGACATATTCAGTTACTTCCTCTTGAGTTAGTACCTATGAACTGCGGACCTGCGGACCGACTTAAATTCGGGTGAGCTAACCCCTAGATTCTACCTTTAGGCCCAGACAAAAGCTGGGATATGCGCTTTAGCCGTATGTGTCGCGAGGACCTCTGCCAGGCACCGATCTGGGCCCCTTTTTCCAACTCGGTGCGGTGGGTCCAATAAATCGAATTTCACTCACCACGACATCGGGATGTTGAGTGCGGATTTTCTCCAAGATTTGTGATTCCAACAGCCGCAACTGCGTGGCCCAGGCGGTGGATCGACAGCGCACCGACAGCACTTCGTTTTTTAGTTCTTCCGGGTAGGAGGCTTCAGCGCTGTCGGCCCCAACCACCTTTTCCCACTCGGTAAATAGCGCGGCTTGGGCCAATTGACTGGTCCAGTTAAATTCTCCAAAGAGCTGCTCCAGTGATGCACTGGCCTTTACCGGATCGCGGCCGGCGTCAAAGGGTTGCGATCCACGCTTTTGATTGGCTTCGCGACGCTTCTGGTCGCGAGACTTAATTCCGGTTGTGCCAAGCAGATACTGCTTAAAAAAGTTATCGATTACCTCGAAATTCAACTTAGCCAACTACCTCACCCCCCGAGATCTCAAGCCGCTTGGCAACATTTAGGTTTGGTACCGCTTCCACGTCGGCAGATGTAATCAAAACCTGTTCGTTCCCGATTACGAATTCCACCAGCCGCTGCCTACGACCGGCGTCCAAAACCGCAAAGACATCATCCAGAATCAAAACCGGGTCGCCAGATTGCGAATCGGCCCTTAGCAATTCCGCCATCGCAAGCTTTAGACCCAGTGCCAAAGACCAGGCTTCGCCTTGAGATGCGTGATTTCTAGCCAAAAGGCCGGATTTCAAGATGCTGAGCTCGTCGCGGTGCGGGCCCACAAGGCTGACCCCGCGTTCTAATTCTCGGGGTCTTAGTTGCTGCAGTCGCTGGTAGAAGGCATCGCTGATTTCCTGTTTGTCCCAGCTGGTTAGCGGTGTGAAATCCTCTTCCTCTTCACCGCCGGCCACAGAGGTGCGAAGGATTAGATCAATGGATTCTGGCTTGCCACTTAGCTGGTGATAAAAATCCTTGAGGAGCGGAAAAATTTTTGAGATTAGCTCCTGGCGCTGATAAATCAACTCGCTGCCCAGCGAAACCAGTTGGTCATCCCAAATGTCTAAGGTGGTCAGATCTGGGTTTGAAACCAGCCGGGCAGATTTCAAAAGCGCCGCTTTTTGCTTGAGTACCCGGTCATAGTCGGCCTTTACTCCAGCTAGACGTGGCTTTAGTTGAATCATTGATTCGTCTAAAAACCGGCGGCGATCCTGGGGATCTCTTCGAACTAAGTCCAAATCTTCTGGGGCAAAAACCACAACCTTTGAAACGCCAACCAAATCTGAGGTTCGCTTGACCTGATGGGCGTTCAAAAAGTAGCGATTTGGCTTATCTCTGTTGAGTTCGGCAGCAACGGTAATCTCGCGGGAATCGTGTTTAGCCTTCAGGGATAGCTGTGAACTTTGTTGCTCGGAGTGAATTAGCGCCCCGTAACCGGTGACTCGGTGGGATTCGAGAGCCGATAAATAAACGCAAGCTTCGACCAAATTTGTCTTGCCGGCCCCGTTTTCACCAATTAGAAGGTTTATCCCAGGCTCAAAATTCAGCGCTAGTTGTCGATAATTTCGAAAATTCTCTAGCTGCAACGAGGAAATCCACACCCTGGATCACCTAGGGGCTTAGGAAACCAGGAGGTTTGGCTGCAATAGGTACTTGAAATCGGAGTTCGCTTGCTTGGAATCCGCTGCCGAAAGTAGCACCGGCCCTGGCTTATTTGGATTTGAAGGGTTTGTTGTGAAGCCCACCCGGACATTTTCGTTTTCAATACCGTTTAGCGCATCAGAAAGGAACTGTGGTCGAAGCGAAACGATGGTTTCCTCACCGGTTAGTGAGCAGGCCACTTGCTCGCTAGCTTCGGCAACGTCACTACCAATCGATTCAAGAATCGCCTCGCTAGAGGTGAATCTATAGCGAAGTGGCTTTTCGCGGTCCACAACCAAAGCCACACGCTTAGTTGCATCTAGTAAGTCGTGGGTATTCATAACCGCAAAGTTTGTGATTTCACTTGGGAAAAGCTGCAGCACCGGTGGGTACTTACCCTTGATGGTCGCGGTTGAGACCGACTTGTTGCCAGCCGAGAAACCGACCACTTCCTTCTCTCCTTCGCCAAAGGCGATCGACAAATCGCCATCGTGCGAGAAGGTTTTTGCAATTTCTTGGAGAACTCGGGCTGGAATTAGCAGTTCTTTTTCAACAGCCTTTCCACTCCATGGCAGGTTCTTCACTGCAACTCGGAAGCGATCGGTGGCGACCATTGTCAAATCTTTTGCGGATGCGGTGATCATCACTGCGGTAAGGACCGGAGTCACCTCTTCTCTGGAAGCAGCAACGGCAACCTGAGAAACAGCGTGTGCGAAATCGCTTGCAACAACGGATCCAGTTGCAGCAGGCATGGCTGGAATCTCTGGGTAGTCCGAGAAAGACATTGAGGACAGTGTGAACTTGCTGGATGCGCTGGTTAGTTGAAGTCTTGAGTCTTGTAGCGCCAATGAAACTGTTTGGCCTGGGAGCTTAGAAACAATTTCGGCGAGCAGTCGGCCTTGAACTAGAACCTTCCCGGGTGCGTCAACGGCTGCAGCAATGCTTACCTTTGCAGAAACCTCATAGTCAAAAATGCTAAGAACGACCTCATTGGTACCCGCGGTGATCATCACACCAGATAGTTGAGGTAGCTGAGGCTTTGGAGACATCAGTCTTACAACGAAGGAGATTGCTTCGCCAAGTACTTCGCGATCTGCCTGAAATTTCATGTTCTTATCCTCTTTGTTGAGTTTTATCTTGTCACAACTGGGGCGAATCCCAAACCAGGATGCTCTTGGCTAATAAACCCAAATCTTTAATTTCTTTTATTCTCAATAACAACATCTGTTGAAACTGTTGATAACTCGTCAAATCTCTGTAATTACAAAGAAACTACAACGGTGTAACTTGTTTACACAGGTGTGGATAACTCTGTGGATAACTCATCGGCTTGTTAGTAATTAATTTGGCTTTTGTATTTCTATGGATCTAATTCACAGTATTTCGGTAGTTACCCACATTTATTGGGTCAAGTTATCCACAGCTTTTTTGAAAACTATTTATGTTCGTCTTTAATCTTTTGGATGATTTCAGACACCTGGTTATAGATGTAGCGGCGCTCACGCATCTGAGCTGAAATCTTTTTGGTGGCATACATAACCGTGGTGTGATCACGGTTACCAAAGTGGGCGCCGATTTTCGGTAGTGACAAATCCGTTAGCTCCCGACAAATGTGCATCGCAATCTGTCTTGCTAGTGCTACCGCCTGCTGCCTTCCAGAGCCAGTGATGTCTTCTGGGGAAATCTTGTAGTAGTTCGCCGTGGCCGTGATGATCGAGAGTGCTGAGACATTTGCCCCATCTGCAACCGCGTAGCTGTCCTTCAGGATTAGCTGGACCAGGTCCATGTCGATTGCCTGACGGTTCAGATTTGCAAACGCCGTAACTCGAATAAGCGTGCCTTCTAACTCACGAATATTTGAGGAGATCCTGGCCGCCATGTACTCAACGACATTATCCGGGATAGAAATTCGCTCCAGAGCAGCCTTTTTGCGCAGAATCGCCACGCGAGTTTCAAACTCTGGTGCCTGGATGTCGGTGGTTAGACCCCACTCAAACCTGGAGAGCATTCGCTCTTCGAAGCCCGCAAGTTGCTTTGGTCTCAGATCTGAGGTGATGACCACCTGTTTGTTGTGATCGTGCAGCGTGTTAAAGGTGTGGAAGAAGGCTTCTTGAGTCTGGTCTTTTCCAGATAGGAATTGAATGTCATCGACCAGCAAAATATCTACATCGCGGTATTGAGCCTGGAACTCCGAGGTTTTGTTGTTTTGAATTGCGTTGATGAAGTCGTTGGTGAACTCTTCGCTTGAAACGTAGCGAACCTTCGTTCTTGGCTTTAGGTGGATGGCGTAGTGGCCAATGGCATGCAGCAGGTGGGTTTTGCCCAAGCCACTTGATCCGTAGATAAACAGTGGGTTGTAAGCCTCGGCCGGTGCTTCCGCAACGGCGAAGGCGGCGGCGTGAGCAAATCGGTTTGAGCCACCGGTAACAAAATTCTCAAAGTTGTACTTTGGGTTTAGGCGAGAATCATTGGTGCTAACCACCGGAACGTAGCTGGTTTCGCGCTGAATCGGAACTGGTTCCGGTTCGACCATAATCTCTGGGCGAATCGCGCTCTGCAGATCCTGGTTGGTGATAACAACGAAAGACGATGGACCGCCGAACTCCGCCATCTCGGCCATTGCCCCAAGC
Source organism: Micrococcales bacterium UBA7469 (assembly GCA_002479805.1). Lineage (GTDB taxonomy): Bacteria > Actinomycetota > Actinomycetes > Actinomycetales > Microbacteriaceae > Aquiluna. The sequence goes on from DLPB01000031.1 coordinate 151,550, forward strand.
AGCTGCTCTTTGAGGCGCTGCTGCAACATCGCCCTGGTGATTTCGTTTGGCACCTCTATGTAGAGGGTGTCCTCGAGCACACCTTTGGGAACCGCAAGATCCAGGTGCCCCTTTAGATGCGGGGTAACTCGCTCATCGCCGGCAACTTTATTGACCAACGACTGCCACATTGTGGCGAGTTGATCATCCGGCATTTGAAGCTCCTAGGGAAAGTTATCCACAGATTTTTGCACAGTCGGATGGGGTTGTGGAAAAGTCTTCAAGTTTCTGTGGAAAACTTGTTGAAAGTTCCCCCATTTCCGACGAGCATCATTCAAGCGGTATTGCAGGTTCAAAATCAAATCGAATCGGCGTGTCGCTGGCATTTTTTTGTAACAATCGTGGTAGCCGAAGCTTTCAGGCCATTTGAGTTGAGCTGACTCTTGACTAAGCGATTGCCTATGGCGTAAAGTACTCAGGTTGACTTGGGCAATCAGCCCAATAGTTCCAGGGAGATTTGAAGTGAGCAAGCGCACCTTTCAGCCGAACAACCGTCGTCGTGCAAAGACCCACGGTTTCCGTGCTCGTATGCGTACTCGCGCTGGACGCGCCATTCTTGCAGCCCGTCGCCGCAAGGGCCGCGTCGAGCTGAGCGCATAAGGATCTACTCTGCTAGCGCGGAGTAGTCGCCTTCGTTCAGGCGACGAGATTCGCGATGTCGTCAAAAGAGGACAGCGTCACTCTTCGACGTTTTTCACCCTTCATTTTTTGCCAGCCAGCCAATCCCGCTTTGCCGTCATCACCGGGCGCGTAGTTGGTGGTGCGGTTCAACGAAACAAAATCAAACGCCGAATTACCTCAGCGATCAGGGCTGAGCTATCCGAGCTACAGCAACCGATAGATGCCGTCTTTCGGATGCGGTCGGTCGCCCTGGATTGCGATTATGTCGAGCTGGTGGATGCGGTTCGCACCGCTTTCGCGAGGATAAAGCCGTGAAAGTGCTCTGGTTTGTATTTCTTTTGCCGAGGAATCTGTTGATCGGATTTGTATTGGTGTGGCGCAAACTGATCTCCCCCCTATATGGAGATGTCTGCCGCTACTACCCGAGTTGCTCTACCTATGGTCTTGGCGCATTGCAGAACCACGGCATAGTTCGTGGGTTCCCGCTTACCATTTGGCGCATTCTGCGCTGCAACCCCTGGGCTGCCGGTGGTATTGATGATGTAAAAACTGGTCCGAGCTGGATTGTGATTGGCAAGCTAGGATTTGTAAGTTCTAAGTCGCACAAGAAGAAGAGGTAATAGTGGATCTGCTGTGGCCGATTAAGTGGCTTGTCGAGCTCGTGCTCGTAGGCTTCCACTCACTGTTTACTGCTATGGGGCTGCAGTCAACCTCGGGCATCTCATGGGTGCTGGCCGTTGTTGGTCTGGTGCTCGTAGTCCGTGCTGCGCTTATTCCGGTTTTTGTAAAGCAGATCAAGAGCCAGCGCAACATGATGCTGGTGCAGCCTGAGCTGAAGAAACTGCAGGACAAGTACAAGGGCAAGACCGACCGCGACTCTCGCGAGCGGATGGCTCGCGAGCAGATGGAGCTTTACAAGCGCACTGGCTCAAACCCGCTCTCCTCCTGCCTACCTCTTTTGCTCCAGATGCCGATATTCACCGGTTTGTTCTTTGTTCTAAACGATGCCGGTAACAACAAGCCTGGCGTTGGTTTGCTAACCCAGGAAATGGCAATCTCCTTCTCGCAGGCGGAGATTTTTGGTGCCAAGCTCTCCGACACCTTCTTTGGGTCGGACGAGTGGAACGTGAAGGTACTTGCCGGAATCATGATCGTTTTGATGACCGCTTCGCAGTTCATCACTCAGAAGCAGATCATGACCAAGAACCAGAATCCTGATGTGCAGAACAGCCAGTTCATGCAGACGCAGAAGATCTTGCTTTATGTATTGCCTTTCGTATTCCTAATCTCCGGGGTCAGCTTCCCACTGGGAGTTATGACCTACTGGTTGGTCTCCAACTTCTGGACCATGGGACAGCAGTTCTTGGTCATTCGCAACATGCCTACTCCTGGATCCATCGCCTACAAGGAGCGCGAGGCACGCCTTCAAAAGAAGGGCAAAATCAAACTTGAGGAAACCACTCCTGAGGCGGAGGTTGAGCAGCCCACGCAGCGCCAACAGCCGGTCGGCAAGAATCGTGCAAAGAAGAAGAAGAAATAATGAGTAGAGAACAAGAGCTTGAGCAAGAAGGCGAAATCGCAGCTGATTTCATCGAGGAGTTTCTAGACACCGCCGATCTAGACGGTGATCTTGAGATTGAGTTTCGTCAGGACCGCGTCTACATCTCGGTTACCAGCGAGGGTGAGTCAAACCTAGGCAAGATTTCGGACCCTAACACCGTAGAGGCGTTGCAGGAGATCACTCGCCTAGCGGTGCAGGCGAAAACCGGTGCCATGAGTCGCTTGATTCTAGACATCGGTGGCTCACGCCAGGCTAAGACCAAGCAGCTGGAGACCCTGGTTGAGCGTACGATCGCCAAGCTTGAGGAGACTGAGAAGCCTCAGCACCTAAAGCCAATGAGCTCATACGACCGAAAGCTGGTTCACGACATGGTTAGCGAAGCTGGCTATGTGTCTGAGTCTGAGGGTCAGGGCAAGGAACGTCACATCGTCGTATCCAAGCCTTAGTGTTTCACGTGAAACATCGGAGGATTTAGATGGCTGACGAACTCGACATCGAACAAGAGCCAGCCGCGGCTGCCGAAATCTTCGGCTCGGGCATTGCCTTAGCGCGTGCTTACACGCAGCGTCTAGCCGCGGACTCCGAAACCTTTGGTCTATTGGGACCTAGAGAGTTACCCAGAATCTGGTCACGCCACGTAATCAACAGCGCACTCTTGTCTGAGCTGGTTCCAAACGAGACTTTGGTTGCCGATGTCGGATCTGGTGCGGGATTGCCGGGCATTCCAATGGCTATTGCCCAGCCAAAGGCGCATTTCACTCTGATTGAACCCATGGAGCGCAGGGCTAACTGGCTAGCTGCGGTGGTTAGCGACTTGGGAATTCAGAATGTCGACGTGATTCGTGCTCGAGCCGAAGAGGTTACCCGTACCGATTTTGACATCGTCACTGCAAGGGCGGTGGCTGCTCTAGATAAGCTGCTCAAATTACTCACTCCACTAACACGTGGCTCAAACCTAAAGACCGTCTTGGCCCTCAAGGGCTCACGTGCTCCTGAGGAAATTGCAGAGGCGAAGCCGAGGCTGCAGCGCCTAGGTTTCGGGGAGCCAGAGATTCTCACCCTCGGCCTGGGGAAAGCTCCGGAGACCGCGACCGTGGTTCGCATTATTCTGCAATGATTGGAGACAAATGTTAGATCAGCCTGCAGAGACCACCGCCGAGACACCAGCAACTGTCCGCGAAGGTTTGGGCTACCCGAATGATCGCCAGGAAGTCTCTCCGCAGCCAACCGGTTGGCAAGGTTTAGACACCGCTGACATCGATCATGTTTCACGTGAAACATCAACGGGTCAGTAGCCATGGAAAACGTTCCAAATACCCCATTACTTCGGGAGATGACGCTCAATAATGAGCGAGCTCGCCGAGTGGCAGAAGTCACCCTTACCCCACCGAGCAAAACCAGAATCATCACCATCTCGAATCAAAAAGGTGGAGTGGGTAAAACCACCTCAGCGGTAAACCTGGCTGCTGCTCTGGCGCGAAAGGGTATGGGTGTCCTGGTTATCGACCTGGACCCACAGGGCAACGCATCTACTGCGCTTGGAGTCGAACATCACAACTCTGTCGTTGGTAGCTACGAGGTGCTGGTTCAGGGTGTACCAATGCTTGAAGCTGTAAAGCAAAGTCCAGAACACCACAACTTGTATTGCCTACCCGCCACTATCAACCTCGCCGGTGCCGAAATCGACATGGTTTCGGTTGCAAATCGTGAGCGTGTGCTGCTGAAGAGTTTGAATCAGTTCCTAGCCAGCTTTGAACACCCGATTCACTATGTATTTATCGACTCCCCACCATCGCTTGGGCTTCTGACTGTGAACGCACTGGTAGCTGCCAGCGAGGTCTTAGTGCCAATCCAGTGCGAGTATTACGCCTTGGAGGGTGTAACTCAGCTGATGGCAAACATTGAGCGAATCAGAGCAAACCTGAATCCCGATCTTGCTGTGGGTGGCATTCTGCTGACCATGTTCGATAACCGCACCAACCTTTCAACCGACGTTGCAGCTGAAGTTCGCAAGTATTTCCCCAAGCAGACGCTTAATGCCACCATTCCACGCTCTGTGAGGCTCTCTGAAGCCCCGAGCTTTGGCCAAACTGCAATCAGTTACGACCCTAAGAATTCGGGCTCCCTGGCTTATCAGGAAGCTGCCATTGAATTAGCTCAGCGAGGAGTAATCAAATGAGTGAAGAAAAACGTCCAGAGCGCAAAGGCGGTCTAGGTAGAGGTATTGGTTCACTGATCCCCGGTGGCGACAGAGACGCGGTAGATGTTTTCTTCACCAACACCTCGGCACCAGCACTAGTCGAGGTGCCCGGTGCACGATTCATGGAGATTGACCCCATGCTAATCGTCCCAAACCCTCAGCAGCCTCGTTCGGTATTCGAACCAGAAGCATTTGCTGAGCTGGTTCACTCGGTTAGGGAGTTTGGAGTCCTGCAGCCGATCGTGGTTCGCCCGAAGGGATCTGGCTTCGAGTTGATCATGGGTGAGCGTCGTCTGCGCGCATCCAAAGAGGCAGGTCTGGCAAAGGTTCCCGCAATTGTGCGCGAAACTGCAGACGAAAACATGCTCCGCGATGCACTTTTGGAAAACCTGCACCGTTCGAACCTAAATCCCCTAGAAGAGGCATCCGCCTACAAGCAGTTGCTTGAGGACTTCGGTTCCACCCAGGAACAGCTAGCGGACAGATTGGGTCGCTCAAGGCCACAGATCACCAACACCCTGCGACTTTTGAAGCTGCCCCTACCGGTTCAGTCCCGAGTTGCTGCTGGAGTGCTCTCTGCGGGTCACGCTCGAGCCCTGCTCGGTGCCCCTGACGAGGTGACCATGACTGCATTCGCAGAGAAAACGGTTCGCGAGGGTCTTTCGGTTCGCAGTCTCGAAGAGCTGGTTTCAAGCGTCAAGTCCAAGCCAAAGCCAACCAAGGGAAAGATCATCCCGGGTGGCAAGACCGACATGCTCAAAGAGATGGCCGAGGACATGGGCAATGCCTTGGACACCGTTGTGAAGATTCAGCTTGGTCGCAAAAAGGGCCAGCTAATTATCGAGTTCGGAAACGTGGCTGACCTGCGAAGAATCGCGGATCGCATTCAGGGTAAGAACTAAGACCTAAGAGCAGCTAGCGCTATCGAAAGATAGGCATCGGGTAGCGATTCTCCATCCGCGATGACCGCCTGCGGAAACAGCGAAGTCTCAGTCATTCCGGGGGTTACATTGGCCTCCAGGAACCATGGGGTACCCTCGTTGTCAACAATTATGTCAACCCTACTTAGGTGCCTTAGGCGCAGCGCGTTGTGCGCTAGCAGTGCCACCTCGGCCGCTCTTTCCAGGTCAGCCGGCCTCAATCTTGCGGGGACGTAATAGGTGGTTTCACCTGGAACATATCGTTCCTGGTAGCCAAAGGCTCCGCTGTTCGGTTCGACCTCAACCGCAGGCAGCGCACGTGGGCCAAATCCCAAATCAACCACGGAAATTGCCAATTCAGTGCCCTCGATGTACTTCTCAATCAGAACTTGATCGCAGTAGACAAACGCATCGACCATGGCTTTTGCAAAGGCCTGAGCATTCTCAACCTTGCTAACACCCTGAGCCGAACCGCTCTTGGCAGGCTTGACGATTAGCGGGAAATTCATCTCGGTGGCAACCAATGCCAGAACAGCCTCGGCGTTTAGCTCGCGGAAGGTGGATTTTGGCAGCGTGATTGAATCTGGAGTCTGCACTCCGTGACGCTTGAGAATGATCTTGGCAGCTGGCTTGTTCCACGCTAAACGTGCACCATCGGCATCTGACCCGACAAAAGGGATCCTCGCAAGCTTCAAAAGGTCCTGTAGTGAGCCATCTTCACCCACCGAGCCGTGGAGTGTGGACCAGACCACATCGGGTCTGGTGGCAAGCAGGTGCCCGAATAGCTCGCTATCGGGCTCTCTGAAGTCAACAACCGCACCAGCCTCGATCAAGGCATCTGCAACGCGACGACCGGATTTCAAAGAAACATCGCGCTCATGCGATATCCCACCGGCTAGTACCAAAATGGTGGGCTGCATGACTAGTCCTTAGCTCCGAAGGTGTCCAACAGGTCCAACTGCAGGTTCACAACGTTGGAAAGTCGCTTGATTCCGACCTTGACGTTTTCTGCGGTTGGGTGGCTGAAGCAAACTCGGATGTTGTTTGCACCGCGACCATCGCCATAGAAGGCAGTGCCCGGGGTGTAGGCAACCAGCTCATTTACTGCCAAAGGCAGCATTTCCTTGCTGTTTAGGCCTTCAGGAAGCGTTAGCCACAGGAAGAAGCCACCCTGTGGCCTGGTGGTCTTTACTCTAGGTAAATACTGGGCAAGCGCCTCGAGTGCAGCGTCACGCTTGGTGGCGTAAAGCTTGCGGTAGGTATCGATCTGGCCCTGCCAATCGGTAAGTGATAGGTACTCGCTAACCATCATCTGGGCAAAGGTTGCGGGGGAAAGAATGGCGGATTCATTAGCCAAAACTAGCTTCTCGCGAATTGCCGGTGGTGCTAGCACGTAACCGACTCTAAGTCCTGGCGACAGAATCTTGGAGAAGCTGCCGAGGTAAACCACGCCTTCGGCATCCATCGAACGCATTGCGGCCGGTGGCTTCTGGTCGAAGTAGAGCAAACCGTAAGGGTTGTCCTCGATGATCAAGATGCCACGTTCGCGGCAAACCTGCAGTACCTGAGCGCGGCGTTCAGCGGTGAGCGTGACACCGGAAGGGTTAGCGAAGTTCGGCACCAAATACAGCACCTTTACCTTGCGACCCTGCTCGATGAGGCGATCAGCGGCCTCGGCAAGGGCTTCCGGGGAGATGCCGTCGTCATCGGTGTAAACATGCTCGATGTGGGCTTCTTTGTGGCGGAAGATACCAACCGCACCAACGTAGCTTGGGGCCTCAACCAGCACGACATCGCCCTGGTCCAGGAAAAGATCGGCAAGCAGCTCTAGTGCGTGCTGGCTTCCGGTGGTGATCATCAAGTCTTCGACCGAACCGTGAACGCCGTCAAGAGCCATAATCTCCTGAATTTGCTCACGCAATCGCAAATCACCTTGGCCGCCACCGTACTGCAGCGCATAGTTACGTCGGTTTGACATCAGGGAGCGGAAAGCCTGCTCGATTAGTTCGCCATCCAGCGCCGAGACATCCGGCATACCGCCGGCCAGCGAGACCACCTCGGGTCTAGAAACCACAGAAAATAGCGCTCTTACCTCGGAAACTGAGAGGTTGGCCGCTCGTGCCGCATACGCATGCTTCCAGGCGTCAAAATTAGTGACACTTCCTGTGCGCGTTTCGGACAATTGTTGCTCCCTAGGTTTTAGGGGATAGCTTACTTTGCCTGAGCCCCAAGGGGCTAGAAGATTACGGGGTTATCCGAGGTATTCGCTTAGCTCAGAGACCAAAGCGGCCTTTGGTCGAGCACCAACCAACTGCTTGACCATCTGGCCATTGTGGAAAACACCAAGCAGTGGAATACCGGTGACCTTGTAGTCCATCGCGAGTTGACCCTCTTCGTCAACATTCACCTTTACGACCTTGATCTTGTCGTGATACTCGGTTGCCATTTCCTCCAGCACCGGAGCGATCATGCGGCAAGGGCCGCACCACTCTGCCCAAAAGTCCACGATTACGGGTAGCTCTGCCTTCAGCACATCCTGCTCGAAGGTTGCAACGGTGGTGTCGATTGGTTTCACGTGAAACTCCTTAGTGACTTGCTAGGTAGTGCTCGGCATCTAGGGCCGCAACACAACCGGAGCCAGCGGCGGTAATCGCCTGGCGGTAGGTCGGGTCGATCACGTCACCGGCTGCAAAGACGCCCGGAAGTGACGTCCTTGAGCTGCGACCTTCGACCTTAATGAAGCGGTCTTCAGTTAGCTCTACCTGATTCTCAACCAGAGAAACCCTCGGGTCATTTCCGATAGCGATAAATAGGCCATCCAGCGCCATCTCGGTGCGCTCGCCATTGCGAGTGTCTTCTAACACAACCGCCTCGAGCTTGCCATCACCCTTGAGCTCGGCAACCGCCGAATTCCAGATGAATTCAATCTTTGGGTTGTCAAAGGCACGCTGCTGCATGATCTTCGACGCCTTTAGGGTCTCGCGGCGGTGAATTATGTAAACCTTGGATGCAAACTTGGTCAGGAAGTTGGCCTCCTCCATAGCGGAGTCACCACCACCGACCACGGCAATGGTTTTCTCGCGGAAGAAGAAACCATCGCAGGTGGCACACCATGAAACACCGTGGCCCGACAGTGCCTTTTCGTTTTCAAGGCCCAGCTCGCGATAAGCCGCTCCGGTTGAGATGATTACGGTCTTGGCTTCGTAGGTCTCACCCATACCGGTCTTGACGATCTTGACATCGCCCTTTAGGTCAACCTCAACCACATCGTCAAACAAAATCTCGGCACCGAAGCGCTCAGCCTGGGCCTGGAAATTAGCCATTAGGTCAGGACCCATCAAGCCATCTGGGAAACCAGGGAAGTTCTCCACCTCGGTGGTCTTCATCAGCTCACCACCGGGCTCGACGCTAGAGGCGATAACAAGCGGGTTGAGCTGTGCTCGAGCCGCATAGATTGCAGCCGTGTAGCCCGCAGGGCCCGAACCGATGATGATTACGTCGCGCATTTCGTCTCTATTTCTATTTAGATAGATAGTTGTCTATCTATACCAATCTACCCGCCAAATTGCGGGATTAACCTCTTCTAAACCTAATCTTCAACTGCCGTTGCAGTTCGCGTAATTCCGAAACTCGGAAAATCCACAAGGTAGCAAGATAGCAAATCACCATTGTCGCCCCAACTAAAGCGCTCGTTAGCACCGCTGAGAACACGCTGTTTAGCGTGAAACTTCCCGGGGCAATTCCTCCAAGCCACACCATCACTGCGTAACCCACGGCGGCGGCTGGGATTGCAGCCAACACAAAGCCGAGCAGCGATTTGATAAACGATCCCTCACCCATCGCACCGATGCGCCTGCGCAGCATTAGGTAGCCAATTAGACCCTGAACCAGGATCGAGCAGGCGGTCAGAATTGAGATAGAAACCACCAGCCACTGCTTTGGGACAGTTGCCCCAAGCGTCAGCGAGCCGGTGATGTGAATGGCGATCTGAATTGTGGTGAAGATAAAGGGCGACCTGGTGTCCTCGAGCGCGAAGAAGGCGCGCTGGATCATGTAGACCACGCTGAACGGCACCAAACCAACCATCAGCGCAACAATTACGTTGCCAAGCGCCAAGGTGGCGGGGTATTCGCCGACAAAAACTCGAGCTATTGAATAGGCCAGCATCATCAGAGTTGCTGTCGAGATCACGCTCACCAGCGCAATCACCCGTAGCCCGGTGGTGAGGTCTTTCACAAACTCATCGAGCTTGCTATTTGCTGCATGCTGAGACATTCGGGTGAAGTAGGCGGTAGCAATTGAAACCGTAACTACCGAGTGCGGCAGCATGAAGATCAGCCAGGCAATTGCTGCCGCAGCCACCGATGCCACCTCGAGCCCTGCCTCACGACCGGCAACTGCTGTAGATGCGACCGCAGTCTGCACCAAGCCACCAATTTGAGTAACCAACACCATGGCGAGTGACCAGGAAGCCGCCTTCAGTGCGGGTCTAAGGCCAAAACCACGGAAGTGGAAATTGAGATTTAGCGCCAGACCAATCTTTTTCCAGCTCACAAAGAGAATTAGCGCCTGAGCGGCAACGCCTAACGTGGCACTTCCAGCCAGCAGTGAGATGCGGTCCGCCTCCCACAGGCTAACCGCCCGCTCGCCAGCTGGATCAGCTCCGAAGATCAGGATGAATGCAACCAAACCGGCAATCGAAACCACGTTGTTCAATACGGGAGCCCACATAAACGGCCCAAACTCACTTCGCGAGTTCAGCACCTCACCCAGAATCGAGTACAGCCCGTAGAAAAACAGCTGCGGCAGGCACCAGTATGCGAATGCTGTGGCTAGCGCCAACTGATCCTCAGACCAGCCCGAGGTGTAAAGCTGAACCAAAAGTGGCGCTGCCATGGTGAAAATCACCGTTACCGCGAAGAAAACCGTAAGAGCCAGGGTTACAAAGCGGTCAATATAGCCCTTGCCGCCATCGGCTTGGCTTCTAGCCCGCACTAGCTGCGGGACCAGGACAGCGTTTAGCACGCCACCGACGATGATCGCGTAGACGTTGTTTGGCAGCTGGTTTGCAACTCCAAACGCGTCGGCTGCATCGGTGGTGACACCGATGGCAGCAGCAATCAGCACCGCCCTTGCAAAGCCCAGGATTCTCGACACGATTGTGCCCGAGGCCATGATTACCGAGCTACGAGCCACCGACTTCTCAGCCATTGCGCCTCCGGCGCAGCTTTCGCACGGTTCGATAGCTTCCGATCAGAATCAACCCGAACATCGCAAACGCAAAACTCACCAGCAAAAACAGCTCAACGTCATAGTTCACGTTCACCTGAATTAGCTCGCGCTTACCAATCTCAACGCCGTTTTCCTCCAGCCAAACCTCAAGTTCGACAGGCCCATTGGCCACCGCTCGAACGCCAACCTCGGCTACCTGAGAGCTTCCGGCGGGAATGGTGAGCTCGGTGTCCTTTATGACCTCGAGTCGGAAGGAGGAGGCCTTGCCGTGCACGATCACGGTGGCAGACTCCGAGCCATCATTTTTGATGGTGATTGGGATTCTGCCGTCCTTGGCAACCAGGTTCACCTCGCTACCGGGCACGATGTAGACATCGGATGCCTGCGCAACAGCTGGGGTTAGCACTGAAAGCGCCACCAGCAACAGGGTCAATAGCCGCTTCAACTCAGAATCTCCAAAGCTCGCTGGGCGATTTTACGCTCGTTTTCGTGAGCCAGAACTTCTTCAAGCTTGCCAATTTCAAACCACTGGGCATCAACCACCTCGCCGGTTGGGTCGCCGGCGGCGTTTAGCTGGCCACCGGTTTGCTGCAGCAGGTAGTGGTGCACGGTCTTCTTGATGCGCTTTGGCCCAATCTTGAAGCTGTAGCTGATTTGGCCAATCTTCTCGAGAATTCGTGACTCAATGCCGGTCTCCTCGCGAATCTCGCGCACCGCGGTTTGCAGGTAGTTTTCGCCCAGTTCGACGTGACCTTTTGGGATTACCCAGTCCAGCCCACCACCCCGGTTTTTGTGAGATATCAAAGCAATTAGCGAGGGATTGCTTTCGGAAATCACCAGGCCGCCAGCGGACACCTCAGAAACGGTGAAGGGCCGGATGATTTTCATGCCCCAACTCTACTTGCAGGCTGTGGCAAGCTAGTGGCGATGCAACCCGTTGCCGACGCCCTGAAAAACCTCCAGCAGAACACTCAGAATCCGCTGCTGGACCGACTTGGCGCACTCTTTGAGGCTGCCGGCTTTGAATTGGCACTGGTCGGCGGGCCGGTAAGGGACGCAATTTTGGGCAGGGTCGCGCCAGATTTGGACTTCACCACAAGTGCCAACCCGGATCAGATTCTCAAGCTGATTAAGCCGATTGCAACTGCAACCTGGGACATCGGTCGAGAGTTCGGTACCATCGCCGCTCAGATTGACGGCGAACAGGTTGAAATCACAACCTACCGAGCCGATTCCTACGATCCAGAGTCCCGCAAACCAACCGTGGCATTTGGCGACAACCTGGAAGACGATCTGGTTCGCCGCGACTTCACCGTCAATGCCATGGCGCTGCGGCTGCCTTCCAGAACCTTTGTTGATCCGCATCAGGGACTGCGGGATCTGCTGGGCATCACACTCCGAACTCCTTCGAAACCTGAGATTTCGTTTTCTGACGACCCACTGCGCATGATGCGAGCCGCTCGCTTTGCCTCGCAACTTAGCTTTGAGATTGAGCCAGAGACCTTCGAGGCCATGGTGGAAATGCGCGATCGCATCGAGATCATCTCGGCTGAGCGAGTCCGGGATGAATTGACCAAGCTTTTGCTCTCTGACAACCCAAAGCCGGGTCTTGAAGCGCTGGTGGATAGCGGGATTGCAGCCATTGTGCTGCCCGAATTGCCAGCGCTCAGGCTGGAACTCGATGAGCACCACCACCACAAGGACGTTTATCAGCACACCTTGACGGTGGTGGCGCAGGCGATCGACTACGAAGAGGACTACGGGCTAACTAAGGACCTGGTGCTGCGGCTCGCGGCCCTGTTGCACGACATCGGCAAACCCGCCACCAGAAGATTAGAAACCGGTGGTGCGGTTTCGTTCCACCACCATGATGTGGTTGGTGCCAAGCTGGCCAAGAAGCGACTAACCGCGTTGCGCTTCGACAACGACACCATCAAGGCGGTTTCCAAGCTAATCGAGCTTCACCTGAGGTTCTTTGGGTATTCCGACCAGCAGTGGAGCGACAGCGCGGTTCGCCGCTATGTCCGTGACGCAGATGACCAGCTGCTTCGGCTGCACGCCCTGACCCGGGCGGATGTCACCACCAGAAACCAGCGCAAGGCAGATCGACTTTCCCACGCCTACGACGATTTAGAGCAGCGGATTGCAATTCTGGCGGAGCAAGAAGAGCTCGATGCCATGCGGCCAGAGTTGGATGGTCAGCAAATCATGGAGATTTTGGGCATCAAACCCGGACGCGAGGTCGGCGAGGCCTACTCGTTCCTGTTGGAGCTCAGGCTGGACGCGGGTGAAGTTGGCTATGAAGAGGCCAAAAAACGCTTGCTTACCTGGTGGCAACAAAGGTAGGCTTACAAGGTTGCTCTAAGCAACGCACATGCAAATACCCTCCTGCCATGGAAAGACCATGGCCGCTCTAGACCGAAGGAGGTGGGTGAACTATGCATAACTACGAGGTGATGGTCATTTTGGACCCTCAGCTTGACGACCGCACAGTGACCTCAACTATCGACAAGTTCCTACTGGCGATCACCAACAATGGTGGCACCGTGGACAAGGTTGATGTTTGGGGACGTCGTCGAATGACATACCAAATTCAGAAGCGCTCCGAGGGCATCTACGTTGTTGTAAACGTAACCTCGAGCCCAGCAGCTGTCATTGAGTTCGAGCGTCAGCTCAGACTTTCTGAGTCAGTGCTTCGCACCAAGGTGCTACGCCTAGAAGATGCGATTTTCAGCATCAACCCAATCGAGTTCGTGCCGGAAGACAAGCCAGCTCGCGCTCCACGTGGCGGTCGCCCAGGCGGCAAGCGTCCATCGGGTCCTAGGAGTAACTAATGGCGGGCGAGGTTAGCGTTACCATCGTTGGCAATCTTGCCGACGACCCGGAGCTTCGCTACACCCAGGGCGGCGTGGCAGTTGTATCTGTCCGCGTTGGCTCGACTCCCCGCACCCTCAACCGCTCAACCAACGAATGGGTTGACGGCGAAACCGTATGGGTTCGTTGCACCGCTTGGCGTGAGGCAGCAGAAAACATCGCACAATCCCTAACCAAGGGAACTCGTGTAGTTGTTACCGGTCGCTTAAAGGCACCTTCTGCATACCAGACCGCACAGGGCGAGGCTCGTGCATCGCTTGAGCTCGAGATCGATGAAATCGGTCCATCGCTTAGGTATGCAACCGCATCCATCACTCGCCGCGCTCGCGAAGGTGGCGCTCCAGCAGTCGAGTCCCCATGGGGCGAGACCAAGGCTCCAGCATCTGGCGCCGCAGCTTGGGCTAACCCAGCAGACCCAGCAGTTGACGAAGCACCGTTCTAAAGAATTTCAAGGAGAAATAAATGGCAGGAAAAGGAGCTGACCGCCGCAAGGCTCGCATGAACTCTAAGTTCGCGAAACTTGCCCCGGCCAAGACCATCAAGATCGAGGTTATCGACTACAAAGACGTCGCTACCCTTCGCAAGTTCGTATCCGACCGCGGCAAGATCCGCGCTCGTCGTATCACCGGTGCAACGGTGCAGGACCAGCGCAAGATCGCAACCGCAATCAAGAACGCACGCGAGATGGCACTATTGCCATACTCCGGTGCTGGGCGCTAAGGAGAATCCCCATGTCGAAGCTAATTTTGACCAATGAGGTCTCTGGACTCGGTTCCGCAGGCGACGTTGTAGACGTAAAGGCTGGTTACGCACGTAACTTCCTACTACCAAACGGCCTAGCTGTCGTTTGGACCAAGGGTGGAGAGAAGCAGATCACTCAGATCCGCGCTGCTCGCCAGGCTCGCGAGATTGCCTCTGAAGAAGAGGCAAAGGCCATCAAGGCCAAGCTCGAGGAGAAGGCAATCCGCATCAGCGTCAAGGCTGGGGCAAACGGTCGCATCTTCGGTGCGGTCAGGACCCAGGACGTTGTGGATGCAGTTGTCGCTCTAGGCATCGGTGCAATCGACAAGCGCAAGGTTGAGATCTCCTCGAAGATCTCCTCCGTTGGTGAGTACGAGGCAACCGTTCGCGTAACCAACGACCTAGTTGCAACCGTGAAGCTACAGGTTGTAGCTGCCAAGTAACTAAGAAGTAAACAAACGACCCGGGTAACCCCCGGGTCGTTTGCATTTCTAGGCTTTTTTTGTTCGGTTATCCACAACCTTGAGGTTGAGGTTTAGAGTTTTCCACTTTAAGTTATCCACAATCACAACCCTGATAAATCAAGGGTTTAGGGAAAGTTATCCACAGTTATCCACAAGTGGGTAGAAGTTTTCCACAGTATTGTTCGGCGTGTTTCCACAGAGTTATCCACAGTTATCCACAGGCTGGTTTGAATCTAAATTGTCGGTGCCCCAAGCTATACAGGGCTTAGCTATTTCTGGAGGTTTTTATGTCGATGTTGGCACCGGTCCCATCGGCCGATCCGAGGGTAGCTCCGCACAATCTAGATGCAGAGCAGTCCACCCTGGGCGGCATGTTGCTCAGCCAAGAAGCGGTTGCCGAGGTCTTTGAGACCGTATCGGGCGTGGACTTCTACGCCCCCAAGCACGAGCTGATTTTCAACGCCATTCTGAACCTTTTCGGTCGAGGCGAACCAACCGACGTTATTGCCGTCACTGACGAGCTAAACAAGCAGGGAAACCTGGTCAAAGCTGGTGGCGCAGACTACCTGCACTCACTAACCGGATACGTCCCAACTGCGGCCAATGCCGCCTACTACGCCAAGATCGTTGCCGACAAGGCAATTCTTCGTCGCTTGATTGAAGCCGGAACTCGAATCGCTCAGGCTGGATACGAGAGCCAAGGCGAGGTTGAGGACCTGGTTAACCAGGCTCAGGCTGAGATCTACAAGGTTTCCAGCCAGTCTTCTAAGGAAGACTATGTTCCGCTAAGCGACTCACTTGAGGCCGCTATCCATGAGATCGAGGGTGCTCAAAAGCGCGGCGGCGAACTAACCGGTGTTCCAACCGGCTTTACAGACCTGGATGCCTACACCCACGGTCTTCACCCAGGCCAGCTGGTTATTGTGGCGGCACGTCCTGCGGTTGGTAAGTCAACCTTCGCGCTTGACCTAGCCAGAAATGCCTCCGTGAAGCACAATCAGGCCACCATCTTCTTCTCACTCGAAATGGGTCGTGCTGAGATCGCGATGCGCCTGATGAGCGCTGAATCTTCGATTTATCTACAGTCGATGCGTAAGGGAACAGTTACCGATGCCGACTGGACCCGACTAGCCGCGGTTCGTGGTCGCATCAACGATGCCCCGCTCTATATCGATGACAGCCCGAACATGTCACTGGTGGAAATTCGAGCCAAGTGTCGCCGTTTGGCCCAGCAGGTTGACCTAAAGCTTGTGGTTATTGACTACATCCAGCTGATGTCCAGCGGTAAGAAGGTTGAATCCAGGCAGCAAGAGGTTTCTGAGTTCTCCCGTGCGCTAAAACTTTTGGCTAAGGAGCTCGGTTTGCCGGTTGTTGCGCTTAGCCAGCTAAACCGTCAGGCAGAGCAGGCAAAAGATAAAAAACCAGAGCTTTCGCACCTGCGTGAATCTGGATCTTTGGAGCAGGACGCCGACGTGGTAGTGCTATTGCACCGCGAAGGTATCTACGAAAAGGACCACCCGCGCGCAGGAGAAGCCGATCTAATTCTGGCAAAACAGCGAAACGGACCGACCGGAACCGTTGTTGTTGCCTTCCACGGTCAGTACTCACGCTTTGTGAATATGCCAAGCTAGCTCCGTGCGAATTCAACCAGCCATCAAAGCAGCCGTAAGTTTCGGCGCCGGAATCTTCATCACCTTCAGTCAGTCGCATTCTCCGCAGGTCGGCCTCTACACCCTTGCGGTTTTTGGCCTAGTTATTGGCCTTAGCTCGGTTGCGCTGGCTTTCGCAAGGAAACTCGAGGGGGCACTGCAAGAGCTTCCGATGGCCACCCTGGCCACCCTGGTTGGAATTTTCGCGTTACTTGCAGCTCAGTCGGAGCAAGGACAGATGGCTGCATTTGTTGCACTGGTGGCAACCTGGGGTCTTATTTCTGGTGCATTTGGCCTTTACCAGGCCCGTCGATTTGGATTCAAGGAGCTGCAGGGTAGAGATCACCTACTCAGTTCGATCTTCGCGCTGTTGCTGGGGGCGCTGTTCCTCGGTCTAGATCTAGACCCGGTTAGCGCAGTTGGTTTCTTTGGCGCATATCTGGCCCTGGACGGTGTGCACTGGGGGATTGCCTCGGCATCTCCCAAGGGCAAGTAGGCTTTAGCTGTGAAGCGCTTTGCAAATCTCAAGACCTACATGGTCGTATCGCTGGTCGCAGCCTTATTTACTGGCTTTTTGGTCTACTTCGGAACCAGGTATGTAGAAACCGGTGTGATCTCTGGCCTGGTTACCTTCATTGTGGTGATTGTGATTGTTGCAACCTTGGATCTGAGCTTCAAGCCAGATGACCAGGACCCGAATCGTCCAAAGCTTCGCTAATTACCTCAGGTAATTAGTTAGTTCGCTCGCTAATCCCACGTAGCTGTTTGGCTTCAGAGCCTTCAAGCGGTCTTTGGTCTCGGTTGGAATGTCTAGGCCGTCAATAAATGCAATCAAATCTGCCTCTGAGATTCGCTTGCCTCGGGTTAGCTCTTTGAGAAGCGCATATGGGTCAGAAATCTTCGATAGACCTCTTGCGACATCGGCCCTGATGGCGGTCTGAATCGCCTCTCCTAAAACTTCCCAGTTGTCCAACAGGTCGGCCAGTAGCACTGGCTCGTTGATTGCTAGCTCGTCTAGGCCCTTGGTTAGGTTGTCGATGGCCAAAAGCGAGTGCCCAAAACCGACGCCGATGTTGCGCTGAGCGCTGGAATCGGTCAGATCACGCTGCAACCTTGAGGTGACGAGGGTTTGGGCAAGCGATTCCAGGATCGCGTTCGCCAGTTCAAGGTTTGCCTCTGCATTTTCAAAGCGAATTGGGTTCACTTTGTGAGGCATGGTGGAGGATCCGGTGGCGCCGGCAACCGGGATCTGCTTGAAGTAATTCAGCGAGATGTAGGTCCAGATGTCGGTAGCAAGGTTGTGCAGGATGCGGTTGAAGTGGCTCACTGCCGAGTAGAGCTCCGCCTGCCAGTCGTGAGATTCGATCTGGGTGGTTAGTGGGTTCCAGCTCAAGCCGAGGTGCTCAACGAATGCCTTGGATTCGCTAGGCCAGTCCACGTTTGGTGCTGCAGCAACGTGTGCGGCGAAGGTTCCGGTTGCTCCAGAAAACTTACCCAAGTATTGCTGGGCTGAAATTCGATTGATTTGCCTGGCTGCTCGGTAGACGAAGACCGCAATCTCCTTGCCCATGGTGGTCGGAGTTGCTGGCTGACCGTGGGTTCTGGAAAGCATTGGAACTGCACTGAGATCCTGAGCGATGCCTTCGAGTTTGCTAACCAGTTTGATCGCCCTTGGCAGCCAAACCTGGTTTAGGGCTTCCTTGACGGTTAGCGCATAGGAGAGATTGTTGATGTCTTCCGAGGTGCAGGCAAAGTGCACAAGTTCTGCAAGATCAAGGCGGCCCATTGCCTGCAGCGCATCGCGAATAAAGTACTCGATGGCTTTCACGTCGTGCCTTGTGGTGGCCTCAATTTTGGCAATGGCAGCAACATCGGCATCGCTGAAGTTCTCGGCTAGCGCTCTCAGCTGGGTTTTTTCCTGAGCGCTAAGGCTGGAGTTGGTGCCCAGCAAATCCCTTTCGGCAAGCCAGATCAGCCATTCAATCTCTACTTGGATTCTGGCTCGGTTTAGTCCGGCCTCGCTGAGGTAGTTGCCGAGGTCCCCAACCTGGGCGCGGTAGCGACCATCAAGTGGGCTTAGAGGTTGAACCGAAAGATTGCTCACTAGCCCATTTTGCCCGACTTTCGGGCAAAGCGATACTCAAATCACTTGATCTTGAGAACCTTGAGGACGCTGCGAGTCAGGAAGCTGGCAATCGACATCACAATCGCAGCCAAAATTGCCCAACCCAGAGAGGCGATCGAAAGCCCTTCTGAGGTAAAGCCTTCGATCGAGAACACATTCGCACCGAGTAGCCCTGAGAACCAAGCCACCAAGAGCAGCAGTGCGCCATTGATCACAAAGGCGATTAGGCCAAAGGTAAGAATGTAGAGCGGGAAGGCCAGCACCTTGATTACCGGTGCGATGATGGCGTTCACCAGGCCAAAAATGGCTCCGATCACCAGGAATGAACCGATGGTTTCCCAAAGTCCATCACCGCCGTAGGGGGTGAGCTTCACCTGAGGCACCACCAGGGTGGCAGCCCAGAGGCCAACTGCATTGACAATGGTGCTAATTAGAAAGCGCAACATTATTCAATTCTGGCAGTATCGGGCTAAATTAGGTTCCGTGACCCCAGACAATTCCACTCCGATGATGCAATTACTTGCTCCGGACGGCAGCTACGGCGTGCCAGCGCAGTACGCCAGGTATGGGGAAATCATTGATTCGCTGGGCGAAGACCAGCTAAAAACCTTCTATCGCGACATGGCGCGCATTCGCAGGTTCGATATCGAAGCCATTGCGCTGCAGCGCCAGGGCCAGCTAGGTCTGTGGGTTCCGGCAATTGGTCAGGAGGGTGCTCAGATCGGTTCTGGTTACGCAGTTGGACCGAACGACCACATTTTCCCCTCCTACCGTGAGCACGGTGTTGCCATTACCCACGGTGTGGAGCTGATGTCGATTCTCAAGATGATGCGCGGTGTGAACCACGGCGGCTGGAACCCTGAGGAGACCAGGTATCACCTGTATTCGATTGTTTTGGGTGCCCAGGTTTTGCACGCGGTTGGCTACGCCATGGGTGTGAAGTTTGATGGTCGAGTCGGCACCGGCGACAAAGACAACGATCTTGCGGTGATCTCCTACTTTGGTGATGGCGCTACCGCCGAGGGCGATGTTTCAGAGTCCTTGCTGTTTGCAGCGATAAACGATGCCCCGATTGTGTTCTTTGTTCAGAACAACCAGTGGGCAATCTCATCTCCGGTGGAGAAGCAAACCAAAGTTCCGCTCTACCTGCGCGGTTCTGGCTTTGGTGTGCCGGGCATGCGAGTTGATGGCAACGATGTTTTGGCTTGCTACGCAGCCACCAAGGTTCACATGGACGAGGCGCGTGAGGGTGCCGGCCCGTACCTGATTGAGGCTTTGACCTATCGCATCGGTGCTCACACCACGAGCGATGACCCATCGAAGTATCGCGATGAGGCCGAGGTCGAGTACTGGAAGGCCCGCGACCCAATCGCTCGCTTTGAGACCTTCTTGCGTCGACAGGGTGTGGAAGATGCTTTCTTCGAAGACGTCAAGCAGGCCGGAGACGAGCTGGCCGCCGACATCAGAGAGCAGACCTTTGCGCTCAAGACCCCGCCGCTTGAGCACATTTTTGACTTTGTCTACTCAGACTCCCACCCCGACATCGACCAGCAGCGCGCTTGGCTGAAGGCCTACGAAGAATCGATGGGTGCTCATGAGTAGCTATAAGGACATGGCGATTGCCAAGGCGCTGAATGCCGGTTTGCAAAAGGCCATGCAGGATGACCCGAAGGTCTTGGTCTTTGGCGAGGATGTTGCCCAGCTCGGTGGCGTATTCCGCGTCACCGAAGGCCTACACAAAGAGTTTGGTGACCAAAGAGTCTTCAACTCACCGATTGCAGAGTCCGGCATCGTCGGAACCGCAATTGGTTTGGCGATGCGCGGCTATCGTCCGGTGGCTGAGATTCAATTCGATGGCTTTGTTTTCCCGGCCTTCAACCAGATCACCAGCCAGCTTGCAAAGCTAACCTCGCGATCTGAGGGTTACTTGCAGATGCCGGTGGTGATTCGTATCCCTTACGGTGGCGGCATTGGTGCGGTTGAGCACCACTCGGAGAGCCCAGAGGCCTACTTCGCCCACACCGCAGGTCTGCGAATTGTCACCCCATCAAACCCAAACGATGCCTACTGGATGATTCAGGAAGCAATCAAGAGCCCAGATCCGGTGATTGTGTTTGAGCCAAAGCGTCGCTACTGGCAAAAGGGACCGGTGAACCTGGATATTCCACCGATGCCACTGCACTCGGCACGTTTGATGCGCGAGGGCAGCGATGTCACGCTCTTGGCCTACGGCCCAATGGTCACCACTGCACTACAGGCGGCTGAATTGGGAGCCGAAGAGGGCGTCAGCATCGAGGTAATCGACCTGCGCTCACTAACTCCGATTGATTACCCAACCCTGTTTGCGTCTGCAAACAAGACCGGCCGCGTTGTTATCGTCCACGAAGCGCCAACCAATGTCAGCATCTCCAGCGAGATTGCTGCCCGGATTGCGGAGAACTGCTTCTTCTCGCTGGAAGCTCCGGTTTTGCGCGTGGGCGGTTTCGACACTCCATACCCACCAGCCAAGCTGGAAGAGGCCTACCTACCGGATGCTGACCGCATCCTGGAGGCCGTCGACAGGTCTTTGGCTTACTAGGAGGCATGATGAGCATTGCAAAATTCCCACTGCCAGATGTTGGTGAAGGCCTAACCGAAGCAGAAATTGTCTCCTGGAAGGTAGCGGTCGGCGATCACGTCAGCGTGAACCAAACCATCTGTGAAATCGAGACTGCCAAGTCCATCGTGGAGCTGCCTTGCCCGTTTGCCGGCGAAGTGACTGAGCTTTTGGCCAAGGAGGGTGAAACCGTCGAGGTTGGAAACCCAATCATCGCGGTGCGAGTTCTTGGTGCTAGCCCAATTCCAACTCTGAGTGAACCAGATGCTCCCGCCGGTGCTGTTGAGCAAGAGGCCGATACCGGTGCTGAATACAAGCTGCCAACCCTGGTTGGCTATGGCGATTCCGGTGAAGCTAAGTCCCGCCGCCGCAGGGCGGTAGCGGCGGTAGCGCCGGTTACCACCGCAATCCCAGTTTCCATGGTGCGAGCCATGGCCGCCACTGACAACGTGATGGCAAAGCCGCCAATTCGCAAGCTCGCCAAGGAGCTGGGTGTAGATCTCGGCAGTGTTTCCGGAACCGGCGTTCACGGGGAAATCACCCGTGAAGACGTAATCGGTTCGGCCTCGCAGGCCTCGGTCTTCAAAAACCTCACCACCCCGCAGGCTCCTTCTGAGCGCGAAGAGCGGATTCCGGTCAAGGGCGTGCGCAAGGCAATCGCCAATGCCATGGTTAAGAGTGCTTTTACCGCACCCCACGTCAGCATCTTCGTAGACGTTGATGCCACCAGAACCATGGAATATGTCAAGCGCCTAAAGAACTCGGTTGACTTCGCAGGCATCAAGGTGACTCCGCTTTTGATCATGGCAAAGGCCATGATTTGGGCGGTGCGAAGAAACCGCATGGTGAACTCGACTTGGACCGATGAGGAAATCATCGTCCACAACTTCGTAAACCTTGGTATCGCTGCCGCTACCCCGCGTGGCTTGATTGTGCCAAATATCAAAGATGCCGATGCCATGAGCATGATTGAGCTGGCTCAGGCGATTGAGCAGTTGGCTGCCACCGCCAGGGATGGCAAGACCACCCCGGAGGACATGAAGGACGGCACCATCACCATCACCAACATCGGTGTCTTTGGTGTCGACACCGGAACCCCGATCCTGAACCCAGGTGAGGTTGGAATCGTTGCCCTCGGCTCGATTCGCAAGAAGCCCTGGGTGGTTGACGATGAGATTGTGGTTCGCCAGGTCACCACAATTGGTGCGACCTTTGATCACCGCGTGGTGGATGGTGACGTGGCATCTAGGTTTGTGCAGGACGTGGCAAGCGTGATTGAGGAACCAGCGCTGCTACTCGACTAACTGCAATTGACATTCATTTTCAATAAGCGTAGTGTCGAGGCATGAAGAAATGGATTTTTGGCATCATCGCTGCGGCAGTTGCAGGCCTTTTGGCAGTTTTTGTTGTTGCTCCGGGCATTTTTGGCCCAAGCGCCAACCCATCCAGCTCCGCCACCCCAGAGGTGACTAGGACCGGTGCCACCGGAGTGGTCAAGGTTTTGGCTTCCACTAATGTTTGGGGAGATATCGCCAAGCAGCTCGGTGGTGACTGGGTTGAGGTAACCGTGTTACTCGATGACCCAATGCAAGATCCCCATTCCTACGAGGCATCGGCTCGTGACCAGCTTGCCGTCAATGACGCGGAATTGATTGTGCTCAACGGTGGTGGTTACGACGAGTTCATGCACACCCTGGTGGACTCCGCGGACTCAGTGAAGTTTGTGGTTGAGGCGGTGCCAGAGCTTGATTCAACCGGCGAGAGCGATTCCCATGCTCACTCTCACGACCATGCCAATGAGCACGTTTGGTATGACTTTGATGCGGTGACTGAGTTCTCTCAGAACTTCGTGGCCACCCTAAATGACTTGCGTCCCGAGGCATTTACCGATGTCAATAAGAACTACGACGAATTCAAGATCGAGCTAGACAACCTGCAAATCCGACTTGAGGGCCTAGCCGGGCACTCGCTTGGCCTTGGCGTGGTTGCGGCAGAAGGTGTTGGAAACCTGCTGCTCGAGCACGCTGGCTTTGAGAACCTCACTCCCGAGGCGCTAGCCGATGCCATCGAGGAGGAGACCGAGGTGCCACCGGCGGCGCTCGCAGAAACCGAGACCCTGATCAAAAACAACCTGGTGTCGATCCTGATCACTAACCTCCAGGTTGAGGACCAGGTTTCCGAGCGGCTCAGAAAGCTGGCTGAAGCCGAGGGCGTTCCAGTGGTGCAGCTCAGCGAACTAATCCCGGAGGCCGGTTTGAGCTACTTCGACTGGATGAACGAGGTTTTGGATCAAATTCAAGAGGCCGTTTACTAGTGGCGCTTCTGGCAGTCAAAAACGCCTCGCTGGCATTTGACCAGCGGGTGATTTGGCAGCACCTGAATATTGAGATCCAACCCGGCGAATTTATTGCTGTAATCGGGGCGAATGGCTCTGGAAAGTCGATGCTGCTCAAGAGCATTCTGGGTCAGCAGGCCCTTAGCTCAGGCTCAATTGAGTTTTTAGGCAAGCCCTCCGGCCACGGCAACACTCACATCGGCTATGTGCCGCAGCACCGGGCCATTGACTCCGGTTTACCGCTGAAGGTAATTGACGCAGTGCGGTTTGGGCTCGATGGGCACAACTTCGGCTTACCTCTGCCTTCTGCCAAGAAAAAAGCACTCGCACTTGAGGCTTTGGCCCAGGTCGATGCTCATCACCTGGCCCAAACCCCGGTTGGTGAACTTTCCGGCGGTGAGATGCAGCGGGTGAGGGTGGCACAGGCCGTCATATCCCACCCCAAGCTGATTCTGGCCGATGAGCCGCTCAGTGCCCTGGATCTGCACCACCAGCAGGTGGTGAGTGAGCTCGTGCATCAGCAGAGTGAGCGCTTTGGTGCCGCCGTGCTATTTGTCACCCACGACGTAAACCCCATCATCGACTATGTCGATCGGGTGCTCTACCTGGCCCAGGGCCGCTATTCCATCGGAACTGCCGATGAGGTGCTGCAGTCTGATGTTCTGAGTGAGCTCTACGGCACCGAAATCGACGTGGTCAGAAATCAGGGACGAGTCGTGGTGCTCGGCGCTCACGATCACGATCACCACGAGGCTGAGGAGTGGTTGTAGTGAACCTTGGCGACATCATCAACTTCTCGGATTACGACCGCCTGCTACCACTGGTCACCAACTCTTTGATTGCCGGGGCGTTGCTTGCGCTAATCGGCGGTCTAGTCGGAGTCTTCGTTATGAACCGCGAGCTATCGTTTGCCGTTCACGGCATCGCCGAGCTCTCCTTTGCCGGAGCCGCCATCGCCCTGCTAATCGGCTTTGATGTGGTGTTTGGGTCAATCTTTGGCTCACTGATTGCGGCCGGGATTATTGCCTTTTTGGGCGATCGCGCCAAGGACCGCAATTCGATAGTTGCGGTGTTGATGCCTTTTGGTCTGGGTCTTGGCATTTTGGCGCTATCGCTCTACCCGGGCCGGGCCGCCAACAAGTTCGGTTTGCTAACCGGGCAGATAGTTGCGGTGGATGACCCGAAGCTCTTCTCGATGTTTGGCATTGCGGCGCTGGTTGTGGTTTCAATGCTTTTGATTTGGCGACCATTGAGCTTTGCGTCTTTGGATCCCGAGGTTGCGATGGCCCGTGGTGTTCCGGTTAGGGCACTTGGCATTGGTTTTGTGATGCTGCTTGGTCTGGCCGTGGCGGCAGCTGTGCAGGTGGTGGGAGCGCTATTGGTGCTCGCACTGTTGGTCACCCCGGCGGCAGCTGCACTCCGCCTTAGTACCAGCCAGCTCTGGGTGCCGATCTTGAGCGTGGCATTTGCAGCTGTCAGCATGCTCGGTGGCATTTTCTTGGCACTCGGTTCATCACTACCGATTAGCCCCTATGTCACCACAATCTCTTTCACGATCTACCTAATTGCTCGTGTGGTGGCGTATTTCAAGATCAAGCTGGCGGTGACAAAGTGACTCAGAAGCGCTCAACCTGGCAAAAGACCGCGGTCAAAGCTGCGCTAGATCGCGCACCGGGCTTTGTTTCAGCCCAAGAGCTCTACCAGGTACTGGTTCAGGAAGGTCAAAAGATTGGCCTCACCACCGTTTATCGAGCGCTTACCGATTTGGTTCAGGTTGGCGCAGCTGACAGCCTGGCATCCGCCGATGGAGAGACCAAATACCGAAACTGCACCACCGATCACCACCACCATCTGATTTGTCGCAGCTGCGGTCGTGCGGTCGAGTTTGAATTGGCCGGATTCGAGGCGGCAGCGGATCAATTAGCCATCTCCCACGGCTTCAAAGACGTCAGTCACAGCATCGAACTGTTCGGAATTTGCGGTGATTGTGGCGTGTCAGGTTGAGTTTTCTAAATCAAGACTTGCTTTACTACCCCCGTCTCTCCTAAACTTGTGGGGTTGCACGGGCTTAGGCCCTAACAATCCCCAACATAAGCTTCGGGTAAACACGCCCCTAGGAGGAGAAATGGCAGCCTACTGCCAGGTCACTGAGACTGGTCCACAGTTCGGTCACAAGGTTTCGCACGCTCAGAACAAGACCAAGCGTCGCTTCGACCCGAACATCCAGAAGAAGACCTACTTTGTTCCATCCATGGGACGCAAGGTGACCCTGAACGTTTCCGCTCGCGGCATCAAGGTAATTGACGTTCGCGGCATCGAGTCCGTAATCGCTGAGCTAGTAGCTCGCGGCGAGAAGATCTAGGAAGATACAGATGGCCAAGGACAAGGACATCCGTCCAATCATCAAGCTGAAGTCGACCGCCGGCACTGGTTTCACCTACGTGACCAAGAAGAACCGTCGTAACGACCCAGACCGTATCGTTCTGAAGAAGTACGACCCAGTAGTGCGCAAGCACGTTGAATTCCGCGAGGAGCGCTAAGAATGGCTAAGAAGTCGAAGATCGCTAAGAACGAGCAGCGCAAGGTAATCGTTGAGCGCTACGCAGAGCAGCGTCTAGCACTAAAGAAGGCTTTGGTTGACCCAACTTCCACCGCAGAGCAGAAGGAAGCAGCCCGTCTAGGTCTGCAGAAGCTGCCAAAGGACGCCAGCCCAGTGCGCGTTCGCAGCCGTGACCTAGTTGACGGTCGCCCACGCGGTGTGCTGTCCAAGTTCGGCATCAGCCGTGTTCGCTTCCGCGACATGGCACACAAGGGTGAGCTACCAGGCATCACCAAGTCCAGCTGGTAATTAGTTTCTAACTAGACCCGCCCCAAGGCCCAGTTGCCTTTTGAGGGCGGGTTTAGTGTTTCTGCCCCAACCCAGTTGGCTGCAAGCTTTAGTTCTTTCACCAATTCCGGGGTAATCGCCTTGAGTTCACTCTTGGTGAGCCAAAGCTCGCTCCAGAGTGAGAGCACATTCAAAGCCTTGGCTTTGCGGTCATTCTTTAGATCCACCCTGCCCACCAGCCGGTCACGGTAGAGAATCGGCAGGGTGTAGTAGCCATACTTGCGCTTAGCTTCCGGGGTGTAGATCTCAATCTTGTAGTCAAAGTCATACAGTCTCAGGGCGCGATCGCGATGCCAGGTAATTGGATCAAATGGGCTCAGAAGCCTCACCTGACGCTCACCAATCTCAAATCCGCGCTCCAGGTCCTCGGTTGCCAGCGCGTAACCAGGCTTCTCCCAGCCCGAAACCGAAACCTCAACAACCTCACCGGCCTCAATTAGCTGGGCAAGGATTGGCTTGGTCTCATGGCTTCGGAATCTGAAGTAATCGGTGATGTCTTCCAAGGTGCCAACACCAAGGGCTTTCACACTCTTGCGAACCAGCTCTTGTTTTTGCTCCTCGGCGCCGAGAGTAGGGGTTGGCAGCTCAACCTGCTCTGGTAGTGCGTAGCGCCTGGAGAATTTTGTTCTACCGGCGCTAACCAATAGCCCGCAATCGTGCAGCTGCTCAAGCAGTAGTTTTACTTCAGACCATCCCCACCAGCTGCCTTTTCGCTTGTTCTGGTCGTGTTCAAACTGGGAGACGGTCATCGGGCCGTTCTGAGTAAGTTCTGACCGCACCCAGTCGATCAGCTTGGCCTGAGATTTGAAAACCATTTGAAGATCCTCCCGGGCCAGGGTTCTAGAGCGCTTGAAGTCAAAAAGCGCCCAGTCGGCTTTTGTAATCAGGGCTGCGCAGTGCGCCCAGTATTCGGTCACCTCCGGCTGGGCGAATGCCCAGTTTTCAAACTCCGCAAGCGGATAAGCCCCCATGCGGCTGAAGGCCGGTAGCAGATGCGCGCGCTCAAAGACATTCACGCTGTCCAGTTGAAAGACCTGGGTGGTGGCTAAGACCTCAGCGAGCGAGGTGAACTGATCTTGGAAGCCCTGGGCCCTAAGCGCGAGGTTTCTAGCCTGCTGGTTGGAGATGGTTGGAGCTTTGGGCATAGCTAGTAGCGCTCTCCGCGCAATACCTGGACATCGGTGATCCAAAGCGTGCAGGCGTAGTGCTCGAAATACTTCTTTTCAAGCGCATCCAACAGGGTTGGCAGGATTGCCTCGGAGACCACGCTCTCAATCTTGACGTTACCGCCCTCGAGATCCCCTGCCCTTTGATTCTTGGGGCCTTGGCCGTGGGCGGTGGTTACCGTGAAGCCCTTGGCTCCATGAGCAATCAAATCCTTGGCGATGCGCTGTTCTAGCGATGCCTCAACCACGATGGTAAGTAACTTCTTCGTTACCAGCATCACAAACCAACTCCCTCAAGCCAAGTGCTCAGAGAAAGCATAAGTGGAATGCCCAGCACCAGATTGAATGGGAAGGTAAAGCCCAGGCTTGCTGTGAGATAACGCCCCGGGCTGGCCTGAGGCAGTGCCAGGCGCACCGCAGCCGGTGCCGCAATGTAGGAGGCGGAGGCAGCCAAAACTCCCAGCACCATTGCCCCACCAACACTTAGGCCGCTGAGCTGCCCGGTTATTACGCCCAGCGACCCGGCAAACAGCGGGAAGCAGACTGCAAATAGCGCCAGCCCCACCCCGCCGACCTTGAGATCGCTCAGCCGGCGACCGGCCACAATCCCCAGTTCCAAAAGAAACAGCGCCAAGATTCCGGTAAACAGCCCACCAAAGAACGGCTCGATACGCGAATAACCACTCTCGCCGGTGAAGAGGCCAATCACCAGCCCGCCTGCCAGTAGCAACAGCGACTTACCGGTGAGGACCTCGCGCATACTCTCGCCAAGCGATACACCAGATGAGCTGGCCCGCTTGGCAAGCCAAAGGCCGATCAGGATGCCGGGGATCTCCATGACCGCCAGCAGGCTGACCAGGTAGCCCTCAAACTCGATGCGCTGCCCCTCGAGAAAGACCAAGGCGGCGGTGAAGGTGACCAGCGAGGTGGAGCCGTAGTGGGCAGCCAAAGCGCCACGGTCATCTTTGGAGAACTTTCCAAAGATTGGCAGCAGATAAAAAGCCAAAATCGGCACCGCGGCGCTGAGTAGCAAGGTGCCAAGCAGTGGGCTAAAAACCTGCTCCAGATTGGTCTTACTGAGCGCCACGCCACCCTTGATGCCAATTCCCAGAAGCAAATAGATGGTGATGGCCTGGTAGATCGGTTCCGGCAGCCTCAGATCAGACTTCAGGCTGGTAGCCAAAAGCCCCAGCGCAAAGGCCAAAACCGGAACGCTGGTTAGGTTCTGCAGCGCTGATTCAAGCATCAGTGGTGCAGTTGGCCCAGCGCGCTGATCAGGTCGCCAACCTTACGATCAGCACTGGTTTGGTGCCGAAGCGGTGAGTCAAGGTTGATGGTGTAGCGATTATTGCGACCCTGGCGCTCCTTGGTGAGGTAGCCGGCTTCGACTAGGTCGTTCAGCACGTTCACCACCGAGCGGGTGGTGATCCCGCCGATTTTGGCCAGCTCATCCATGGTGAGCTCTGGGTTGTCGGAGAGCGCAATTAGTACGTGTGCGTGGTGGGAGAGGAAAGTCCACTTACTGCTCATCACTTCTTCCTTTTCGCAAACTTATCTAACTGAGCAATTTCCTCCTCGCTTGCGCTCTCAAAGGCGAACTTGGGCTCCACCTCTGCGGGGTGGGCCGTTTGGCCCTTGGTCTTTATCAACGAAGCGACGATGGCAATTGTGATAACCGCAACAATAATGCCCAAAGAAAGCAGAGTCGGGACCTTCACCACATCGTGCAGCGCAAGCTTGATACCCACCCAAACCAGGATGAAGGACAGACCAACCTTTAGGTAGACGAAGCGGTGAATCAGGTCGGAGAGTAAGAAGTACATCGCGCGAAGCCCAAGCAACGCAAAGGCGTTAGCAGCAAAGACAATAAACGGTTCACTGGTGACAGCAAAGATTGCCGGGATCGAGTCAACCGCAAAGATGATGTCGGTGAATTCCACCAGTGCCAAAACCGCCAGTAGCGGCGTGGCCATCAAAACCCCAGCCTTGCGAACAAAGAGCCGTTGGCCGTAGTAGCGGTCAGTGGTTGGGATAAAGCGCTGGAAGGCCTTGAGGAACTTGGATTCCGCCGGGTTGAAGTGTTCGTTGCGCTGAATCAACATCTTGATGCCGGTGTAGATCAAGAAGGCCGCAAAGAGGTAGAGAATCCAGCCAAAGCTCTTGATCAAAACGGCACCGGCAGCAATGAAGATGCCGCGGAATACCAGGGCGCCTAAGACACCAAGGAACAGCACCCGGTGCTGGTATTCACGGGGAACGCTGAAGGCAGCGAAGATCAGCGCCCAGATAAAGACGTTGTCAACCGCCAGCGACTTCTCAATCACAAAGCCGGAGAAGTACTGCTGCCCAATCTCGGGGCCAAAGTCCAGCCAAAGGTAGACACCAAAGCCCACGCCGAGGGTTACCCAGAGCGTCGACCAAAGTGCGGCCTCCTTCATGGAGATCACACTTGCGTGCCGGTGAGCAAATAGGTCAACCGCCAACATCAAAAGGATCAGACCAATGGTTGCTGCCCAGAGTGTTGCTGAAACGTCCACTTGATTCCTATCTAGAAAGATAATGCAAGAAATAATTTTCTATAATACTAACCACAATCCTCAAACATTTCTTCCAGATCGCCAAAAACCCCGAGATTTCGGGGAAAAGTCCCCATAAATTCGCATGCAACACGCCGAGACATAAGCCAACACAGCGGATTTAGGGCACTAGGTTGAATCCGACAATCCTGTCCCTAGACGTCCAGGAGGACATTATGAACAAGAGCGAGCTCGTAGCAGCAGTTGCAAAGCACACTGGTGAGTCACAGGCAGCCGTAGGCCGCGTTATCGACGCAATGTTTGAGACCATCGGCGACGCAATCAAGAAGGGTGACAAGGTCACCATTCCTGGTTACCTAAGCGTTGACAAGGGTCGCCGTGCAGCACGCACCGGTCGCAACCCACAGACTGGCGCAACCATCCAGATCGCTGCTGCAAACACCGTAAAGGTATCTGCAGGAAGCAAGCTAAAGGCTGCAGTTAAGTAATTAACTAAAAACCTGCGAAAGCGGCGTTCGGGCTTGCCCGGCGCCGCTTTCTCATTCTCAAGGTTTAGGGTTGTCAGGTGAGCGATAAATCCAGAGGTTATGCGTACGTGGCACTGCAGTTTGTGCTACTCGGCGTGCTACTAACCGCGCCGCGATTGCCAGAGCCATATGGCGCACTCACCCCGGTTATCTCACTGCTCGGCTTGGTAGTGATTGCGGTGGCCGGAGTAGTCCTTTTGATCAGCTTTGTGGCATTGGGTAACTCCCTGACCGCCTCACCGCTGCCTAAGCAGCAATCTCAGCTGGTAACCAGCGGTTTATATGCTTACGTGCGCCACCCAATCTATTCTGGGCTGCTACTTCTGAGCCTGGGCGTGGTGTTGGACGCCGGCTGGTGGCCACAGGCTGTGGTGGCACTGATGCTGTTTGGCTTATTGCGCATCAAGGCGCAGTTTGAAGAGACACTGTTGCGTAAGAAGTATCCAAAGTACGCAGCGTATGCGGCCAAGACCCCAATGTTCTTCCCAAGGCTGGGTAAGTGACAGCTACCGTTGCCCGCAGGTCACTGGTTGGCGTAGCCATTGCCTCGCTGAGCGCACTGATTACCCTGCTGATAGCACTCCTTCTCACCGGCAGCACAGCGCCAGGTCAGTTTTCAGATCCTGGAGCGATAGTGCGCTGGGGCACGCCGATGGTCAAGCTGATCATGAACTTCAGCATGGCGATTGCCATTGGTTCATTGGCTTTTTCAGCCTTTGCGGCAAACCCTGCGCAGCAAAAGCGCTTGCAACCAATCTCCTCCTGGGCTGCAGCCATCTGGCTGCTCTCGGCAGCTAGCTACTTCGTAATGACCTATCTCTCGGCGGCCGGAATCACCATCAGCTACGGACCGGAGTTTTCCTCGGGGCTGTGGCTGTTTGCCACCGAGATTGAACTGGGTGTCTTGCTGGCCTGGAACCTCGTAATTGCTTTTGTGCTGAGCCTTAGCACCATCATGTTTCCCTCCGGGCGGATGATTGCCGTCAACACCGCACTCGGCATGGCCGGTCTCTACCCACTGGCGGAATCTGGGCATGCGTCTAGCGATATTGGGCACTCAATTGCAGTGAACTCGATGCTTTTGCACCTGGTCGGTATATCGGTTTGGGTCGGTGGCCTGGTGGCGCTATTTGCCATCTACTTCGACGAGCCGGAAAAGCGCTCGGTCTTGGTAAAGCGGTACTCGACCCTGGCGCTGTTTGCTTTTATCTTGGTTGCGATATCTGGCCTAACCGGCGGCTTTATCAGGCTCTACCAGCCCAGCGATCTGCTAACTAGCTACGGCCTGCTGCTGATTACCAAAGCCGCGGTGTTGGTTTTGCTTGGGCTGTTTGGGGTTTGGCATCGACTGAAGCTGATTAGAGGCATCGAGAGTGGCTCGTCTAGTTTTATTCGAATCGTCGGGGTTGAGATTGCGATTATGGGCATTGCCCTGGCCCTTGCCACCGCATTGGCTAGAACAGCACCGCCGATCAACCCGGCTCAGTTTGAAGCTCTCACTCCAGCTCAAATCCTGACCGGAGATCCACTGCCGCCTGAGTTGACCGAGGCGGCATGGTTGACGGTCTGGGATGTGGACATCCTTTGGCTAACTTTTTCGCTTTTGGGCATCGCGGTTTATCTCAACGGCGTGAGGATTCTCACTGCTCGAGGTGATAAGTGGCCGGTGGCGAGAACTCTGTCGTGGGTGGCGGGTATGTTGGTGCTTCTTTACGTGACCAATGGAGCGCCAAATGCCTATCAGGAGTACCTGTTCTCGGTTCACATGGTGGGTCACATGATCCTCAGCATGCTGGTGCCGGTGCTGTTGGTGCCGGGTGCCCCGGTGACGTTGCTATCTCGCGCCCAAGCTCCAAGAACCGATGGCTCTAAGGGTCTTCGCGAGTGGGTGCTGTGGGCGGTTCACACCCCGTATGCCTGGCTTATCTCACACCCGCTGTTTGCCGGTCTGAATTTCGCACTATCTCTGGTGATGTTTTACTACACCCCGCTGTTTCGGTGGGCCACCGAGCAGCACCTTGGTCACCAGTGGATGATCGTGCACTTTTTGATTACCGGCTACCTGTTTGTACAGTCCCTAATGGGAGTTGACCCACAACCCCACAAGCCGGCCTTCCCGGTAAAGCTCATGCTTTTGATTGGCACCATGGCCTTCCATGCCTTCTTTGGGCTGGGGCTGATGAATGAGCAGAGCCTGCTGCTGGCCGATTGGTTTGGCTCGATGGGCAGAACCTGGGGCGATACCCCGCTAGCCGACCAAGCTGTCGGTGGAGCATTTGCCTGGGGAGTGGGTGAGATTCCAACGCTGATAATCACACTGGTTGTGGTTTATCAGTGGTCGCAGAGCGATGTCAGAGAGCGCCGCAGGTTGGATCGAGCCTCCGACAGAGCCGGCAATCAGGATGTTGAGGATTACAACAAGATGCTCGAAGAGCTATCCAAGCGGCAGGACAGACGGCCATGATCATTGAACTTTCCTCAGAACAGCAAGCCCTGTTTGATTACATCGAGCAAAACGATGTCAATGTTTTTGTCACCGGTAGGGCCGGAACTGGTAAATCCACCTTGCTCTCGCACCTAACTGCGAATACCGAGAAGAGCTTCGCGGTCTGTGCTCCCACCGGTGTGGCGGCGCTCAATGTTGGCGGAGTCACCATCCACTCGCTCTTCACCTTCCCATTTGGAGTTCTCGGCGAAGTCGATATCGCAAAGCACCTAAATCGCAGAACCAGGGATGTGCTGAAGGCCCTGGA
>DLPB01000025.1:0-70167 GCA_002479805.1 Micrococcales bacterium UBA7469
TACTTTAGAAATGGCCACTCCTTATGGGGTGGCCTTTTCTATTTAAGCTATCTTCAAGGAAGACAATGGAATCCAGAAGACCAAGGCCGCAGGCCGATAAAGAGGGCCCTTCGGGTCGTGGCGTTCGCCAAGAAGGCGATCGCCCGGTTTGGCAACAGCGCGTTGAGCGCGTCAAGGATGTAGAGAAGTCGCCACTAATACCCTCGGAGATCACTCCTGAGGATCTCGACATGGGCGCAAGGGTGCAGCTCAAGACGCTCACCGCAGAAAACGCCGAGATGGTGGCCAGACACCTGGCCATGGTTTCTCTGCTGATTGACTCCGATGCTGAGTTGGCACACAAGCACGCTCTTGCAGCCTCTCGCAGAGCAGGCCGCTTGGCTATCGTCCACGAAACTCTCGGTATTACCGCATATAAAACATCAGATTTTGCTCTCGCGCTTCGCGAGCTGCTCACACACCGCAGACTTACAGCTTCTAATGACCAGCTTCCGCTGATTGTCGATTCCGAGCGAGGCATGGGTCGCCCACAGCGCGCCGTCGAGGCCGTAACCGGCGTGGACCGCAGCAAGTTGGCGGTCGGAATTCGAATTAACCTTGCCATCGCGCTGTCTGGAGCCAGGCTTGACCTGGGTCAGGTCAAGGAAGCCAAGCAAGAGCTTGAAATCTCCGAGCTTAGCCCGAAGGCTGTCTACCCCCAGTCTCCACTTTTGTTCCGAAGCTATGCCGAGGTTCTGAGAGAGCTGGGACAGGACGGTGCTCAATGGGATGCCTTGGCGGATCGGGCAGATTTGGCCCTTGCCAATCAGGATGGCGAGCTTTTTGAACTTGTTGAAGAGATTCACATTCCTACCAGCGAGGAATTTGATCGAACCAAAAAGCCAGAGCGCAAATTTTCTCCGCGAGAGGGCGGGCGATCGGCCGGTTCCGACCGCGAGCATCCTAGAACCTCTCGAGATGGTGAGAAGCCAGAGCGCCGCTCTAACTCAGATCGGCCGAGAACGCCTCGCGATGGGGAGCGGAAATTTACTCCGCGCGATGGCGAGAAGAAGCCTTGGGTGAAGGATGGCGGACCTAAGAAGTTTGGTGGCAGATCTCAAACCTCGGGCAAGGATTTCAAGCCAAGGGGAAACCGTGGCAAGACTGGTTGATGCCTACGATTCGCTGCTGCTTGATCTAGATGGTGTCGTTTACTTAGGCGCTCAGGCGGTGGCGCACGCCATCGAAAGCATCAACACTGCGCAAGCGCAGGGTTTGAAAATTGGCTACGTGACCAATAACGCATCGCGAAAGCCGGAAACTATAGCAACACAACTCGAAGGTTTCGGTCTCAGTGTCCAGCCTGATGAGGTGATTGGTTCCGCCCGAGCGGCGGTAAAGATGCTGTCTGAGCGAATCCCAGCCGGTTCTAAAGTGCTGGTCGTCGGTGGAGAGGGGCTGACCTCCGAGGTCGAGGCCGCAGGATTTGAATTGGTTTTGTCTGCATCTGATAACCCAGCCGCTGTTATCCAAGGGTTTAGTCCGGATGTCGGCTGGAAGCACCTCGCCGATGCCGCTTATGCAATTCAGGCTGGGGCGATATGGGTGGCCACCAATCAGGACTGGACCATTCCTCGTGAGCAAGGCATCGCCCCGGGAAACGGAACCTTGGTTTCGGCTGTCCATACCGCGGTTGGAATACTTCCAGATTTTGCCGGCAAGCCTTTTCGGCCGATTTTCGATTCCGCAGTTTCGCAACTTAGCATTTCGCGTCCACTTATGATTGGCGACCGTTTGGATACTGATATCCGAGGCGGCGTTGGTTTCGGCATAGATACCGCCTGCGTCTTAACCGGCATTGCCTCCCGCAAGGACTTGATTGGCGCTCGCCCGGAGGATCGCCCAACCTTCATCCTCGAGGATCTTCGCCAGCTCTTCGAGCCATACCCGCAGACTAAGCAGACTAAGCGGGGCGTGAAGTTGGGTAAGACTGTGGTTGAGTTGGTGGGCAACAAAGTCTTGGTCATCGAAGGAGATCCCAGGTCACTCGAGGCACTGAGAGCCGCCTGCACGCTAATTTGGAATTGCGGAACCCCGATCTACGGCCTCGACGTCGAAGCCGCACTGTATGAGTAGGAACCTGATGAACATCGAAGAGTTGCTTCAAGGTATTGATGAATTAGAGCCGCAGGCTCAGCTCGAACGTCTGCAGCAGATTGTCGATGCGCTGGAAAAGCTAGTGAACCAGTGAGCGAACGACTAGACATTGAGCTGGTGATCAGGTCACTGGCTCGCTCAAGGTCGCATGCTGCGCAGTTGATTGACCAATCTAGAGTCTTAGTGAATGGCAAGGTTGCCACTAAGCCGGCGCAAAAGATTTTGGTCACAGATCAGCTATCTCTTACCCAGGGCCCTGACTTCGTATCACGTGCTGGCCAGAAACTAGCCGATGCCCTGAAGGAGTTCAACATTGCCATCTCAGGCTGGTGCCTGGATGCTGGGGCTTCAACCGGCGGCTTCACTCAAGTCTTGCTTGAATCTGGTGCGCAGGGTGTGGTTGCAGTAGATGTTGGGCATGATCAGTTGGTTGAGCTTCTGAGAACTGATGAGCGGGTTGTGAGTCTCGAGGGGTGCAATCTTCGGGAATTGACCTCGGAGCGGTTGCAGGAGTTGACCAAGCGGGAATTTGACTTCGCATACGTGGTAGCGGATTTGAGTTTTATCTCTCTCACGTTGGTGCTCGAGCAATTGGCAGCCCTGGCGCCAAACGCCCCTATGGTGCTTTTGGTAAAGCCACAATTTGAGGTTGGCAAGCATTCGCTAAATGCCTCTGGAATCGTCACCGACTGGAGAGATCGGCGCCGTGCGCTTGAGCAAGTGGTGGATTGTGCCGCCCAGTTGGGGTATGAAGTTTCAGGACTGTTGGAATCATCTATTAAGGGCACGCATGGCAACACTGAATACTTGTTGTGGATAAGCCCCACAGGTGTCGATAATCGGCAACAATGGTCTGAGGAGATTTCCCAATTGGCCAAGAAGGAACGATGACTCGTAAGGTGTTGCTGGTTTCCAGCTCTCAATCCTTAGACAAGGCTGAGCTGGCGATTCAAGCCTGCGCTCAACTAATCTCCGACAACTTCTTGGTAATGCTCGAAAGAGATCAAATTGAGGCACTGACTGCATTGGGGCTCACGCTTCCTTCGGGAGCGACTGAATTCGATGGCTCGTCCGTCGAGCTGGCGATTGTGCTGGGTGGAGATGGCAGCATCTTGCGCGCTGCCGAAATTTTGCGCGGCACCGGCTCCCCGATTTTGGGCATCAACGCAGGTCACGTCGGCTTTATGGCCGAGGCGGAGAGCGGCAATCTGATAGCGGCTCTAGAGGCGGTTGCTCAGCAAAAGTATGAGGTCAGGGACCGGCTTGCTCTAGAGGTTGTGGTTACCACCGATGGCCAGGAAAGCTATCGCTCCTGGGCTTTGAACGAAGTGACTGTCGAAAAGAGCGCCCGCGAGCGGATGCTCGAGGTGGTTATTGAGATCGATTCCCGCCCAGTTTCTTCCTTTGGTTGCGATGGAGTGCTGGTAGCCACCCCAACCGGTTCCACGGCTTACGCATTTAGCGCTGGTGGGCCGGTGATATGGCCAAATGTCGAAGCGTTGATGATGATTCCGCTCAGCGCACATGCCCTATTCGCTCGTCCTCTGGTGGTTGGACCGCAAACCCAGCTTGCAATCGAGGTGCTAAGACGCAGCCCTGGATCAGGCGTGCTGTGGTGCGACGGCCGAAGAACTTTTGATTTGGGCCCGGGGTCTAGAGTCGAGGTGCGCCAGAGTAGCGAGCCGGTCCCCATGGTCGTGCTCGAGGATGAGCCGTTTGCAGATCGAATCGTGAAGAAATTCTCACTTCCGGTAACCGGCTGGAGAGGTCCTGACAGCGCCAAGTGATTGAAGCAATTGGAATCCGAAACCTCGGGGTAATTGAGTCAGCCCAGCTAGAGCTGCAACCGGGCTTCACGGCGCTGACCGGTGAGACCGGTGCCGGTAAGACCATGGTGCTCAACGCTCTCTCACTGCTGCTTGGAGGCAGAGCTGATTCGAGTGCAGTCCGAACCGGAGCACAGCAATTGTTTGTTGAGGGGGCATGGCGAATTTCAGACGCCGAGCTGAAGTCAACCGTTGAGGAACTTGGGGGAGAGATTGAGGACGGCACGCTGCTCGTGAACCGGTCTGTGACGTCCGACGGGCGTTCCAGGGCAGTTTTAGGAGGCGCGCAGACCCCAGCGGGAGCGCTTGCAGATTTGGCAGCCAAGCTGGTTACCGTTCACGGACAGTCTGATCAACTCAGGCTGCGGTCCATAGCGGCTCAACGGGATGCATTGGATGAGTTTGCTGGCGAGTCGGTGCTAAGTTCCAAACAGGCCTATGCGATGAGCTTCGCTGCTTTCAAAGAGATTCAAGCTCGTTTGGAGCGATTGCAGTCGGCAGCATCGTCGGATCAGCGCAGAGTCTCAGAACTTAGAGAACTGCTGATCGAGTTAGATCGGCTTTCACCCTCACGCGGCGAATTGCAGGACATCGAAGAGCGAATCAACCGATTGGCAAATGTTGAGTCGCTTCGAATTAGTGCGGCAACTTCGCACGGAGCTTTGGCAGAGTCTGAACCTTCGGCCCTTGAGCTTTTGGGAATTGCGGCTAGGTCCCTGGAGACCTCAACAGATGCGGAGCTTAGAGAGCTCGGCACTCGGTTGCGCGCAGTGACGGCTAATGCCTCTGAAATCTCTGCCGAATTGGCATCTTTTTTGATTGATCTCGAGGCCGACCCAGCTCAATTAGAGCAACTGCAACTTCGCAAGGCAGCGCTGGTTCAACTGGAACGACGACTCGGCATGGAGCTCGACCAGATAATCGACGCGGTGCCAACCTGGCAGGCTGAGCTGCTAGATCTCGACAGCTCAGATGAGCAACTCGAAAAGCTGGAGATTCAACTCGAGGCAACCCTGTCTCAGTTATCGCTGGCGGCCAGCAAGTTAAGTCAGGCTAGAGCGGCTGCTGCCGAGGATCTCGTGTTGCGCGTCTCTAAAGAACTTGCGGATCTTGCCATGCAGGGCAATCGATTTAGCGTGAGCGTTACAGCGCTGGGTGAATTTGAAGCCAGTGGCAATGACCGGGTGGAGTTCTTGCTTGCCAATGCCGGCAGTGAACCAAGACCGCTCGCTAAGGGAGCATCCGGCGGTGAACTCTCCAGAATTATGCTCGCAATCGAATTGGTTTTGGCGGGAGATCACCCAATGCCAACCATGATTTTCGATGAGGTTGACGCAGGAGTGGGCGGACAGGCAGCCGTGGAGCTAGGCAGGAGATTGCGCAGACTGAGCGAAAAGACTCAGGTTATCGTCGTCACTCACCTTCCTCAGGTAGCAGCCTTCGCGCACCAGCAAATTCAAGTTTCTAAGGAAATTTCTGGCGAAATTACCAAGTCTTCAATTCAACTGTTGAGCAAGATGGAACGTCGCAGAGAGTTAGCCAGGATGCTTTCTGGCAATCCTGATTCCGAGGTGGCGCTCAAGCACGCCGAAGAACTATTGAATTCTCACTAGCAACTTTCGTGTCAGCGGCTTTTTGGGGCCTGGGAACTGATAAATTGAAGTTCCATGGCCAATAGCTCTGGAAACCCCTCTCACATCTTCGTAACCGGTGGCGTTGCGTCTTCACTCGGTAAAGGTTTGACCGCGGCATCGCTCGGCAACCTGCTAACCGCACGGGGATTGCGGGTGGTCATGCAGAAACTCGACCCCTATCTAAATGTTGATCCCGGCACCATGAACCCGTTTCAACACGGTGAGGTTTTTGTAACCGACGATGGCGCCGAGACCGACTTGGATATCGGTCACTACGAGCGCTTTTTGGACATCAACCTAGATGCGGCTGCCAACGTGACAACCGGTCAGGCCTACTCCACCGTGATTGCCAAAGAGCGACGCGGAGAGTATCTGGGTGACACCGTTCAGGTGATTCCACATATCACAGATGAAATCAAGCGCAGGATGCGACTGCAAGCGACTCAAGAGCCAATTCCTGATGTCATCATCACCGAGATCGGTGGCACGGTGGGAGATATCGAATCGCAGCCATTTATGGAGGCGGCTCGTCAGGTTCGCCGCGATGTAGGTCGCGACAACGTCTTCTTTGTGCACGTCACTCTGGTGCCTTACCTCAAGCCATCGGGTGAGCTGAAGACTAAGCCAACCCAGCACTCGGTTGCGATGTTGCGGTCGCTGGGAATTGCCCCGGATGCGATTGTTTGTCGCTCAGACCGAGACTTGCCAGAGGGCATCAAGAGCAAGATCGCGAACATGTGTGACGTTGACCGCGAGGCGGTTGTTACCGCAGCGGATGCAGCCTCCATCTATGACATTCCAAAGGTTTTGCATGCCGAGGGCCTAGACAGCTACATCATTCGCAAGCTAGGGCTGAGCGCTAAGGATGTCGACTGGACCAACTGGTCTCCGGTTCTCGATGCGGTTCACGAACCTAAGCACGAGGTAACCATCGGGTTGGTTGGAAAGTACATCGACTTGCCAGACGCTTATCTTTCGGTCACCGAAGCGCTGCGCGCCGGCGGCTTTGCAGAGTCCACCAAGGTAAATATTCGCTGGATCAAGTCCGATGATTGCGAGACTGAGGCCGGCGCTCGCGAGCTGCTGGGGGACCTAGACGCCATCTGCGTGCCCGGTGGTTTCGGCATCCGCGGCATCGAGGGCAAGCTGGGTGCGTTGAAGTTCGCCAGGGAGAACTTGATTCCAACCATTGGTCTCTGCCTAGGTCTGCAGTGCATGGTAATTGAATACGCCCGAAACGTAGCCGGTATTTCAGGTGCGACCTCGAGCGAATTTGAACCGGGAGCACCGCACCCGGTGATTGCCACCATGGCTGAGCAGGTTGACGTTCTCGCCGCCGGTGACATGGGTGGCACCATGCGCCTTGGTCTTTACGAAGCCAAGCTGCAGGCTGGTTCGGTGATAGCTGAAACCTATGGTTCGCTAACTGCAACTGAGCGTCACCGCCACCGCTACGAGGTGAACAACCACTACCGCGATCAGATCGCGGCCGCTGGCCTGGTCTTCTCTGGCACCAGCCCTGATGGTCAGTTGGTTGAGTATGTCGAGCTGCCGAAGTCGGTTCACCCTTATTACGTATCCACCCAGGCTCACCCTGAGTTCAAGTCACGTCCAACCAAGCCAAACCCAATGTTCCACGGTCTGGTCAAGGCAGCTCTTGAGCGCCAGAAGCAGCAAAAGCTATTTGACGAGGCCTAAATGACCGTGCCGCTGGATGGATATCTGCGGCACCTTGCGGTTGAGCGCGGGCTGAGCAAAAACACCTTGAGTGCGTATCGGGCAGACCTTGCCAAATACCGCGAGTTTTTAGAGCAGTCGCATTTATCGGAACTGTCAATCACAAGGGCTGAGCTGAGTGAATTTCTGATTTGGCTAAATCAGAAAAACCTCAGAGCAGCATCCTCTGCGCGCATTTTGGCTGCCGTCCGCGGCTATCAGAAGTATCTGCTGCTGGAGAATCTGCGAACCGATGACCCCGGCCAACAGGTCAAAAGCCCCAAGCTTCCCAAGCGTTTGCCCAAAGCGCTCTCGCAATCGCAGGTCATGGCCTTACTTGGCGCAGCAGGTCCAGAGCCCGATGATGAGTCGGCCGATCCTTTGAGGTTGCGCAATCGGGCAATCTTGGAGCTGATGTACTCATCGGGTTGCCGCGTCAGCGAGGTTGCGCAACTTGATCTAGATGAAATGGTGTCGGGGGGTTGGGTGCGAATCAGGGGCAAGGGTTCGAAAGAGCGTTTGGTGCCAGTTGGATCATTTGCGCAGCGCGCGATCGATGCCTATTTGGTGCGCTCTCGGCCGATGCTAGCGGCCAGGTCGGGCGGCCCGGCACTGTTTTTGAATCAACGAGGCACTCGGCTATCCAGGCAAAGTATCTGGGAAATCATTCAGAGTGCGGGGGAGTCCTGTGGGCTAAGCGTCTCGCCACACTCGCTCAGGCACTCATTCGCAACCCACCTAATCGAAGGTGGGGCGGATGTCAGAGTGGTTCAAGAGCTTTTGGGGCACGCATCGGTCGCCACCACGCAGATTTACACCCTGGTCACAATTGATACGTTGCGGCAGGTTTATGCGTCCGCTCACCCCCGTGCACGGCGGTAGGCTAGTGGCAGAAAAAGTTGGAGGCACCGGTGAATCTTTCTAAGAAGGAATTCCCAGTTCCGGCCAAGCTCAAGGAGCACGGACCGGCACGCATCATTGCAATGTGCAATCAAAAAGGTGGCGTAGGTAAGACCACCACCACCATCAATCTCGCCGCATCGCTCGCGGATTACGGTCGCAAGATTCTGGTTGTTGACTTTGACCCGCAGGGCGCGCTTTCGGTAAACCTCGACGCTGATTACCAGGATGCTCCAACCATCTACGACCTAATGATGAATGTCACAATGGACCCTCACGAGGCAATCCAAAAGACCGCGATAGCAAACCTTGACGTGATTCCTGCGAACATCGACCTGTCGGCTGCCGAGATGAATCTGGTGACCGAAATGGGTCGCGAGCGCGTGCTCGATGGCATCTTGAACAAGGTCAAAGACGAGTATGACGTCATCTTTATTGACTGCCAGCCATCGTTGGGTCTTTTGACTGTGAACGCACTAACTGCGGCGCACGGCGTCTTGATTCCGATGGCAACTGAGTTTTTTGCTCTGCGCGGAGTTGCACTTTTGGTTCAAACCATCGAAAAGGTGAAGGCCAGAACCAACCCAACCCTGCAGCTCGATGGTCTAATCCCAACCATGCACGATGCTCGCACTCTGCACTCGCGTGAGGTGCTGGAGCGCCTTCAGGAAGCATTCGACGGCAAGGTTTTCCAGACTGCCATTGGAAGAACCGTAAAGTTCCCCGATGCCACCGTTGCCAGAAAGCCAATTACCGAATTTGCACCTAGCTCAGATGCCGCCGAGGCTTATCGCCGGGTAGCAAGGGAGCTGGTGAGCCGTGGCTGTGCAGCTTGACTCTGAAATAGATTTTCAGCTTCAACTAGAAAACTTCGAGGGTCCTTTTGACCTGCTATTGCGTCTAATCGGCAAACATGAGCTTGACATCACCACCGTGTCGCTAGCGCGGGTGACCGATGACTTCATTCAGTACGTAAAACAACTGGATGAACAGGCTGGTATTGAAAGCGCATCCGAGTTCCTGGTGGTGGCAGCAACGCTGCTAGATCTAAAGATTGCATCGCTTTTGCCTCAGGGTGAAGTGGTTGATGCCGAAGACATTGCACTTTTGGAGGCCAGGGACATTCTGTTCGCCAAGTTGCTGCAGTATCGCGCATTCAAGGAGATTGCCAGCTGGTTCGGGACCGCTTTAGAGATCGAGTCCAGTCGAATTCCTCGAGAGGTCAGGCTGGAAGATCGCTTCCGAAACGCCCGACCTCAACTGCAGTGGGAGACGTCGCTTCAAGACTTTGCTCATATAGCTCAGCTGGCCTTTGCGCCTCGTGAGATTCCCGGGGTTGGCCTCACCCACCTGCACGCTCCCAAAGTTTCAATTCGTGAGCAGGCTCGCATCATGGTGGAAAGACTGCGCAAGGCCGGCAGCCTTACCTTCCGCGAGCTGATTGCCGATTGTGCCGACCGAGCCGAGTTGGTAGCAAGGTTTTTGGGCATTCTGGAGCTCTACCGAGTCGGTGCAGCGTCATTCCAGCAGAGCGACCCATTCGCGGATTTCACCGTGGTCTGGGAAGATAAAACCTTTGCGATGGACTCACTAGGAATGTTAGGGGCTGACTATGGCGACTGATTACGCGCTCAGGGCGGCCCTGGAGGCCATCCTAACCGTGGCCGAGACTCCGCTAAACCTAGTGACCTTAGCTGGAGCACTAGAAGTGCCAATCGCACAGGTCAAAGCAGAACTTGAAGGTTTGGTTCAGGAATACGAGAGCGCCAACGATGGCCTGGGACGTGGGTTTGAACTTCGCGAGGTTGGCGGCGGCTGGAGACTTTACGTGCGAGCCCAGCACGATTGGGCCGTGAAGCTTTTGGTAGCGAATGAGAATCCCGCCAAGTTGTCCCAGGCTGCGCTTGAGACCCTTGCGGTGATTGCCTACCGCCAACCAATTTCTCGAGGGCAGGTATCTTCTATTCGCGGAGTGAACGTTGACTCTGTGGTCCGAACCCTGCTGTCGCGAGGCTTAATCACC
This sequence comes from Micrococcales bacterium UBA7469, assembly GCA_002479805.1. Classification (GTDB taxonomy): domain Bacteria; phylum Actinomycetota; class Actinomycetes; order Actinomycetales; family Microbacteriaceae; genus Aquiluna. The sequence continues at coordinate 10,236 of DLPB01000025.1, forward strand.
GAGCTCTATACCGACGCCGAAACCGGAGCTGCCATGTTTGGCTCAACCGAGTTGCTGCTTGAGGTATTGGGAATTAATTCAATCGAGGAACTACCGGCCATCAGCCCGTATTTGCCGGGACAGGATGACATTGACTGATAACGAAGGCGTACGCCTGCAAAAAGTATTGGCGGCAGCTGGGGTGGCATCGCGCCGCGCGGTTGAAGAAATGATTGTCAAGGGCCGCATTAAGGTCAACGGCAAGGTCGTCAAAGAGCTCGGCACCCGAATTCACCCGGATGTCGATCAAGTTCAAGTCGATGGCAAGCCATGGCAGCTAGATCCGGAGCGTATCTACTTGGCATTTCATAAGCCCAAGGGCGTGGTGTCAACCATGGCTGATGAAAACGGCAGGCCTTGTCTAGCCGACTACTTCGTGGGCTTTGATCGAGTCTTCAACATCGGTCGTTTGGATGCCGAAACCACCGGATTGATTCTGATGACCAATGATGGCGAATTGGCAAATGAATTGGCGCACCCTTCTTTTGGCGTGGAGAAGCTTTACGTTGCCAAGGTGCGTGGAAAAATCACTGCGGTCGAGATGCGTAAGCTAAAAGAAGGCGTGAAGCTGGAGGACGGCATCGCGCAGGCAGATGCCGCCAGGGTGTTGGATCAAAACGAGCAGACTTCTTTGGTCGAGCTGGTGCTGCACTCCGGTAAGAATCGGGTGGTTCGTCGCATGATGGAGGCGGTCGGCTTTCCGGTATTAGAGCTAACAAGAAAGAGCTTCGGCCCGATGCGCCTGGGCAATCTCAAGCCTGGGCAGTTCCGCGAGTTGAGTAAACTTGAGGTGAGCATGCTTATGGAAGCTGCCACTGGGAAAGAAGTAGCTAGAAAGAGGCGCTAATGGCCGTTCGTGCAATTAGGGGAGCCATTCAAATCAATCAGGATGAGCGCTCCGAGCTTCTCAAGGCGACGGCTGAGCTGGTCACCAAGGTTCTGCACGAGAACAATCTCGATCTTGCTGACCTAATTTCAATTTGGTTTACCGCAACTCCCGATTTGGTGAGTGAGTTTCCGGCGCTCGCGGCTCGCGAGCTGGGTCTGGGCGATGTGCCACTGATGTGTTCGGTGGAGATGGCGGTAGCCGGCTCAATGCCTCGCGTGATTCGATTGATGATGCACGTGGAGACCAAGCTTTCCCGCTCCGAAATCAAGCATGTCTATCTGCGCGGCGCGGCATCGCTAAGGGCTGATCTAGCCCAGTGAAAAACCCACAGGTAAAGATTGTCGGGGCTGGCCTTTTGGGCACCAGCCTTGGCTTGGCGTTGGCGCGGCAGTCGGTAACCGCGACTCTGGAAGACCAGTCCAAAGCAAACCTCAGGCTGGCAATCGAATACGGCGCCGGAGTCGAGAGCGGGCCGGAGCCAGATTTGGTAATTGTTTGCGTCCCACCGGATCTAACCGCTGATGTTGTAATTGCCCAGCTGCAAAAACACCCGCAGGCCATCGTCACGGATGTGGCATCAGTGAAGAGCAAAATTGCCACTGAGGTTTCTGCGGCACTGCCAACCCACTCGCACCGCTACATCGGTTCCCACCCAATGGCAGGTCGAGAAAAGGGCGGCCCGTCAGCAGCTCGAGCCGATCTGTTTTTTGCACGTCCATGGGTAATCACCGCCTCGGAGCAATCCAGTGCAGCGGCAATCGACCTAATCAGGGACATTGCACTTCGCCTCGGTGCCTTGCCGGTTGAGCTAAGCGCATTGGAGCATGACCAGGCGGTGGCTTTGGTTTCTCACCTACCGCAACTTGTAGCATCGCTTTTGGCCAATCGATTGAACCTTGGTTCGGCTGAGCAGCTTGGCCTAGCTGGTCAGGGGTTGCGCGATACTTCGCGCATTGCGGCCAGCGACCCACAGCTTTGGGTGCAGATCGTCTCACAAAATTCACACGCCATCGCGCCGCTGTTGATCCAGCTGAAGGCGGATTTGGAGCACCTCAGCGAATCGATTGCAAATATCGAGAAGTCGGGGAGCCTTGCGCAAATTCACGGCATTTTGCAGGGCGGTAATTCCGGTGTGGCTCGCATTCCAGGTAAGCACGGTGGAAAGGGAAATAACTTCCAGGTTGTAACCGTGGTCATTGAGGATGCCCCTGGCGCACTGGCTAGCCTTCTTACGTTCATTGGAGAGATCGGTGTTAACCTCGAGGATCTCAACCTGGAGCATTCACCTGGAGCACCGATTGGTCTAGTAGAGCTGCAGGTTTTACCAGAGGTTGCAGAGCGCTTGAGCGAGCAGTTGACCACAAACGGCTGGCGGTTGGTCTAGTGGCTGAATTTGTAATTGCGATTGATGGGCCAGCTGGATCCGGTAAATCCAGTGTTTCAAAAGAAGCAGCTCGAAGGCTTGGATTTGGCTATCTAGACACCGGCGCCGGCTACCGAGCGTTAGCACTGCATGGGCTCAATCATCCCGAACTAACAATTGAAGAATTGCTTGAGTCTTTTGACTACTCAATTTCTCTTGATCCAGATGCTGCCAAGGTGACACTCGGTGAGCAAGACGTAACTGCAGAAATACGAACCGAGCGCACGGCAAGTGCGGTAAGCCAAATTGCCCGAGAGCCTGCGGTGAGGGCGATGCAGCTGCTAGATGCCAGAAACCGAATTTCCGCTTGCGATAAGCCTGGGATTGTGGTCGAGGGGCGCGATATCACAACCGTGGTTGCACCAGATGCAAGCTTACGAATATTGCTTACTGCCCAAGAGGCCGTTAGGCTCGCTAGGAGAGGTTTAGAAAACAGCGAGAGTGCTGAGAACCTCAAGGCCCGTGACGCTTCCGATTCGAAGGTTGTCGAGTTCATGACTGCGGCCGAAGGTGTTTATTTAGTTGATACCACTGACTTGGATTTTGAATCCAGCGTGGCTGAGGTATTGAGATTGGTAGAGGTGGTGAAGCATGGCTGAAGAATTCGACCCGGTATTGGCCGAGGCTCAGGCGCAGGTGTTGCGAGAGGAACTGAGTCAGTACGACTTAGATGAAGAAGACTTTGGGCTGCTTGAGCTCGAACTCGATGAGGAATACCAGGATGGGTATCGCCCATCGCCACCGGTTTTGGCAATTGTTGGAAGGCCGAACGTTGGTAAGTCTGCATTGGTCAACCGCATACTTGGCCGTCGCGAGGCGGTCGTTGAGGATAAGCCGGGCATCACTCGCGACCGAGTTTCTTACCGTGCCGAATGGAACGGGCGAGCAATTACCCTGGTCGACACCGGTGGCTGGGAGCACGATGCTTCGGGCATCGACGCTTCGGTAGCCGAGCAAGCCGAGATTGCGGTAGATCTAGCTGATGCAGTTTTGTTCGTGGTCGATGCACTAGTGGGTCCAACCGCCTCTGATGAGCGCGTGGTCAAGATGTTGCGCGGTTCTGGCAAGCCGGTTTTGCTAGTTGCCAACAAAATTGACGATGCGCACCTAGACCCAGAGGCTCACGCGCTCTGGAGCCTCGGCCTTGGCGAGCCGTACCCGGTTTCAGCCCTGCACGGTAGGGGAGTGGCGGACTTACTCGATGCCGCACTGAAGGTGCTTCCTGAGAAGTCGGCAATTGCCGCCGATGAGTTCTCCGGCCCGCGCAGAGTAGCGCTGATTGGCCGACCAAACGTTGGAAAGTCATCACTTCTGAACAAGGCCACCGGTACTAATCGTGCGGTCGTAAACGACATGGCCGGAACCACTCGCGACCCAATTGACGAGCAGGTTGAGATTTCCGGTCGCATCTGGCGATTTATCGACACCGCGGGTATCCGCCGCAAGATGCACCGCGTCGAAGGTGCTGACTTTTACGCATCACTTCGAACCGCAACCGCGCTGGAGCGTGCCGAAGTGGCGGTAGTGCTATTTGACGTCACTGAACCAATCAGTGAGGCAGATATCCGTATCGTGCAGCTGGGGCTGGACTCTGGTCGCGCGCTGGTCTTGGCTTTCAACAAGTGGGACCTGCTTGACGATGAGCGCCGCATCTACCTCGAGAAAGAGATTGATCGCGACCTAGCTCACGTTGACTGGGCACCTAGGGTAAACATCTCGGCATCCACCGGACGTCACCTGGAGAAGCTGGTGCCGGCTCTAGAGCTTGCGCTTGAGTCCTGGGACACCAGAATTCCAACCGGAAAGCTCAACGCCTTCTTGCAGGAGTTGCAGGCTGCCACCCCGCACCCAATTCGCGGTGGAAAGCAGCCCAGGATCTTGTTTGGTACCCAGGCTGCGTCCAGGCCACCGAAGTTCGTGTTATTTGCCACCGGCTTCATCGAGGCTGGCTACCGCCGCTACATCATCAGAAAGCTCCGCGAGACCTACGGTTTTGAAGGCAGCCCAATTGAGATCGGCGTCCGAGTTCGAGAGCGTCGCAAGCGCGGTAAGTAATGTCAAAGATCTCAGTGGTGGGAGCAGGTGCCGTCGGTACCGCAACTGCCTACGCACTATTGATCAAAGAAGTTGCCAGCGAAATCGCCCTCTATGACATTGCGGCCGAGAAGGTCGAGGCTGAGGTGTTGGACCTTGCTCACGGCACTCAGTTCACCGGGTTCTCTCGCATCTATGGCGGCAGCGACATTGCGGTAACTGCGGACAGCGATTTGATAATCGTCACCGCCGGAGCTAAGCAGAAACCCGGTCAGACCAGGCTAGATCTAGCGGGCACCAACGTAGCGATTCTTAAGGACATGCTACCTGAACTACTTCGCCACTCCCCAAATGCCATCTTCATGCTGGTGACTAACCCGTGCGATGTGTTGGCCGTGGTGGCGCAGAAGATCACTGGATTGCCTTCCAACCGGATCTTTGCCTCCGGGACGGTCCTGGACAGTGCGAGGTTGCGCTGGGTTATCGCTGAGCGCTTCAAGGTCTCAAACAACTCGGTTCACGCTTACATCGTTGGTGAGCACGGCGACAGCGAGTTTGCGCTCTGGAGCCAAACCCGAATTGGCCCAGTGCCGATCACCGAGTGGGAGCTATCGCCTGGCGTCATGATTTCCCAGCAGGAGCTGGATCAGATGGCAATAGACGTGAAGAATGCCGCATACAAGGTAATTGCAGGCAAGGGTGCCACAAATTACGCCATCGGACTATCGGCAACCAGAATCGCGCAGGCGATCCTGACCGATTCGAACGATGTGCTTTCGGTTAGTACCGTGCTGGATAACTACCTTGGAGTCTCCGGGGTTGCGCTATCGGTGCCAACGGTTGTCAATCGCCAGGGTGCAATCCGAGCGGTGGAGGTGCCGATGACCAAGACTGAGCATGAGAAGTTTTTGGCCTCTGCAGCAGCCATTCAAAACTCCCTTCAAGCGCTGGGCTACTAGTTCTTTTCGGGGCTTTGTGCCCACAGGCCAACCCTTGGCAATAGACTTCTGAGGTTGTTAGACAACGGGCTGTAGCGCAGCTTGGTAGCGCACTTGACTGGGGGTCAAGGGGTCGTGGGTTCAAATCCCGCCAGCCCGACATCTGGTTTCCTTGTATTTCAGGGAAATTGAACATCGCGCGGCTTGAACGTATTATTGGCCAGGTAGCGGGGCCCCGCCAACAACTCAGTTTTGCGGAGGCATTTTGTCAGTCCCAATTTCTTTTGAGGTTTACCCGCCTCGTGAACCCGAGGCCGCCCCGGCGCTTTACGAAGCCATTGATCGCCTTGCGGAACTTTCGCCAGACTTTATTTCTGTAACCTTCGGGGCAGGTGGTTCCGACACTTCAGGGTCGATTGAGGTGCTGAGCTACATCAAGAGTCAAACTCAGGCCGTTCCGCTTGCCCACCTAACCTGCGTCGGCACCAGCGAGCTAGAAGCGCGCGCTACCATTCAGCAGTTTCTTGATGCCGGAATTTTGGACTTTCTGGCTCTGCGCGGAGACCTGCCCGCGGGGCAAACCAAGCTAGCCTCAGGCTCACTAGCAAGCGCTAGCGAGCTAGTTGGAGTAATTCGTTCGGTAGCCACTCAGCCCGGCGCCAAAGTGGCGGTAGCGGCATTTCCCAACGGACATCCTGAGTCAGGTGAAGAGCGTTCCGACCTGCTGGCTCTAAAGGCCAAGCAAGATGCCGGGGCTGATTTTGCAATTACGCAATTGTTCTTTTACGCCGAGGACTACTTTCGCTTTTTGGAGCTGGTACGAAAGGCTGGGGTAACCATCCCCATCATTCCCGGCATTATGCCAATTAGCTCTGGAAAGCGCTTGGCCAGGGTTCTAGAGCTCACGGGGGAGCGAGAGCCAAAAGAGCTAGCTTGGGCCTTAGCCCAGGCATCCGATGCTGCCGCAAGGCTAGAGTTGGGAATCAATTGGGCAGCCGATCTGGTAGCAGATCTGGTTTCTGGAGGTGCACCGGGAATTCACCTCTACGCCTTCAATGAGTACAAAAACGTCACCGAAGTGCTTAGGCGTGCTGGCCTGGTTTAGCCCAGTTCGGCATTAGAATCTGGCACATGAGCCTCAGGCAAGAGTTGCGCAGCGTGCCAAACATGCTGAGTATTTTGCGACTCATTCTGGTGCCGGTATTCCTTTGGCTTTTGCTAAACGATCACATGTTCTGGGCGCTGGCTGTTCTTGCATTTGCCGGAGCTTCAGACTGGCTAGATGGTCAGATTGCCCGGCGTTTTAATCAGGTGACAGAGCTGGGCAGGGTTCTAGATCCTGCGGCTGACCGACTTTACATTTTCGCCAGTCTGATTGGGTTGGTAATCAACGGCAATATTCCGGCCTGGTTGGCCGTTGCCGTCATCGCCCGCGATGTCATGCTTTTGATTGTCTATCCAGTTCTTGCAACTCATGGCTACGGTCCTTTGCCGGTGCACTTTTTGGGCAAGGCTGGAACTTTCGCTCTGCTTTATGCATTGCCGCTGATGCTGTTGGCGGACCTCTGGCCGAGTGCAGAATTTGTAATTTTGCCGCTGTCTTGGGCCTTTGCCTACTGGGGTGTTGGACTGTATTGGTTGGCCGGCTTTATTTACGTCAAGCAAGTTAAAGATTTGGTTTCGAGCCGGGAATAAATCCTCTAGCATTGAGTCTCTAGGGGAGGACCAAGTGGCTAAGGATTTTCAGTCGAGCGATGAAACCGCTCGCTTTTCAGAAGATCTTGTGCCCCAGGACTCCGACCTGCTTTCCCCCGAGGAACAAGCCGCTGTCACCGCCTTACCGGCTGGATCGGCACTGCTAATTGTTCGTCGCGGGGCGGGTGTTGGATCAAGATTTTTACTTGACCAGGAAGTGACCGTTGCAGGTCGTCACCCAGATGCCGATATCTTCTTGGATGATGTCACGGTGTCTCGCAAGCACGCAGAATTTATACGATCTGGTAACAGATTCAAGGTAAGCGATTTGGGCTCTATGAATGGAACTTATGCTTCTGGTTCAAGAGTGGATTCCGCAGAACTCAGCCACGGCGACGAAGTGCTGATTGGCAAGTTCCGGATGACCTTTTTCGCTTCAGACAAGGACAGGTAGTTATGGATAGCGCCGTAAGGAGAATCCAAGACCACCTCAAGCTCTATACCATCGGTCAGGTGCTTGGGGTGCTCAAGCCTGACTTCTCAGACCTCAGCCCATCCAAGCTTCGCTTTCTAGAGGACCAGGGGCTCATCACTCCCGACCGCACCGACTCTGGCTACCGCAAGTATTCCGAATCGCAGATTGAGCGAATTCGCATCATTCTCACGCTCCAGCGTGACCAGTACCTGCCGCTGAAGGTGATTCGTGATTACCTGGATGAAATTGACGCGGGTCGTCAGCCGCTTTTGCCTCCCACCAATCCGGGCTCGCTTCGCAAGGGCCAGCGTTTCTCAACCGCTCAGCTGAAGGCAGAAACCGGCCTGAGTGACCACGCTTTCCGCGAGGGTGCTGAGCTTGGCCTATTCGGTGCCCAGCCACATTCCTCTCACGAGGTCGAGATCGCATTTGCGCTGGTGGGGCTTGAGCAATTTGGAATTCAACCAAGACACCTCAGGGGACTGAAGTCAGCCGCCGAGCGCGAGGTTGGCATCATCACCGGCGTTACCGAGCCGGTGCTGCGAAAGAAGGCTCCTGAGTCGGCCGCTCGCGCAGCCCACATTGCCCGCGAAATTGCCGAGCGTTTTGGCGCTATCCGATCGCACTTGATTTCTGAGGCAATCGACTCGATCGAGAACTAGGTTCCGACACGCCGAGCTGTGGATAAACCATAAACCTCAGGTTGAAGGCAGACTTAACGGAACTTGACCACAGGGAGAAGGCAAAGTGGAGATCGAATCCCCAATGCTGTTCACCGACGGCCTGCCAGCGCAGGACATCGGTTACCGTGGTGCGTCCGCTGCCGCAGCAGCCGGTATTTCTTATCGTCAGCTTGATTACTGGGACCGCACCGGCCTGGTGATTCCCTCGATTCAAAGCGCAACTGGTTCTGGATCTCAGCGCCTGTATGCCTTCCGCGACATTTTGGTGCTAAAGCTGGTCAAGCGGCTTTTGGACACCGGCGTATCACTGCAGCAGATTCGCTTGGCGGTTGAGCAGTTGCGTGCTGCCGGCATGAGTGATCTGAGCAACACCACCCTGATGTCTGATGGCGCCAGGGTTTACCTCTGCACCTCACAGGACGAAGTTATTGACCTACTTGGTCAGGGTCAGGGTGTATTTGGTATTGCTGTGGGCCGGGTGCTACGTGAAGTTGAGGCAACCTTGGTTGACTTTGCTGCCGAAGAGGCCAACATTCAAGATGAGCTAGCGGCTCGACGAGCCCGCAAGATTTCCTAGCGTCTAAACCAACGCTTCTTTTTAGCTTCCGCCCGAGACTGTGGTGCTTCCTCATTTGGAATTAGCTCTGTGATGGGATTTGCGCGACCACGAGTGGCGCGACCAACAACTCCGACTCGGTCCCGACGCTCGGTGCCGTGTTCGATATCGGAAACCGCTCCTGCTAACAGCCAGTCGAATCCCTTAGCAATCTCAGCGGCACCCTCGGCCGGCCAGGCGTGAATTGGTCGCGCTGCTCCGGTTGACTGTTGGATTGCCGCGCGCTCTTCAAAGAACGGCATCAAAAGCTGCTCACCAAACATTTCACGAAGTTCCTTGATGCGGTATTCGTGCTCATTGGATTGCGGGCGAAGACGGTTTACCACAACCCCCAGCAACTGAAGTCGTGGGGTCAGCTTGGCGCTGATCTCGGCGATGGCCTTGCGGGCGCGGTCCGCTGCAATCACTGAGTACAGCGATGGCTCGGTCACCAAGATCACTCGATCGGATGCCACCCAGGCGGTCCTGGTGAGTGCGTTGATAGATGGGGGAGTGTCGATGATTACGAGGTCGTATTCGTCCTCAATCTGAGTGAGAACTTCTTCTAGCTTCCAGACATCTGCCACCGATGGGGCTGGGTTGTCTAATAGCAAGGATCGCGGGGAGCCAACCAGAACATCCATCTTTGAGCTGGCATTCCAGGGCGATGGCACGATAGAGCGTCGAATGATCGGGAGTTTCGGGGTCTGCAACACTTCTGCCACCGAGGTGCCGAAGTCGCTTACTGCTCCGAGGCCGCTGGTTGCATCGCACTGCGGGTCAAGGTCCACAAGCAATGTGTTCAAGCCCTTGTTCAGGGCGGCAGACGCCAGACCTAGGGCGACGGTGGTTTTTCCGACGCCACCTTTTAGGGAGCTCACGCTTAGAACTTGCACTGCAATAGGCTACCCTTTTATAGACGGGTTCGCCGAAGCACCCCACCGTTTCAGTGAGGTTCTATGTTCAAGAAAATTCTGGTTGCTAACCGTGGCGAAATCGCAGTCCGCGCTTTCCGCGCCGCCTATGAGGCTGGGGCTTCAACCGTTGCGGTTTACCCATTCGAAGACCGCAATTCAGTTCACCGCCTAAAGGCCGATGAGGCATACGAAATCAGCGCTGAGGGATCGCCGGTAAAGGCATATCTATCGGTTTCTGAGATGATCCGCGTTGCCAAAGAATCTGGCGCGGATGCGATTTATCCAGGTTACGGCTTCCTATCCGAGAATCCTGATTTGGCCAGGGCGGCCGCCGAGGCTGGCATTGCGTTTGTTGGTCCGGCTCCCGAGGTTCTCGAACTTGCCGGCGACAAGGTAAACGCCAAAGCGGCTGCTATTCGGGCCGGGGTTCCGGTTTTGGCATCAACTGAATCTTCTGATGACGTAAATGTTTTGGTGCCGCAAGCTCAAAAGATCGGCTTTCCACTCTTTGTAAAGGCGGTTGCCGGCGGCGGCGGTCGCGGTATGCGCAAGGTCGAGCAGGAATCTGAGCTGGTCCAATCCCTTGAGGCAGCCATGCGTGAAGCCGGCAGTGCCTTTGGTGACCCTAGAGTCTTCTTGGAGCAGGCGGTAATTCGCCCGCGCCACATCGAAGTGCAGATTCTTGCCGACATGCACGGCAACATCATTCACCTGCATGAGCGCGACTGCAGCATTCAGCGTAGAAACCAGAAAGTCGTTGAGATTGCACCGGCTCCAAGACTCGATGACGAGCTTCGCCAGAAACTTTTCCGCGATGCGCTGGCCTTTGCCAAGGAAATCGGCTACCAGAACGCCGGGACAGTTGAATTTTTGATTGATACCGTCGGCCCGAATACCGGCAAGCACGTCTTTATCGAGATGAACCCTCGCATTCAGGTGGAGCACACCGTCACCGAGGAGGTCACCGATGTTGACCTGGTGCAGTCACAGCTGCGCATTGCTGCTGGCGCTACCTTGGACGAACTAGGTCTAAGCCAACAGAGCATCAAGCCGCACGGTTTCGCTCTGCAGTGCCGCATCACCACCGAGGATCCGAGTGCCGGTTTTAGGCCTGACTCGGGCATGATCACCACCTATCGCTCACCCGGCGGAGCCGGCATTCGCCTCGACGGTGGAACAGTTACTACCGGTGCAGAGGTATCTCCGCACTTTGACTCGATGCTGGTAAAGCTAATTACCAGAGGTCGCGATTTCCGCTCTGCGGTTGACCGTGCCAAGCGCGCGCTTGCCGAATTCAGAATCCGCGGTGTCGCAACCAACATCAACTTCTTGCAGGCCGTTTTGGACGATGAAACCTTCGCGTCTGGAGAGCTCTCCACCCACTTCATCGATGAGCGCCCTGAGCTAATGAACGGCAAGGTATCCCAAGACCGTGGCACCAAGGTGTTGCAGTGGCTGGCCGAGGTAACCGTAAACAAGCCTTGGGGTTCGCGCGAGGGCAAGATTGACCCGGCCTTGAAGCTTCCAAGCATTGACATCTCGGCCCCGGCACCAGCCGGCACCAAGCAACTACTCGCTCACTTAGGTCCAGAGGGTTTTGCTAAGTGGATGCGTGAGCAAAAGCGCGTGCTCGTTACTGACTCAACTTTCCGCGATGCTCACCAGTCGCTTCTTGCGACTCGGGTTCGCGGTCGTGACCTGGTGGCAGCAGCGCCATATGTGGCGAGGATGACCCCGGAGCTGCTATCCATTGAGGCCTGGGGCGGCGCTACCTACGATGTCGCCCTGCGCTTTTTGGGTGAGGACCCATGGGATCGCCTCGCGCAGATTCGCGAAGCGCTTCCTAACGTCTGTATTCAGATGTTGCTGCGCGGACGCAACACGGTTGGCTACACCCCATACCCAGAAGAGGTAACCCGAGCCTTCGTGTTCGAGGCCGCCAGAACCGGCGTGGACATCTTCCGAATCTTTGATGCTCTAAACGATGTCGATCAGATGATCCCAGCGATCAAGGCCGTTCGCGAAACCGGAACCGCGGTGGCCGAAGTTGGCATGAGCTACACCGGGAACCTGTCTGACCCAAGCGAAACCCTTTACGCGCTGGACTACTACCTTGAACTTGCGGACAAGATTGTCGCGGCTGGTGCTCACGTCTTGGCCATTAAGGACATGGCGGGGCTGCTTCGACCTCAGGCCGCAAAGACCCTGGTCACCGCCCTTAGGGAGCGCTTCGACCTTCCAGTTCACATCCACACCCACGACACCGCCGGTGGACAGCTGGCAACTCTTCTGGCTGCGGTTGAAGCTGGCGTGGATGCGGTAGACGTCGCAAGTGCCCCGATGGCCGGCACCACCAGCCAGCCCTCAGCCTCTGCTCTGGTCGCTGCCTTGGCGTTCACTGAACGTGACACCACCATGGATCTAGATCGGGTGACCGACCTTGAACCCTACTGGGAGGCGGTTCGCAGAGTCTATGCTCCTTTCGAGTCGGGCTTGCCTGGACCGACCGGTCGCGTTTATCGACACGAGATTCCAGGTGGACAGCTATCAAACCTCAGGCAGCAAGCCATTGCGCTTGGGCTTGGAGATCGTTTCGAACTGGTTGAAGAGATGTATGCCGAGGCAAACCGCATTCTAGGTAGACCGCCAAAGGTAACCCCATCCTCCAAGGTGGTCGGAGACCTTGCGCTGCATCTGGTTGCGGTCGGAGCCGACCCGAAGGACTTTGAGCAGAATCCACAAAACTATGACATCCCGCAGAGCGTAGTTGGATTTATGGCGGGCGAATTGGGCGATTTGCCCGGCGGCTGGCCTGAGCCATTCCGCTCCAAGGTCCTGAGTGGTAGAAATGTCGATATCTCGATTACGCCAGTGGCCGATGAAGATTTGGCGAAACTAAATTCCAAGAAATACGCCGAGATTCGTGCCACTCTGAACCGCCTGCTCTTCCCAGGACCCACCAAGGACTTCCAGCGCACCAGCAACCTCTATGGGCAGCTGGACAAGCTGGCGACTCTGGATTACCTCTACGGTCTCGAATCAGATGTTGAGCACGTGGTCGAACTTCGCAAGGGCATTCAGCTCTTTGTTGGACTTGAAGCAATTGGCGAAGCCGATGCCAGGGGACTGCGCTCGGTAATGGCAAAGCTCAATGGCCAACTCAGACCAATCACGGTTCGTGATCACAGCATCAAGGTTGCAGTTGCTAGTGCCGAGAAGGCCGATGCCACCAAGCCTGGCCACGCCGCAGCCCCTTTCACCGGAGTGGTGACCCCAAAGGTCGCGGTTGGCGACACCGTGTTGGTCGGTCAGCCGATTGCCAGCATTGAGGCCATGAAGATGGAGGCCAACATCGCTGCACCAATTGCTGGCCGCGTGGTTCGACTTGGAGTGGCTGGGCCAACCCCGGTTGAGGGCGGCGACTTGATTGCGGTTATCGAGTAGGTTGCCGTGACCGTTCGAGAAATTCGACTATTTGGCGACCCCGTCCTAAAGTCTGTGACCGAACAGGTCAAAGACTTCGAGTCGGTCAAGGGGCTGGTCCAAGACCTACTGGACACCACCGCACTGCCGGGTCGTGCCGGGGTGGCAGCCACTCAGATTGGTGTCGGCTTAGCCGTTTTTTCATACAACGTGAACGGCAAAATTGGCTACCTGATAAACCCTGAGATAGTGAGCGTCGAGGGGGAGTCGACGCTAATGGAAGAGGGCTGCCTTTCGGTACCGGGGCTATGGCACAAAACTCCAAGGTTTCCCAAAGCAACCGCACGTGGCTATCAGCTGGACGGATCGATCGTGGAAATTTCTGGAGAGGGTCTGATGGCTCAAGCACTCCAGCACGAATGCGACCACCTAAATGGTTTGCTCTATCTTGATCGCCTCGAAAAAGAAGAACGGAGGCTGGCTTTCGCCAACCTCCGTCAACAGAGCTGGTTTATCGCTTAGCCATAGATTCGGTCCACGTGCAGGGCGAAGTCAGCCATTACCTTAGGACGCTTGATCTTGAGCGATGGGGTCAGGTGCCCAGATGCCTCGGTTAGCTCAACGTCCAAAATCTCAAACTCCTTGATCTGCTCGGCACTGGAGAACTTCTTGTTCACCTCGGCAATCAAGTTTTTGATCTCTTCGCGAATCTTCGGATGCTTGGCGGCCTCAGCCAGGGTCAGCTTCTCGGCGATGCCATTGTTGGCAGACCAAACTGGAACCATCTCTGGATCGAGTGAAATCAGTGCACCGATGAAAGGCTTGGCATCTCCGATTACCACTACCTGACCGACCAACGGGTGAGCGCGGATTGGGTCTTCGATCGGAGCTGGGGCAACATTCTTTCCACCTGCGGTAACCAGGATTTCCTTCTTGCGACCGGTGATGGTCAGGAAGCCATCCTCGTCCAGCTCACCAATGTCGCCGGTGTGGAACCAGTCGTCGGAGAATGCCTCGCGAGTTGCGCTTTCGTTCCTCCAGTAGCCGCGCATCACGTTGATGCCGCGCAGCCAAACTTCACCATCATCGGCAATCTTGATGCCGGTGCCAGGAAGGGCACGGCCGACCTTGCCGATTTTCTGCCAGCTGACGCGACCAATCACGGCGGCCGCTGCGGTCTCGGTGAGGCCGTAGCCTTCGAGCACAACTAGGCCAATGCCACGGTAAAAGTGACCTAGGCGGGCACCCAGCGGAGCACCTCCGGAGATGGCGTATTTCACGTTCCCTCCCATTGCGGCGCGAAGCTTGGAGTAGACCAGCTTGTCGAATATTCCGTGCTTGATCTTGAGACCAAGCGATGGGCCAGCCTTTGAGTCGAGCGCCTTGCTGTATTCGATGGCGGTCTCCGCGGCAGCACGGAAGATCTTGCCTTTGCCTCCGGCCTCAGCCTTCAGTTCTGCACCGTTGTAAACCTTCTCGAAGACACGTGGCACAGCCAGTAGGAAGGTTGGCTTGAATACCGGAAGCACCTCCGCCACCAGCTTGGTGTCTCCTAGGTGACCGACTCTGATGCCCGCGTATATGCAGAGCACCGACACGTAGCGAGCCAAGATGTGAGCCATCGGCAAGAAGATCAGGGTGTGCTGCTTATCGTTTGCAATCTCCGGGATCTCAGCCGCGGCATTCTTGCAGTGGTCAACCAGTGATCGGTGAGTTAGCTCGCAGCCCTTTGGGTTACCGGTGGTTCCCGAGGTATAAACAATGGTCGCTAGATCGCCAAGTTTTGCGTTGGTTCTTGCGGTTTCCAAGACCTCATCGGCTACCGCCTCACCCAACTGGTGCAGCTTGGTGAATTCTGCTGAATCAATCTTCCAAATCTGGCTCACCCGTGGGGCGTTGGCACGGATCTGGTTGACGCGCTCTAGGTGTTCGTCATTTTCGATAAAAAGCGCTACCGAGTCAGAGTCGGCGAGGATCCACTCGATCTGAGGTGGGGAGCTGGATTCGTAGATGGGGACGGTGACGGCACCGGCAAACCAAATTGCGAAGTCAATCATTGACCACTCGTAGCGAGTCTTGGACATGATTGCTACCGCCTGGCCTGGCTTGATGCCAGAGGCAATCAACCCCTTGGCCAGAGTGCGCACTTCGCCTAGGAAGTCACTCGCGGTCACATCGCGCCAAGTCTTGTCTGGGTTCTGGCGAGAAAAGAGTGCGTGCTGTGGGCTCTTCTTAACTCGCTCCAACAGAAGATCGGTCGCGTTGTCTTGCGGGTTTGACTCCACCAGAAGTGGCACATCGTAAAACGTCATTGTTTATCTCCCATTCGAGTTTGAAATACTCTAACCCCGAGAATGAGTGCGAGAGCTACAACGTATGTAACTTTTTTCCTGTTTTTTTGTAACCTTTCCACAAAGCGGTAAAATTTAGACTCGCTCTACCAAAGAGGTTCAAATGCTCTCAGTCGGAATCGACATCGGTGGTACCAAGATTTTGGGTGCCCTGGTAGATGAGCATGGCCAAATCCTTTTCGAGACCAAGGTTCCCTCGCCAGCCCAAGACCCTGATCTGATGGTTGCCACCGTTGTGGATCTGATCAAAGAGGTCAGCTCACAGGCCAAATCTGCGGTGGTTGGCGCGGGCGTAGCGGCAGCCGGGTTTATCGATGCCGATCAGTCCACGATTCTCTACGCTCCGAATCTCAACTGGCGCAATGAGCCATTTAGAGATCGCCTGCAGGTTCACCTCGACCTTCCGCTGGTTATCGAGAACGACGCCAACGCCGCTGGTTGGGCCGAGTACAAATTTGGCGCAGGTCGCGGCAGCAAAGACATGGTGATGCTAACCCTCGGCACCGGAGTTGGCGGGGCAGTTGTTGCCGACTACAAGCTGCGTCGTGGTGGTTTTGGAATCGCCGGTGAGCTTGGACACGTTCGAGTGGTGCAGGACGGCAAGCAGTGCGGCTGCGGTCGAAAAGGTTGCGTCGAGCAATACTCATCCGGAACCGCGGTCGTGAAAGCTGCTAAGAAGTTAGCGGCCAGTTCTGGACCGGCGGGTCAACGTTTACGCGAACTCAAGGCGGAGAGCGGTGAACTAACCGGCGCTCAGGTTTACCAGGCACTTTTGGAGGGCGATGCCGCGGTTTACTCCATCTTCCGCGAAGCCGGACGTTACCTCGGTCAGGCGATGGCAACAATCACCGCGGTATTGGACCCACAGGTCTATGTCATCGGCGGCGGACTCTCAGACGCCGGGGAGTTGATTCTGGAGCCGATTCGCGAGGGCTTCTTGGAAGATTTGCCAGCTCGAGGCTTCCGGCCTGAAGCGAAAATCGTAACTGCCGAGTTTACGAATCAGGCCGGAGTTATCGGCGCTGCAGACCTAGCGCGCGAGTCGCTCGCTAAGCTGTAAGCATCGCGACTGGAGCACAAATTGGCATATTTCATCATCAAGAACTTTATTCTTGGCCCAATTCTTCAGATTCTGTTTCGCCCATGGGTAAAAGGCTCAAAGAACGTCCCAAATTCTGGCGGCGCAATCTTGGCCTCAAACCACCTTTCATTCTCCGATTCGATTTTCTTGCCGCTGAAGGTGAGAAGACCGGTCACCTTCTTGGCAAAGAGCGACTACTTCACAGGCAAAGGCGTCAAGGGTGCGCTAATTCGCTGGTTCTTCAAAGCCACCGGACAGCTGCCGATTGACCGCTCGGGCGGCAAGGCTTCAGAGGACTCGTTGAACACTGGGCTTGGAGTGCTAGAGCGTGGTTTGCTGCTTGGCATCTACCCGGAGGGCACCCGCTCCCCAGACGCCAAGCTTTACCGTGGCAGAACCGGCATTGCTCGTATGGTCCTTGAGGCAAAGGTGCCGGTGATTCCGGTTGCCATGATCGACACCGAGAAAGTTCAACCGATTGGTTCTAAGTATCCAAAGATTCGCCGTGTTGGCGTTGTAATTGGTGAGCCGTTGGACTTCTCAAGATTTGCGGGCATGGAGGGGGAGCGCGCAGTGCTGCGAGCTGTCACCGATCTAATCGTTTACAACATCATGCAGCTGAGCAATCAGGAGTATGAAGATGTATACGCCTCCACAGTAAAGAACCGCATGGCACGGGCCGCATAGGTAAGGGATCGCTTTGACAGACTTCGGATTAGACAACTACCTCAAGCTAGAGGCCAAGCAGCAGCCAACCTGGGCTGATGCTGAGGTGCTCGAGCAGGTCAAGAAGGAGCTCGCGGTTCAGCCACCGCTGGTATTCGCTGGTGAAGTAGACACCTTGCGGGAGCGAATTGCTCAAGCGGCCAGGGGAGAGGCGTTCTTGCTCCAGGGCGGTGACTGCGCTGAGACATTTGTCGATGCCACCGCCGACCGGATTCGCAACCGCATCAAGACCGTGCTTCAGATGGCAGTGGTGTTGATGTACGGCTCGTCGTTGCCAGTTATCAAGATGGGGCGCATGGCCGGTCAGTTTGCCAAGCCAAGATCATCCGATTTTGAAACTCGCGATGGCGTCACCCTGCCCGCCTACCGCGGCGATGCGGTAAATGGCTATGAGTTCACTGAGGAATCCCGCCGAAACGACGCCAGACGTTTGATGCAGGCGTACCACACATCCTCCAGCACATTGAACTTGATTCGTGCTTTCACCACCGGTGGCTTTGCCGATTTGCGTCAGGTGCACGCTTGGAATAAGGGCTTTACTGACAATCCAGCAAATAAGCAGTACGAGAGCATTGCGGGCGACATCGATCGTGCCATGAAGTTCATGGAAGCCTGCGGTGTCGATTCTGCCGAGTTGCGCAGCACTGAATTCTTTGTCTCCCACGAGGGATTGCTGTTCGACTACGAGCGACCTATGACTCGCATCGACTCTAGAACTGGAACTCCATACGTCACCTCCGGTCACTTCATTTGGGTTGGTGAGCGCACTAGGCAGCTAGATGGTGCACACATCGACTTCTTCTCCAGAGTGCGCAACCCACTTGGTGTAAAGCTTGGGCCAACCAGCACGGTTGAAGATGTTAAGCAGATTATTGACAAGCTTGACCCAACTCGCGAACCAGGACGTCTGACTCTGATTTCACGCATGGGTGCCGGAAAGATTCGTGACGAGCTGCCTAAGTTGATCGAGGCGGCAAGGGATGCCGGGGCGACACCGCTTTGGATTACCGACCCTATGCACGGCAATGGCATCACCACGAAGAACGGCTACAAGTCACGTCGGTTCGAAGATGTGATGGATGAGGTAATGGGCTTCTTCGAGGTCCACCGCGCACTCGGAACCCACCCGGGTGGCCTGCACGTTGAGCTAACCGGTGACGATGTTGCAGAGTGCTTGGGCGGCTCGGAGATGATCGATGAGGCAACGCTTGAAGAGCGCTACGAGTCGGTTTGCGATCCTCGCCTAAACCACATGCAGTCACTCGAGCTTGCCTTCTTGGTTGCCGAGCAGCTGGTCCAGACTCAGAGGGGTTAGTTGATGTCGCTTCCAGGTGTTGATAGCTGGCTAACGATTGATCAGGCTGCTGACCTGCTGGGAATATCCGCATCCAAGGTCAGAAGGCTAATCGAAGAGTATGTGCTCTTCAGTGTCCGCGTGGACAAGCAGCCCATGATTCCGGCTCACCTAATCCAAAACGGCGAGCCGCTTGCCAGCATTCGCGGCACGCTGATCCTGCTTTTGGACTGCAGTCTCACCTTGGATGAGGCGATCGAGTGGATCTATGCCGAGAATGACATTCTTGGCAGAACTCCGATTTCCGCGCTTCTGGAGGGCCACAAGGCTCCAGTAAGAAGAGCCGCACAAGCCCTGGGTTAATTACTTACTGCGGTTGATAACCGCTTGGGTAAGACCAGCCAGCTCTTTGCGGCCCTGATCTGAAATGTCTAGGTCGGCAAGCGCCTCAATGGCTCGAATCGAGTACTCCTCGATAAGTGCTTCAGTCTTGGCGAGCGCTCCCGAATCCACGATCGCAGTTCTCATAAATTCGATTTGTTCGGCATCGATCTCTCCCGATACCAATAGCTCCTCGAAGATCCTCGCGACACTAGCGGGTAACGCTTCCAGCGTGAGCCCAATCAGCACGGTTCGCTTACCCTCGCGCAAATCATCACCGGCAGGCTTGCCGGTGACTTGCGGGTCACCAAAGACGCCCAAGATGTCATCGCGCAGCTGGAAGGCCAAGCCCAGCGGAATACCGAAGTCGCTGAGGCTCTTCAATTCCGAGTGGTGAGCGCCACCAAGAGCGGCACCGATGAGTAGCGGAGCCTCCAGGCTGTATTTGGCAGTTTTGTAGAGCATCACCTTGTTGGCTCGGGCAACTGCCTCGGACTTGGATCTAATTGGTGCAGCGTTCTCCTCGAGCACGTCAAGATACTGGCCAGCCATCACCTCAAAGCGCATCTTCGAAAACTCAGTTCGGCAGGCCGCCTCAATCTTTTCGCCGGGGGAGTGCAGTAAGGCATCGCCGAAAAGCTCGGATGACCAAGAGAGCATCATGTCGCCAACCAGAACTGATCCGGCTACCCCGAAGCGCTCTGGGCTGCCGGCAAACCGATTGGTTTGGTGCAGGGTTTCAAATCGCTTGTGAATCGCAGGCTTGCCGCGGCGTAGGTCGGACTGGTCTAAAAGGTCATCGTGCACCAGCGCTGCGGCATGAAACATCTCCAGCGCTGCCGCGACCGAAATTACCGGCGTTTCGGTGGTCAGTTTGCTGGTATCTACCGGTACCGGTTGGTAGCCGGCCCAGGCCCAAAACGCAAAGAGTGCGCGAAAACGCTTGCCTCCGGATAGTAAATCCTGGGTGTAATCGATGATTGGAATCAAGTCTTCGGAGATCTCAGATAGCTCGGCCCGCTTGATGTCACAGTAGACATCCAGGCGCTGCTGGACGAGATTTAACAGAAAACCTTGAGACATACGGGATAGCCTAACCGAGCTTCGCTGTTTACAATTAGGGAAGATCGGAGTTCACCATGGGACTATCTGAGCGCGAGCAAAAACTGCTCGAAGAGATGGAACGCAACTTGATGGCGCAGGACGCCGAGTTCGCTAAGACCATCTCTAACACCACCAGCGCCAATCAGTCGGCGGGCAAGCTGGTGCTTGGCGTGCTAATCCTGATTTCCGGCCTTGGCTTACTGGTGCTTTCGGTGGCGCTGCAGGTTGCGTTTTTCGGGGTTGTGGCCTTCCTGGTGATGGTCATTGGCCTGGTAATCGCCAGCGCAAATTTCCGACTTCCTGAACTTCCAGCCGCGGGTGAAAAGCCAAAAACTAACTTTTTTGAGGATCGCTGGAACCAGCGCTTCGGCAACGAATAGCAAACCCTGATTTAACCCCGCTGCGGCGGGGTTTTTTCGTTTAACAAAGTTGACCAAAACGTGATAAAAAACACGCCAAAATAACCCAAAGTGGAGGAAAGTGGAGTAAAGTGGAGTAAATAGCTTGGGAAAGGGGTCAAAGTGCTACTTGGTACTCACACGCCCAAGCTGGATGAAAAGGGACGTTTGATCCTCCCTGCCAAGTTCCGCGATGAACTGGGCGATGGAGTGGTAATCACCCGCGGCCAAGAGCGCTGCCTATATGTCTTTTCTGCTAAAGAGTTCGCTGCCGTGCACGACAAGATCCGCCAGGCACCGCTGACCAACGAGGACGCTCGTCGCTACCTGCGTGTTTTTCTCTCCGGTGCCAGCGACGAGACCCCAGACAAGCAGGGCCGCGTGCTACTGCCACAGCTATTGCGTGACTACGCCAACCTTTCTAAGGATCTAGTAATCATCGGTGTTGGTTCTAGGGCTGAAATCTGGGATGCCAAGACCTGGAATGAATACCTAGAGCGCAACGAAGACGGCTTCTCCTCACAGGCGGAGGAGGTGATCCCCGGGTTGTTCTAACCCTGCACCTTGGCCCTTGGCCGTGCTCCGGCCTTCTTCCCCGAAGTCGGAACAAGTGAAAACCAAGCTCACAAACGGACAAGGACCAAGTTGCAGGGAGAGACAAAAGGGAATCTCATGGTTCAGACTTCAGAACTGCACTCCCCGGTAATGCTCCAGCGCTGCCTAGACCTACTGCAGCCCGGTTTCAACGTGGCCAAGCCAGTCGCAATCGACTGCACCTTGGGCCTCGGTGGCCACACCGAAGCACTGTTGATTCAGAACCCAACCCTCACCGTTATTGGCATCGATCGCGACCCAAGCGCAATTGCACTAGCGTCCGAGCGACTTGAGCAATTCGGTGAGCGTTTTATCCCAGTGCTAGCCGTCTACGACGAAATCGAGAGCATCCTTGAGCGTCTAGAGATTCCAGCGGTGCACGGTATTTTGATGGACCTTGGCGTCAGCTCCATGCAGCTGGATGTCGCAGACCGCGGCTTTTCATATGCTCAAGAGGCCGAGCTAGATATGCGCATGGACCAGACCCGTGGTAAGACAGCTGCTGACCTGCTAGCAACCCTGGACGAGGCAGAGCTCGCTCGCATCTTCCGTCGCTACGGCGAGGAGCGTTTCGCTGGCCCAATTGCTCGTCGAATCGTGCGCGATCGTCAGCTAGCGCCGATCACCACTTCCACCCAGCTGAACAAAATTGTCGTCGATGTTGTCCCAGCTGCACCTGGCAAGACCAATGGCCACCCGGCCAAGCGGATCTACCAGGCCCTAAGAATTGCCGTCAACGATGAGCTAGGTGTTTTGGAAGACGCCATGCCCCAGGCGATTGATGCGCTAGCTGTTGGCGGCCGCCTAGTGGTTATGTCATACCACTCCCTGGAGGACGGGATTGTCAAAGATGCCCTCCAAGCGGCCGCCACAAGTTCTACTCCGGTTGACATGCCTGTCGAATTGCCAGGCACTGCACCGGTTTTGAAAATCATCACCCGCGGTGTGGAGCGCGCCACGGAGATCGAACTGGAGAAAAACCCGAGGTCGGCGTCAGCCAGGCTTCGGGCTGCAGAAAAACTGGAGGGTAACTAAATGGCGGTTTACATGGTTTCGCAGGCTCAGGCTAAGCAGCTGCGTCCAAAGATGACGGCGGGATTGATCCTGGTAGCCGGCATCATCGTGGTGATGCTAGGCCAGCTGGTGCTGAACATGATCCTTACCCAGGATGCCTACCACCTGCGCTCGCTGAAGCTTGAAAAGCGCGACCTCACCACCCAGGTTCAGATTCTGCAGGAAGAAGTTGACTCGCTAGCATCACCGCAGAACCTCGCAGATGCCGCAAACCGTCTCGGCATGGTGGCAAATCCAGCCTCGGTGCTACTTGACATCGAAAACGACAAGGTATTTGGAAAGCCAAAGCCAGCCAGCGCGGCCAGCGCAGCTGTGGCTTCCGCCAACCTGGTAGCCAACGCCGCTATGGGGACCGTCTCCGATTTCTCGGAGGCAACCGTGGCAAGTGCAGAGGTAGCTGAGAGTGTCGAAACCGAGAAACCAGCCGCATCTGGCTTAGTTTTGGAGCAGGGTCTAATCCCAGCTTCACCAACCAGATAGGGCACCATGGGTTCACAAAAAGCGCTGAGTCGCAGACTCGGTGTATTTGCCCTGATCCTGATGATTATGGTGCTGGGCCTCGGCATTCGCCTGGTGGAGTACCAGGTGGTTCGAGCCGAGCAAATTCGCGAAGAATCATTCAAGTCTCGCTCCATCACTCAGACCCTGCCAGCACTCCGCGGTCAAATTCGCGATGCCTCGGGGCAGGTTTTGGCTAGAACGGTTTTTAGGTATGACGTGAATGCCGCCCCAAAGAATGTCGGCAGCATTTTCAAAACTATCGATGGTGTAAAGACCGAGCGCACCGTAGAGCAGATTGTGCTTGAGCTCGCGCCGCTGGTAGGACTTACTCCCGAGGAGCTCACCGCTCGGCTGGCCGGCGATAGCGAGTACTCCAACCTCGCCAAAAAGGTGGACGCCGAAACCTACAACGCAATTCGCGAACTTGGCATCCCCTGGATTTACTTTGACCCATTTGCCGACCGACTATATCCAAACGGCGCGGTAGCCGGAAACGTGCTTGGTTTCGTTGGCGCCGACGGTGCGCCACTGGCCGGGTTGGAGCGTCAGTACAACACCTGCCTTGCCGGCGTTGATGGTCAGGAGACTTTTGAGCGCAGCGCAGAGGGTGTGCGCATCCCAACCTCAAATGTCACGACGCAGCCAACTCAAAACGGCGGCACACTAAATCTGAGCATCGATGCCAATCTGCAGTTCTTTGCTCAGCAGGTTTTGGCCGATACTGTAAACGACCTCGGTGCGCAGTGGGCGTCTGCGGTTGTTGTCGAAGTGGAGACTGGTCGGCTATTGGCGGCTGCCGAAGCTCCATCGGTTGACCCAAACGATCCGGCAGCCTCGGATGCTGCCAACCGCGGTTCCAAGATTTTCCAAGCCGCCTTCGAACCCGGATCGATTATGAAGGCGCTCACCACGGCCATGATTTTGGACACCAAGACCGCGGATGCCTTCGATAAGGTCAAAGCCCCCGACTACATGAAGCTAGATTTCGCAGGCGGCTGGATCAAGGACAGTTTCGGGCACGAGCCATACAACCTGACCCTGGGTGGCGTGCTTCGATTTTCGTCTAACACTGGAATGTCTAACTTTGGTGTGAAAATCGACAAAGAGACTCGTTATAACTACCTGCAGAAATTTGGTTTTGGTTCGGTCAGCCCACTGCGCTTCGAGGGTGAAAGCTCCGGCATCTTGCACAACTACAAGGATTGGGACAAGATGACCAACTATGCGACCACCTACGGTCAGGGTATCTCGGTCACTGGCATTCAAATGGCCTATGCCTATCAGGCGATGGCAAACGATGGCGTTCGACTTGACCCAATTCTGGTCGAGAACTGCATCGCTGAAGACGGCACCGTGCTTTACCAGCCCAAGCAAAATGCCACCCGGGTAGTCTCCAAGGAAACGGCGAACCTGAATCTAAACCTGATGGAAAAGGTTGTTGAGTTTGGTGGCGTCGGTCAAAATGCTGCAATTGACGGATACCGAGTCGCGGGTAAGACCGGTACGGCGCAGATCAAGGACGGCTCCGGCTACGGATCGCAATTTGCCATTTCGTTTTATGGAATTGCGCCGGCGGAGAATCCAAAGTTTGTTGTTGGTATAACCATTTATAAGGCCGTCGGAGTTTCCAACTCGCTGCAGGCAACCTTCCCATTCAAGGCCATCATGCAGCAGGCTCTAAAGAGCTATCGCGTTCCGCCTTCGACCACCAAGTCACCAGATCTACCATCGGGCAAGTACGGTGAAGTCGAATCTCGCAACTAGCACGCTGGCTCAGAAGTTCAATCTTTCTCACAGCGGTGCCGATGTACTAATTAGCTCAGTATCACTCGCTTCGGCACAGTGTGAGCCGGGCGCGCTATTTATTGCGACTGAGGGCGCAAAACACCACGGTTCAGAATTCTTAGACCAGGCGATTGCCAATGGTGCCGTTGCGGTGTTATCGGATAGGGAAATTGCCACCGAATTGCCACGATTAATTCACCCCGAGCCAAAGGCAATTGCCGGTGCAATTTCCGATTTAGTGTTCGGGACCAGTGCATCAAACATGGAGCTGTTTGGCGTCACCGGAACCAACGGCAAGACCTCAACCACCAATTATTTGCATCAGCTTTTGATTGCATCAGGCCTCAAAGCTGGAATGAGTGCCTCCACAAGTCGAATCGTCGGTGATCGAGAACTGGCCGCGCAGTTGACTTCCCCTGAGGTCACCGAGCTGCACTGGCTGCTTGCTCAGATGCGCAAGGTGGGGGCAAATCACGCAGCTATCGAGGTATCGGCGCAGGCTTTGATTCGACACCGGATCGATGGCATTCGGTTCGAGGTGGTTGGTTTTAGCAATTTGTCTCGCGACCACCTGGACGACTTCCAGGACATGGATCAGTACCTTGCTGCCAAGGCAAAGCTCTTCAGCCCCGATTACGCGCAGCGGGGCGTGGTGTTAGTGGAGGATGACTGGGCCAGAAAGCTCTATGAATCCGCCTCGATTCCAGTGGTTGGAATCGGTGCCGGCTGCGAGTATCAGTACAGCTATGACGATTCCATGCTGGAGATAACCGGTAAGCACAGCCTCAGCGTTGAATTCTCCCAGGGTGCCCTGATGGCTAAAAACTTGGTGCTGGCCCTGGTCATTCTTCTGGAGGCGGAATTTGAACCGCAAGCGCTGGCTGAGGCGGCAAAGTTTGCAGACCTGCATGTGCCAGGACGCTTGGAATTGGTGTCCGAGCTTAGGCCACATGTTTATGTCGACTATGCCCACACCCCAGCTGGTGTGGCGGGTGCAGTGGGTGAGATTAGAAAGCGCTATCCGACTCTAACTGTGGTTTTGGGGGCATCTGGCAATCGCGATCAAGGTAAGCGAACCGAGATGGGGCTGGCGGCAACCTCAGCCGATCTACTGATCATCACCGACCAACACCCGCGCGATGAGGATCCGGCGAGTATTAGACACGCCCTAGTTAGCGCAGCCTCAACCAAGCTTGAAGCAGGAAGAATCTTGGAGATTCCAGACCCAGCTACCGCAATCAAGCGAGCGATTAGCGAGACTCCAGCCGATGGGGCTGTGCTGTGGTGTGGGCCGGGTCACCTGACCTATCGAGAGATTCGAGGCGAAAAAGTGCCATTTGACGCAAGAGCCATTGCGAGAGCGGCGGTGCAGTCGTGATTGAGCTGTCGCTTGCCGATATCGCAAATGCCATAGGCGGCAAGATCGTTGTTGGGGAGCCGACCCTGAGAGTTTCTGGTCTGCCAGACACAGACTCGCGCGCCCTTGAAACCGGCGGTATTTTCTTTGCCAAACTGGGCGAGCACGATGACGGTCACCGTTACTTGGAGCAAGTGTCCCATACTGCGGCAGCTGCTGTAGTTTCCACCCCAAATCTGGCGCTCGCACTGCCTCAAATTCAGGTGTCAGACACCGTTAGGGCGCTCACCGATCTTGCCAAGTACGTTCTGCAGTCGGTTCGGGCATCGGGGACGCTCAAGGTGGTTGGAATCACCGGCTCGAATGGTAAAACCTCGACCAAAAATATGCTTCGGGAAATTCTCTCCAGGGTGGGGCCCACCGTCGCGCCGCGGGATTCTTTCAATAATGAGGTGGGTCTGCCGCTGACCGTTCTGCGCCTTCAGCAGGACACCCAGTTTTTGGTGCTTGAGCTGGGAGCTGCCGGGCCTGGCTCGATTGCTGCGCTAGCCAGCTGGTGCGTTCCCGATATCGGTGTTGAACTAAAGGTTGGTTTGGCTCACGCTGGAGCATTCGGCGGTATCGATGTAACTGCCCAGATCAAACGTGAAATGGTGCCATTCATTCAAAAGACTGCGATTTTGAATGAGGATGACCCGGTGGTTAGAGGATTTGAGCCAAATCCAGGTGTCAAGCGCGTAAGTTTTGGATTTGCTAGGGAAGCGGACTTTGAAATCAAATCGGCTGGGCTAACGCTGCCCGGCACTCAACTCGCCATCAAATATCCCGATGGTGAGGTGCACGAACTCACTCTGAAGATGCTCGGTGAGCACCAGGCCATGAACGTATCGGCCGCTTTGGCAGTAGCTTACGAGCTTGGCGTTCCAACCCAGGTCGCAATTCAAGCCGTTTCTGAAATGGAGATGGCAGAGCGCTGGCGAATGCAGCTGATAAAGCGTGCGGACGGCGTCTACATCATCAATGATGCGTACAACGCATCGCCAGATTCCATGCGGGCAGCATTACAGACGCTTGCCACCCTGGGTCGACAGGGTCACCGCACCATTGCGGTGTTGGGTCAGATGGCAGAGCTTGGGCCATACGCCACCGAAGAGCATGATCAGCTAGGTCGTTTAGTTGTGCGCTACAACATCGATCAGCTCTACGTGGTTGGTCAAGAAGCCAAACTGATTCACATGGGAGCCACCCAGGAGGGTAGCTGGGATGGCGAATCTGTGTTTTGCGAGACAATCAACGCGGCTTTTGAGGCCATTCATGACAAGCTTTCTCCCGGCGACATCGTGCTGGTGAAATCCAGCAACATCGCCGGTTTGAGATTTTTGGGCGACGAGTTGGCGGGTGTGAAGTGAGAGCCTTACTTGCATCAGGCGGCATTGCGCTATTTATTTCGCTGTTTGCCACCCCCGGGTTTATTTGGCTCTTTAAGAACTTGCAGTGGGGTCAGTTCATCCGTGATGATGGCCCGCAGACGCACCACACCAAGCGCGGTACCCCAACCATGGGCGGTATCGTCATTCTGCTTGCTGCCACGATTGCCTACTTTTTAGCGAAGTTCATCAATGGCGAGACTCCATCGGCTTCCGCGCTGTTGGTTATTTTGATGATGCTCGGGCTTGGTCTGGTCGGCTTCATCGATGACTTTTTGAAGGTGAGAAATCAGCGCAGCCTTGGTCTAACCGGCTGGGCAAAAATCGGCGGTCAGGTAGTGGTTGCGATAATTTTCGCAATCCTTGCCTTGGGTTTCCCCGATGAGGATGGTCTAACCCCGGCCTCCACGGCAATCTCGTTGTTTAGAGATTTGCCGATTGATCTGTTTATTTGGGGTTCGGTTATCGGAATGGGCCTGTTTATCGCCTGGATTTCGCTTTTGGTCACCAGCGCATCTAACGGCGTGAACATCGCTGATGGCCTAGATGGTTTGGCTTCTGGTTCAGCGATTATGGCTATCGGAGCCTATGTTGTAATCGGTTTTTGGCAGTTCAACCAAAGTTGCGCCACCGTCACGGAGAACCTCTCCTCCTGCTACAACGTTCGTGATCCGCTAGACCTCGCGGTCATCGCGGCTGCCATCGTGGGTGCCTGTGTCGGGTTTTTGTGGTGGAACACCTCACCAGCCCAGATTTTCATGGGCGATGTTGGCTCGCTTGGGCTCGGTGGCGCCTTGGCGGCACTCGCTATCTTGTCCCGCACCGAATTGCTCTTGGTGCTTATCGGCGGAATCTTTGTCATCGTGACCGGTTCGGTTGTGATTCAGCGAGTGTTTTTCAAGATCACCAAGTGGCGCACCGGAACCGGAAAACGCGTCTTTCTGATGTCACCGTTGCATCACCACTTTGAGCTCAAGGGCTGGGCCGAAATCACCGTGGTGGTGAGATTTTGGATCATCGCGGCGCTTTGCGTGATCAGCGGAGTCGGTCTGTTCTACGTGGAGTGGATCTACGGCATATGATCGCGCAGGGCAGCTGGCACGATGATTGGGCTGGACTGCACGTTGCAGTCTTAGGTCTTGGGAAATCTGGATTCTCGGTGGCGGACACGCTCTGTGAACTTGGTGCCAACGTCACCGTTTTCGCGCAATCGGCCAGTGCGCAATACAGCGAATTACTAGAGGTAATTGGAGCAAAACTGGTGCTCTCAGATTCGGTCGAAGCGCTATCGCAGCTTGAGAGCATCGATTTCGCAGTGGTTTCACCTGGATTTGCACCAAGCCACCCAGCTATCCAGTGGCTGGGGGAGCGGGGAATTGCCCTGCTGACCGATATCGACCTTGCTTGGCGATTGCGGGATAAGACTTCAAAGATTGCCAGGTGGCTCACCATCACCGGCACCAACGGAAAGACCACCACCACCGAGCTGGTCACCCACATGCTGCAAACCGCAGGATTGCGAGCTATAGCCTGCGGAAATATCGGGAACCCAATTCTGGATGCCGTTCGAGACCCAGAGGGCTATGACTATTTTGTGCTGGAAATCTCCTCGTTCCAATTGCACTACAGCGGAGAATTCAATCCAGTTGCCAGCGCTTTCCTGAACCTTGCCCCAGACCACATCGACTGGCACGGCAGCGAGCAGGCGTATTTCGAGGCCAAGGCCAAGGTTTATCAAGGCACAGAGCTTGCGATTGTTTACAACGCTGAAGATTCGAAGACTCTACAGGCCGCCGAGGCAGCGGATGTGGTTGAGGGCTGTCGAGCAGTTGCCTTCACAACCGCAATGCCGAGTGTCAGCATGGTGGGTTACGTCGAAGAATTTTTAGTGGATCGCGCTTTCACCACTGAGCGGTACTCGGCGGCACTGGAAATCGCCGATGATTCAGATTTGGCCGCCATCGGAGTTGTCAGTGATCACCTGAAGGCCAATGTGGCGGCGGCTACGGCACTGGCTAGGGCAGTTGATGTCGAACCAGCAGCGATAAAGCGGGCGATTGCCAGCTTTGTGCTCTCGCCGCATCGAATTCAGCGAGTTATCGAGCACCAAGGGGTGCTGTTCATTGATGATTCAAAAGCCACCAATGCGCACGCTGCCAATGCATCGCTTGCGAGTTTTGATTCCATCGTTTGGATTGTTGGAGGTTTGCTAAAGGGCGTTGACCCAACACCGCTGCTTTTGGAGCACGGCGGCAAACTCAGGGCTGCAGTTGTCATTGGTGCCGACACGCAGCAGCTTGAGTCGCTCTTTGCCACCCACCTTCCGGGCTTACCTCTTAGAGTGATTTCTGGGGAGCGGGTTATGGAGCAGGCAGTTGCGGCAGCGCTTGATTTTGCTCAGCCCAAAGACACCGTTTTGCTTGCCCCGGCGGCGGCATCAATGGATCAGTTCCGGGACTACGCCGACCGTGGTAATCAGTTCCAGGCGGAGGTTAGAAGGCAGGTGATGAAGTGACAAACATAAAGGAAATGCTGCAGCCTAAGCTGCACGCTCAGTCTCGTCAGTTCTTCTCGCTGCTTGCACTGACACTGGCAACCGTCGCCATCGGACTAACCATGGTGGCAAGCGCCTCTGCGGTTGACGCTTTCAAAGAGACCTCGAATGCGGCTGCAATCTTTCTAAAGCAGGGCGGATACGCACTAATCGGGCTTACTTTCATGCTGATCATCTCGAATCTCTCGATGGACATCATGCGCAGGTTCGCCATGCTCGGGTTATTTGTCACGATGGGTGCGCAGGCTGCCACGGTTTTAATTGGTCAGGAGATTAACGGAAACCGAAACTGGCTGAGCTTCGGTGCTTTCGGTGTGCAGCCATCAGAGTTTCTAAAACTGGGTTTAATTGTTGCGCTCTCGCTGCAGCTATCCCAACTCACCGGCTATCCGGAAGACGATGATCCAATCTGGCGCAGGGTCTGGTTGTTCTCTGCGGTAAGCGTTGGCATGGTTGCAGTGCTCAGTAAGGACATGGGTTCCGGCATCATCATGGTGGTGCTGCTTTTGGGTCTCTACCTAATAGCTGGCATTAAGACTTCCCACATCATGACCATCATCATCGCTGGTCTCGCGGCGGCGGTATTTTTGGTTACCAGCTCGGCTTCCCGCAGGGTTCGTTTTGATGCCTGGCTAAACCCGGAGGCCGCCGACCCAATGGGCGTGAACTGGCAGTTTGAGAAGGGCACCTGGGCGCTGGCATCCGGTGGCATCTTCGGGACCGGGCTGGGTAGATCCAAGCTCAAATGGAGCTGGATTCCCGAGGTTGAGAATGACTTTATCTTCGCGATTATTGGCGAAGAACTGGGACTGATTGGTGCCCTGTTGGTTGTGGCGCTGTTCTTGGCGCTTGGCTTGGTGATGTTCAACATCGCCAGGTTGCAAACCGATCCATTCAACCGCAACCTGGTGGTCGGTGTGATGTTCTGGATTGTGATTCAGGCCTTTATCAACATGGGTGTAGTGGTGGGACTGTTCCCAGTCCTCGGCGTCACATTGCCGCTGATCTCAGCCGGTGGTTCATCGCTGATCGCATCGCTGATGGCAATCGGCGTGGTGCTCGCGGTTGAACGCGACAGAGCAGCAAACCTAGGTCGGCGCCGGTGACAAAGTTTTTACTGGCCGGTGGTGGTACGGCCGGGCATGTGAATCCAATGCTGGCTCTGGCTCAGTCGCTGCGGAGTCTGGATCATCAGGTGATCACGCTTGGCACCAAGGAGGGCCTCGAGGCCAGGCTGGTTCCGCAGCGCGGATTTGAGCTACTAACCATCGAGCGATTACCTTTCCCAAGAAAGCCATCCGGTTACGCACTATTTTTCCCGCTGCGGTTTGCTAAGGCTGTCGCCGATGTCATGGGGATGCTTAGAAAGCATGAAATTGATGCGGTAGTGGGATTTGGGGGGTATGCATCGGCTCCCGCCTATGTGGCAGCGTTTCTATCCCGCAAGCCACTGGTGATTCACGAGGCGAATGCCCTTGCCGGAATCGCCAATCGAATTGGCGCCAAACTCACCAAGCACATTGCGGTTGCCTTTAACAACAGCGACCTATCGCCGGCTGCGATTACCGGTATGCCTCTGCGCCCGGAAATTGTCCAGTCGGTTTTGGGTTATGACAAAGAGCAGGCTCGTCTTGAGCTTGGTCTAAATCCTTTCATGACCACATTGCTGGTGACTGGCGGGTCACTTGGAGCGAAGAGCATCAACGATGCGGTTATTGAATCCAGGGCGGTACTCAATGCCGCGGGAATCCAAATTCTTCACATCGTGGGCGATCGCGCCAACTTGCCAGAAGTCTCCGAATCTGGTTATCACCGGATTGCCTACTGCGATCGAATGGATGCCGCCATCGCTGCCGCCGACATGGCGCTTTCGAGAGCAGGCAGTTCAACTGTGAGTGAATTTTCAGCCTGCGGACTGCCGGCGATCTATGTGCCGTATCCGGTTGGCAACGGTGAGCAGAAGTTCAATGCGGAGACTGTGGTGCAGGCCGGTGGCGGCAAAATAGTCGTCGATAGCGACTTCACCCCGGATTACATTTCGGGGGAGTTGATTCCGATCATGAGCCACAGTTCCTCACTTCGTCGCATGGCCGAGGCCGCAAAATCAGTGGGAATTCCCGACGCCACCGAGCGGCTACGCGATCTAGTGCTTGCGGCAGTGAATACTAATACCCGTGATTAAGCCAGACTTCTCCCAGCCCATCCCAGACAACCTCGGCACCGTGCACTTTATCGGCATCGGTGGCAGCGGCATGTCCGGAATTGCCCGCTTGACATTGGGGATGGGACACAAAGTCACCGGCTCTGATTTGCGTGACACCTCGAACGTCAAGGCACTTCGCGAGCTTGGCGCAGAGATTCACATCGGGCACGCTGCCGAAAACCTTGGTAACCCTGACACTGTGGTGGTTACCAGTGCGCTGTGGCCGACCAATCCGGAGCTGCTGTTGGCGCAGGAAAAGGGATTGCCGATTCTGCACCGATCTGCGCTGCTTGCACACCTGGCATCTCGCGGCAAGCTGATTGCGGTGGCCGGAGCGCATGGCAAGACCACCTCGACCGGCATGGTGATTACCGCCCTGAATCGACTCGGTGCGGACCCAAGCTTCGTAAACGGCGGTGTGATTCAGGAGTATGGCGCATCGGCTGGATTCGGCAAGGGTGAGTACTTCGTGATTGAGGCTGATGAATCCGATAGTTCGTTCCTGCATTACAAAACCGAGGTTGCGCTAATCACTAACGTTGACCCCGATCACCTCGACCACTTTGGTTCACTCGATGCATTCGAGGGTGAATTTGCCAAATTTGCCGATGCCGCTGGCACTCTGGTGGCAATCTCCAGCGATGACCCCGGTGCAGTTCGAGTTACCAAGCGCCTAAAGCATCAAAAGGTCATCACCTTCGGTGCTGCCCCCGATGCCGATGTTCAGGTTCGAGACGTCTTGGCCGCGAGTGGAAACGTGTCATTTGAGTTGGTTTATCAGGGAGCAAGCGTTTCGATTGCACTGAACATCCCGGGTCATCACAACGCACTAAACGCCGCCGGAGCGGTTGCCGTGCTGGTGGGACTGGGCTTTGATTTTGCCGAATCTGCCCAAGCGGTAGCGCACTTTTCCGGCACCGAGCGCCGTTTTGAACTGCACGGCGAGCGCAGGGGAGTGCGGGTTTACGATGACTTCGCTCACCACCCGACCGAGGTAGCGGCTGCCCTGACGGCAGCTCGGGCGGTAGTTGGCGAGGGCAAGCTAATAACGGTTTTCCAGCCTCACCTCTACTCCAGAACCCGCATCTTTCAGGCGGAATTCGCGCAGGCTCTTGCACTGAGTGACCAGGTGGTTTGCCTTGATATTTATGCGGCTCGCGAGGATCCAGAACCGGGCGTGACCGGCGCCTTGATCGCAGATCGATTCGAAGACCAATCCCGCATGCACTACGTGCCGAACTGGGACGATGTGCCAGCGGTAGCCGCAGGTCTCGCGCAAGCTGGCGACTTCATCATCACCATGGGGTGCGGAGACATTTATCGCATGGTCCCAGGGCTGCTTGAGGCCTTGGAGGCCTAATTGAAGAAACCTGAGCGTGAGCTTCTGGGTCGGGAAATAAAGCGCGTAAAAGTAAGTTCCAAGCCCGCCAAGCCAAAAAGATCGAAAGCCTCCGGCTTTCGCATTCTCGGCAGGGCGCTTTTCATCGCTGGCCCGGTAGCTCTGGTCCTGCTCGTCGTGGCAACTTTCTTCACGCCGCTGTTGGCAATCGAGCAGATTAAAGTAAGTGGCAACGATCGAATCAAGGCCAGCAAGGTTATGGGGGCACTTGAGGAGCTGGCCGGTCAACCACTGACCACAGTGTCGCAAGATCGAGTTGCAGAGTTGCTCAAAGACTTCGCACTAATCGAGACCTTCACGCTCCAGGCCGAACCCCCTCACACCTTGACCGTAAAGATCAGGGAGCGTCAGCCGGTTGTGATTTTGGTTCGGGGT
The DNA here is from genome assembly GCA_002479805.1 of Micrococcales bacterium UBA7469. Taxonomy (GTDB): domain Bacteria; phylum Actinomycetota; class Actinomycetes; order Actinomycetales; family Microbacteriaceae; genus Aquiluna. The sequence continues at coordinate 43,951 of DLPB01000025.1, forward strand.
GGCAAAAACTATCTTTACGACGCGGCTGGAGTGCGCATCGATGTAGCCTCGGCAAAGGACAAGTACCCCTACTTCCGGTTTACGGCTGATCCGTTGAAGGACAAAAAATACAAAACCGCGATGGAGGTGCTGCTATCACTACCGGTAGCCACCTACAAGCAGGTTTTCTCAATCCAGGTCAGCGATCAGCTCACCACTGATCTGATCTTGCGCAAGAGCGATACGCGCGTGATTTGGGGCAATGCAAAGCAGGGGATCCTGAAGGCCGAGGTGCTGAACTCTTTGATTGCAACTGGAGTGAAGGCCGGGGTAACAATCGATGTGTCCTCGCCAAAAGCACCCGTGGTTACCTACCCAAACTACTGATCCGACTCATTTGCGACACGCCCGAGATCCTCGAGCAAATCAAGCCAATCGGGGCCTAACTTCTTCGCGCAAATTGAATTCGTCTCAAAAGGTTAAGCCTCAGCCTTAACTTGAGAGTTTTCACAAGGAGGAACAGCGTGGCACAGACACCGAACTATCAGGCAGTAATCAAGGTCGTTGGCGTTGGTGGCGGTGGTGTGAATGCACTGAACCGCATGATTCAGTCTGGGCTGCGCGGCGTTGAGTTTGTTGCGGTGAACACCGACGCACAGGCGCTTCTGATGAGCGATGCAGACGTAAAGCTAGACATCGGCCGTGACATCACTCGCGGTCTTGGAGCTGGTGCTGACCCAGAGGTTGGTCGTCGCGCTGCCGAGGAGCACGAAAATGAGATTGAGTCTGCCCTCAAGGGAGCAGACATGGTGTTCGTAACTGCCGGCGAGGGTGGTGGTACCGGTACCGGAGCAGCTCCAGTAGTGGCCAGAATTGCCAAGCGCCTCGGTGCTCTAACCGTTGGTGTGGTAACCCGCCCATTCAACTTCGAGGGCAAGCGCCGTGCCGTGCAGGCTGATGAAGGTATCCGTGCACTTCGTGCCGAAGTGGACACCTTGATCGTGGTTCCAAACCAGCGACTGCTAGAGATGTCTAACAAGAAGATTTCGGCCATCGAAGCCTTTATCACTGCCGACGATGTGCTTCGTGCCGGTGTCCAGGGCATCAGCGATTTGATCGTGATCCCAGGCCTCATCAACCTCGACTTCAACGACGTCAAGTCGGTGATGCAGGGCGCTGGAAGCGCGCTGATGGGAATTGGTACCGCCAAGGGTGAGGACCGTGCCGTTCGCGCCGCAGAGATCGCTGTTTCTTCTCCGCTGCTTGAGGCAACCATCGAGGGCGCACACGGCGTGCTGCTTTTGGTTCAGGGTGCTTCAGACCTCGGACTGCACGAAATTGACGATGCAGCCCGCCTGGTCCAGGAAGCAGTTCACCCGGAGGCCAACATCATCTTTGGTGCCACCATTGAAGACACCTTGGGAGACGAAGTTCGCATCACCGTTATCGCCGCTGGCTTTGATGGCGGCGAGCCGACCTACCGCAAGTTTGAGGCACCGGCTGCCGTCACCATCCCAGTTGCCGAAGCGGTAGCTCCGGTTCAGGAATACGGGGTAGCCGAGGCGGCGCAGGAGCTTCCAACCAGCGAACAGCTAATTCAGAGCGAGACTTTGGTTTCTGCTCACAGCGTCCCAAACTCCAACGGTCAGTTCGGTGACGATTTGGATCTTCCTGAATTCTTCCGTTGAGCCAACTAGCTTCTAGATACCAACAGGTGCTGGCAAAAATTGCCAGTGCCTGTTTGGCTTCTGGTCGACCTGCTGATTCGGTTGAATTGGTTGCAATCACCAAAAACCACCCCGCTGAGCTGGTGGCAGAGTTGCTCGATTTGGGTCAACTGCAGTTTGGCGAAAACCGTGATCAGGAAGCCGCTCCAAAAAGCGCAAGATTGCAAGAGCTTAGACCTGCGAGCAATCCAACCTGGCACTTTGTGGGGCAACTTCAGAGCAATAAGGTCAAGTCTGTTCTTCGCTACGCAAGGGTGATCCACTCAATTGACCGGCCATCGCTTGTTAGTGAGCTGGCCAAGCAGTTACCCAAGTTCGAAGGCAGCTACTCTGGTTTTATTGAACTCAATTTGACTTCGGACCCAGGTCGCGGCGGAGTCATGCCTGAGAACCTTTCGGCTTTGGCTCAATCGGTCTTAGAGCTTGAGAATTTTGAACTCTTAGGCGTGATGGCAGTTGCTGGTTTGGGCGAGGACCCCAGAAGCGAGTTTGAAAAGGTGCTTCGAGCGTCTGACGAACTGCAGCGGCTAGCCCCGCGGGCAAGCGCACTTTCAATTGGAATGAGCGAGGACTTCGAGGTCGCGATTTCTATGGGTGCGACACACATAAGAGTTGGCTCAGCAATCACGGGCCCAAGGCCTACTAACGCTTAGTCTTGAAGCAATCTAAGGAGTAATGATGGGCGCACTTAATTCAGTTATGACTTTCTTTGGGTTTGGATCTGCCGAACCACAGAAGGTTGAGACGAGCAGTGCAAAGCCTCGTCCGGCTGCAGCTCGACCACGTCGCGGTTCCGAAATGTCGGAAATCATCACCCTTGAGGCTCAGACCTACGCAGATTCCAAGGAAGTTGCTTTCCACTACCGCCAAGGCGTTCCGGTAATCGTAAACATCGGTGCCATGAGCGAGGCAGATGCCAAGCGCATGCTGGACTTCATGCTTGGTTTGAAGGAAGCCCTTGAGGGTCAGATCCGTCGCGTCACCCCGAAGGTATTTTTGCTAAGCCCTAGCCACGTTGAGGTCAATGACGGTGAGCAGGAAGCTAGCGAGTCCGACAACCTGCTTGACTAAGCATGGCACTTTTAGGCACCATCCTCTACTGGGCTTTTCAGCTCTTCATCTACGCTATGTTCGCGCGGTTTATTGTTGAGTTCATCATGTCGGTGAACCGCAGCTGGCGTCCCCCTGCAATCTTGATGCCGGTGATTGACTTCGCATTCACAATTACCGACCCACCGCTGAAACTGGTCAGGAGATTTGTACCACCGCTGAGGTTGGGTGTGATTGCCCTCGATTTGGCTTGGACAATTGTGTTTATTGCGGCACTTTTTCTTCAGCGTTTGGCTCTGAGCCTCTAAGGCGAATAACATAGTGCAAGCGCTTTTGCGCTGTATCAGGAAGGTGCAACCATGGCGCTGACGCCCGAAGAAGTTGTAAACAAGAGATTTACCATCGTCAAGTTCCGCGAGGGCTATGACCAGGACGAAGTCGATGACTTCCTTGACGCCGTTGTTGTTGAACTGCGCAGACTCGGCACCGAGAACGACGAGCTACGTCAGCAGCTACAGGTTGCCAAGGCCCAGGCAGATGCCGCGCCGGCCGTATCCGCTTCAGATTCCCCAGTTGCCCCAGTGGTAGCGGCAGCCGTTCCTAGCGCCGCTGAAGCCAGCAACTCGCACAGCCTGCTGGAGCTTGCTCGCAAGCTACACGAGGAGCACGTTCGCGAGGGTCTGACCAAGCGCGATCAGCTTATTCGCGATGGCCAGGAGAACTCGGCCCGTCTGGTTCGAGACGCCGAAGCACAGGCCAGAGCAGTTCTAGGTCAGCTAGAGCTCGACCGTAAGGCGATTGAAAACACCATCGACGAACTGCGCGAGTTCGAGCACGACTATCGTGGTCGTCTGCGCGAGTACATCGAGTCGCAGCTCACCACCTTGATCCGCGAGGAGTCCTTCGAGCAGCCTCTTGAGGCCGCAGCGAAGATTGAATTTGCCGCCATCACCGAGGTGGCCGCTGAGCCAGTTGCCGAGGTCGAGGACGACGAAGACGAGCTCGAAGCGGTTGTTACCTCGAGCGATGTCGAGGATGAAGACGAAACTCGAAGTGAGCGCAACTAAAGCTAGAACCCTCCTGTTCCTCGGAATTGGTGTCGTCTTAGTTTTTATTGATCAGTTGACCAAGGAGCTTGCGATTGCGGCTCTTTCGGATGGCTCAGTCGTTTCTGTGGTGGGTGAGTTACTTCGTTTTCGCCTGGTATACAACGACGCCGCAGCATTCTCACTGGGCGTCGGCCAGACCTGGGTGTTAGCCCTAATCGCGATCGGTGCCGTGCTGGCGCTTCTGTGGTTCGGACCCAAGGCCAAGAACGTCACCTGGAGCGTTATTGCCGGTTTTGTGCTCGGTGGAGCTGCTGGCAATCTGGTTGACCGCCTGACTCGCGAACCAGGATTCCTAAACGGCCACGTGGTTGATTTCATATCGATCCCGTTCAACTTTCCAATTTTCAATTTGGCTGACACCTTTTTGGTAATCGGGGTCTCGCTGGCGATGATTAGAACCTTGATGGGCGATGAAGTGGGCGGCAAGGTTGCCAAGTAAGTACCTTCCTGTTCCCGATTCTCTAATTGGCGAGCGAGCTGATGCAGCGCTTGCAAAAATGCTCGGTATAAGCAGGTCTCAGGCGGCTGAACTGCTCACCCAGGGTGCGGTGGTTTGCTCGGGCAAGCTGCTTGGCAAATCCGACCGACTGGAAATGGATCAGATCATCGAGGTTGAGCTGACTGAGAGATCAGCCGAACCAGAGGTTGTCGCCGAAGACGTATCCGATCTCAAGGTTGTATTTCAGGACGAACACATCATTGTTATCGATAAGCCTGCCGGCGTGGTCTCGCACCCGTCCTTGGGGTTTGTGGGTCCCAGCGTCCCCGGTGTGCTACTTGCCAGAGGGATTCAATTGGCTACCTCAGGAGCTCAAGAACGCCAGGGTATCGTGCAGCGGCTAGACGTTGGCACCAGCGGCCTAATGGTTTTGGCCAAGGGGGAGCGCGCGTATTCAGTGCTAAAGCAAGCGTTTCGGGATCGTGAGGTAAAAAAGACCTACCACGCTTTGGTGCAAGGCCACCCAGATCCGGCCCAAGGGACGATTGATACCCCGATAGCTAGAAGTACCAAGCACGATTACAAGTTCACCATTTCGGCCGATGGCAAGCATGCCGTGACGCACTACCGAACCATTGAGCTACTGCCTTCGGCAGCCCTGATGGAGATTGGTCTTGAGACCGGCAGAACTCACCAAATTAGGGTGCACTTCGCACATTTTCGCCATCCGCTAGTTGGCGATCCGCTCTACGGCAGTGATCCCAAGCTAGCGGCTGCGCTAAAGCTTGATCGGCAATGGCTGCACGCCCACAAACTTGCCTTTTCGCACCCGATTTCTGGGGATTGGGTCGAATTTGAAAGCGAGTATCCAGCAGAATTGAAACTCGCCCTTGACCGACTCAGAGATGTGAATTTTCGGCTCTAGGCTTAGGGCCCGTCGTTGAATAAGTGGAGGTGAAAATGAGCGATTCTTTCGTCCATTTGCACAACCACACCGAGTATTCAATGCTCGATGGCGCAGCCCGAATCAAGCAACTTGTAGCAAAGGCTGCCAAGCTCGAGATGCCAGCCATTGCCATGACCGATCACGGTAATGCTCACGGCGCGTATGAGTTTTGGAATCAGGCCACAAATCACGGCATCAAACCGATCATTGGCATCGAGGCTTATGTTGCTCCAGGTAGTCGCCGAGAGAAATCGAAGGTGCGCTGGGGCAGTGGCGGTGACGATGACGTCTCCGGTGGCGGTGCCTATTCGCATATGACGATGTGGGCCACCGACAACAACTCGATGCAGAACTTGTTTCGCTTGTCCTCCGAGGCCTACCTATCCGGCTACTACTTCAAGCCCCGTATGGACCGTGAGCTACTGCACAAATACGGCAAGGGTCTGATTGCCACCACCGGTTGCCCCGGTGGTGAGGTGCAGACCCGAATTCGACTCGGGCAATACAAGGAAGCGCTTGAGACCGCGGCTGAATTCCGCGACATCTTTGGAGAGGGAAACTTCTTCGTCGAGCTAATGGATCACTCGCTCGATATTGAGAAGCGGGTCCGTGAAGATCTCGTGAAACTTGCTAGAGACCTAAATTTGCCACTGGTTGCTACCAATGACCTGCATTACACCGAACCAGAGGATGCCCACGCCCATGACGCGCTGCTCTGCGTTCAGGTGGGATCAAATCTCTATGACGAGAATCGCTTCAAGTTTGAATCTCAGGAGTATTACCTAAAGTCAGCTGCCGAGATGAGGGCAGTCTTCAAAGAGTTGCCGGAGGCTTGCGACAACACCCTGTTGATTGCGGAGCGCTGTGAGGTCAGCTTCGAAAAACGCGACCTAATGCCACGGTTCCCGGTCCCAGAGGGTGAGACCGAGAGTGGCTGGTTTGAAAAAGAAGTTTGGCGCGGGATGGATCGTCGCTTCCCAGCTGGCTATTCCGATCGTCACAAGCAGCAGGCTGCTTATGAAATTGACGTCATCAGAAACATGGGCTTCCCAGGCTACTTCCTGGTGGTTTCTGACTTCATTGCTTGGGCTAGGGAACAGGGTATTCGCGTCGGCCCAGGCCGAGGCTCGGCCGCCGGATCGCTCGTGGCTTTTGCGCTCGGCATTACCGAACTAGACCCACTGGCTCACGATCTAATCTTTGAGCGTTTTTTGAACCCAGAGCGACTATCGATGCCCGATATCGATGTTGACTTTGACGATCGCCGCCGCCCGGAGGTAATTCGCTACGTAACCGACAAATACGGCGATGACCGAGTTGCGCAAATTGTCACCTTTGGAACCATTAAGGCGAAGCAAGCGCTAAAAGATGCCGCTCGAGTCTTGGCAATGCCTTACTCGGTGGGGGAGAAGCTGACCAAGGCGATGCCTCCTATGGTGCTAGGTCGTGACGTGTCGCTAAACGAACTGGTGGATCCAAGTGCGGAGCGCTATTCCGAGGCTGCGGAATTTAGAGAAATTATAGAAACCGATGAAGACAGTCAAAAAGTCTTCGATCTTGCGCAGGGTCTTGAGGGGCTAAAGCGGCAGTGGGGTGTGCACGCTGCCGGTGTCATCATGTCCGCCGAGCCACTTATGGATGTAATTCCAATCATGAAGCGCGAGGAAGACGGCGCCATCATCACACAGTTCGATCAGCCACCTTGTGAATCGCTCGGGCTTTTGAAGATGGACTTCTTGGGCCTTCGCAACCTCACTGTGTTGGACGACGCCCTTTTTAACATCAAGCTCAATCGCGGTGAGACGGTGGTACTAGAGGATCTTGACCTCAACGCCGATGAGAAGACATTCGAACTGCTATCCCGCGGTGACACCCTGGGGGTATTTCAGCTCGACGGTGATGCAATGCGGCAGCTACTTAGGCTGCTCAAGCCAACCGAGTTCGAGCACATCTCGGCAGTAATTGCGCTTTATCGCCCGGGTCCAATGGGCATGAATTCGCACATCAACTATGCCCAGCGCAAAAATGGCCTGCAGCAGTCTGAGGGAGTGCACCCAGAGCTCACCGAACCGCTCAGTGAGATTCTGGACCCCACCTACGGCCTGATCGTTTATCAGGAGCAGGTAATGGCGGCCGCTCAGAAGGTGGCGGGTTACTCACTCGGTCAAGCAGACCTATTGCGACGTGCCATGGGTAAGAAGAAGCCCGAAGAGCTGGATAAACAGCTTGAGGTATTCCGTTCCGGAATGAAGGCCAACGGCTTCTCAGACGGCGCGATCAAGGCACTGTGGGACACCTTGCTACCGTTCGCTGACTACGCTTTCAATAAGGCCCACTCGGCCGGCTACGGGGTGCTGAGCTATTGGACCGGTTATCTTAAGGCCAATTACCCCGCCGAATACATGGCGGCGCTGCTGACCTCGGTTGGTGACTCCAAGGACAAGCTCGCGGTCTATCTCAATGAGTGCCGTCGAATGGGCATAAAGGTTTTGCCACCGGATGTGAATCAATCAATCAGCGGCTTTGCTGCGGTTGGCGATGACATCCGCTTCGGCCTAAGCGCAATTCGCAACGTTGGAAAAAACGTGGTGGACGCGATCGTTGAGGCTAGGTCAGAAGCCCCGTTCGACTCGTTCCAGGATTATCTGACCCGGGTCGCATCTCAGGCATCCACCAAGCGCTGCGTTGAGTCGCTGATTAAAGCCGGGGCTTTTGACTCGCTCGGGCACACCAGGCGCTCCTTGATTGCAGTTCACGAGGAGGCCATTGACGCATCAGCCGTATTGAAAAAACAGGCGGCAACCGGTCAGGTGGATTTGTTTGGCGGAATGTTTGATGAAGATCCTGCCATGGTGCCAATTCCAAACCTTCCGGAGTGGACCAAGCGTGATCTTCTAGCTCATGAGCGCGAGATGTTGGGTCTGTATGTTTCTGACCATCCGCTAGCCGGCCAGGAAGCCCTTTTGATGCGTCACTCGGATATGGGCACCATCGCACTCAAAGAAAGCGATGTCAAAGATGGCGAGTCAGTCACTCTCGCCGGCCTGATAACCCAGGTTCAGCACAAGGTCGCAAGGGCTTCGGGTAACCCCTATGGCCAGGTTGTTCTGGAGGACTTCTCTGGAGAAATCTCGATCATGTTCATGGGCAAGACCTACCTGGAGAATCGCGAGCTTCTGCGCACCGACCAGACTGTTTCAATTCGCGGTCGAGTGCAGCGTCGTGATGAAGAAATCATGCTCTCGGCATACTCGATTGATGTTTTGGAGGCAGGTCGCGAACAGGGCGGGGTATTGGTGATCACGGTTCGTGAAGCTATGGCTACCAAAACCAAGCTGCAAAAACTATCCGAAATCCTCTCCGCACACCCGGGCCCAGTCGAGGTTCAGCTCAAGATGCAAAACGGCGGAGAATCGAAGCACTTCCTGTTGCCGCAGCGAATTGCCGTCGGTCATGACCTGTTCGGTGAGATCAAGGCCCTGATGGGCCAAGATGCGGTGAACTAAGAGTTCTCGGCCAGGCGTTCGGTAGCGGTTAGATAGCCGCGCTGGAAGTAAAGCAGCGGCCTAGTCTGCTCCATGGGCTCGGTGCCGTGCAGGATATCGAGTATCACAACGGCGTTGCTCTCCACCTCAAAGCGCTCGCGAACCTTGCCGATCAGGATGCTGGAGGCTTCCCTGAAGACAGGCACCTTCCCGATAAGCTCAAAGTCAGCGTCGGTGAATCGGTTTTCTTTCGGGCCAGCCATGCGCTGGGCAAGCGACAAATTCTTTGCGCAAAGCGTGTGTAGCGCCACTTCGCGACCTATCACCAGCTGCGGATAGCTCGATGATCCGCGCGCGATGTTGAACGACACCAGCGGCGGGTTTGAGCCAAGCGAAGTTACGGAAGTCGCGGTGAAGCCGATCGGCAGCCCATCGTTGTCATGCGAGGTGATGATTGCGACTCCGGAGGCATGGGTTCGGAAGGCGGCCTTTAGGGCATCTGAACCAATCACGGGAAAATTCAAGGATTCTGTAGTCATCTCCCGATAAGGTTAGGGCATTACTTCTCCGCAGAAAACCAGAGGTAAAGTGCGCGTCGTAGAAATCTCAGGTCCTATTACCCAGGATCAAATTCGCACTGCATTGCCCAGGGCATCGGTCAGCATCGAGCGGGCGCTTGAGACTGTAATTCCTCTGATCGAAGACATTAAAACCAATTCGCTGGCTGCAGTTTTAGAGCAGGCCGAGCGCTTTGACGGGGTTAGGCCAGAGCACATCCGGGTCCCGCAGCAGATTATGGACCAAGCGCTTTCTGAGCTCGGTGCAGAACTTCGGGCAGCAATCGAAGTGGCAATTTCTCGAGTTCGCAAAGTTTCCGTCGCTGGTGTGCCGAAGGATTTTCAGGTTGAGCTGGCGCAGGGTGCCGTGGTGTCTCAGCGATACGTTCCGGTTGATTCGGTTGGGCTATATGTTCCAGGTGGCAAAGCCGTGTATCCATCCAGTGTGGTCATGAATGCGGTAGCTGCGCAGGCCGCCGGCGTGCCCCGAATTGCTATCGCATCTCCGGCTCAAAAAGAGTTTTCCGGTCTGCCGCACCCGACTATCCTCGCCACCGCTGCGCTTTTAGGCGTTGAAGAGGTATACGCGATTGGTGGGGCGGCTGCGGTGGCAGCGTTTGGCTATGGAATCAAGGAAATTGGGCTTGAGCCGGTTCGAATGGTCACTGGCCCTGGCAACATTTATGTTGCGGCGGCAAAGCGCGCTCTGCGGGGTCTAATCGGAATCGATTCTGAGGCCGGCCCCACCGAAATCCTCATAATCGCAGATCAAAACGCCAACCCCGCCAACCTCGCGGCTGACCTGATCTCGCAGGCGGAACATGATGAAAATGCCGCCGCGGTGCTGGTTACCGATAGCTCGGAACTGATTGCAAAGGTCCAAATCGAACTTGAGCACCAAGTTGCTAAAACCCACAATCGCGAGCGGGTCCGGAAATCTCTGTCGGGGATTCAGTCCGCTTTGGTGCTGGTTCCGGATCTTGGGACAGCGGTTGCCGTGAGCAACGAATATGCAACCGAACACCTGGAAATTCAAACTTCAAATCCTGAAGCGCTAGTGGCTGAGATCACCAACGCGGGTGCAATTTTTGTGGGCGATTACTCCCCGGTAAGCCTTGGCGACTACCTTGCTGGCAGCAATCACGTCCTACCTACGGGGGAGCAGGCCAAATTTGGTCCAGGGTTAGGTGTTCACACCTTCTTGCGCCCGCAGCAGATCATCAACTACTCCAAGGCTGCTCTCAAGCAGGCGGTGTCTCAGCTAGACACCTTCGCCAAGGCCGAGGGCCTGAGTGCTCACGGTGATGCCGCCAAAATTCGATTCCCCGGAGGTAACTAGTGTTCTGTCCATTTTGCAGGCATGCGGATTCGCGAGTAATTGACTCTAGAACCTCCGATGATGGTTCTGCGATTCGCCGCAGAAGGCAGTGTCCTGCCTGCCAGAAGCGCTTCACTACCTTGGAGACCGCATCGCTGATGGTCACCAAGCGCAGTGGTGTAACCGAACCGTTTTCCCGAGACAAGATCGTGTCAGGCGTTAGAAAAGCCTGCCAGGGCCGCCCGGTAACCGATGCCGATTTGGCACTGCTGGCGCAGCAGGTTGAAGAGACGCTGCGATCCTCAGGCGCGGCCACTATCGAGGCACAAGATATCGGCTTGGCCATCTTGGAACCATTGCGACTATTAGACCACGTCGCCTTTATGCGCTTTGCTTCGGTTTATCAGGCCTGGGACTCCCTGGCTGATTTTGAGCAGGCAATCGCTGAGTTGCGGGGGAGCTAGATCTTGTATCGGCTGTTTTTCAACCTTTTTTTCAAGCCACTCGATGCCGAAACCTCGCACAAAATCGTTGATACCGGGCTGCGTTTAGCCTCCAAGCTTGGAATTTTGCGGGCTGGCAAGCGACCAAAGAAGATTCAACTGATGGGCCAAAGCTTTGAAAATCGCATCGGTCTTGGGGCAGGTTTTGACAAAAATGCCAAGTTGGTGCGGCCGCTTCACGCCTTGGGTTTTGGCCACATCGAAGTCGGAACCGTAACCTTTCACGCGCAGCCTGGGAATCCAAAACCAAGATCCTTCCGAGTCCCAGAGTATGACGCGCTGATCAACCGCATGGGTTTCAATAACGATGGGGCAAAGGTGATTTCCGAGCGCCTGGCCAAATTGCGCAGCGATTACAAAAATTTGCCGGTTATCGGCGTGAACATTGGCAAGAGCCGAATTGTGGAGGCCAAAGATGCCGCCGAAGACTATCGCGCCACCACCAAGCTGGTTGCAGGGGTAGCGGATTATTTGGCTGTGAATGTCTCTTCTCCAAATACCCCAGGGCTTCGGGATCTGCAGCAGGTTGAGTCGCTGCGACCGATTCTCCAGGCGGTGATGGACGAATGCCAGGGCAAGCCGGTGCTGGTCAAGGTGTCGCCTGATTTGGCAGACGATGATTTTCTAGCGGTGCTTGATCTGGTCCAGAACCTCAAGCTCAAAGGCGTCATTATGACCAACACCACCACAAGGCGAGACGGTGTCGGTGATTCGGCTGTGCTGAAAGAGGCTGGCGGTCTAAGTGGTCCAGTGCTGGCAGCCAGATCCATTGAGATGCTCAAAATTGCCCGCCGCGCATTGCCGAGCGATTACGTGCTCATCTCAGTAGGCGGGGTTAGCTCTGTGGTTCAGGCGGTCGAGCGTGTTCGCCTAGGAGCCGACCTGGTGCAGATTTACACCGGATTGATCTACCAGGGCCCGTTCTGGCCAAGGCGCTTGGCCAAAGCGCTAGTCAACTAGCAGAGTCTGCCTTCTGGGCTCTTAGTTTTGCTCGGGTCGCGCTCAATCACATCACCCAGCACCTGATCAACCTTGGCCATAATTTCAGCCGGAATCACAACGCCAGAAGCTTCAAGGTTTGAAGTGATCTGCTCAGGCTTGGATGCTCCGACGATGGCGGCTGCAACATTCTTGTTCTGCAGCACCCAGGCGATGGCAAACTGCGCCATCGTGATGCCGAGCTCATCTGCAAGTGGCTTGAGACCTTGAACCTTGGTCAGGGTTTCATCTGACATGAACTTCTCAATAATTCCGGAGAGGTCTGGGTCAGCTGCTCTGGAGCCGGCGGGCGCTGGCTGGCCTGGGAGGTATTTCCCAGTCAGGACTCCTTGCGCCATTGGCGACCAAACAATTTGGCTCAGGCCTAGTTCCTCGGAGGTTGGGACTACCTCCTGCTCAATTACGCGCCACAGCATCGAGTACTGGGGTTGGTTGGAGATCAGCTTGAAGCCAAGTTCCTTGGCTAGTTTCTGACCCTCACGAATTTGCTGAGCGTTCCACTCTGAGACGCCGACGTAAAGCACCTTGCCCATACGAACCAGGTCACCAAATGCCTGCATGGTCTCCTCGAGCGGAGTTTCATAGTCGAAGCGGTGGGCCTGGTAGAGGTCGACATAGTCAGTCTGAAGGCGCTTCAGCGAACCGTTGATGGACTCCATGATGTGCTTACGACTCAGGCCGGTATCGTTCGGTCCCTTGGCAGCAACTGGCCAGTAGACCTTGGTCAGAATCTCCAGACCCTCGCGACGCTGACCCTTGAGGGCATTGCCCAGCACGGTCTCGGCTGCCTGATTGGCATAGACATCCGCGGTGTCAAAAGTTGTGACACCACCTTCAAGTGCGGCCTTCACGGTGCTGATTGCCTGCTCGTCCGCTACCTGAGAGGCGTGGGTCAGCCAGTTGCCATAAATGATCTCGGAGACTTTGAAGCCGGAATTTCCTAGGTAACGGTGCTGCATTGAAGCTCCTTTTAGAAGTTAGTTCTCGAGTTTGGTGAAGCGGGCAACCTGAGGCTTTGGGATTCTCAGTGCGCGCATCTGGATTGAGCGCATTGCGCCATACCAGCCCAGACCGCCTTCCATGCGATCTGCGCCGAACTTTTTAGCCACGCGCCTTTTGACCATGCGAGAGACAAACCACGCATCGATTGCGACAATTCCAAACAGTCCCCACATCGAGAACAGGGTTATTAGCTGAACTAGGTAGGAGTCTACGAAGGTTGCCAAGACCACAATGAATAGTGCCGGTAGCACCATTTCTCCTGCGGTAAATCGAGCATCGACCAAATCGCGAACATACTTTCGCTGTGGGCCGCGATCACGCAAGGTCAGGTAGCGCTCGTCGCCAGCCATCATGCCTTCGCGCGCCTTGACGCGCTCCTCGCGGATGCGCTGGCGCTCTGCCTGCTTGGCCTCTTTGCTTCGGTCTCCGACCAGCGGACGGATTCTGGCCTGCTCACGCTCTTTTCTAGACGGGGTGGGCTGACCCTTTTTTTGACCTGGAGTGCGGTTTTCGCTCATCATCGCCTTTCAAGATATGCCACTAGATTAGCGTCATGGCATTTGCTTCCGAACCACTAGATCAAGCACTGGTTGAACCAGTCACCGAATTTATCTCCGACCACTTTCCGCAGGCAATCGGTCAGCTCGGCGAAATGGTAAAAATCCCAGGTATTGCCTGGGAGGCATTTGACGCTAACAACCTCGAGCGTTCGGCTGAATTGGTTGCGGATTATTTTTCAGAATTGAATTTCTTTGATTGGGTACAGATCCGTAGAGCACCGAAGCCCTCTGGCGAAATGGGCTCCCCAGCGGTTGTGGCGCGTCGCGCCGGAAAGCCAAACCGTCCCCATGTGCTGCTGTATGCGCACCACGACGTGCAGCCACCGGGGGATAGTGCGCTTTGGGAGACCGATCCATTTACCGCGACCCTAAAGGGTGACCGACTTTTCGGCAGGGGTGTCTCGGATGACAAGAGCGGCATAATCACACACCTTTACGCCATTCGCGCGCTGCAGAGCTTGGCTCAGGAAATCGATCTCGGAATCTCTGTCTTTATTGAGGGCGAAGAGGAAGCCGGCTCGGATTCGTTTGAAAACTTCTTGGCGGAAAATCGCAGCGACCTGGCTGCCGATCTAATCATTGTTGCCGACAGCGGCAACTGGACCACGGAAGTTCCGGCTCTAACCACAAGCCTCAGGGGAGTGGTGTCCCAGGTATTTACGGTCAAGACCCTGGATCACGCTGTGCACTCCGGAATGTATGGCGGACCGTTGCCGGATGCCATGACGGCGATGGTCAAGATTTTGGCATCGCTCACCACCGCAGAGGGCGATGTTGCAATCGCGGGCCTTAGCTCGACTAAATGCGACGAAATCGAGATGCCAGAGAGCGATTTCGCCGAATTTGCAGGGTTGCTCGAGGGTGTCAAGCCCATGGGCAGCAAGTCCCTGGTCCAGCAAATTTGGGGAGAACCGGCCGTTACCGTGATTGGTATTGATGCGCCGACCGTGGCGCTGTCATCCAACACCGCGCAGCCTGCAATTAGTGCCAAGATTTCGCTTCGAATTGCCCCCGATCAGGATCCGGCAGAAGCGTTGAAGCTGCTTCAGCAGCACTTGATTGACCATGCACCATTTGGCGCTCACGTTGAACTTGGCGCTGTCGAAAAAGGACCTGGCTACCTGGCAAAGGATGGCTGGGGCTCGACTTTGGCTCACGAAGCATTTTCGGCAGTTTGGCCCCAAAAGTCGGTGAACATCGGTATCGGAGGGTCAATTCCCTTCATTTCAACCTTCGCCGAATTGTTTCCTGACGCTGAAATTCTTGTTACTGGGGTAGAGGAGCCGGACTCCAGGGCGCATTCGCCAAACGAGTCTCAACATCTGCCGACGCTGAAGCGGGCGATGGCAGCCGAGGCACTGCTACTGCTGCACGGGAATCAACTTTCCCGAGATTAGTTAAACTAGGTACAAATTGGAGGCAAAAATGACCGAAGTTCTAGCTCACGGCGTGAAGCTCACTGACACCGCAGTGTCCAAGGTTAAGGCGCTCTTGGCGGCCGAGGGTCGCGATGACCTAAGGCTTAGAGTTGCAGTTGAGCCTGGCGGCTGCTCTGGTTTGATCTACCAACTATTTTTCGACGAACAGCTCGAGGAAGTCGATGCCGTGGTGGCATTTGATGGCGTTGAAGTGGTTGTCGATCCGATGAGTGTGCCTTATCTAGACGGCGCTTCCATTGATTTTGAGGACTCAATCCAAAAACAAGGCTTCACCATTGACAACCCAAACGCAGCTGGAAGCTGTGCCTGCGGAGATTCTTTTAGCTAAAACCGCTAAAACACGGCAATTTTGCCCCTCCGGCGGATTAGACTTAGAGGCAATACTGCAGTGTTTAAGGATGTCTGATTGAGTAAGAATCGTCGCGGACTAGCCCTGGCAGCTACCTCGCTTATGAGCGTTTTGTTGCTGACCGGTTGCTCTCCCGAACTTGAGCGTGGTTTTCTTCCTGATGCCTCTGGCGTCACCAACCACACCGATCGAATTATCGGCCTATGGACTACCTCTTGGATTGTTCTGCTAGCCGTCGGAGCCCTCTCGTGGGGACTAATGGCCTGGGCGCTAATCGTCTACCGCCGTCGCAAGGGCGAGACTGGGCTTCCTGCGCAGTTGCGCTACAACATGCCAATCGAGACACTGTTCACGGTTGTGCCGCTAATTTTGGTGCTTGGCTTCTTTGCCTTCACCGCTCGCGACATGCAGGCCATTGAGGCCAAGAACGAAAACCCTGACGTAACCATCGAGGTAATCGCGAAGCAGTGGAGCTGGGACTTCAACTACGTGAACGAGCAGGTCTTTGACTCTGGAATTCAGGCTCAATTCACTGGAACCGAAGAGAACATTTCCGAGACTCTTCCAACTCTCTATCTACCGGTCAATAAGACCGTCAAGATCGACCTGAGCTCTCGTGATGTCATTCACTCCTTCTGGGTCATTGACTTCCTTTACAAAAAGGACATGTTCCCAGGCATGACAAACCACATGTACTTCACTCCAACCAAGGAGGGCACCTACGCCGGAAAGTGTGCAGAGTTGTGTGGTGAATACCACTCGATGATGCTCTTCCAGGTGAAGGTTGTTTCAGAAGCTGAGTATGCCGAGCACATGGCAGCTTTGGCTGCCAAGGGCAACGTTGGACAGCTTTCAAATGAGTACGACAGAAACCAAAACCTTCCTGGTGGCAACCCAGAGGTAAGGGGATAAGGCAAATGGCAACCACACTAACTCCTCCGGTTACTAACCCAGCGGCTTTTGTGCCAAAGCGCTCAAAGGGCCAGATCTTGGTTGATTGGTTGACTACGACCGACCACAAGAAGATTGGTTATCTGTACCTAATCACCTCCTTCCTGTACTTCCTAATCGGTGGTGTGATGGCGCTGATCATTCGCGCTCAGCTCACTCTGCCGGGACTTGAGGTGGTTGCAACCAAGGAGCAGTACAACCAGCTGTTCACCATGCACGGCACGATCATGCTGCTGATGTTTGCAACTCCGCTATTCGCAGGATTTGCCAATGTTTTGATGCCGGTTCAAATCGGTGCTCCAGACGTGGCATTCCCACGCTTGAACGCAATTGCCTACTGGTTCTACAACTTCGGTAGCTTGATTGCGGTTTCCGGATTCTTCACCCCGCAGGGTGCGGCTTCGTTTGGATGGTTCGCTTACGCACCGCTTTCCAACACCACATTCTCCCCAGGCATCGGTGGAGATCTGTGGGTCTTCGGTCTGGCGCTTTCCGGATTCGGAACCATCTTGGGTGGCGTGAACTTCATCACCACCATCATTACTATGCGTGCTCCAGGTATGACCATGTGGCGTATGCCGATCTTCACCTGGAACACCCTGGTTACCTCGATCCTGATCATCATGTGCTTCCCTCCACTAGCGGCGGCACTTTTTGCACTTGGTGCGGACCGTCGTTTCGGAGCACACATTTTTGATCCAGAGAACGGCGGCGCCATGCTGTGGCAGCACCTGTTCTGGTTCTTCGGGCACCCAGAGGTTTACATCTTGGCGTTGCCATTCTTCGGCATCGTTTCCGAGATCTTCCCGGTTTTCAGCCGTAAGCCGATCTTTGGTTACAAGACATTGGTCTACGCAACCATTTCTATTGCAGCTTTGTCGATGACCGTGTGGGCGCACCACATGTACGTCACCGGTCAGGTGCTACTTCCATTCTTCGCCTTTACCACAATGTTGATTGCAGTTCCTACTGGCGTGAAGATCTTCAACTGGATCGGCACCATGTGGAAGGGCTCAATTACATTTGAGACTCCAATGCTGTGGAGCTTGGGCTTCTTGGTTAGCTTCGTATTCGGTGGTCTAACCGGTGTAATCCTGGCCTCACCAGCTCTGGACTTCCACCTCTCCGACAGCTACTTCGTGGTTGCTCACTTCCACTATGTGGTCTTTGGAACCGTGGTCTTCGCTATGTTCGCCGGCTTCTACTTCTGGTGGCCAAAGTTCACCGGCAAGATGCTGAACGAGCGTCTGGGTAAGATCCACTTCTGGTTGCTATTCATCGGTTTCCACGTGACCTTCTTGATCCAGCACTGGCTAGGTGTTATTGGTATGCCTCGTCGCTATGCGACCTACCTACCGGAGGATGGCTTCACCGAGATGAACATGCTCTCAACCTTGGGTGCTGTCATCCTGGCGCTATCTATGATTCCTTTCCTTTGGAACGTTTGGATTACCGCTCGCAAGGGAGTGAAGACCGAATTGAAAGACCCATGGGGTTACGGAAGGTCTCTGGAGTGGGCGACTGAGTCACCATTCCCTCGTCACAACTTCCACTCCATCCCACGCATTCGCTCCGAGTCTCCTGCATTCGACTTGAACCACCCGGAGTATGCAGCGCCTGAGGCGAAGGAGTCATACGCGAAGGAGGGTCGCATCTAATGCGCTCTAACATCGTCATCCTGTTGGTAATGGCCGCATACTTTACCGTTGCGGACATCGCCTACGGCATCTGGACCTACCTAGAGTGGGGAGCGGTTGAGCCGATTGGAACCGCAGCAATTGCACTATTGGTTATTCTCTCGGTCTTCATTGCCTACTACCTATGGTCTGGCCTCAAGCGGGCAGGCACACTCCCAGAAGACAACAACTTTGGCAACATTGAAGACGAATCCGGTGAAGTAGGTTTCTACTCTCCTTGGAGCTGGTGGCCACTAGTACTCGGTCTTTCCAGTGCTACCGCCTTCCTGTCTTTGGCCGTCGGTTGGTGGCTATTCTTCATTGCCTTCCCGTTCGCGATTGTAGGAATCGTAGGCTTCGTCTACGAATACAGCCGCGGCGCTCACGCTCACTAGTAACTTGCCTCAAGAGCCGGTCCTAGTCGTAATAGATGTCCAGCAGGGTTTCATAGACCCGCGCTGGGGCACAAATGGCAACGACTCAGCCCTGGCTAACATTTCAAGGCTCGTGGATCACTGGAGAAGCAGCAACCTTCCGATTGTTGTCGTGAAGCACAATTCCAAGCATCCAGACTCGCCGCTGTTTTCTGGCAGTCCAGGCAATGCGCTGGAGTCATTCTTGGATGGCCCGCGTGATGTGGTGATTCAGAAGTCCGTGAACTCCGCCTTCTATGGCACGCCAGATCTTCATCTGTGGTTGGCTAAGCGGAATTTCAGGAACCTAGTCATTTGCGGTATTACAACCAATAGGTGTTGTGAGACCACTGCACGCATGGCCGGGAACCTCGGATACAACACCACATTCGTCATTGATGCCACGGACGCTTTTGACCTTGCTCATGCGGACGGTGGGGTTACCGCTGCTTCCGAAGTGATGCGCATGACCGCTGCCAACCTAGACGGGGAGTTTGCCACGGTTCTCTCGACCGATGAGGTGCTAGCGCGTTACTAACTCAGCAAGTTGTCAGAATGTGCTGTTAGTATTGCCTCCTTGGCCAGCCCAAGATGTTACTAAAACAACTCAACATGGGGATGATCGGTTTCGACATTGCAGTGTCTGCGTGAATGAAGCGGGTCGAGGATGCACAGTTATCTCGTAAACGCTCTGTGTAAAACAATAGGTGCCAATACAAAGCGCGCCGACTTCGCCCTAGCCGCTTAAGCTAGCCCCGAAGTCCGTCTGACTAGGTTTGATTTCGTCCTAGATCCAGGCGTCATTTAGAAATCTTGCTGATTGAGCGCGTCACAGGCTCAACCGGGACTTTTACTGTGACTGGGCCTGTCTGCGTAGTTGCTTCAGACAAATGCAGGGGCCGAGTAGAACGCCTTATGAAGCTACACCCGTAGAAGAGTCACAATCTTTGCATTGGACGGGGGTTCAATTCCCCCCATCTCCACGTTACAAGGCCCCGAGCTAATCCCTCGGGGCCTTTACCTTTAACGGCAAGTTTGAATAGGCTCTTCTCGTGATTGAATTCCGGCGGTTAGCTGAGTCTGAGTTAGAAAAGTTTCTAGAGTTTATGGATGGGCCAGCATTTGAGTCCCAACCGCAGTGGCGAGGTTGCTACTGCCAGTTTTATCTCAACACCAAGGCGGAGAATGATGACCCGAACGCCAGGGGAGAGCTGAATCGTCAACGAGCCTGTGATCGTATCCAGAGCGGTGTGATGCAGGGATACCTTGCCTACTCGGTTCAGGATGGAGCCGAGAAGGTCATAGGTTGGATGGCGGCCAACAAATTCAACAACTTCGTTGCACTACCTCCGCAGCGAGAGGATGTGGCCGCCATTATTTGCTTTGTGGTGGACAAGGATTGGCAGGGACAAAAAGTAGCAACCAATCTGCTCAATTATGCCCTGGCCGATCTTCCTAATCATGGCTTCACTGAGGTGCAGTCGGCACCGCTGCGAGATTCCGAATTCCAGGATTGGGGATATCGTGGACCGCGCTCAATGTTTGAAAAAGCGGGCTTTGCCGCGGTCACAGATCTGGACGACACACATGTGTTGATGACACGCAAGTTGTAAAAAAATCCCCCGATCGTTTGAGCGGGGGATTTTTCTTTAGCTTTACTTACTTCTTTTCTGCCAGAGCCTTTGGCTTGCGCTTAGGCTTCTCTACCGCAGGGGCAGGGGAGTGGTCAGCGTGAGCAAGTTCGTACTCAGCCTTAGATACCGGAGCAATACGGTCTTCGAAGTAGAAGCTCGATAGTGCTGCGCGAATCTTGGCGCTGATGGTGATCTTGCCTTGAGCATTAGGTCTTGCAAGGGTTGGCTGGTAGTCCTTGAAGTCAACCAGCTTCCACAGCTCGTACTTGTCCACTGGCTCGTGAACCTCGATGTACTCACCGTGTGGCAAGCGCACAACGCGGCCAGTTTCGCGGCCGTGTAGCGCGATCTCACGGTCCTTACGCTGAAGCGCAAGGCAGGCACGCTTGGTGATCCAGTATGCAATTACAGGGCCGATGATCAGCAGAATCTGCATGCTGGTTAGCACGTGGTTCAGTGACATCTGGAAGTTAGTCGCAATTAGGTCGGTAGAAGCTCCAGCCCACAGCACGGCGTAGAAGGTAACGCCAGCAGCACCAAGGCCGGTTCTGGTAGGTGCGTTTCTCGGGCGGTCAAGCACGTGGTGCTCACGGTCGTCGCCGGTTACCCACTTCTCAACGAATGGGTAGACAGCCACAATCGCAAGGAACAGTAGCGAGATGACAAGTGGAAGCAGCACACCCATTGGTAGCACTACACCAAGCACATAGATGTCTAGGTTCGACGGGGCAAGTCGCAATGCACCATCTAGCCAACCGATGTACCAGTCAGGCTGAGTTCCTGCGGATACTGGAGATGGGTCGTATGGACCGTAGTTCCAGATTGGGTTGATGGTGAAGGTGGCTGAGATGGCCATCAAGACACCGAAGACTAGGAAGAAGAATCCTCCGGCTTTAGCCACGTATACCGGCATCAATGGGAAGCCGACGACGTTTTCGTCAGTCTTTCCAGGGCCTGAATAGTGGGTGTGCTTGTGGATGATTACCATCATCAAGTGCACTGCTAGCAACACAATGATCAGCGCTGGGATGATCATGATGTGCAGGCTGTAAAGACGTGCTACCACCTCATCGCCAGGGAATTCTCCACCGAATAGGCCTGAGGAGATCGAGGGGCCGATGAACGGGATGGCCTTCAGCATTCCATCGATGATTCGAAGGCCGTTTCCTGATAGCAGGTCGTCTGGCAGTGAGTAACCGGTGAAGCCACCGCCCATTCCGGCTAGGAATAGGAAGAATCCAACCAACCAGTTCAATTCACGTGGCTTGCGGAATGCACCGGTGAAGAACACGCGAAGCATGTGCAATCCAGCCGCGGCAACAAAGAGAAGCGCGGACCAGTGGTGCACCTGACGCATTAGAAGACCGCCACGAATGTCGAAGCTGATGTCCAAACTGGATGCATAGGCAATCGACATTTCGGCACCCTTGAGCGGCGCGTAGCTGCCCTCGTAGTGCACCGAGGCCATCGATGGCTGGAAGAAGAAGGTCAGGAAGGTACCGGAGATCAGTAGCACCACGAAGGAGTACATCGCGACCTCACCGAGCATGAAGCTCCAGTGGTCTGGAAATACCTTGCGGCCAAAGTTCTTTAGAACGCCTCCGAGGCTTAGTCGCTCATCGAGGTAGTTTGCGGCTCCACCGATGAAGGTGGTTGGCTTTTGTTCGGTAGAAGTGCTCATTACGACTGCCTTATGTCCCAGAATGAAGGCCCTACGGGCTCGGTAAAGTCGCCTTGAGCGACCAGGTATCCTTCAGCATCAACTTCAATAGCAAGCTGAGGTAGTGGCCTTGACGCCGGTCCGAAGATGACCTTGCAGTGGTCTGCTAGGTCAAAGGTGGACTGGTGGCAAGGGCATAGCAGGTGGTGAGTGTGCTGTTCGTAGAGAGCAACTGGGCAACCCACGTGTGTACAAATCTTGGAGTAAGCGACGATGCCGTCGTAGCTCCAAGAAGCCTTGGCTGGATCTTCCTTTAGTTCGGAAGGCTCAACGCGAACCAAAAGCACTGCGGCCTTGGCCTTCTGGTTGAGCTTCTCGCCGTGGTCCTCGATGTCCTTTAGGTTCTCAGGAACAACGTGGAATACCGAACCGATGGTGACTTCAGATGCCTTGATTGGCGTGCCACCCTCGTGAGAGTCGCGAACCAGGCGAACACCCTTCTTCCAGATGGTGTGCTTCAAGGTGTCTCCGACCTGTGGACCGAGGTCACCGAAGATGACGAGTGCCGGAATTGGGAAGACTGCCAAAGCGCCGTATAGCGAGCGACGAATTAGCTTGCGGCGAGTAAAGCCAGACTCTGCGTCAGCGGTCTTGATGATCTCAATCGCCTTTGCGCGAGCCTCATCTGGAGTGCGTGCCTGGTGACGAGCTTCAGCCACCTCGTGGTCTGGCATGAGGGTCTTGGCCCAGTGAACCGCTCCGAATCCGATACCTAGCAGGCTCAAAGCCATACCGATACCCATCCAGAAAGCGTTGTTTCTAGTGTCGGCCAAGCTGTCAATTGGGAATGCGAAGAATCCCCAAATCGCAACAATCGCACCAATCACGGAGATGCCGAACATGACAGCAATCTGCTGCTCTGCCCCCTTTGCAGCCTTCTCGCTCTTATCGGTCATGCGAACGCGGTGTGGTTCGATGCCTGGGTCAGAGATTGGCTTTTGAATGTTCGTGGCTAGGCCAGCTGGGTAAACCTTCTCGATTTCGCTCATTCGAATTCTCCCTAGTTAGCCTTGGCGCCGAGCCATACGGTGATTGCAATGATGAAGCCCAAACCGAAGATCCATACAAACAGACCCTCAGCAACCGGACCGATGGACGCAAGTTCATAACCGCCCACGGAGTCGTTTTCTTCCACGTACTTCAGGTAAGCGATGATGTCGCGCTTGTCCTCAGGGGTGAGGTTTGCGTCGTTGAATACTGGCATGTTCTGAGGACCGGTAACCATGGCCTCGTAGATGTGCTTCTCGGTTACGCCGCCCAGTGCCGGTGCGAACTTACCCTCGGTCAGAGCGCCACCAGCGCCTACCGCGTTGTGACACATCGCACAGTTGATGCGGAACAGCTCGCTACCGTGGGTCAGGTCAATGTCCTCACCAGTTGTTCTCAGGTACTCGGCGTCTGGAATAGCTGGTCCGGGGGCCAAGGATGCAACGTAGGCTGCCATAGCTGCAATTTGCTCCTCGGTGAACTGAACCGGCTTCTTGTAAAGCTGTGGTCCAGAAGCCTGGCCCGGCATGCGACCGGTTCCGACCTGGAAGTCAACCGATGCGGCTCCAACACCGATAAGGCTCGGGCCACCTACGGCGCCCTCACCGTTAGAGCCGTGACAGCTTGCACAGTTGGCCAAGAACAGCTTGCGCCCCTCGGCTACCTGGTCGGCACTTGATACTTCGGACTGAACCACGTTGGTTGCAGCCGCATAGCCACCACCTGATAGTACGAGCCCTAGAAAGATTACGAAGCCAATCGCCCAAGGGCGACGGCGCATCGGCTTTTCCTGATTCAACAGTTTCTCCATTTATTTCAAGATGTAGACGACTACGAATAGTCCGATCCACACCACATCGACGAAGTGCCAGTAGTAGGAGACCACGATTGCGCTGGTGGCCTCCTTGTGGCCGAAGTTCTTGGCTGCGTAAGCGCGACCAATTACAAGCAAGAATGCGATCAGACCGCCGGTCACGTGTAGTGCGTGGAAACCAGTAGTGATGTAGAACGCTGATCCGTATGAGTTGGAGCTCAGGGAAACACCCTCAGAGACCAACATCGCATACTCCCAAACCTGTCCGGCAACAAAGATCGCGCCCATTACGTAAGTCAAGAAGAACCACTCCACCATTCCCCACTTAGCAGGGGACCAGCCGGTGCGACGAGGCTGAAGACGCTCCGCTGCAAATACTCCGAACTGAGCGGTGAAGGAGCTTGCAACCAAAATCAGGGTGTTCACGAGCGCAAATGGCACGTTGAGAATCTGAGTGTCATTTGCCCAAAGGTCCGGAGCACCAGCACGAAGGCTGAAGTACATCGCGAACAGGCCTGCGAAGAACATAACTTCGCTGCCCAGCCAAACAATGGTGCCAACGCTGGTGGCGTTTGGTCGGTTAATGGTCCCGCCGTGCACGGCAGGCAAAGTGGTTGCAGACATACCTAAAGTTTACCCCACCAACGCTGGCCCAAGCCCCTCAAAAACAGCGGATTTTTGAAGAATTTTTGGACTCAGGGGCATAAATTGCATCAGTAGACTGCTGGCATGACTGAATTGAGCTGGCCGAGGACTTTGAGCTTGTTGCTCGCGGGGGAGAACCTCACCAGAGTAGAGGCTGGCTGGGCACTGCGAGAGATCATGGCAGGGGAGGCGACTGAGGCTCAAATCGGAGCCTTCATGATGGCTCTTCGCGGCAAAGGAGAGACTGTCGACGAGCTCTCTGGTTTGGTCGATGTGATGTTGGAAAACGCGGTACTGCTGAACACTGGCAGTGACGCGGTTGACATCGTTGGAACCGGGGGAGATCTGGTTGGAACCGTAAATATCAGCTCAATGGCATCGGTGGTCACTGCTGCGGCCGGGATTCCGGTCCTCAAACACGGCTCACGTTCCGCGTCGGGCAAAACCGGATCTTCTGAAATGCTGGAAGTGCTTGGAATTCGCCTGGACTTAGCTCCAGCGCAAGTGGCTGAGGTTTTCCACGAGGTGGGCATCACCTTTTTCTTCGCACCAGTGTTCCATCCGGCGATGAGATTTGTCGCACCGGTAAGAAAGCAGCTCGGCGTTCCAACCACCTTCAACTTCCTAGGACCGCTCGCCAATCCGGCCCAGCCAATTGCAACGGCTTTGGGTGTCTCGAACCCCGAGATTGCGCCGCTGATGGCTCAAGAAATTGCGCAGCGGGGAAGAACCGCCTTGGTATTCCGGTCACTGGATGGCTTGGACGAGATATCTGTTACCGCTCCGACACAAATTTGGCAGGTTTCGCAAGGCAAGGTATTCGAAACGGTTGTGGATCGATTCGTGAACCCCAGCATTCAGTTGGAGCAGCTCCTAGGTGGCGATGCCAAACACAATGCGGAAGTGGCCGCGGCTTTATTTGCAGGCGATTTGAGCGGCAATCTCAGCGCCGTGAAGGAAGTGGTGCTTCTCAACAGCGCTGCCGGCATCACCGCCTATAACCTTGCCAAGGATCCAAAATTGGTAGAAATGTCGATCGAAGATCGGCTACAAGCAGCCTTTGAAACTGCAAAAGACGCTCTCGAATCAGGAGCGGCGCACCGCAAACTCATGCAGTGGTCGCAGGCAACTCAAGCCAAATAAATCCATCAGCTCCAAGTGGAAGAGAGCGGATTGAAAATCTTAGTTGACATAATGTTTATTATCGGCTTTATATCATCAGTAGTGGCGAGGGGTCACTGCCCACGGTTTGCATAGCGCCTGATGAGCAAATCAATTGCACCAGCCGGCCCCACCCAAAGTTTTTCTTCGACGATTTCGGATACGGAAACCCAGCGATGCATAACGGTGTCACGGTGTTCGTTCTCGGTCCAGTTCTCTGAACTTGGCTCAAAACTCTCGGAAACCCGCAGTTCAAAAAAATGCGCTTCGCCGGTGTCGTGATTTCGCAAATCTTCCATAGCGTGGTTTATCACCGCAACCGACTCGAAGTCGCTGGGTAGGAACAACCGGCCAGTCTCCTCGAAGACTTCTCGAATGATTCCCTCGATTGGAAGCTCGTCTGGTTCTAGGCCGCCTCCAGGAAACACCCACTGCGGCGGGAGATTCGACCCCGGATCAAAGTGCGATAAAAACAGTAGGAACCTACCTTGAGGTTCCAAAATAATGGCCCTGGTGGCGATTCGGTGCCTCAGGGTCACAGCTTTCCCTTGCCGTCCACCAATCTAAACAGCCTCAGCCCAAGTTGATTTAGGTAACCAATTGCGAAGGCGAAGATCAAGGTGCCTTCTCTCACTTGACCACCGAGCATAAAGCCGACCAATACCACCACAACCTCGACTAGCGATCTTGCCTGCCAAAAAGGCAGCTTGAAGCGCTGCGCGATGCCGGTATTGAGGCCATCTCGCGGGCCCTT
>DLPB01000025.1:70277-178091 GCA_002479805.1 Micrococcales bacterium UBA7469
CCCAGCACGAACCAAAGCAACTGAAAGACGTAGCCATCGAGCCTGGGCATAAGTGGCAGCCAGAAGTCCGCAAAAACTCCCAGCAAAATGGCGTTCAAAATCGAACCGATGCCCGGCTTTACTTTTAGGGGAATCCAGGCCAACAGCACCATAACGCTGACCGCAATGGTGGATTGGCCAAAACTTAGTCCAGTTTGCTTTGAAATTCCCTGCGCTAAGACGTCCCAGGGAGCCAGTCCAATCGAAGCGTGGACCATCATCGCGATTCCGATTCCATAGATGAACAGTCCGAGGTTGAGCGTTAGAAAGCGAATCACGAAATTAGACTGAGCCATAGCTCAAAGATTAGGGGCAGTCTTGTCAGAATTCGTTAGCAAAAGCTATTTTGCAACCCCTCGCCCGCATCTGCTTGCCCACCGCGGCCTGAGTCAGCATCGAAGTGACGTCGATGAAAATTCCATTGAGGCTTTCGAGGAAGCCCTGAAACACGGTGCCACTCACATTGAATCCGATGTTCACGCCACCAAAGACGGCATCGCGGTGCTTTTTCACGATGACGATTTGGAGCGAGTTGCTGGGCTCCCCCTGAAAATCAGTGAACTTACACTTTCGGAGCTCCAGGCCCTTTCGTTGACCCACGGTTCAAAGGTGCCGAGCCTTCTAGAGGTGCTGCAGCGATTCCCAAACCTTAGGTTGAATCTTGACGTGAAGGCTGAGGCGGGCTGTAAGGCAACCGCCGATGCAATCAATCAGCTTGGCGCTTTCAATCGCGTTTTGGTATCCAGCTTTTCAAAATCCAGAAGGTTGTCGACTCTAAAGCTCCTGGGCTCACCTGTCGCAACCAGTGCATCCAGTAGCGAAGTTCTGGCGCTTTGGATCAGTCACTGCTTATTCGGATTGGGATCTGCGGCATTAGCAAAGAACTTCGACGCCATTCAGATTCCTAGGAGTTTCGGGCCGATTCGGCTGGACACTCGGCGCTTTATCGCTCGAGCTCGCAAGCTGGGTCTAGAGGTTCATTTCTGGACAGTAAATCAGCCATCGGAGGGCCAGCTTTTGCTTGAGCGGGGAGCAACCGGCATCGTCTCGGACCGAGTCGATCTATTTCATTTCTGAGCGCTTGCTGTGAATTGCATGTTTTAGGAATGACCAGCGCCACTCGTTAGTTGGCTTGTGCATGGCTGAATCAATGCGCGGTATGAGACTAGGTTCGCAATCACTAGAAAGCGATCGCGGAGTCGAACTTGCCTCCAGGCAAACCTGCGAGTTCCGCTGCCAGCAGGGCCACACCTTTCCAGTTATTTTCTCGATGGAAGCGGAACTGCCTCAGACCTGGGAATGTTCGGACTGCGGTTCGGTGGCAGTAAGACTTGAAAACGGTGTCGAAATTGAAGTCACCGGAATGCAGGTGGACGAAAAGCGCTCGCACTACGACATGGTTTTGGAGCGACGCACTCGTGAAGAGCTCGAAGAACTTCTGGCTGAGGTCCTGGCGGAAATGCGCGAACGTCGCTCACGCGGCAGACTCACCGCCTAAAAAGGCGCCTAATCCCCCAGCGGGTCGCCAGCACAAAGGCCTCCAAAACAATCGCTAATGTCATTTTGCTGGAGCCGTTTTCGCGCTCTACGAAGTGAATCGGAACCTCAGTGATTTGGCCCCTCAACTCAAGCACGTTCTTGGTCATCTCCACCTGAAAGCCATAGCCCTGGGCCGCAACATCACTCAGTGGCAATTGAATCAGCAGCTCTTTGCCGTATATGCGAAAGCCGGCGGTTAGATCGCCCAGGTCTGAGCCAAGCATTTTGGCGGCATAAAAATTGCCAAATCGAGATATTGCCTTTCGGTACCAGGGCCAGTTGTGCACCTCTCCCCCGAGTATCCAGCGCGAACCGATCACCAATCCGGCTTTGCTTGCCTGCGAGAGTAACTTGGGAAGGTCTTCCGTTCGGTGACTGCCATCGGCATCCATTTGCACGAAGAGCTCGAAATCCCTTGCCAATCCCCATTCCATGCCGGCGAGGTAGGCCTTACCGAGCCCCTGCTTCTGGTCTCTGTGCAGCACATGGGTGCCCGGATGAATCTCTGAGAGTCGGGTCGCCAGGGCTCCAGTTCCATCAGGGCTATTGTCATCGATTATCAAAAGCTCAATGCCTTGGTTGTAGCGAAACAGTTCGGTGACCGAGCGCTCGAGGGTTTCGATCTCGTTATAGGTGGGCATCATGACCAGGGTCTTCATTTTTTGCGCCTTAGACCCAAACCGACAAACCCTGCGGCCAGCAGTGCATTTACAGCATCAAACCAAAGGCCAAATGAAGTGGCCGGGGTGCTGCCTTGAATCAGTGGCAGATTTTGGATCATCGCGTCTGCGGTGTACCAGGTGAGTTCATCCAGCACCGAGCCGTCTGGAAGATAGATAGCACTTAGCCCAACGGTGGAAATATTCACCACCGCACGACCGGTTTCAATCGCACGTAACCTCGCGATGGCGGCCTGCTGGAAGGTCTCGTCACTGTAGCCAAAGTCGGCGTTGTTGGTTTGCGAAAGAATCAGCTGGGCACCCTCGCGAGCAAGACCTCGGGGAATGTCATCCGCAGCAATTTCAAAACAAATTAGGCTTCCGACCACAAACTTGTCAGTGGCAAAAATCCCATCTCGAGTGCCAAAAGAGTATCCCCTGGGGACTAGGTCAATTAGCTCCGGGGCCAGACTGCGCCAGAAAGGTCGATCGGGTACATACTCAGCAAATGGCACCGGTCGCTTTTTGTCGTAGTAGTCGGTTGGGCCAACTCCGGGTTCCCAGAAGATGGTTGAGTTGTAGACATCCTCACCTGAAGCGGTGATGGTGCCAAAGGTTATCGGTGCGTCATACTGCGCCACCAAAGTTTCTATTTCAGCCCTGGCTTGCGGTGATACCAAAGGCGAAAGATCCGAGGCATTCTCCGGCCAGACGATCAGATCCAACTTCTCATCATCTGGAATATTGGCGTAGCTGGCGTCAAGGTGATTTTGCAGGATTGTGCCGCGGTCATGATTTGCGAATAGCCCCGCCAACGCATTCCCCTGCACCGCAGCGATCCTGATCTCCCCCACCTGTTCAGTTCCCCAACCAATCGGGGTCAATGCTGGAATCAGGGCCGTCACTGCGGCAACGGCCGAGAGGGCCACAATCTTTTCTGGCTTACGCCGGCGAAGCTCAATCACCACCAGTGCCAGCAGCACAGAAATAAGGGCCATGGCAAATGTGATCAGCGAGATACCGCCCCACCAGGCGTATTTGGCAAACCAACCATCAGCCTGGGTCATGCCCAGCCGCGACCAGGGGAATCCCCCGTACGGGAAATTGGACCCCAACCACTCGCGCAGCGTCCAGACGCTGGCTGCGGCTAAAGCAAAGCCGAGTAAACCCAAACCCTTGGGCTTGAGGCGCTTGTATAACCAGGCGGTTAGTCCAACACCGAAAGCGAAGTAAATAGACATCAGTGTGCTCAGTGCAATCAGGGGAACCGGCCCGAGATAAAGCGCTAGCCATTCGATGTGCGTGATGTAGTAAATCTGACCCGAAATAAAACCTAGGGCCGATGCCGCCCAAAACCCCATCCCCCTGGTTGCTAAAAAGATCAGGCCCGGAATAAACAGTGCGAGAATCCAAACGCCCTCGGTGGGGAATGCAAATAGCGCCAGGGCGGACCCTAATACGGCCAGCGGGATTCGCCAAAGCAACTGCATCATCACCGAAGTAGCTTAAAACCTAGACGTGATAGCTATAGGCAACGATGCCGCGTTTGACCTGATCCATAGCATCGTAGGCGGTCTTCGCGACCTCAGGGTCTGCACCCTTGGAGATCTGGTCCAGAAGGTCAATTAGCTGCTTGGTCCAGCGAATAAAGTCACCGGGAAGCAAACCGGAGAGCTTCAATACATCGTCAAGCCTTGCTCCAGACGCCCAACGGTAAATCGCCCAGGAGATCCCCAGCTCAAGTTGAGTCTCCTTCGGTAATCGGTACTTGGTTTGAAGTTCGAGCAATTCTTCCTGAATGGCCTCGGTCTGCGCCAGCACCTCAGCGAAGTTACCTTTGGGAAGCTTGGGGTCGTATTCCGCCTCGTCACGTCGACCTTCGTAAACCAACGCCATCGCCATGGCGGCTAGGTTGGCAGGATCTAACTTGCTCCAAACTCCTCGGTTGAGACACTCCGCAATCAAAAGGTCACGTTCGCCGTAAATCTTTGCCAGCCGCTGTCCCTTGGCAGTTATCTCCAAATCATCTGCGTCCTGCAGCATGTAGCCGAGGTCTGTTAGAAGTAGGCAAATTCGCTGGAAGGTCTTGGCTACCTGGTTAGTGCGACCTTCAATGGCTGCAATGGTGCCCTCGATCTCCTTGCGAAGCTTTTGGTAGCGCTCCCCCCATCGGGCGTGTGCCTCGCGGTCAGAACAGCCGTGACATGGGTGGGCACGCATCGCCTTCTTGAGATCCGCGATGTCGTTGTCGATGCGACGTAGTGAGCGCGAATTACGAATATCTTTGCCAGCACGGTGCTTTGCGCTGACTCCGCTGCGCTCCAGATCGCTCAGTTCACGCCTGAGGGACGAGTACTCCACGAAGTCGCCCAGGTGACACTGCATGGCCTCCTCATAGCCCTCCAGGGACTCCTGTTTTTCAGAGATCGAGCGCGCCAGTCCAACCACCGAGCGGTCGGCTTGAAACTGAGCGAAAGACTTTTCCAAAATCTTGCTGGCCCGATTTGCTCCGAAGGCAGCGGTTAGATTGACCGCCATGTTGTAAGTCGGCCTAAACGAACTGTTCAGCGGGTAGGTGCGCTTGGATGCCAGCCCTGCCACCACATTCGGATCAAGCTGAGCGCCCCAAAGAATGACGCTGTGACCCTCGATGTCAATGCCGCGGCGGCCGGCTCGACCAGTAAGCTGGGTGTACTCCCCCGGAGTGATGGCAACCCTGGATTCACCGTTGAATTTATCTAGACGCTCCAAGACGACGGTTCTGGCTGGCATGTTGATGCCAAGCGCCAGGGTCTCGGTGGCAAATACCACCTTGACCAGTTTTCTAAGAAACAGCTCTTCAACGACCTCTTTGAACGCCGGCAGCATTCCCGCGTGATGGGCTGCAAATCCGCGCTCCAGGGAGGCTAGCCAGTCAAAGTAGCCGAGAGTATCTAAGTCCTCATCTTGAATCGACTGACATCTGGCATCAACCAACCGCCGGATCTCCTGCTGCTCCTCTTTGGAGGTGAGTCGAATTCCATAGCGCCTGCATGCCTCCACAGCTTTTTCGCAACCTGCTCTGGAAAAGATAAAGAAAATTGCTGGCAACAGCTCAAGCTCTTCAAGCTCGAGAACTACCTCTGGTTTTTCTAGTTTTGGGAACTGACTCTGATTGCGATTTCTATCTTGGGGTGAATACTGCTTGCCTCCCCATTTGCCTGAGCGCCTGATTGGTCCACGTGCGCGGGCTTGGTGCTTGCGCAGTAGCTCAGGATTAACGTTTCCCTTTTTTGAACCCGGCTCAAATAGTTCGAGCAGTTCATCCCCCAGCATCACGTGCTGATGCAGCGGCACCGGTCGGTGCTCCGAGACCACGATTTGAGTATTGCCGCGCACCTCGCCCAACCAAGCGCCAAACTCCTCGGCGTTCGAGACCGTGGCCGAGAGCGAGACCACCTTGACATCCTTGGGCAGGTGCAAAATCACCTCTTCCCAAACTGCTCCTCGGAAGCGATCGGCAAGGTAATGCACCTCATCCATCACCACATACCCCAGGTCGCGAAGCGATGTCGAGGTGGCATAGATCATGTTCCTGAGCACCTCGGTGGTCATAACCACAATCGGCGCATCGGAGTTGTTGTTGGAGTCACCGGTTAGTAGTCCAACCATGTCTTTTCCATACCTGGCGGCGAGCTCGGCAAACTTTTGATTACTCAGCGCTTTGATCGGAGTGGTGTAGAAAACTTTCTGACCGCTGGCAACCGCGAGATGGATCGCAAACTCCCCGACGATGGTCTTGCCAGCGCCCGTGGGTGCAGCCACCAGCACGTTAGAGCCGCTCTCTAGGGCGATACAGGACTGTTCTTGAAAGTCATCGAGGGGAAACTTCAGGGTTGCGCTGAAGTTGGCAAGCTCCTTGCCCTTTGCTCTTACTTTTGCTCGCTGATAACGCTCGGAAGGTGAAAGATCACTCAACTTCGAGCTCTTCGCCAAGCAGCTTGGCATCGCGTCGAGCGCGACGCTTGTCATTTAGCACTGATACACCAACGGCCACAAAGTAAAGCGCTGAAAGTGGGCCCATCAGCAGGAACATCGACATTGGGTCGGCGGTAGGCGTTGCCAAAGCCGAGACACAGGCGATGATGAATACTGCCAAGCGCCAACCCTTGAGAATCGCCATGCCAGTCAACAGGTTTGCGAAGTTCAGCAGCACCAGCAGCACCGGCATTACAAACGCTAGACCGAACACTAAGACGATGCGGATCGCAAACAAGATGTACTCGCTTGCGTTGATGACGTTCGAGCTGCCCTCGGGGGTAAATCCAATCAGGACGACCACGAAGCTTGGTAGTGATGTCCAGGCAATATAGGCACCGGTCAGAAACAGCGGGACAGAGCTAAAAACAAATCCCAGGGTGAAGCGGCGCTCGCGAGTCTTGAGTCCCGGCGACACAAATGCCCACAGGTTGTATAGCCAAAAAGGTGAGGTGATTAGCACTCCGAGGAATATCGAAACTTGAATTCTCAGGTCAAACGCCGAAACCACAGTTCCGAAATTGACAATTGCCTCGATGCCCCTGGCCTTGGTCACCTCTAGCAGTGGGGCTTGAAGTAGCTTGAAGACTGGTTCAAATAGGAACCAGCCGATGACGGTACCGACTACTAGGAAGGCCGCCGACCAAGAAAGTCTGATTCGTAGCTCTCGCAGGTGAGAGCCAAGGGACATGCGGCGCTCTTTATCTTTGCGCCCGAACATTAGCCTTGCTTCTGCTCGCCCTCAGGGGTCACTTCGGCGTCAACTGCGGCAGCCTCAGGCTTTGCCTCAGCAATCTTTGGCTTGGCCTCGGTGCCAATTTCCTTCTTGAAGATGCGCATTGACTGAGCCATGCTCTTTGCCAAGCCAGGCAGCTTAGGAGCGCCCCACAACAGCAAAACGATTGCCAGAATAATGATCCATTCCCAGCCCTGAAGTCTCATGCGATTACCTCTTGTCCAAATTCATTTGGTTTAAACGTTCAATCAGTCTACGCCTTCGTGCCTCGACGGCATCGCGCTTTGCGTTCTTGAGTTGCTCACGCTTTGCTAACACTTCGGTAAGGTCAGCCGTGGTGTGATTTTTGGCCGCGATGAACTCACGTTCAATTGGTTCGGCAAGCAGTGCGAGATTTGAATTCAGTGGCACGGCTGCGGCTTGAAGCCCCTTCAGGCTCAAAAAGAGCCGATACCCAACCAGCACCAGCCAGTAAAGGCTCGCAAAAATGGCAGCTAGGCCAATAAACCAAGACCAATTCATTCGTCAGCCACCTGGGTCCCCTCAAGGCTCTTGGCTGCAAACTCCCTTACCGCCTGTCTCGCACTGTCAGGAGCCACTACCTCAACCGCTCCCCCGTATCGCACAACGTGCCTCGCAATTGCCGCGATGTTGCCAACTTTGATAAAGCCGTGAATTTTGCCGTCTTTTTTAGTCACTGGGCCGGCCACGGGGAAATTCCAGAAGATCTCACCAGCCTGATTCTCGGCTATCAACTCAACGAGTTCACCCTCACCGGTGCCATAGACCTCATCGGGGATTACTTCATTTTTAGCCAGGTCAGATATGGTCGTCTCGGTCGCGATCAGGTTTGAGGTGCGCTCGATTCGGAAGGTCCTCAGCGCCTCAGAATCTAGGCAATATCCGCGGAGATAGTGCTTATTGCCAACCAAATCGATTCGCAGTGGATCGACCCTACGTTGCGATTTCTTACCTAGCTGGTTGATGTAGTCAAACTGAACCTGCTTTTGCTCAAGGATCGCTTGCCTGAGGATCTCCAGCTCGTCAACATCTACCGATGGCCGGGCCACAACTCGATTTACTACCTCGCCGCTCAGTGCTGCTCGCAGTTCCGAAAGGGCTTTATTGCCCTCGAATTCTTCCAAACTGGCAAGATATTCCAACCCGATTGCCAGTGAGGTTTGCTGGTAGCGACTGAGGGCTGGGGTTTGCTCCAGGTTGGCGCCACCGACTGAGAAATCGACAATGCCTTCTTCAAAAGCGTCGTAGTTCAAATAGAAATGTGATTGAGGAGAGGTTAGGTCCTCACTGTTGGTGATCGCGAAGACCGCCTTTTGAATCACCTTTTCGCTGACGGCAAAGTGCTCGGCGAGCTCGGAAGTTTTGATACCTCCGGACTTCAACACCAACCCGACGATCGCGAGAGCTAGGTTGAAAAGACCATCACCGTCGATTTCTTGTTTAGGCATGCTGCTTCATCACCGCCTTGAGCTGAGAGCGAATGCGACGCTTTAGGGACTCAGGCTCGATGACCTCGATATCCGAGCCGAATTCCAGAAGATCCTCTGCCAAAAGCGCCTCATCCATGAAATTCAATTTGGCTAGTCCGGAATCATCCGGCTTGAGCGCTAGCTGGGCCTCGGTATCGAACGCGACCTTGATGATTGCCAAATTTCCCCGCACAAAATCGTTCAGTTCCTGCTCGACCTGCTGCAGCTCTTGGTTACTAAGGCGTTTTGCCCCGGCATCAATAATTGAAAGTTCAGAGATGATGCGTCGCAATAGGAAATTCTTAGCCTGGCCCTCGTGAATTGCCAAGAGCACCCACTGACCTTCAATCTGCCGAAGAGTTTGCGGTGACACGATGCGGTCCGAGAGTGAGCCATCGGGCTTTTGATATCGAAATGCCACCTGAACGCCGTCTTCAATGGCCTTTGCAAGCGGCGCAAAAGCGGCATGACGAATTAGAAGCCGAGGTGTGAAGGGCGTCAGGTCAGTATTGCTGGCAACCAATCCCAGCGACTTCAATTTGGTGAGTCCGGACTGTGCACTTCCTTCGAGTAGCTGATTGTTCCATGCCTTGGCCGCAAGCTCCAAAAGCTGCATCTTGGCGCTATCCAGCTTGAGATCCTTGGGCCACTGGAAAGACTCCTTAGCGATTCGATAGCGAGCATTCTCGCCATCTTCGAAGCCAAAGTTATTGATCACCTCAAGCTGAATGCCCGCTTCTTTTAGGGACTTTTTATCGCGCTCGAATAGACGGTCCAGGGCCTCTTGGCTCTTTGAGTCCTGGTATCCAGGCACGGCGCGATAGATGTCTTGCTTGCTCAGCCCCTTGATTTCGGTGCTGAGCAGGTAGCAGGTGAGCGTAAAGAGGCGCTCTGCGGGAGATTGCTTCATCACAAACCCCCGTTTCTTTTATTCCTTGCCCAATACGTCAATAACAAAGATAAGGGTTGAGCCGGCTGGAATCGAGCCCTGTGCCTGGTCACCGTATCCCAATTCTGGGGGAATCACCGCTACCACCTGGGAGCCGACCTTGACGCCCTCGAGTGACTGCACAAAGCCCTGAATCACACTTTCGGCCGAAACCTGGAATGAAGCAGGTGCCAAGGTTTCCCATGAGCTGTCGAACTGCTCACCCTCCCAGGTCCAACCTGAGTAGTGAACCACTACGGTGTCGCCGATGGCGATCTCTTCTCCGGCACCTTCAATTAGAACGCTGCGCTTGAATTCACTTGGTGCATCGCCGACCGGAATCTGGATGCCAGGCTGGCCATTAGGGGCCAAAATCACGGTTGGAAGACCGGCTTCTGGGGACTTTGCTTCACCGCTAGCGCGCTGCAGATATGCATCGACAACGTCGAAAATAAAAATGATGGCATCATTCGCACCGATGCCTAGGCTCTCAACGCCCTGGCTTTGATGTGCGTTTTCAGCATCGAGCAGCACCGCAACGCGCGATCCAACCTCAACACCGGTAAGTGCGTTGCAGAAGTTTGGCAAGCTGCCAACCAGAAGGTCCTGGATGATGTAGTTCTCGGTACCAAATTCACTGCCCTGGAACTGCTCCCCAGTGGTGCCGTTGTAGCCGGTGAAATGCAGTGCTACGCGCTGGTTACCGACAATTTTTCCGCCGGTTCCGGCGCTGATTACCTTGGTCTCAATGCCAGTTCCGGTGATTGGAGTTGGGAAGGTTGCGGTCGGCTCCTCGCCAAATGCACCCTCGACGTTGATCTGCTCAACGGCGTCGCCACCACGGTAGGTCTCGCACGCTGGCTCACTGCCAGCGCTCATTGCAGCGTAGGAGCCGGGCTCTGCGGCAGGAGCTGCGGAGCAGCCGGCCAGCAGAAGAAGCGGAATGAGTGCAAGCGGGGTGAATTTACGCAATTGGATTCTTTCTTTCAGCAGCTCTAATTGTCCCGCAGGTTAGCTTCGTTAGTTACTTTGCGGACCGTTTTTCTAAGTTTTTTCTCACTGATTGGTCTTTGCCCAATGGCATCCGGAAGCCAAATCTCGAAATCTTCGTCGGTGTATTCAGTCTTGGAGGCACGCTTTGCCTTGAACTGAGGGAGCACCGTGCCCGGTGCAAGTCTGCGCGCAGATAGTAGGAAACCAGTGTGTCCGATCATTCGGTGGTCTGGCCTGACCGCAAGGCCCTCGACGTGCCAACCGCGAACGATTGACTCCCAGGCAACCGGGGCGGTGAATTCACCCTGGTCCTTAATCGCCTCAATGGTTCTGGAAAGCTGAGTCACCGTCGCTACGTAGCAAATTAGCAAACCGCCTGGCTTTAGAGCGGCCGCGACCTCACCGATGCACTCCCAAGGCGCCAGCATGTCCAACACGGCTCGGTCCGCGGTGTGCGGGGTAATCACCTCAGGCAACTTCTCCTGCAGGTCACCGATGGTTACAGTCCAGTTTTTGGGCGCGCCACCGAGGTGATTTTTGACATTCGCCTGAGCAATCTGGGCAAACTCATCGCGGCGCTCAAAGGAATAGAGCTTGCCCTCTTGACCAATTGAGCGTAGTAGGTAACTGGAGAGTGCCCCAGAGCCCACTCCAGCTTCGATCACGGTCGCACCGGGGAAGATATCGCCCTCAACGATGATCTGGCCGGCATCCTTTGGGTAAACAATGGCAGCGCCGCGTGGCATCGAGAGCACATAGTCTGTCAATAGAGGCTTCAGAGCCAAATATTCGACTCCACTTTGGTTGCTCACTACCGAACCATCTGGCAAACCGATGATGTCATCGTGCATAAGATCACCCTTGTGGGTGCCAAAGCGTGCGCCCGCTACCAGGGTGATGGTGTTGAGTCGACCCTTTGGGCCGGTCAGTTGGACGCGGTCCCCCGCTTGAAAAACACTCACTTCAGACCTCGCAGTGCCTCTAGGTTCATTTCGGTCAAACTATTGCGAATTACGCGGGTTCCAGTTGCCTCCAGCGGCATAAGGTTCACGATGCCAAGCGGAAGGCAGCCGGCAGCTTCGGCGGATTTCAAACCGGTCACCGAATCCTCGATGGCAATGCACTCATGAGCCTGGAGACCTAAAAGCTCAGCGGCTTTTTGGTAGGGCTCCGGGTGGGGTTTGCCGAAAGTCACATCGTCACCCGCGACCACAACCTCAAAGGCTTGAAACGGTATCGCCTCAACCACCGCAAGCGCCATTCTTCGCATTGACATTGTCACCAGTGCCGTCTTAATTCCAGCCTGCTTGAGTTCCATTAGCAGCTCGAGCGCTCCTGGGCGCCACGGCAGCGAAAGCTGCAATTTGGCAATCACGGAGTCGGTTAGCCGGTCGATAATCTGCTGCGGGGTGAGGTCTTTGATATCTAGGCGATCCTTGAGGATTGCCGAGGAGTCGTAGAGCGACTTACCGATTAGCTCGTGACCGTGCTCCTGAGTCCAAACCTTGCCGTAATCCTGAGCCAGCGCGGATTCGCTCAGTAACCAATAGGGCTCTGAATCAACTAGCGTGCCATCCATATCCCACAGCACGGCTTTGGGGAAGGTCAATGTGGACATTGGCCTAAAGTCTAGTTGTGCTCTGAATTAGAGTTTGTAATTATCAAAAAAGGAGCGGCTTGCTTACTGGTCGAGTGTTACTGATTGCCTTCGAGGGCTGGAATGATGCCACCGAAGGCGCCTCTGGAGCGCTGAAGGCAATCGCGCAGCAGATTGGTGCCCAAACTCTGGAGGCAGTGGACCCAGAGGACTACTACGACTTCCAGTTTTCAAGGCCAATGGTCGAGGTGGATGAAGCCGGTAATCGCACCATTT
The DNA here is from genome assembly GCA_002479805.1 of Micrococcales bacterium UBA7469. Taxonomy (GTDB): domain Bacteria; phylum Actinomycetota; class Actinomycetes; order Actinomycetales; family Microbacteriaceae; genus Aquiluna. Next base: position 82,552 of record DLPB01000025.1, read on the forward strand.
CTTGGCCGGGGGCCGAGTTTATGCAGGCTGATCGCGAACACATTGATCTAAACCCAGCGCTTGATCGGCTCTATCTGCTGATTGGCAGCGAGCCCTCTCGGCGCTGGCTGAGCTTTGCGGCGGAGATTTTGGAAATGGTTCAGGACCGCGAGATCGATTCGGTAATCATGCTCGGCTCAATGCTGGCCGATGTCCCCCACACCCGCCCGATGCCAATCTTCAAATCCAGCCAAAACGAAGCGTTCCGGGCTCGCTATGACTTAGAGCCATCACGTTACGAAGGCCCGGTGGGAATCCTTTCGATTTTGGCCCAGGCCTTTGAGTCCGAGGGCATTCCAGTGCTATCTCTTTGGGGTTCGGTGCCGCACTATGTGCACAACACCAGTAACCCCAAGGCAGCGCTTGGATTTGTGGCAGAGATCACCTCTCTAATTGGAATTAGCTTCGACACCACGGAATTGGCAGATCAGGCATTCGAGTGGGAGCGTTCCATCGACGATGTTGCCGAGGGTGATGACGAGATGACCAGTTATGTTTCCCAACTGGAGGCAAATCGAGACCAGTTGGAGAGCGAGCAGGCATCCGGCGACGCACTTGCTAGGGAATTCGAACGCTACCTAAATGAGCGCAAAGACGGAGCTGGCGAAGGCTAAATCAATCCGAGACCCAGCCCAGTCAGCAGCAGCGTTCCAACTCCGACGCGCCAAATCACAAACGGCATAAAAGAGCCCTTGGCCAGGTATTTCAGCAACCAGGCGATAACTGAGTAGCCAACCGCAAAGCTGACAACCGTGGCGGCGACTGTTGCCCAAAGTAGATCCTGCGGCAGGTCCTGGTAGCTCTTTAGAAACTGATAGCCACCGGCTGCCAATACCGCCGGAATCGCTAAAAGAAAGCTGTAGCGAGCCGCTGCCTCACGCGTGAAGCCCAACATCAATCCAACCGTGATGCTGCCTCCGGAGCGGGATACTCCAGGAATCAGGGCGAGCGCCTGTCCGAAGCCAAACACCAGACCTGATTTGAAATTTAGCTCTTCAATCGTTTTTCGTTTGGGTGCGTATCTATCGGCAATTCCGAGCAAGATTCCAAAGCCGATCAGCATCAGGGCAATTACCCAAAGCTGACGCAATTGGTTTTCAATAAAGTCTTGAAATAACAGCCCCAGTGCCACAATCGGCAAGGTGCCAATGATGATTAGCCAACCGAGCTTGGACTGGCTGGATTGCTTTGAAAACGGCCGAAGACCCTCTGTGAAAAACGCCTTGAGAATTTCAATGATGGTTCGGAAAAAGTAGACCACAACCGCAAGCTCCGAGCCAATTTGAATGGTGGCAATAAACGCCGTTAGCTGCGGCTTTGACAACTCACTGAGCCCCATCAACTCCTGCGCAATTTGCACATGGGCGCTCGACGAGATCGGCAAAAACTCAGTTAGACCCTGAATGATTCCGAGCAGCAGGGCTTCTATTAGGCTCATTCATCCTCGGCAACGATTGGAAGATACTCTCCGTAGACAGATTCCAAAACGTCTTCGTATTTTTCAAAACTTTGGGCAACTTGATCGTATGCCTCTTGAATTTCTTGGTCCGAACCAGGTCGTTTGCTAGCACAGGTGTCTAAATGACGCTCCAGTGCTGCGATTAGTTGCCTCAGTGCCAGTGCTGGTTCTTCATGCATGTTTCCAACGCTAGTGCTGAAAGAGCGATTATCCAAGAACCCCGCGATGGATTGCTTGGCAACTTCGTGCTAGATTATTGGCTTGCTCGGCCTCGGCTGGGTGCATTGTCCGGGTGGCGGAATGGCAGACGCGCTAGCTTGAGGTGCTAGTCTCCGATAGGAGGTAGGGGTTCAAGTCCCCTTTCGGACACAATGTTTTTGTTTGGGTTTACCGGTTTCTAAATTCTGCGAGAAGCATCGACCCTAGACTTATCAAATGCCCTCCGAACCGCTGTCTTCCGCCATGGAATACGGCCTCGAGCACGCTCGAAATCTTTTGGCGGGCAAGCAAATTTTGACCCTTACCGGCGCAGGAATCTCCACCGACAGTGGCATCCCGGACTATCGAGGTGCTGGGCGAGTGCCAAGGCACCCACTTACTTTCGACGACTTCATGGGATCCAAGCAAAACCAAGCTCGCTACTGGGCAAGGTCCTATGTCGGTTGGAGCAGAGTAGAGCGCGCTCAGCCAAACCCCGGTCACCAAGCACTTGCTGCCGCAGAGGCGGCGGGTCGGGTCTTTTCCATAATCACTCAAAACGTAGACGGCCTGCACCAAAAGGCCGGATCTAAGAAGGTTTTAGAGCTTCACGGTCGGCTCGATCGCGTGCTCTGCACCGGTTGCGGTGACATTCTCTCTAGACCTGAGCTTGATGCGCGCATCGCAAGCCTCAACCCCGAGGTAAATCGTTTTCAAGACGTTGAGTTCACTCCGGATGGTGATGCCGAGGTCGAAGTGGGAAAGAACTTCAGAGTGCCCGATTGTGGCTTCTGCGGAGCGCATTACAAGCCCGACGTTGTGTTCTTTGGCGAACAGGTGCCTCTTACGCGGGTGGAGACTGCGGAGCAGTTGATTGGCCAGGCTGAGGGGCTGCTGGTTGCTGGAACTTCCCTAACTGTCAATTCCGGATTACGGCTTGTAAAGCGAGCTCAGAAGCGCGGTATTCCCATTGTGATTGTGAACCAAGGAGACACCAAGGCAGACCTGATTGCCAATGTGAAACTCTCCGCCTCAACTTCTAACCTGCTTGGAGCAATCCTCAATGACTAATAGCACTCTTGGACTTCTGCGTCACGGCCAAACCGATTGGAATATTGACCTGAGACTTCAGGGCACAGCGGACATTGCTATGAATCAGGTTGGCATTGCGCAGATTGAGCACGCCGCCAAACACCTCGACCACGGCTGGGATGTGGTGCTGTGTTCGCCACTTGGCAGAGCCCGGCAGAGTGCTGAGATTGTGGCCAAGCAAATTGGTATCGACCAGATTCAAATCGAGCCACTGCTGTTGGAGCGCGCTTTTGGCATTGGTGAAGGTTTGACCTATGCCGAATGGGGTGAGAAGTTTGCCAAGCTGGATGACATTCCCGGTGCCGAATCTAAATCCAGTGTCGAGCAAAGAGCCCGGGAGCTACTTGGTCACATCAAGAAAACCTATGCGGGCTCAAAGGTGCTTGCCGTGTCCCATGGTGCGTTGATTAGGTTTGTGCTCAGTGAAGTTACCGCCGGGCAGATCCCGCCGGCCGGAGAGCGATTGCAGAATGCCTCGCTGCACATCCTGCACCATCGCGAGGACTGGCAACTTGAGGCCTGGCGACCCGAGCCGCTGGGCTCAAACTCGATTCAGTAGCTCGAAAAGCTTCTTTGCTGAGGTCTCCCAGGAGAACTTTGCTGCTTGAACCTTTGATTTTCCAGATACTGTCAGCCAGCTCTGACTCTCCCCCAGGGCCTCGATCTGCCGCGCAAATGTCTTGGGGTCTGAAGGATTAAAAAACATTGCCGCATCGCCGCCGACTTCGTGGAAGATTTCCAAGTTTGACACCACGGCAGGGGTTCCGCGCTCCATAGCCTCGATTACTGGAATGCCAAAACCCTCATCGCTGGATGCGGTCACCAGCGCTTGGGCGCGCAGCAACCACTGGTGGTATTCATCCTCCGAAACACCGTTCTCAAACTGCACGTTAGCCCCGATTTGATTTGCCAGCGCGGTCAGCTCGGTTTTTCGCTGATCTGAAATTCGGGAGAGGCAAACCAAGGTGTGCTGAGGAAGATATGCCATGCCCCGGACTAGCGCCTCAACGTTCTTATAGCCAATGAAGCTCCCCATGTAGACCAGATACCTGGCGCTGGAGTTATCTCGCTCCGGGACTGTTTGGGGCCGATCCGCAGCGTTGTAGACGACATCAATGGGTCGGTTGGTTAGGCGATGCTTCATCATTTGCTTCTTGGTGGTCTCGGATACCGTCACAACCGAGTCAGCGCCATTAAGAACCATTCGCTGAGGGATGAAGCTCAGGTGATACAACCACCAGATCAGCCTCACCAAAGCATTGAATTCCCGCGGTGGAGTGCGGTGGCGATAATAGATCAAATCATGCAGTGTGAGCACTAATTTAAACTTTCGGCCAAAGCCTGATGTGGTTTGCATGGGGCTAAACAGCACATCGATGCCATGCGAATTCAATTGCAAGGCTGTCAAGATTTCTAGGGCTGACGTTGGCTTTCTCGCCCAAATGATGTCGGTATTGTCGGGAAGTTTCTCGGCAACCTTAGGGTCACACACCACTACCTTTAGCCTGGTCAACTTGGCGAGTTCAGAGATCAAACCCAGGCTAAACCGAGAAATACCATCGGGATGATTCGGTTTTATGAATCGGCCATCAAAAGCCAGCTGCTTCAAAGTTCACCTGCAAAACGCTCAATAGCCTCTGCAACCTCGGCGGCTGATTCATAGTGGGTTAGGTGCCCAACCCCGGCCATGATCTCGAGTTTGGAACCGGGAATCATGGTTTGCAGTTTTACCTGATTGGCAAGTGGTGCAATCATGTCCCTCTCCCCCGCGATCAATAGCGTCGGCATGCTAAATGACTCGGCGTAGTCCAAAACACTCGCACTCGATGCCGCCGCAAAACCCTCATGCGCGACTCTGTCGCTGCGATAGGTCGAAAAGTGTCTGTGGTGCTGATCGTGAATCCAAGAACGAAGCCTTAGCGATCTGGTGGTGGCCATGGCAATCGACATCACACGAACCACCAGCCACGAGCGCAATAGCGCCGAGCCTGTTCGGCCAAGGGCAATTGCCAAGCCGTAAAAACCTCGCGCAATGCGATTCGCAAGGTCATTTTGATCAATCGATCTTGTGGTGATCGGGTTTTGCAGCACGATCGCTCTGGCGCCGAGCCCAAGGCTAACCGCCCGTGAAACCACAAGCGAGCCAAAACTGTGACCAAGCACGATGACATCGCTACCCAGTTCCTCGCAAAGTCGCTTTAGCCAGTGGGCATAGCTGTCTAGGTCGTGTTTTGCCAGCTCCTTAGTCTTGCCGTAGCCGGGAAGATCTGGAATGTAGACGTCGAAATCCGAAAGCGCTGCAGCCGTGGCAGCCAAACCGTGATGGTCGCCTCGAAAGCCATGAATAAAAAGCAGCTTCCCCTTTGGATTGTCCGCGGGGTAATGCCAAACCGCAGTGCCGGCTAAATCCTTGCGGTGTCCGCGTTTCGCCGCCAATTCCGCGAGTGCTGGAGCGGCAAGTTTTAGATACGGCATGTGTCAAGTCTATGAGTGTCGGTATGGCTGGGTAGTCTGGGGCGAAGGAGATGCCTTGTTAGATTTTGATTTTGAGCCAAACCGCCCAGCCTGGAGCAAAAAGCTAGCCGTTTTTGACCTGGAGACCACAGGTCTGGACCTGCAGACTTCCCGAATCGTTACCGCGGCAGTTGCCGTTCTAAACGCTAACGGTGAGCCCATCGAGGTGCACGAGTGGCTAGTGAATCCTGGGATTGAGATCCCAGAGGCGGCCGCCAATGTTCACGGCATCACCACTGAGATGGCTAAGGCCAATGGCGTTGAGCCAAGCGGTGCCATCGCAGAGATCATTGAGCAACTGCGCAGACTTGGCGGTGAAATGGCATTGGTGGCATTCAACGCCCCTTACGACTTCACAATTTTGCAATCTGAGGCCACGCGTTACGGCGTTACTCCACTAGCTCCAGTAGCAGTCATCGATCCGCTGGTCCTGGATCGACAAATGGTGAAATTCCGCTCCGGCAAGGGGTCAAGAACCCTTACCGCGCTTTGCCGCGACTACGAGGTTGAACTCGTTGACGCTCACAACTCAACAGCCGATGCAATAGCTGCGGGAAGATTGGCTCAGCGCCAGGCCAGCAAGTTTCCGGCCTTGAACATTGAAATATCTGACCTGCATGCAGCTCAGGTTGCTTGGTCAGATGAGCAGAGCTTGGAATTTGAGAAGTGGCTTAAACAACAAGACCGCCCGGATTACCGTGCGGTCTTGGGTTGGCCAATAAAAATTAGCTGAAGTTCTTGTAACGCTCGTTGAAGCGCTCGACGCGACCGGCAGAGTCCATGATGCGCTGCTTACCGGTGTAGAACGGGTGGCTAGCAGAGCTGATTTCCACGTCGTATACCGGGTAGGTCTTACCGTCTTCCCACTCAATGGTCTTTGAGCTGGTGATGGTTGCGCGGGTTAGAAATGCAACGCCAGATGCCAAGTCGCGAAATACGATTGGCTCGTAGGTTGGGTGAATTTCAGCCTTCATGGTTTCCTTCTTGTGAAATCTTTTTGCTAAAGAGCAACAGCGGGAAAGCTTAGCAGTAAAACGATGCTTCGTCTAGGACGCAATCGCGGAGAATCTGCCGTCTTGATAGCTAACCTGCAGCGGGAACCGGAAAGTTTCCGATATCGCAGCGCTGGTGATAGTTGCACCGATCTCACCCCGGGCCAAGATCTTGCCGTCTTGCATCAGCAGGGCGTGTGTAAATCCAGCGGGAATTTCCTCAAGGTGGTGAGTCACCATGGCCATCGCTGGTGCCTGAGCGCTGGTCGCATAGCCACTGAGCAGTCGAAGCGTAAGCTCTCTGGCTGCTAAATCTAGGCTTGCGACTGGCTCGTCGAGCAGCATCAATTCTGGGTCAGTCATGACAGACCGAGCGATCTGAACTCGCTTGCGTTCGCCATCAGAAAGCGTCCCAAAGGGTCGCTGAGCGAAATCTTCTAGTTGCCACTCTCGTAACACCCGCATTGCTCGTCGTTCGTCGATTGCGTCGTAGCTCTCGTTCCAGCGCCCGGTGACTCCGTAGCTTGCGGTCATTACCGCATTTAGAACGGTCTCGCTGTTTGGGATTTGGTTTGCCAAAGCGCTTGAGGCAAAGCCAATTCGAGTTCTGAGCTCGAAAACGTTTACCTCACCCAAGCGCTGATCCAGGATTCTTGCCTGTCCGGAGGAAGGGTGAATCTGGGCAGCGCAAACTCGCAACATGGTGGTCTTTCCAGCGCCATTAGCGCCCAAAATCACCCAGCGCTCGTCTGAATTCGCGGAAAATGTAACCGAGTCGAGGATCGCTTTTCCGCTGCGAACCACGCTGACATTCTGAAGATCAATCACCTGAGACATTGAAAAATAGCCTAGCTTCCAAGTGCTCTGGAATAGACCTCTAGCGTGCGAGTCGCGATTGACTCCCAGCTGAACTCATCTTTGGCTCGAACCCTGCCAGCCTCACCAAACTGCTTGAGCCTGCCACTTTCTAAAGCTGCATTCAGTGCGTTACCCCAGTCATTTACAAACCTCTGCTCGTCGACCGGGGTGCCGGACCCATCTTGCACCTGCTCGATTGGCACCAACCAACCAGTCTCACCGTCAACTACCACCTCAGGAATACCACCGGTCGCGGTTGCAATGACGGGAGCCCCACAGGCCATTGCCTCCAAATTGACTATGCCGAGCGGTTCGTAAATCGACGGGCAGACAAATAGGTCTGCGGCTGACAGCAGCGCTGCCAACTTTGGTTGCGGTAGGTGCTCTGGAATCCAGATCACGCCCGAGCGAGTCTTGGAAAGCTCGGACACCAAGTGCTCCACCTCGGCCTTGATTTCAGGGGTATCTGGCGCGCCAGCGCATAGCACCAGCTGCACATCGTCGGGCAACTGACTGGCCGCCCGCAAGAAATACGGAAGTCCTTTTTGCCTGGTGATGCGCCCGACAAAAATCACAGATCGTTGATCGGGGTTTACTCCCAGGGAGCGGACCACGTCGGCATCGAGGATTGGCTGCCACTTATTCGAGTCAATGCCGTTGTAAACCACCTCAACTTTGTCTGGATCCAGCTCCGGATAAGCCTTCAAAATGTCTATGCGCATGCCGTGAGAGACGGCTATCACCCGCCTTGCTTGCTCGTAGGCGGCTCTTTCAATGAATGATGAAACCGCATACCCACCGCCGAGCTGTTCCGCCTTCCAGGGCCGCAAAGGCTCCAGAGAATGAGCGGTTATGACATGAGGGATGCCGTGCAGCATGGAAGCGATCTGACCTGCGAAATTCGCATACCAGGTGTGTGAGTGAACTAGGTCTGCTCCGGCGATTGCCTGAACAATCTCAAGGTCGGTAGCCATGGTCTGAATTGCTGGGTTGGCCAGTGCGTAGGCACTCGGAGTTGAGTAGCCGAAAGTGTCGGTCTCGGAAACTGGCTCACCAAAGGCGTGAACCCTAGCTTGGATGCGCGAGCGAAGCACCTTGACCAGCTCGGTGATGTGCACACCGGCTCCGCCGTAAATGTTGGGCGGATACTCCTTGGTAACAAAATCCACACGCATACCGAAATGCTAGTGTGTTGGGCTTTTTTATTAACTAACATTTGGCTATGGGTCGAACAAGAGTTTTCGGGATGGTTCTAGCCGGTGGCGAGGGCAAGAGGCTGATGCCGCTCACCGCAGACCGAGCCAAGCCCGCCGTGCCATTTGCCGGTAGCTACCGCCTAATTGACTTCGCGCTTTCAAACCTCATTAATTCAGGGCTCAGGCGCATAGTGGTACTCACCCAGTACAAATCCCACTCGCTCGACCGTCACGTATCCCAGACCTGGCGCATGTCTCCGCTGCTGGGGGCCTACGTTGCGTCGGTTCCAGCCCAGCAACGCTTAGGTAAGCGTTGGTACACCGGCAGTGCCGATGCGATTTTGCAGTCGATGAACGCACTCAGTGATGAGAAGCCGGACTATGTCGTGGTTGTCGGTGCCGATCACGTTTACCGCATGGATTTCGACCAGATGCTGCAGTCACACATCGATTCCGGCATGGAGGCAACCGTTGCTGCGATTAGGCAGCCAATCGCTATTGCCCCACAGTTTGGTGTCATCGAGGTGGATGAGTCCAATCCTGTAAAGATTGCGGCTTTCCGTGAGAAGCCAGCCGACCCACAACCAGTTCCTGGGGACCCAACCCAGGCCCTGGTTTCAATGGGAAACTACATTTTCAATGCCCAGTCCCTAATCGATGCAATCGAGCGCGATGGCGAGAATCCCGACTCGTCACACGATATGGGTGGGGATATCATCCCCTACTTCGTGAATCAAGGCACCGCCGGAGCCTATGACTTCACATTCAACGAGATCCCAGGAGCGACCGCTCGCGATAAGTCGTACTGGAGGGATGTGGGAACCATCGATTCCTACTACGACGCTCACATGGACCTGATCTCAACCATGCCAATTTTCAATCTCTACAACTCGGATTGGCCGGTATACAACCAGCAGATCAACTTGCCACCGGCAAAGTTCATACACGACTCCGAGGGCAACCAGGGTCGCACCCAGGACTCCATCGTGAGCCTTGGAGTTGTGGTGTCCGGCGGAGTGGTAGATCGCTCCGTGCTCTCACCAAACGTTCGAGTTTCATCGCGGACATTAGTCACCGAGTCAATCCTGCTTGATGATGTACAGGTCGGTCGCGACTGCACGATTCGCAAGGCGATTCTGGACAAAAACGTTGTGGTCTCCGATGGTGCCAGCATTGGCGTAAGTAAAGAGCGCGACCTAGAGCGCGGCTTCACCGTTACCGATAGCGGCATCACTGTGGTCGCCAAGGGGCGCTTGGTTACACCTTGACGAAGTTTCTAGTGGTCTTTGATGTCGACTCCACGCTCATCAACGACGAGGCAATTGAATTACTGGCGGCTCGTGCAGGCAAGCGCGAGGAGGTTGCCGAGGTAACTGAACGAGCAATGCGAGGCGAACTGGACTTTGAAGCCAGCTTGCGCCAGCGAGTTCTAACACTTGCCGGCCTTGACGAATCGGTCCTGGATTCGGTTTCTAAAGAGCTCTCCCCCACTCAGGGTGCTAAAGAGCTGATTGCTGCCATTCATGAGCGCGGCGGCCAGGCGGCGGCAGTCTCCGGAGGGTTTATCCAACTGCTGGTCCCAGTGAAAGAAAAACTGGGTTTCGACATAGAGCGAGCTAACACCTTAGAGGTGGTCGACGGAAAGCTGACCGGGCAGGTAGTTGGCAAGGTTATTGATCGGCAGGCTAAAGCAGATGCGCTTTTGGAGTGGGCCAGCAAGCTCGGGGTTCCGCAGCACAGAACCATCGCGGTTGGCGATGGGGCAAATGACCTTGGAATGATGGAAGTGGCTGGCCTATCGGTGGCATTCTGTGCCAAGCCAGTTGTTCAGCAGAAAGCAAAAATCGCGCTCAACGAGCGCGACTTAAGCCTGCTAATTCAGTTACTGCCCTAGGCACCGGTTGAGTGCAGTCCACCATCAACGTGGATCATTTCACCCGTGGTGGCTGGGAACCAATCGCTCAGCAGAGCAACCAAGCCCTTGGCTGCCGCTTCGGTGTCGGTCAAATCCCAACCCAGTGGCGCACGACCGGTCCAGAGCTCTTCCATGGTGGCGAAACCAGGAATGCCCTTTGCGGCGGTGGTGCGAAGCGGGCCGGCAGAGATTAGGTTGACGCGAATACCCTTATCACCCAGGTAGCGGGCCAGGTAGCGGGCGGTTGACTCGAAGGCTGCTTTGGCAACACCCATCCAGTCGTATACCGGCCAGGAAACGGTGGCGTCGAAGGTTAGGCCCACAACCGAGCTTGGGTTGTTGAGCACAGGCAGGCAGGCGGTGGTGATTGCCTTGAGTGAGTAAGCAGAAACCTCAACCGCGGTGGAGACGTCGGACCAAGGGGTCTCCATAAAGTTTCCACCGAGTGCGGTCTGCGGAGCAAAGGCAATGGCGTGAACGATGCCGTCCAGTGAGCCGAGGTGTTCCTTGATGTGACCGGCAAGAGCGTCCAGGTTTTCCTGGTTGGTGGCGTCAAGCTCGATGACCTTCACAGGCTTTGGCAGACGCTCGGCAATTTTCTGGGTGATCGGAAGCATGCGGCCGAAAGAGCTCAGCAGCACCTCAGCACCTTCCTCCTGAGCTAGCTTGGCTGCCGTAAAAGCAATTGAAGCCTCGGTGAGCACACCGGTTACGAGTATTTTCTTACCTTCGAGAATTCCCAAAGCCATCTCCTAAGTTGCGTTATGGAAAAAGTTACTACCTAATGACCCATTCCAAGGCCACCGTCGACTGGAATCACGGCACCAGAAATGTAAGCCGCATCATCCGAAGCCAACCAGCTGACCACCTTTGCCACCTCGCTCGGGGCTGCAAAACGACCAGCTGGAATCTTTGCCTTGTATGTCGCTTGGAGCTCTTCGGTGAGTTCAGCGGTCATGTCGGTGTCAATAAATCCTGGAGCAACCACATTTGCTGTGATATTGCGGCCACCAAGTTCGCGCGTAATTGACCTAGCCATTCCCACCAGTGCACTCTTGGTGGCGGCATAGTTCACCTGGCCGGCACTTCCAAGCAGTCCAACCACGGAGCCAATCAAAATAACTCGACCAAACTTTGCTTTGATCATTCCCTTGGTAACCCTGCGAAGCACGCGGAACACCCCCGAAAGGTTGGTGTTTACAACCTCTTCAAACTCCTCGTCGGTCATTCGCATGAGCAAGGTGTCTCGGGTAATACCGGCGTTGGCAACCAAAACCTCTACCGGGCCAAGTTGCTGCTCTACCTCAAGCAAAGCGGAATCGAGCGATGCTCCGTCGGTCACGTCTGCTCTAACGGTCAGTGAGCCTTCCGGGCCCTGACCGGAACGTGCGGTGACCGCAACTCGGTAACCCTTGGCAATGAATTCCTCTGCGATGGCATAGCCGATTCCGCGGTTACCTCCGGTGACTAAGACGGTCCGGGAGTTTTCCATTTTTGCTCCTTGCGGGAATACCATTGACGCAATCGCGTTATGAATACCAAAGCCTAGCAATTGGGCTAGCGGAAGAAGCGTAAGCAAATGGCAAAGCGGCAAAGCGCCACATCCTTGGAGCTCTCCCCCGACGAGGAGCGCAAGATTCGCATGCGCAAGTACACCATCGCGATGAGTGTGCGCATGGTTTGCATCGTGGCTGGAGTGTTCACCACAGGAGTCTTGATGTGGATTTTCTTTGCGCTCGCGATCTTTTTGCCTTACTTCGCAGTGATTATTGCGAACTCGCAAGGCAGCAATCCCAAGGACAACTCCACCAAAATCGTGGCTCCGGCGGTATCGATTCCGGCCAGTAAAATCCGAATTGTTGATGAAGAGTAAGTGCTCCAGAGCGGGATGCCAGGCTCCTGCAGCGTTTCTCATCGAGTGGCGCAACCCAAAAATTCACTCCTCAGAGCGACTGAAGCTTTGGTCCGCGTGCCTAGATCACAGGCAGTATCTGATTGACTATCTCCAGACCCGCGGTATGTATTTGGGAGTTAGAGATTTTGAACCTTCAGACGATTAGGCGTTGGGCCCCCTGGCTATCGCTGGTCGTTTTATTTGCAATCGTCACCACTCTTTTGAGCTGGTGGCAGTTTTCGCGCCGCGAAGAGCGAGTCGAGAAGATCAATCAGGTTATTGAAAACTACGAGTCGCAACCTATCGAGCTGGCTGAGGTTTCTTGGGTAGAAGTGGGTAACGGGCTTCGAGCAGATGAGTGGCGGCCGGTGAAGCTGGTTGGAAACTACCTCTCCGAATTCGCCATCCTGGTAAGAAATCGACCGCTTAGCGGAAGTCCAGGCTTTTTGCAGCTGGTGCCGTTTAGAACATTGACCGGAGAGGTCGTTGCCGTTGAGCGCGGTTGGCTGCCGGCCGGGTCCGACATCAAAGAGCCACTGAGCAACCCGCTGCCAGGCTCTGCGACCACTGAACTTATAGTTCGGCTTAGGCAAAGCGAAGCGGACTCGGGAAAACAGTCGGTTGCGGGTCGGCTAGACAGCATTGACCTTGTCGAATATTCGGCCCTGAACCCTCAGCTAAATTTAGAAACGCGGTTCTACGGCCGGCTATCAAGCGAGACCCCTGCTCCTGACACCGCCCCAATCCCCCAGCCCAAGCCATCTTTGGATGAGGGTAACCATCTGTCTTATGCCCTGCAGTGGTTGCTGTTTGGCATCATGGCGTTTGCCGCCTTCTTCTGGGCCTATCGCAATGACAAGCGTTTGCGCCTGGAGCAACAGGGCGTGATTCCGGTGCGCAAACAAAAGCGAACCCAAGCGAGCGATGATGCGGCCTTTGAGGATCAAAGCCAATAGAATTTGATGACTTATCAAGAGAAGGAATCCTGATGACTATTGCGGCTTTAAACCTAGCTGACCGAGTAATCCCTAGATCTCGAGTCAACGACATTGTTCTTGTTATTTCCGGTGCGGTGCTAACTGCCCTAGCAGCACAGATTCAGATTCCGATGTTTCCAGTGCCAATGACCCTGCAGACCTTTGCGGTGCTGTTGGTTGCGGCAACCCTTGGTGCTTCTCGCGCCTCGATCTCAATGGCGACCTATCTCGCGATGGGTGCTGCCGGACTGCCGGTATTTGCATCGGCCAAGACTCTCTCTGGTGTGCTTCCAACTACCGGATACCTGATTGGATTTGTTGCCGCTGCAGCGCTGATTGGCTTTTTGGCTAACCGCGGTTGGACCAAGAACCCGCTGAAGCTCGCTCTCGCATTCGCAATGGGCTCTGCCGTCATCTACGCCCTAGGCGTCAGCGGACTTATGATCACACTGGGTTTGACTCTAGAGCAGGCGCTAGCCGGCGGTGTTTACCCATTCCTGATTGGCGACCTAGTCAAGGCTGTTGCTGCCGCCGCACTGGTGCCAATGGCTTGGAAGCTGCTGAAGTAGCCAACACAGAAGTAGAAAACCCCTTGGAGAAATCCAAGGGGTTTTTCTTTAGATTGAGAAACCGATTGCCCGCATCATTTCGCGGCCGTCTTCGGTGATGCGCTCTGGACCCCATGGTGGCATCCAGACCCAGTTGATGCGAAATGCCTCGACCACGCCATCCAGCGCGTCGCCAGTTTGCTCTTCGATCACATCGGTTAGTGGGCAGCCTGCTGAGGTGAGGGTCATGTTGATAAGAAGCGCCCCATCCTCGGACTCCTGCAGACCGTAGACCAGGCCGAGGTCAACGATGTTGACCCCAATCTCTGGGTCAATGATGTTCTTCATCGCGTCGATGACGCGGTCATACTGCTCAGCGCTGAGCTCTTTGGCTTCGCTCATGCATTGGCCTTGAGGTAACGGTCGTAGCCTTCGGCCTCTAGGCGCTCGGCTAGCTCTGGACCACCCTGCTCGGCAACCTTTCCCGCCACGAATACGTGCACAAAGTCAGGCTGGATGTAGCGCAGGATGCGGGTGTAGTGAGTGATGAGCAGCACGCCCAGGTCGGTGTTCGACTTGGCGCGGTTGACACCTTCGGAGACAATCTTGAGAGCGTCCACGTCCAAACCTGAGTCGGTCTCGTCCAAGATCGCAATCTTTGGCTTGAGCAACTCGAGCTGAAGAATCTCGTGACGCTTCTTCTCGCCACCGGAGAAGCCCTCGTTCACGTTTCTCTCGGTGAAGTCTGAGTCCATGCGTAGATTCTTCATTGCGGTCTTTAGATCGCCCACCCACTCGCGAAGTGCTGGTGCCTCACCACTGATCGCGGTCTTTGCGGTGCGAAGGAAGTTCGAAACTGACACGCCAGGAACCTCAACCGGATACTGCATCGCGAGGAATAGACCCGCGCGAGCACGCTCGTCAACGCTCATCTCAAGCACGTTTTCGCCATCCAACAGAATCTCACCCTCGGTTACCTCATACTTTGGGTGACCGGCAACCGAGTAAGCCAAGGTTGACTTTCCAGAGCCGTTTGGGCCCATGACAGCGTGAGTCTCACCGGAGGAAATGGTTAGATCCACGCCGCGAAGAATTTGCTTGGCGCCCTGGTCGGTGTTTACCGATACGTGCAGATTTCTAATTTCTAGCTTTGACATGATTTCCTAACTAAGTCTTACTCTTCGATTTCTAAAAAGATGTCGCCGTTTTCGATCAGCACCTCGTAGGTGGCAACCGGCTCATAGGCAGGCAGGCTGAGAGGCTTACCGGTGTTGAGATCAAACTTGGCACCGTGGGCCCAGCACTCGATGGTCTCATTGTCGATAAAGCCCTCGGATAGCGAGATCTCGCCGTGCGAGCACCTGTCGTCAAGAGCCTTGACCTCACCCGCCGGAGTTCTCACGATTGCAATAGCGGTCTCGCCAACCTTTACGCGGATTGACTTACCAGGCTTGATGTCTTCCAGGGCGCAAATACGTAATGCCATTTAGACCCCCACCCTTTCTAGCTCGAGCTCGATCGCTGAAATCAAGCGCTGTTCAACTTCTTCGATTTGAATCTTCTGAATAATCTCGGAGAGGAAGCCTCTAACCACCAATTTCTTGGCATCTGACTCGCTGATACCCCTGGCTTGGAAGTAGAACAGCTGCTCGTCATCGAAGCGACCGGAGGCACTAGCGTGACCCGCACCTTCGATCTTGCCGGTTTCGATCTCCAGGTTTGGCACCGAGTCGGCACGGGCACCGTCGGTGAGTAGCAGGTTGCGGTTCAGCTCGTAGCTATCGGTACCGACCGCACTTTCGCGGATCAGAACGTCACCAACCCATACAGTGTGAGCCCCAACTCCCTGCAGCGCGCCTTTATAGGCAACATTTGACTTGCAGTTCTCGGCGATGTGATCCACATACGGACGGTGCTCAAAGTAGTTTCCGCTGTCGGCTAGGTATACGCCGTACATGTTCACCTCAGCGCCAGGGCTGGAAAGCTCAACAGCTGGGGTTACTCGAACCAGGTCGCCACCGAGGGACACCACGATGTGACGCAGATTCGCATTGCGACCCAGCTTGGCGAACTGAGTGGAAACGTGGGTGGAACCCTTGGACCAGTCCTGGATGGTAACGAAGTTCAGTTCTGACTCGTCGCCAAGCACGATCTCGACGTTCTCCCCCAGGACTCCAAGTCCCGCATGGTCCAAAACAATCGTGGTGCGGGCGTGAGTGCCAACGTTGATTAGCACGTGGGAGGCGGCTGCGGTGTCGCTGTTTGGCTGCATCACCACGAAGCTTGGCTGCGACTGCTCTAGATCCTTTGGAATATCAATGACTAGGGTCTTTGCCGCATTGGTCCAGGCGACTGC
The DNA here is from genome assembly GCA_002479805.1 of Micrococcales bacterium UBA7469. GTDB lineage: Bacteria > Actinomycetota > Actinomycetes > Actinomycetales > Microbacteriaceae > Aquiluna. Next base: position 98,590 of record DLPB01000025.1, read on the forward strand.
AGCAATGCGGTCCTCAGGCAGACCAGCCTGACCAACCTTCGCTTCAGTAGTGTCAACCCAGTTTGCCGTGATACCGGATGCCAATTTGAGCTCAACTTGGTTTTCGCTGAGCTCACCAATCACGCTCTGGGTCAGGCCCTTGAGCTTGTCGATGGGCAGGTAGCGCCAGATTTCCTGAAGCTTGGAAACTTCTGGAAAGTCCTCAATTGAGGTCGAACGCGGGCGTTCGTTTCTGGTTTGAATTGGAACTAGGCCGCCGTGCGAGTGTTCCTTGATGCCGTGCTGTGCCATTAACCAACAGCCCCTTCCATCTGCATTTCGATGAGCTTGTTCAGTTCCAAGGCGTACTCCATAGGTAGCTCCTTGGCGATTGGCTCGATAAAGCCGCGCACGATCATTGCCATGGCTTCGTCTTCCTCCATGCCGCGAGACTGCAGGTAGAACAGCTGCTCTGCCGAGATTGCGGTCACGGTCGCCTCGTGTCCCATGGAGACGTCGTCCTCGCGGATATCATTTGCCGGGTAGGTGTCCGAGCGCGAAATCGTGTCAACCAAAAGCGCGTCACAGCGCACGGTGTTTGCTGAGTGGTGAGCGCCTGGGTTGACTCGAATCTCACCGCGGTAAGAGGTACGTCCGCCACCGCGCGCAATTGACTTCGAAACAATTGAGCTGGTGGTGTAAGGGGCCAGGTGAATCATCTTGGCGCCGGCGTCCTGGTGCTGACCCTCACCTGCAAAGGCAACCGAGAGGGTCTCGCCGCGAGCGTGCTCGCCCGCCAAAATAACCGACGGGTACTTCATGGTGACTTTGGAGCCGATGTTGCCATCGATCCACTCCATGGTGGCGCCCTCGTGAGCGATGGCGCGCTTGGTAACTAGGTTGTAGACGTTGTTTGACCAGTTCTGAATCGTGGTGTAGCGAACGCGAGCGTTCTTCTTCACGATGATCTCGACCACAGCGGAGTGCAGCGAGTCTGACTGGTAAATCGGGGCGGTGCAACCCTCGATGTAGTGCACGTATGAGTCTTCATCAGCGATAATCAGGGTCCGCTCGAACTGACCCATGTTCTCGGTGTTGATGCGGAAGTAAGCCTGTAGCGGGATCTCTACCTTGACACCCTTGGGCACGTAAACGAACGACCCACCAGACCAAACGGCAGTGTTGAGGGCCGCAAACTTGTTATCTCCGGCAGGAATGACGGTCCCGAAATACTCCTGGAAAATCTCTGGGTGCTCCTTTAGAGCAGTGTCGGTGTCCAGGAAGATCACGCCCTGAGCCTCTAGGTCCTCGCGAATCTGGTGGTAAACCACCTCGGACTCATACTGGGCTGCGACACCGGCAACCAAGCGCTGGCGCTCTGCCTCTGGGATGCCTAGGCGCTCGTAGGTCTGACGAATATCTTCTGGAAGATCTTCCCAGCTCTCGGCCTGACGCTCGGTCGAGCGAACGAAGTACTTGATGTTGTCAAAGTCGATTCCGCTGAGGTCAGAACCCCAGGTCGGCATTGGCTTCTGCAGGAAGAACTGATAGCCCTTCAGGCGACGTTCCAGCATCCAATCCGGCTCACTCTTTTTGCCAGAGATGTCCTTGACCACGTCCTCGTTGATGCCGCGCTTTGCTGCCGCACCAGCCTGGTCACTGTCTGACCAACCAAATTCGTAATTTCCCAGCTCATCAAGCTCTGGCCGGTCAATGATTTTCTCGGACATGTTCCTCCTGGTTTCAACAAGTTCAACCCACCCTGGCAATTGGTATTCCCGCATCCAATGTTGGTGGGAGAATTGCTCAAGCGCTCCACGAGACTAACAGCTGTGGTGGGTTTGGAGCGATTAGGTAAACCTAACTCGGAGTGAGATTGCGGCTTTTGAAAAACCTCTGGTTCAACATCTTTGTATCCCGGGCCAGACTGCGACTTTATGTCTGGTTATCCCTGGTGACTCAGGTTTTGATTGTCGTTACCGGCGGGGCGGTTAGGCTCACAGCCTCCGGCCTGGGTTGCCCAACCTGGCCAAAGTGCACCGAAGACTCACTGGTGACCACTCAGGAAATGGGTTTTCACGGCATCATCGAGTTCGGCAATCGACTTTTGACTTTTGTGCTGCTGATTATCGCGCTGTTGACATACGTCACAGTCATGCGAATGCACGCTGCTAAAGACCGCCTGATTCTACCAACCTTCGTATTTTTCGCAGCAACCCTTGGTTTGGCAATCGGCATTTTGTTGCAGGCAGTGGTCGGTCTAAACGCATGGACAGTAGCACTGATCGTCTTCGCAGCAGCGGTAATGCTCTTTAACGCCCTAAACATCATCACTACTGCTCGGGCAGTCGAACTCGGTGGTCTAGTCGCACCGGCATTTCTGCTGGGATTGGGCATTATCGCCCAAGCGGTTGTGGGCGGCATAACCGTTTTGACCGGCTTGAACTCCTGGATCGTTGGTCTGCATTTTATGATTTCGGTCGCTTTGATCGCGATCGCAGCCTTGTTGGTTTGGCGGGCACTTCCGAAGCCAAGTTCTGAAATCGCGCCGCTCAATCGCCTACTGGCTTGGCCAAGCGCGGTCGCCAGCCTGATCACCATTGCATTCGGTGTAATAGTGACTGGCGCTGGACCGCACGCCGGGGACATCGACACCCCACGCAATGGTCTAGATCTTGAGATCTGGCAGCACTACCACTCCTACCCCGGGTACATAATGCTGGGACTGCTACTTCTTCAGCTATTCGCACAGTGGCGGTTAAGCCACAAGCTTTGGGGTGATTTGGCAACCAGAATCCTTACCCTGACAGTGCTATTTGCGCTCTGGCAGGCTGCGGTGGGAATTTTGCAGGCTCGAACCGGTGTTCCAGCTCTACTAGTTGGAATTCACATGTTTGGAGCTGCAAGCCTCAGTGCACTGGTTACTTTCCAGGTGCTGTCGGCCCGCAAAATTAATCGATGACAGTACTTTTCTGGTTTCGCAGGGACTTTAGGGTCCAGGACAATCAAGCGCTCGCTGCTGCGGTGGCATGGGGTAAATCAAAGAACGAGGCGCTGGCCGCTGGCTTTGTGTTTCCAGAAGACTTTGACTCACTCTCCCCCATCCGCAAGAATTCGCTGATTACTTCTGTCGAGAGCCTCAGTCACTCGCTCCCACAGGGGATGCAGCTTGCCAGTGGCAATCCCGCCACACAGCTTTCGGAAATGTGTCAGCGCCTGTCGGTAACAGTGGTCTATGCCACTAGATGCTTTGATACCAAAGGCATGCTTGAGCAGGCGGAGGTTGCAGAAGCTCTTTACACCGCGGGTATTTCGCTGCAACTGGTTGGTTCGAATTATGCGGTTGAGCCAGGTACGGTCCGCAAGGATGACGGGTCTCCGCTTCGGGTTTACACACCGTTCTACAAGCGCTGGTTGCAGTTCATCGGCCAGCAGCCTTATGCGGTCGATCTCCAAAGCGTTCAGTGGATTGCTGGAGCGGGGGCAATGCCGGTACTCTCCCCCGACTGCCCCATTACTGTTCGAGCATCTGAGGAATTCGCGCTGAAGACTTGGCAGCGGTTTCAAGCTCGCGCCCTAGAGAACTACAGCGAGAATCGCAACCGCTGTGACCTTTCTGGCACTTCGCACCTCAGCCATGCGCTCGCACACGGCGAGATTCACCCGAGGACGCTGCTCGCTCAGCTTGGTGACGGGCCAGGAGCTGAGGTGTTTCGCAAAGAGCTAGCGTGGCGAGAGTTTTATGCCGACGTTCTCTTCCACAATCCGCACACCTATGACGGCTACTACGAGCCAAGGTTCGAAAAGATGCGTTATGACGAAGCCGAGGGCAATCCAAAGCTGGCGGCTTGGCAAACTGGCAACACCGGCTATCCGATTGTGGATGCAGCCATGAGGCAGCTGATCACCACCGGGTGGATGCACAACCGCGCCCGCATGATCGTGGCAAGTTTCTTGGTCAAGGACCTTCACATCGAGTGGCAGGTCGGCGCTAGCTGGTTTGAGAGGTGGCTAACGGACTTTGATCCCGCCTCAAACTCACACGGCTGGCAGTGGACCGCGGGCTGTGGCACAGATGCCTCTCCTTACTACCGAGTCTTCAACCCAACGCTGCAGGGCCATAAGTTTGATCCGAACGGAGATTACGTTCGCAAATACATCCCCGAGCTCAGGCACATTCCCTCCGGCGCGGTGCACGAACCTTGGAAGCTAATCGATGGCTTGAATCATGGGTATCCCGCTCCGGTGGTGGACCACTCAGCGGAGCGCGATGAGGCGCTAGCTCGGTTAGAAGAAATTAAAGGCTGATGTAGATCAGCGGATCGATGGCCACCGCCAAGAACAGCAAGGTCAGGTGAGTAATTGAGAGGTGGAAAAGCTTCATCGGATTCTTCGGAATGCCGCGCTTGGCCTCGTTGTAAAGCTTGTGCGATTCCAGACTGAACCAAAGTCCACCAACCACCGCTACCACGGTGTAGACCCAGCCCATTGGGGCTACTGGAATCAGCAGCAAGCTGGATGCAAAATACGCCCAGGCGTAGAGAATAATCTGGCGACCGACCACCTCATTTTTAGCTACCACCGGAAGCATTGGCACTCCAGCGTCGCGATAGTCCTCGAGATACTTCATCGAGAGTGGCCAGTAGTGCGGTGGGGTCCAGAGGAAGACGATTAGAAACAGGACCCACGCGGCTGGCTCAACCTGATTGGTGACAGCAGCCCAACCAATCAGCGCCGGCATGGCACCAGCGGCTCCGCCCCAGACGATATTCTGCGGGGTGCGGCGCTTTAGCCCAAGGGTGTAAATAAAGACATAGAACAAGATCGCGGCGAGTGATAGTAGTGCGCTGAGCCAATTGATGAGCAGCCCGAACCAGAGCACACTGATGATTCCAATTGCCCAGGCGAAGACCAAGGCTTCCTTCTGGGTCAGCTCACCGGTAACCAGTGGGCGGTTTTTGGTTCTGCCCATCACCTTGTCGATATCGGCATCGATGTAGCAGTTGAAGGCGTTTGCACTGCCGGCGGATAGCGCGCCACCGAATAGGGTGGCGAGGATCAGCCAAATAGGAGGCACGCCACGTTCGGCCAAAATCATGGCTGGAACGGTGGCAATCAAAAGCAGTTCAATGACCCGTGGCTTTGTGAGCGCAAAGTAGGCCTTCAGCTTGGCCACAAAGCGCGATTTGGCGGGAGATTTTGAGTCGGGGGTCATTTCTCGAAATAGTCTAATCGGGGCGGGGCAAAACCCCAATTCGTTGTAGAGTTGTGGCATTCGCGTAGGCACCGCCGCCACGTCAATCCCCTTATTGAAAATCTGAAGAATTGGGCTAACCACATGTTGGAATGGAACAAGATTGATGACCTGGCGGTAAAGACCGCCAAAGTATTGGCTGCCGATGCAGTGGAGAAGGTTGGCAATGGCCACCCCGGAACTGCAATCTCGCTGGCCCCAGCCGCGTACCTGCTATTTCAGAAGGTCATGCGCCACGATCCAAAAGATGACCGCTGGATCGGTCGCGACCGCTTTATCCTCTCTGCTGGCCACTCCTCGCTCACCATCTACAACCAGCTGTACCTAGGTGGATTTGGCCTCGAGCTAGATGACATCAAGGCACTTCGCACCTGGGGCTCGAAGACTCCTGGTCACCCAGAATTTGGACACACCGCAGGAGTCGAAATCACCACTGGCCCGCTGGGCCAGGGCTTGGCATCGGCCACCGGCTTTGCGATGTCGGCCCGCTTTGAGCGCGAGCTATTTGACCCAACTGCCAAAGCTGGCGAATCAGTGTTTGATCACTTCGTTTACGTCATTGCCGGTGACGGCGACGTTCAGGAAGGTGTGTCCGCAGAGTCCGCCTCAGTCGCAGGACACCAGGGCCTAGGCAACCTGATCGTGATTTACGACGCAAACCAAATTTCGATTGAGGATGACACTGACATCTCCTTCACCGAGGATGTCGCGGCTCGCTACCGCGCCTATGGCTGGCAGACCCTAGAGGTCGACTGGAGGAAGAACGGCAACTACCACGAGGACGTGGCCGCACTCTACGAAGCAATCGAGCAGGCCAAGGCCAACACCGATCAGCCAACTTTCATTACCCTTCGCACCATCATCGGTTGGCCTTCCCCGAGCAAGCAGAACACCGGAAAGATCCATGGCTCCAAGCTTGGCGGCGAGGAGCTTGCAGGTCTAAAGCAGGCCCTCGGTTTCGACCCAGAGCAGAGCTTTGAAGTCTCTGAAGAGGTAATCGAGCACACAAGATCGCTTTTCACCCGCTCTGCGGTCGTAAGAAGCGAATGGGAGCAGAAATTTGCCGCCTGGAAGTCACAGAATCCAGCCAAGGCTGAGCTGCTAGAGCGTTTGATTGCTGGTGACCTGCCGGTTGATCTCGAGGCTGCACTGCCGGTATTTGAAGCCGGCACCGAAATCGCAACTCGCGCGGCAAGCGGCAAAGTAATTAACGCCATCGCAAAGGTAATGCCTGAGCTTTGGGGTGGTTCGGCTGACCTGGCAGAGTCCAACAACACCACCATCGAGGGTGGCGGTTCTTTCGTGCCGGAAAAGTGGCAGGTAGCGCACTGGACTCCGACCAAGGCTGGACGAATTTTGCACTTTGGTGTTCGTGAGCACGCCATGGGTGCGATTCTCAACGGAATCACGCTCTCCGGTCACACTCGAGTCTTCGGCGGCACCTTCCTGGTGTTCTCGGACTACATGCGACCTGCTGTTCGACTGGCTGCCCTGATGGGAATCCCGGCCACCTACGTGTGGACACACGATTCTGTGGCACTGGGAGAAGATGGCCCAACCCACCAGCCGATCGAGCACCTGACTGCACTTCGCGCCATTCCAAACCTGGCAGTGGTTCGTCCAGCTGATGCGAATGAGACCTCCTACGCCTGGCTTGAGATTCTCAAGCGCAAGAACGCGCCGGCCGGAATCATTTTGACTCGCCAGAACCTTCCTGTGCTGCAGCGAGATGCCGCCGCTGGTGCACAGAATGTAGCTAAGGGTGCATACGTGCTTCAGGAGGCATCCGGCGGCCAGCCAGAGGTGATCCTGATTGCAACCGGTAGCGAGGTGCAGTTCGCAGTCGAGGCCAGATCCGAGCTCGAAGCTCAGGGCATCGCCACTCGAGTGGTTTCTGCCCCTTGCCTGGAGTGGTTTGAGGAGCAATCTGAGGACTACCGCGAAAGTGTTTTGCCTAAGTCTGTTAGGGCTCGAGTCTCTATCGAGGCCGGTCTGACCATGGGCTGGAGAAAGTACGTTGGAGACCAAGGTGCAAGCATTGGTATCGATCACTACGGAGCTTCTGCGGACTACGCAACGCTCTACCGCGAATTTGGAATTACCACCGAGGCAGTCGTTGCTGCCGCAAAGAATGCCCGCTAGGAGCACTTATGACCAATCCACTTGCAACCGCAACCGCCAACGGTGTTTCCGTTTGGCTTGATGACCTTTCGCGCGAACGCATCGAATCTGGAAACCTAAAGCACCTGATTGAGAACTACAGCGTGCGCGGCGTTACCACCAACCCAAGCATTTTTGCCGCGGCATTGAAGGACCCCTTCTACTCCAAGGCACTCGCTGCCGAGGCTGCCAAGGGCAGCGATGCGCTGCAGGCAATCGTGAACATCACCTCTACTGACGTGGCCGCTGCCTGCGACATCTTCCGCGGCATCTACGACAGCTCAAACGGTGTTGACGGACGCGTTTCAATTGAGGTCGAGCCTGGCCTTGCCTTTGACACCGAGGCAACCATCGCTCAAGCTCTTGAGCTTTACCAGCTGGTTGAGCGCGAGAACGTGATGATCAAGATTCCAGCAACCAAGGCAGGACTTCCGGCAATCACCGCTGTGACAGCGGCTGGAATCAGCGTGAATGTCACCCTGATTTTCTCGGTGGAGCGCTACCACGAGGTAATAGACGCCTACTTTGAGGGGCTTCGGCAGGCCAAGGCCAACGGCAAGGACCTGGGCAAGATCCACTCGGTGGCATCGTTCTTCGTATCACGAGTCGACACCGAGGTTGATAAGCGCTTGATTGCACTCGGGAAGCCAGAGCTAAAGAGCAAGGCCGCTCTGGCAAATGCCAGATTGGCCTACGCCGCTTTCCTAGAGCGAATCGCCAGCGATGAGTGGCGGGAGCTGGAATCCGCCGGAGCGCGCTATCAGCGTCCGCTGATGGCATCAACCGGTGTCAAAGACCCAGCCCTTCCTGACACTCTCTATGTCACCGAGCTGATCGCGAAGAACCTGGTCAACACCATGCCGGAGAAGACCTTGATGGCAACCGCTGACCACGGTGTTGTTCCCCAAGATTCCATCACAGACAACATCCCAGCGGCAAAAGCGTTTATGGCTGAGCTCTCCGGCGCTGGGGTTGACATTGTTGAGGTGACCAACCTGCTCGAAGAAGAGGGCGTTCAGAAGTTCATCATCTCTTGGAACGAATTGGTTGAGTCGGTAGCAAGCGCTTTGGAGGCCGCCAAGTGAAGTTAGTGCTTTCGAGCTCGAACCAAGTTGCCCTCAAGGATGTCGTAGCGGAATTAATTTCGGCTCGAATTGCCTCAAGGATCGCTTCCAAAGAGGATTCGCTGTGGGGTGCGGAGGCTCAACCCGAAGCATCGATTCGTTTGGGCTGGATTACCAGCGCTCAAGATTCTCAGGCACTACTACCGAGCATTTTTGCCCTGCGCGATGAGTTTGCATCGCAGGGCATCAACAGGTTTGTGCTTTGTGGCATGGGTGGCTCATCGCTTGCTCCAGAGGTAATCACCAAGAACGCCAAGGTTGACTTGGTGGTGCTTGATTCCACCGCTCCAGATCAGGTTGCCGCGGCCCTGATTGACCTTGACAGGACTGCGGTTGTGGTTTCTTCCAAGTCGGGATCTACCGTTGAGACCGATTCGCAAAAGCGTGCCTTTGAGACTGCATTTAGGGCAGCCGGCATCAACCCAACCGAGCGTATTGTGATCGTCACCGATCCAGGCTCTCCGCTGGATAAAGCAAGCCGAGAAGCCGGTTACCGGGTATTCAATGCTGACCCAAATGTTGGCGGACGTTACAGTGCCCTGACCGCATTTGGATTGGTGCCATCTGGCCTCGCCGGAGCAGATATCACGGCGCTGCTCACTGCTGCAGTTGCGGTATCACCAGCTCTCGGATCTGATTCCGTGGACAACCCAGCATTGCAGCTGGGTGCGCTGCTGGCTCGCTCAAAAAATGGAGCGGGCCACAAGGACAAGTTCCTGATTGAGTCTGATGAGCTCGCTGGTTTTGGCGATTGGGTTGAGCAATTGGTTGCCGAGTCAACCGGTAAGGAAGACAAGGGCATCCTGCCGGTCGTGATCGACTCCCAAGCTCCAGAGATTTCGGCGCTGCCTGAAGACACGTTACTGATTAGGTTTGGCTCTGAGGCGACGGGTAACACCGATGCAGCCTTTTCTGGCAGCCTTGGGGAGCTATTCCTGCTGTGGGAGTATGCCACCGTGATTGCTGGCTTCCTGCAGGGCATTAATCCTTTTGACCAGCCAAACGTCGAGAGCGCCAAGGTGGCAGCACGTGCGCTATTGGACTCCCCTGCCACCGGTGCTGAAGTCGATTTTGTTGACCGTGGTGTTTCCGTCAAGAGCTATGGCTTTGATCTCAACGGTGGAACATTGGACTTGGCTGTAGAGCAGTTGCTCGGTCTAGTGGATAACTCAAGCTATATTTCGGTGCACGCTTACCTAAACCGTATGGCTTATCCGCAACTCGAGGAGCTGCGTGATTTGCTCGCGAAACGTTCCGGTCGCCCGGTCACCTTTGGTTGGGGTCCGCGCTTTTTGCACTCAACCGGCCAGTATCACAAGGGTGGCCCTAAGCAGGGAGTGTTCTTGCAGCTGACCGGCGAGTTTGAGAATGATTTGGCCATCGAAGGTCGCCCATTCAGTTTTGGTGGCTTGATTCAGGCACAGGCCGCCGGTGATGCCAATGTGCTCAAGGACAATGGTTTGCCGGTGCTTACCTTGAAGCTGGGCAATGTGCTCTCGGATTTAGAGAACCTAAAGCAGGTAATCGCTTCGTGACCACAAACCCGTTGCGCGATCCCTTTGATCGCAGAATGCACAAAATCGCTGGCCCAAGCGGACTGATCATGTTTGGTGTCACCGGGGACCTATCGCGCAAGAAACTATTGCCGGCTGTTTATGACCTGGCCAATCGCGGTTTGTTACCTCCAGCATTCTCGTTGGTTGGTTTTGCCCGACGCGATTGGAGCGAGGACGATTTTGAAAAAATCGTTTACGACGCAGTAAAGGCACACGCCAGAACCACCTGGTCCGAGGACGTCTGGCAGCAGCTAAGCAAGGGCATTCGTTTCGTCTCTGGTCGCCACGACGATCCAGCGGCGTTCGCGCAACTGAGGGAAACTGTGGATCAGCTGGATCGTGAACGCGGCACTGCCGGAAATCACGCCTTCTACCTCTCGATCCCACCGCGAGACTTTCCGCTGGTGGTAAACCAGCTGGAGGCCGCCGGTCTTACTCAGGCAGCCGAAGGGCAATTCAGACGAGTTGTAATCGAGAAGCCATTTGGCTCGAATTTGGAGACCGCGAAGGAGCTAAACGCAGTCGTTGAGCGAGTCTTCCCCGAAGATTCGGTATTTCGAATTGATCACTATCTCGGCAAAGAGACCGTGCAGAACATTTTGGCTTTGCGGTTTGCCAATCAAATGTTTGAACCGCTTTGGAACTCCAAGTACATCGACCATGTCCAGATCACGATGGCCGAAGACATTGGTATTGGCGGTCGTGCTGGCTACTACGACGGTATCGGTGCTGCGCGCGATGTTATTCAGAATCACCTGCTGCAGCTTCTCGCCCTAACCGCTATGGAACAGCCCCAGACCTTTGATGCCGCAGATCTAAGAGCAGCCAAGGAGCAGGTATTAGCTGAGGTGGTGCTGCCTAAGGATCTGTCGATCCACACCGCACGCGGTCAATACGCCGGCGGCTGGCAGGGTGGCACCGAGGTCTTGGGCTTTTTGGGAGAAGACGGCATAAACCCGGCATCGGTAACCGAGACCTATGCAGCCATGAGGTTGGACATCAACAATCCGCGCTGGCAAGGTGCCCCTTTCTACCTGAGAGCCGGTAAGCGATTGGGCAGAAGGGTTACCGAGATTGCCATTGTCTTCAAGCGCGCGGCTCAGCAGCTTTTCGCCCAAAACCAAACTTCGCTTCTTGGCGAAAACGCGCTGGTAATCAGGGTGCAGCCGGACGAGGGTGTGACGATGCGTTTTGGTTCCAAGGTGCCAGGGCCTGCAATGCAGGTTCGCGATGTCACCATGGATTTTGGCTACGGACACGCTTTCACCGAGGACTCCCCGGAGGCCTATGAGCGTTTGATCTTGGACGTACTGCTAGGTGAACCACCGCTGTTCCCGAGACAGCGCGAAGTTGAACTCAGTTGGGAAATTCTCGATCCGATTGTTGCTCACTGGGAGGCATCCGGACAGCCAGAGCAATACGCCCCGGGAAGCTGGGGTCCGGACTCAGCGGATCAAATGCTGAAGCGTGATGGCAGAAGCTGGAGGCGTCCATGATCGTCGATATGCCAAACACCACCTCAAGCCAAATCGGGAAAAAGCTCCAGGAGCTTAGGGATTCCGGTGGCGTGGTTGCGCTAGGTCGTGTGCTAACGCTGCTGATTGAAACCGACTTTCCGCACATCGAAGAAGCGGTAAAAGCGGCAAATAGCGCCAGTCGCATGCACCCATCAAGGATCATCGTGCTGGCTGATGACGATCAGCCAGAGGGTGGAAAGTCATTCCTAGATGCTGAAATTAGAGTCGGTGGTGATGCCGGTGCCTCCGAGGTAGTAATTCTCAAGGCTCACGGTGCGGCGGCGAATAACCCAGAGTCGTTGGTCATGGGCCTACTACTCCCCGATGCCCCGGTAGTTGCCTGGTGGCCCTCTGCCTGCAACTCAAACCCATCGGCTAGCCCGATCGGGAAGATTGCCACCCGGCGAATCGTAGATTCTGCAGAGCAAGCAGACGCACCGGCCTTCCTCGCCGAATTTGCCAAAAACTACCAACCCGGTGATGGCGACATGGCTTGGACCCGCCTCACGCTTTGGCGAGCACAGCTAGCTGCACTGTTCGATCAGCACCTAAACCGCAAAGTCACCGCCGTCGAAGTTATCGGCTCAGACCTGTCCCCCAGTGCCGAATTGCTGGCCAAGTGGCTGCAGTTGCGCCTGGGTGTAGTGGTTCGAATCGAACACAAGCTCAACGGTCAAAACGTCGAAGGCATTGCTGGCGTAATCATCCACTTCGCAGATGGTGAACTTGAGATCATCCGCTACGGCGAGGTGGCTGAGATTCAACAAACCGGTTCCCCGGACGCATCTGTTCTTTTGCCCCGTCGCTCGAACCAGGACTGCCTGGTTGAAGACATGCGCTTTTTGGGTGAAGACGAGGTGTTTGGCGAGGTCCTCACCAAGGGCTTTGGTCGATGACCGAGGTTTTAGCCTTTGAAACCGATGCAGCACTAACCGCTCAAGCTGCCAATGACATCGCCGAGCTACTTAACCAGGCAATTCATGAGCGCGGCCGGGCCTCATTGGTGCTCACCGGCGGAACACTCGGCATCAAGATCTTGTCAGACCTGAAAGCCCTCGGAATCGACCTTGCCAAGCTAAGGGTGTTCTTCGGCGATGAGCGCTTTGTCGCCTTCGATCATGAGGATCGAAATGAGCGGCAGGGACTTTGCGTGTGGCCCGAGCTTGCCAGCTCCGATTTCCATCGCTTCCCAGCCCCGGAGACCGAGCTAGCTGATGCAGCGGAAGCCTTCGATCAAACGGTTACCGAACTATTAGGTCCGATTGATTCGCAATTGCCAGCCTTTGATGTCGTAATTTTAGGCATGGGGCCGGATGGCCACGTCGCATCGCTATTTCCAGGTCACAGTCACCAGATTCGATGGATTGTCGCGGAGCATGAATCGCCAAAGCCGCCCGCCCAAAGACTCTCGTTTAGCTATCAAGCGCTAAATCGGGCACGGTCAGTGATCTTCTTGGCATCGGGCAGCGCTAAAGCGCAGGTGGCGCGCTGCGCTATCAAGGATTCAGAGTGTGAGTTGCCAGCGGCAAAAGTCAAGGGTCTGGAGCTAACCCGCTGGTATGTAGATCAGGAAATTAGCCGCGAGCTTTAGCAGCAGCAGCTGCGCGCTCACGACGCTCACGAATTGCCTGCAGTGCCTCGTCCAAAATCTCAGCTGCCTCTTCGTCAGTGCGACGCTCTTTAACGTAGGCGAGGTGAGTCTTGTAGGGCTCAATCTTTGCAACCAATGGCGGGTTTGCCTTATCCAAACCGGCTGGCAACCCACAGTGAGGGCAGTCAATCTCGGAAGGCATGTCATCAACGTTTACGGTTGCCGCAAAGAACTGAGTTGATTGGTGATTGTTTGAGCAGTAGAAATCTCTCGCGATGCGCTCTACCTTGTGGCCACGATCCTGCTCGCCCATTGGACCAGCACCAACGCGAGCACCTCTAATGGATGCTGAATTGGTCAATTTATACCCACTCAAATCTGGTGAACAGGCCGAGCACGATGATTACAACCACCCAGATCAGACCCAGCACGATGGTGATGCGGTTTAGGTTACGCTCTGCCACACCCGAGGAGTTCATGGTCGATGACATACCGCCACCAAACATGTCTGCAACACCGCCACCGCGACCCTTGTGGAGCAAGATAAGCAAGATCAGCAGCACGCTGGTAATAGCCAGCAGCACCAATAGTGCGGTTTGAAGAACAGCCATGAGAATTCCTTAGGTTTTGCGTGTAAAACGCTCGTCAAATTATAGAACTATGTGCTTCTGAAAGCGCGAAATGCCCGCAAATTCGTCGGCGTCCAGGCTGGCTCCGCCCACCAGCACACCATCAACTTCGCCCGATGCCAAAAAGCCTGCGACGTTGTTTGCCTTGACCGAACCGCCGTAAAGAATGCGGCTCTGACCACTCTCTACACCAAAGTTTTCGGTGATCGCCTTTCGAATCGCCTTTGAGACTTCCTCAGCCTCCTGTGGGGTGGCGACCTTTCCAGTGCCGATCGCCCACACCGGCTCGTAGGCGATTACAAACTCACCAAGGGTGTCGTGTCCGGAGAGCGCAGCGATGGTTTGAGCCACCGGCACGGCACTCTGACCCTGAGTTTCTAGTTCCTCAAGAGTCTCACCGACGCAGATGATTGGTACCAGGCCGTGCTTCCAGGCGGCTGCCACCTTGGCCTGCACCACCTCATCGTTCTCTGCGTGATATTGACGACGTTCGCTGTGGCCAATTAGCACAAACTTGCATGCCAGCTTTGCCAAAAATGCTCCCGAGACCTCACCGGTGAAAGCACCGGAGTCATGACGAGACAAATCCTGAGCACCTAGCGAAATCTCAAACTTTTCAGCCTCGATCAGGGTTTGGGCGCTTCTTAGGTCAGTGAAGGGCGGAAAAACCGCAACTTCAACCGCGCGGTAATCATGGTCGGCATCGTTTAGGGTCCAGCAGAGCTTCTGAATCAGGGCGATCGCCTGCATGTGATCCAGGTTCATCTTCCAGTTACCCGCGATTAGCGGAGTGCGCTTAGTCATTTAGGACCTCCAGTCCAGGCAAAACTTTTCCTTCGAGGTATTCAAGCGATGCACCGCCGCCGGTGGAGATGTGGCCAAAAGCTGCCTCATCAAAACCAAGTGCACGAACAGCAGCCGCAGAGTCTCCCCCGCCAACCACCGCGAGACCTTGAACTTCGGTCAGGGCCTGAGCCACAGCCTTGGTGCCGTGTGCGAAGTTGGGGAACTCAAACACACCCATCGGCCCGTTCCAGAAGACCGTAGCGGACTCGCTAACGGCAGTTGCGAATGCCTTGGCGCTATCAGGCCCAATGTCCAAACCCATGCCGTTAGGTCCGAAACTGGAGCTTTCAATCTCGGATGCCACAACCACTTCAAACTGAGCGTCAACTGCAAAGCCGGAGGCAACCACGATGTCGGTCGGTAGCACTACCTCGACCCCGAGTTCTTCAGCCTGTTTCAGGAAGGTCTTGACGGTCTCCAGTTGGTCGCTTTCTAGCAGGCTCTTGCCTACCTTGTGACCCAGGGCCGCCAGCACGGTGAACACCATGCCACCACCGATTACCAAGCGGTTGACCTTGGGCAATAGGTGGCCAAGCACTCCGAGCTTGTCGGAGACCTTCGAGCCACCCAAAACCACGGTGTAAGGGCGCTTAGGTGCCTCGGTTAGCTGCTTCAGTACCTCGAGCTCGGTAGCAATCAGATCTCCGGCGAAACTGGGAATTAGCTGAGCCAACTCGTAGACGCTGGCCTGCTTGCGATGCACAACTCCGAAGCCATCCGAAACTAGAACATCGCCGAGCTCGGCAAGCTCCTTAGCAAAGGCATTGCGCTCTTCGGAGTCCTTGGACGCCTCACCAGGGTTGAACCTGAGGTTCTCCAATAGGCAGACGCCACCGTTTTCCAGCACCTTCACCGCAGCGGTTGCTTCGGCACCGACGGTGTCCTGAGCAAAAACCACGGGCTGGCCGAGTAGCTCCTCGAGACGAATGGCTACTGGGGCCAGTGAATACTTCGCCTCTGGCGCACCCTCAGGGCGTCCGAGGTGAGAGCAGATAGCAACACGCGCCCCGGCCGCAATCAATCGCTTGATTGTCGGCACGGATGCACGGATGCGGCCGTCGTCTGTAATAACACCGTCCTTGAGCGGGACGTTTAGGTCACAGCGAAGAATTACACGCTTGCCGGCAAGGTTCCCGGCATTATCCAGACTGCGCAGCATTAGAGCTTGGAGGCAACCAGCTCGGTTAGCTCAACGAGGCGGTTTGAGTAGCCCCACTCGTTGTCATACCAGCTCGAAAGCTTCACGGTGTTGTCGATTACGCGAACCAGACCTGCATCGAAGATCGAGGAGTGTGGGTCGGTAACGATGTCTGAGGAGACAATTGGGTCCTCGGTGTAAAGCAAGATGCCCTTCATCGGACCCTCGGCAGCTGCCTTGTAGGCGGTCTTGATCTCGTCGATGGTTACTGGCTTCTCGGAAACTAAAGTTAGGTCGGTGATCGAACCGGTTGGAACTGGAACGCGTAGCGCAAAGCCGTCCAACTTGCCCTTTAGCTCTGGAAGAACTAGGCCAATAGCCTTTGCCGCACCAGTGGTAGATGGAACGATGTTCACTGCTGCAGCGCGTGCACGGCGTAGGTCAGAGTGAGGTCCATCCTGCAGGTTCTGGTCAGCGGTGTAGGCGTGAACGGTGGTCATTAGACCGTTCTTGATGCCCCACTTGTCGTTGAACACCTTTGCCAGCGGAGCTAGGCAGTTGGTGGTGCAAGATGCGTTAGAGATGATGTGGTGGTTGGCTGGGTCGTAAAGGTGCTCGTTGACACCCATTACGAAAGTGCCGTCCTCGCCGGTAGCCGGTGCTGAGATGATTACCTTCTTGGCACCTGCATCGAGGTGCTTGCGTGCATCGGCAGCGTCAGTGAAGCGACCGGTTGACTCGATAACGATGTCAACCCCTAGGTTGCCCCAGCCTAGGTTTGCAGGGTCACGCTCAGCGAGCACCTTGATTGGCTTGCCGTTGACGATGATCGAGTCGCCTTCTACCGAAACAGCTGCATCTAGACGACCGGTAACCGAGTCGTACTTTAGAAGGTGAGCCAAACCCTTAGGGTCTGAAAGGTCGTTTACAGCAACGATTTCTAGGTTTGAGTTCTGAGCCAGGGCGGCACGGAGGTAGTTACGTCCGATGCGTCCAAAACCGTTAATACCAATGCGAGTCACAGGAATACTCCAGTTTCTAAAAAGGGAATGATAATTGTGCCCTGCGCTTCATTGAGCGGACCGATTTAGCCTAGCAGCAGAGAGCGACTGTTCACCTTAACCGAAGCAAACCTTGCGGCAACATCTTCCCAGTTGATGATGTTCCAGAATGCCTTCACGTAGTCGGCCTTCACGTTTTGGTAGTCCAGGTAGAAGGCGTGCTCCCACATGTCCAACATCAAAAGCGGAATGGTGCCAATCGCCAGGTTGCCCTGCTGATCGTAAAGCTGTCCGATGATCATGCGGTTACCAATGGAATCCCAAGCCAAGTATGCCCAGCCCGAGCCCTGAATAGTCATTGCCGCCGCGGTGAAGTGAGCCTTGAACGCATCGTAAGACCCGAAGTACTCGCTGATAGCCGCTAGTAGTTCGCCCTGAGCGTCGCCACCGTTTGGGGTGAGGTTCTTCCAGAAAACGCTGTGGTTGATGTGGCCACCTAGGTTGAAGGCAAGGTCCTTCTCAAGCTTGGGTAGGTTGGCGAAATTGTTGGATGCGCGGGCTTCCGCCATTGCCTCGAGGGCAGCATTTGCGCCAGCTACGTAGGCTGCGTGGTGCTTGGAGTGGTGTAGCTCCATGATGCGCGCCGAAATGTGTGGCTCGAGGCTCGCGTAGTCGTAGCTAAGTTCTGGAAGGGTGTAGGTCATGATGCTCCTTAGTTTTCATCCAATAAATCTGTAATCGCACTCTCGGTGTCCGGAATTCCCAAATCCTGTGCTTTTCGATCCGCGGTTGCCAAAAGGCGACGAATTCGACCGGCAATTGCATCCTTGGTCATCGGCGGGTCTGCCAGCCTGCCTAGCTCATCAAGCGAGGCATCACGGTGCTGTAGGCGCAACTCACCGGCGTACTTGAGGTGCTGAGGGGCATCGGGTCCGAGAATTTCTAGCGCTCTCGCCACACGTGCTCCAGCGGCCACTGCCGCCTGGGCACTGCGGCGTAGGTTGGCATCATCGAAGTTGGCTAGCCGGTTGGCTGCTCCCCTTACCTCGCGCCGATTGCGAAGTTCTTCCCACTTCACAACCTGGTCGGTGCAACCCATCTGCTTCAAGATCTCAGTGATTCCATCGCCATCGCGAATTACCACTCGGTATACGTTTCTAACCTCACGAGCCTTAGCGCTGACACCTAGGCGTCGCGCGACTCCAACAAGTGCCATCGCTGATTCATTGCCCGGTGCTGTGATTTCTAACGACGTACTGCGCCCTGGATCGGTGAGCGTTCCATGGGCTAGGAATGCGCCACGCATAATGGCGCGAGCTTCATCGATGGTTGAGCTCACCAGGGTTGCCGGTAGACCCCGAACTGGACGCCCTCGATTGTCAATCAAGCCGGTTTGTCTGGCTAGCAGTTCACCATCTTTCAAGACTCGGATTTGATAGCCGCTGTGTTTGCGCAAACCCCCGGCCGATACCACCGATAGTTCAGAGTGAATACCGTAAAGCTCCAGGATCGCACGTGAAATTCTTCGTGCTAGCGCAGCGCTGTCGAGCTCAACCTCGATGGCGATTCGACCTGAGATCAGGTGCAGTCCACCGCAAAATCGCAGGATCGTGGCAAGTTCCGCTGCTCGCTCCAAACCCTTACCAATCGGGGTTCTGGCTAGCTCTTCTTTAATTTCTTGAGTCAGTGCCATTTTTACTCTCTACCCAAATCACGGTGCTTGACCGTGATTCTCACATCGGCCTCATCCGCCAGGATTTTGGCAATTCGATTCGCAATCGCGACCGAGCGGTGTTTCCCGCCGGTGCATCCGATCGCGATGGTCGCAAAACGCTTATTTTCAGTTCGATAGCCAGCCAACACCGAACGCAAAGCAGCAACATAGTTCTTGATAAAGTCTTCGACTCCGGGTTGCGCCATCACATAATCGGAAACCTCGGCGTCATTGCCGGTCTTAGCCCGCAATTCGTCTTTCCAATGCGGATTGGGAATGAATCGGGCATCGGCCACCAAGTCGGCATCGGCTGGGATTCCATACTTGAAGCCAAAGCTCATCACATTCACCTTGAGGCCCTTGGCGTTGGTGGCGAAGGCCTCGGCAACCCTATTGGTGAGCTGGTGAACATTTAGCTCAGTGGTGTCAAAGACGATGTCGGCCATTTCCCTGAGGGCAAGTAGTTCTTTGCGCTCCGCGTTGATGCCATCGACGATTGTGCCTTCACCCTGAAGCGGGTGTGGTCTGCGAACCGATTCGAAGCGCTTCACCAGAGCCGAATCATTCGCCTCCAAGAACAATAGCTGCACGTTAATCTCGCGAGTTCGAAGCTGTTCAATGTTGCTAATCAGGTCGTTGAAAAACTCTCCACCTCGAACATCGATGATGATGGCAATTCTTGGCAGGCTGGCCTTGCTGAGCGAGAAAAGGTCGGAAATCGGGCTCAGCATCTGAGGTGGAAGGTTGTCGATGACATACCAGCCCTGGTCCTCCAGGGCGTTGCCAACGGTGGAGCGACCAGCCCCCGACATCCCGGTTACGATAAGCAGCTCTGGCTTGCGTGTCGTATCCATGTCACCCCTTATTTGATGCGATAGCCAAGGTTACTCCTTCGGCGTGTCGCGTGGGTAAACAATTCAAGATTCAGTGAGCGCTGTCAGCACAATCTCGGCAATTTTTGGTCCAAAACCAGGCAGCTGGGCGATCTCCTCAGCACTTGCCAAGCGAATCCGTTTGATCGAGCCAAACTTTCTCAGCAGCAAGCGTGCCCGACGCTCCCCCAGGCCATCAATTTCAAGCAACTGGCTGGAGATGGATTTGCTGCGGGACGCTCGCTGAGCAGTGATTGCGAATCGGTGCGCCTCATCTCGGATGCGCTGCAATAAAAAGAGCTCCTCGCTGGTTCTTGGCAAAATCAACGGATAGTCCTCGGAGTCGGTGAAGATCTCCTCCAGGCGCTTTGCCAAGGTCGCGATAGTGATCCCTTCAACCCCCGAGTCTTGCAATGCTCTCAGGGCAGCATTTCGCTGCGGTAGGCCGCCGTCAATCAACATCAGCGCTGGACGGTAGCTAAATTTCTCGCCCTGATCATCTTGGGTCAGATATTTCAACCTTCTGGTCAGCACCTGGTAAATCGACTCGGTGTCATCGGCGGTTTCGAGGTTGAATCTGCGGTATTGATCCTTTTTCGGCAGGCCATCTTCGAACACCACCATCGAACCAACGGTTCCCGTGCCACCCAAGTGGGAAATGTCGAAGCACTCGATACGAAGTGGCGCATTCTTCATTTTTAGGCTTCTTTGAATACCAGCTAGCGCATCGGCGCGGGCTGTGAAATCTGCCGAGCGCTTGAGCTTGTAGCTCTTGAGGGCGTGGCTGGCATTGGTTCCCGCGGTTTCTAAGAGTTTGGCCTTATCCCCCCTGGTCGGCGTGAGAACTTCGACCTTTGAACCCCTGAGTTGGCCGAGCCATAGCCCTAGCTCCGCCTGGTCGTTGGGTTTGGTTCCAACTAGCAATTGTTTTGGGACCTCAAGGTGCTGCCCAGATTTGCCCGGGGTGTATAGCTCCTGAATCACGTACTCCATCAGCTCCGCGTTGCTGCGATCTAGTTCGAGGTCAACGACCATAGACCGGTTACCACGAATACGCCCTCCCCGAATAAAGAAGACCGACACCGCGGCACTGAGTTCATCGCGCGCGATGCCAATCATGTCGGCATCGGTCTTATCGCTAAAGACCAGCGTGCTCTTTTCCAGGACTTTTTCGAGCGCGAAGACGTCGTCTCTGAGCTGCGCGGCAAGCTCATAGTTTTGCTCTTCAGAGGCCAGCTTCATTCGGCTTGAGAGCTCTTGAATAAAGCTCTCATCACCGGATGCCACAAAGTCCCCCAAGCGCTTGGCTAGCGCTTTGTGATCCGGTTTGCTGATTCGGTCAACGCATGGTGCTGAACACTTGCCAATGTCTGCCAGCAGACAAGGACGGTTCTGCCGCTTGGCTCGGTCATAGATGCCGGCGGTGCAGCTTCGGACCGGATAAACCTTCAAAAGCGTGTCTAGGGTTTCACGGATTGCCCAGGCTTGGGTGTAGGGACCGAGCACTCTCGCACCCTTGATCTCGCGATTACGAGTGATAAATGCTCTCGGCACCTCGTCGCTGACCGTAATCGCCAGATACGGGTAGCTCTTGTCGTCTTTAAAGCGCACATTGAAAGGCGGATCGAACTCCTTGATCCACATGAACTCAAGCTGTAGCGCCTCATACTCGCTTGCGACAATTGTCCACTTCACGTCGTTTGCAGCCAGCAGCATGCGCTGGGTGCGTTCGTGGAGCGACTGCAGCGGTCCGAAGTAATTGCTGAGCCTTGCCCTTAGATTCTTAGCCTTTCCGACATACAGCACACGACCGGAGTCATCCAAGAACCGATAGACACCGGGCTCGGTCGGAATCTCTCCGGTTGCGGGTCGAAAAGCTAAGTCATTGGCCATTATTAGCCCAATAGCTCCGCCAGGAACTTTCCGGTGTGGCTCTGCTTTACCTTGGCAACCGCCTCCGGTGTGCCCTCGGCAATCACCAGACCGCCGCCCGAGCCTCCCTCCGGGCCAAGGTCAATCACCCAGTCAGAACAGCGAATCACATCCAGGTTGTGCTCAATCACAATCACGGTATTGCCTTTTTCCACCAGTCCGGAGAGCACCAGCAGCAGCTTTCGAACATCCTCGAAGTGCAAACCGGTGGTTGGCTCATCCAGCACGTAAATGGTCTTACCGGTTGATCTGCGCTGCAGCTCGGTTGCCAGCTTGACGCGCTGAGCCTCACCGCCGGAGAGCGTGGTAGCGCTCTGTCCAAGGGTCACGTATCCCAGGCCAACATCGACCAGGGTGTTGAGATAACGCGCGATGGCATTGATGGGTGCGAAGAATTCTGCGGCTTCGCTGATTGGCATGTTCAACACATCGCCAATTGACTTGCCCTTGTATTTCACCTGCAGGGTTTCGCGGTTATAGCGCGCTCCCTTGCAGTCCTCACACATCACATAAACATCCGGCAGGAAGTTCATTTCGATGCGAATCGTGCCATCGCCAGCGCAGGTCTCGCAGCGACCACCCTTGACGTTGAACGAGAATCTGCCCTGCAGATAGCCACGAACTTTAGCTTCTGGGGTCTCGGCGAACAGCTTGCGAACGTGGTCAAAAACACCGGTGTAGGTGGCTGGGTTAGACCTTGGGGTGCGGCCAATTGGCGCCTGATCAACGTGAACCACCTTGTCCAGCTGATCCAAGCCCTCAATTCGGGTGTGCTTTCCGGCTACCCCCTTTGCGCCGTTGAGCTTATTTGCTAAAACCTCGTAGAGGACATCGTTTACCAGCGATGATTTGCCTGATCCGGATACACCGGTGACCGCAGTCATCACACCCAGCGGGAACTCGACATCAACGTTCTTGAGGTTGTTCTCGCGTGCTCCAACCACCTTGATTTTTCTGGCTGGGTCAATCGCGCGCCGCTTTTTTGGAGTCTCAATTTTGACTCGACCGGCTAGATAATCACCGGTGATTGACTTCTTGTTGTCCAACAGCGCCTTGTAGCTGCCGGAGTGCACGACCTCGCCACCATTGAGGCCGGCACCCGGTCCAATGTCAACCAGCCAATCGGCAGTTCGGATGGTGTCTTCGTCGTGCTCAACCACAATCAGGGTGTTGCCCAGATTCTTAAGCTTCACAAGTGTTTCAATCAGCCGCAGGTTGTCCCTTTGATGCAAACCAATTGAAGGCTCATCGAGTACGTAGAGCACACCGGTCAGCCCAGCGCCAATTTGGGTTGCAAGGCGAATTCGCTGCGCCTCACCACCGGAAAGTGATCCGGCTGCTCTCTCGAGCGATAGGTAGTCCAAACCGACCGCCAAAAGGAAGTCAAGTCTGGCTCGAATCTCTCTGAGCACCTGGGCCGCAATTGTTGCCTCTCGATCGGTAAGTTCGATGGTCTCGAAAAACGCATGCGCATTTCTCAGGCTCATAGCTGCGACGTCATGAATTGACTTCTCATGAACTTTTACAGCGAGTACTTCGGGGCGCAGGCGGGAGCCGTCGCACTCTGGGCAGGGGATCTCACGCAAAAATTCTGACCACTTACCACGTGCCCAATCTGAGTCCGCTTCTAGGTAGCGGCGCTCGACATACGGCAAAACTCCCTCAAAGCCGGAGGTGTAGCGCATCTCGCGGCCATACTTCGATCGCCACTTGACCTGCACCTCAAAGTCGTTGCCATTGAGGATGGCATCTCGAACTTCTTCGGCAAGATCCTGCCACGGAGTCTCGAGCGAGAAATCTAGGTCTTTAGTCAATCCATCGAGCAATCTGACAAAGTAGCTGTAAAGACCCTTGCCCTGGGTCGACCAAGGCAGCAGCACACCGTCGTTGATGCTGGATGCCTCGTCACCTACTACCAACTGCTCATCTACCGCCATCTTGACGCCGAGTCCGGAACAGGCAGGGCAAGAACCAAATGGTGCGTTGAAGCTGAAGGTTCTAGGTTCAATTTCTGAAAGTGCAATGTCGTGCTCATTTGGGCAGGAAAGTCGCTCTGAGAAGGTGCGTTGCTTACCCTCATCGACGAAGTCGACCACAATTCGACCATCCGCCAGCTGCAATGCGGTTTCAACTGAGTCGGTGAGTCTCGATGCGACATCAGCCTTGATGGCCAGTCGGTCAACCACAACCGCAATATCGTGCTTGAAGCTCTTCTTTAGCGGCTTTGCTTCGCTAAGAACTACCGTCTCGCCATCGACCATGGCGCGGGCATAGCCTTGCGATTGCAGCGAGGCAAACAGGTCCTGAAACTCCCCCTTTTTCTGCTGCACTATCGGAGCTAGCAGCTGGAACCGAGTTCCATCCGGAAGGGTCAGTAGCTGATCGACAATGGCCTGTGGGGTCTGCTTGGAGATCACCTCACCGCAGATGTGACAGTGCGGGACACCAATTCTTGCCCAGAGCAGCCTCAGGTAGTCGTGAATCTCGGTGATGGTTCCAACTGTGGAGCGTGGGTTTCGGTTGGTGGATTTCTGGTCAATGGAAACCGCAGGACTTAGGCCCTCGATGAAATCAACATCTGGGCGGTCAACCTGACCCAAAAACTGACGAGCGTAGGCACTTAGCGATTCCACATAGCGACGCTGACCCTCGGCAAAGATGGTGTCGAAAGCTAGCGATGACTTACCGGAGCCAGAAAGACCGGTGAAAACAATCAGCGCGTCTCTGGGGATCTCGAGGTTCAGGTTCTTGAGGTTGTGGACGCGCGCGCCCTTGATGGAGAGCTTGGAGCCGGATGGGGTCTGAATGGTCACCTAAGAAGTTTAGGCGTGTCCCGCCGTCTCAATTTGCCTCAGCTCCCGCTTGAGCTCAGAAATCTCATCGCGGATGCGAGCGGCCAGCTCAAACTGCAACTCTGAGGCCGCCAGCTTCATTTGTGCGTCGAGGTCCAAAATTGTAGACAGCAGGGCATCCTTGCCGGCAGTCCCAATATTGGTTCGGCCTCGCATTGGAACGCTGGTTTTGCGCTTGGGTTCCTTTTTGAGGTCTTCGATCAGCTGAGCGGTGTCGACTTCCTCCCGCATTAACTGGTCCGTGATGTCGGCAATTTGCTTACGCAACGGAGTCGGATCGATACCGTTGGCGACGTTGTAGGCAACCTGCTTCTCGCGCCTGCGGTTGGTTTCGTCGATAGCTTTAGCCATCGAATCGGTGATTCGATCGGCATACATGTGGACTTCACCGTTGATGTTTCGAGCGGCTCGACCAATGGTCTGGATCAGCGAGGTGGCAGAGCGAAGGAAGCCTTCCTTGTCTGCATCCAGGATTGACACTAGCGATACCTCAGGCAGGTCAAGACCTTCGCGCAGCAGGTTTATACCCACCAAGACATCAAAGATTCCCTGGCGCAGCTCGCGTAGCAGTTCAACGCGTCGCAGGGTATCGACGTCCGAGTGCAGGTAGCGCACCTTGATGCCCATCTCGGTGAAGTAGTCGGTAACCTCTTCGGCCAGTCGCTTGGTTAGTGTGGTGACCAACACTCGCTCATTGCGCTCGGTGCGGACCTTGATTTCCTCCAGTAGGTCATCAATCTGACCCTTGGATGGTTTGACCACGATCTGCGGGTCCACCAGCCCGGTTGGTCGAATAATCTGCTCAACCACGCCATCGGCCCTAGCCAGCTCATACTTACCCGGGGTAGCTGAGAGGTAAACAGTCTGGCCGGTGCGCTCTAGGAACTCTTCAAAACGAAGCGGTCTGTTATCTAAAGCGGACGGCAATCTGAAGCCATGCTCCACCAGTGTGCGCTTGCGAGACGCATCACCGGCAGACATCGCACCGATCTGCGGCACGGTGACGTGCGATTCATCGATAACCGTGAGGAAGTCCTCCGGGAAGTAATCCAGCAAACAGGCCGGTGGCTCCCCCTCTTCGCGCTGGTCTATCTGGCGAGAGTAGTTCTCAATGCCCGAGCAGAAGCCAAGCTCACGAATCATCTCCAAATCAAAGGTGGTGCGCATCTTGATGCGTTGCGCCTCCAATAGTTTCCCTTGCTGCTCAAACTCGCGGTAGCGACTCTCGAGTTCTTCCTCGATGGACTCGATAGCTTGAGCCATGCGCTCGGCCGGCGCAACGTAATACGAAGCCGGATAGATTGCCACCGACTGGCGCTCCATTAGCACCTCGCCGGTTAGTGGGTGGATGCGATAAATCTTCTCAATCTCATCCCCGAAGAATTCGATTCGGGTGGCTTCCTCATCGTAAACGGCGATTACCTCGACGGTGTCACCCTTCACCCTGAAGTTTCCGCGCACAAATTCGATGTCATTGCGCTGGTACTGAATCTGCACCAGGCCACGAATCAATTCATCTCGATCGATGCGCTGCCCGACCTGAAGAGGTAGTGACTGGGCTAGATATTCCTTTGGTGCGCCGAGTCCGTAGATGCAAGAGACGGTTGACACCACAATCACATCGCGGCGAGACAGCAGCGACATCGTTGCCGAGTAGCGAAGGCGCTCGACCTCTTCGTTGATGGTCGAATCCTTTTCAATGAATGTGTCGGTTTGCGGCACATAGGCCTCAGGCTGGTAGTAGTCGTAGTAGCTGACAAAGTACTCAACCGCGTTCTCAGGGAACATCATGCGAAGTTCGCTGGCTAGCTGAGCTGCCAAAGTCTTGTTGTGGGCGATGACCAGCGTGGGGCGTTGAAGTTTTTCGATAAGCCACGCAGTGGTTGCAGACTTACCGGTACCGGTGGCACCGAGAAGTACCACATCGCGCTCTCCGGCTTGGATGCGCTCTGCCAGCTCCTTGATGGCCTGCGGCTGATCTCCAGAGGGCTGGTATGGAGTGACTGCCTTGAACTGCCTGACGTCTTCCGGGGTCACTTTGATTCCTCGAAATTTTTAAAAGCGGCATCTGCCCGTTGCAGGAGCTCTTCAAGTGAGCAATTGGAATCTATTACTAGGTCGGCAACCGCTTCGCGCTGCTGATCGGTAGCTTGTGCGGCGACTCGACTGCGCGCCTCTGACTCTGTCATGCCGCGATTTTGAACAAGCCGCTGCACTCGAACCGCTTCATCGCAGCTGATTGCAACTACTTTGTCGAACTTCAACTTGGAGTTGCTCTCTACGAACAATGGGATGGTGTAGACCACGACACCTGAGAGATCAGCGACTCGCTCCAATGCCAGGTCTTGGATCAGAGGGTGCAAAATGGCTTCCAGCTTTTTGCGGTTTGAGTCGCTAGTGAATACCAGCTGGGCCAAAGCCGACCGATTAAGAGAGCCGTCGGCTGCCAAGACGGAGGAACCAAACGCCTCGACGACTTTCTGCAGCCCGATTGAGCCTGGGTTAACCACTTCACGGGCTAATAGGTCAGCGTCTATTTCGGTTGCGCCGAGCTCCACCCAGCGTCGAGCAACCGTCGACTTTCCGGATCCAATCCCACCTGTGAGAGCAATCAGCACTGGCTAAGGATAAACGAAAGCGGGGGCGCTTTCGCACCCCCGCTTCGCTTTAGGTTATTTACTTGTCGCCGGCTAGCTTGTCGCGAAGGGCGGCAAGTGACTCGTCGTCTGCCAAGGTACCCTCGGTTGACGCGGTTCCAGCGGAAGCGGTTGGCTCCTGTGCAGGTACTGCAGGTGCCTCTGGCAGTGCAGCTAGCTGAGCACGGGTTGCCTTGACCTGAGCCTTGTGAGTCTCCCAACGTGCGTGAGCCTCGGCGTATTCTGCCTCCCACTTCGCACGAGCCTCCTCGAAGCCAGCCTTCCACTCGTTGGTGGCTGGGTCGAAGCCCTCTGGGTAACGGTAGTTGCCGTTCTCGTCGTAGTCAGCGCTCATGCCGTAAAGCACTGGGTTGAAGTCGGTGCCCTCTGGGTCAACCTCGTCCAAAGCCTGCTTTAGGGATAGCGAGATGCGACGACGCTCTAGGTCGATGTCGATCAACTTAACGAATACGTCTTCGTTGACAGAAACCACCTGGTCGGCGTGCTCAACGTGCTTGGAGGATAGCTCCGAGATGTGAACTAGACCCTCGATGCCATCGGCAACGCGAACGAATGCGCCGAATGGAACGATCTTGGTGACCTTGCCCGGGATGTACTGGCCAATGGCGTGAGTACGGGCGAACAGCTGCCATGGGTCTTCCTGGGTTGCCTTCAGCGATAGCGATACACGCTCGCGGTCGTTGTCAACCTCGAGAACCTCAACGGTAACTTCCTGGCCAACCTCAACAACCTCGCTGGCGTGCTCAATGTGCTTCCAGCTCAGCTCGGAAACGTGGACTAGACCGTCTACGCCACCTAGGTCGATGAAGGCACCGAAGTTTACGATCGAGGAAACCACACCGGTGCGAACCTGACCCTTGACTAGGTCGTTTAGGAAGGTGGTGCGGTTAGCGCTCTGGCTCTCCTCTAGAAGGGCGCGACGAGAAAGCACAACGTTGTTGCGGTTCTTGTCAAGCTCAAGAATCTTGGCCTCGACCTCGGTGCCAAGGTATGGACCTAGGTCGCGAACGCGGCGCAACTCGATTAGCGATGCAGGTAGGAAGCCTCGTAGACCGATGTCAACGATTACACCACCCTTAACAACCTCGATAACGACACCCTTGACCACGCCATCGGCTTCCTTGATCTTCTCAACGTCGCCCCAGGCACGCTCGTACTGAGCACGCTTCTTGGAAAGAATTAGTCGGCCTTCCTTGTCTTCCTTCTGAAGAACAAGTGCCTCGATTGCATCGCCAACCTTGACGATGTCATTTGGATCTGCATCCTGACGGATGGAGAGCTCGCGAACCGGGATAACACCCTCGGTCTTGTATCCGACGTCTACTAGGACCTCGTCGCGATCAATTTTTACGATGGTTCCAGAGATTAAGTCACCGTCGTTGAAGAATTTTAGGGTTGCTTCGACCGCTTTTAGGAAGTCTTCTGCTGAGCCAATGTCGTTTACTGCTACCTGCTTGTTAGCGGTCTTGTTGGTTGCCATATATGGTGTTATTCACTTTGTTTTACTCGGGCCGCGTCAAACCAAAAACCTTAGAAAAGCTTTCCGATTTGTCCGGCGATTGGACAGGGATTTCGTGCCAAATGGCACTTGCGCAAGCTTACAGGTATTTCTAGTGCCCTGCTAGTTCCCAGTTGGCACCAATTCCAATGTGCACCTCAAGTGGTACCGACAACTTAGCGACATCGCTCATCGCCTCGATGGCCAGGGCTTTTAGCTGCTCTAACTCTCCCGGTGCCACTGCAAATACCAACTCATCGTGAACCTGAAGCAACATTTGCGACTTCAGGCCAGCCGAAAGCATCAAGCCGTGCACCTTGATCATCGCGAGCTTCATGATGTCTGCGGCGGTGCCTTGAATTGGGGCATTTAGGGCAGCCCGTCTGGCATTTTCGCGCAGCTGGAAAATCTTGGAATTTAGATCCGGGAACGGCCTTCTGCGACCGTAAACCGTAGTCGTATATCCCAGCGTTTTGGCCTTTTGAACAACCTGGTCGAGGTAGGTCTTTACGCCACCAAATCGAGCAAAGTAATCCGCCATCAATTGCTTGGCCTCTTTACTATCGATTCGCAGCTGTCTCGCCAGACCATACTCGCTCAGCCCGTAAACCAGACCGTAACTCATGGCCTTGACCTTGGAGCGCATTTGAGAAGTAACCTCGGATGGCTCTACTCCGTAGATTCGGGCTCCAACAAAACTGTGCAGGTCCTCCCCCAGGTTGAAGGCTTCGATCAGGCCCTGATCCCCAGACAGGTGGGCCATGATGCGCATTTCAATCTGCGAGTAGTCAGCCGTCAGTAGGGTCTCAAAACCAGCTCCGGCGACAAATGCACTTCTAAGCTTTTGCCCCCTGGCGGTCTTGATCGGGATGTTTTGAAGATTTGGGTTTTCGCTGCTCAGGCGACCGGTCGCGGTTCCAACCTGAGAGTAGGTGGTGTGGATCCGTCCGTCAGTCTCAATCGCCTTTATGAGGGTTTCTGCCATCTGGCGCAGTTTGGTTGCGTCCCGGTGGGCTAGAAGTCGTTCCAGAAAAGGGTGCTCGGTCTGTTCGTAAAGCGTGGCAAGCGCCTCGGCGTTGGTGGAGAAGCCGGTTTTTACGCTCCTGGTGCCCTGCATGCCAAGCTCTTCAAACAAGACGGTCTGGAGCTGCTTCGGACTTGCCAGGTTTACCTCATGGCCGATTATTGCGTAGGCCTCTCTGGCAACCTGGTCGACCTCTTTGGTTAGCTCGTCGAACTGTTGCTCGAGATTGGCGCGATCAACGGCAATACCCAGCTGCTCCATTTGGGCCAGCGCAACGCTGGCGGGCAGCTCGATGTCGCGGTAAACACCCAGGGAACCCTCCGACTCCAACTGTGCTACCGCGAGCCTGGTCAAAACCGCATAAATCCAGGCATCCAGCGACGGGTCGCTCTCGGCAAAGAGCTCATTGGCATCCTGCCTTGCGATGTCGATTCCGGCGTACGTGCGAATCAGTGCATCTGGGTTTAAGTCTTTGGTGAGTGGATCTAGCAGGTAGCAGGCCAGCATTGGATCGTCACCGATGCTGCCGAGCGTTATGCCAATCGAATTCAGCTGCTTGGAAAGCTCCTTAAAGTTCCAGGTGCCAAAGCCACCTTCCGTTAGTAGCTGACTCGGATCCCCAGCTCCATCCCAATTCAAGCGCTTGGTGAGGGTCGCCGCTCCCAGGCCGACAACCTTCTGATTGGCAATCTCAACTTTGACGAAAGTAGCTTCGTCGGCAATTAACTTGGCAACCTCACCCAAGCTGGCTGTTTCTGGCTCTACTGGTTGCGAAGGCAGTGAGGCCACCAGCTCGCTAGCGGCCGTGGAAATTGGTTCTGCAGCCAAGGTCTCTTGGACCTTGTCCGGCTCAATCCTTGCGCTGATGACTTTGTGCTGCGAGCCGTTGGTGCCGCGCAGCTTCAGCACCCTGGTTAGCAGCGTTCTAAAGGAGAGCTTCGCGAAGACCTCCTTTACCTGATCTTCGTTCACCGCACCAAGTTCAAGATCATTCAGTGAAAACTCGAATTCCAGGTCTCGCAGTAGGTGGTTTAGTCTGCGATTTCTGACCGCAAGCTCCTTGTGCTCGCGCAGGCTTTCGCCCACCTTGCCTGAAATTTGATCGGCATTGTCCAAGATTGCCTGCAGCGAACCGTACTCCTGAATCCATTTCGCTGCTGTTTTTGGCCCAACGCCGGGAATGCCCTTGAGGTTGTCTGAGGTCTCCCCCACCAAAGCCGCTAGCTCTGGATATTGCTTGGCATGAACCCCGTATTTTTCAACCACCGCTGCATCATCCATGCGGGCGAGGTTTAGCACGCCCTTGACTGGATAAAGGATTGTCACCTCTTCGGTAATCAACTGGAAGGTATCGCGATCACCGGAAACCACAAGAACCCGCATGCCAGCTTCTTCGCCCTTGACGCTCAGCGATGCAATCAAATCATCGGCTTCAAACATCTCTCGCGAGACACTGGTGATGTTCATGGCGGTGAGAGCCTCGACCAATAGCTCGGTCTGGCCCATGAATTCGGGCGGGGTCTCGCCCCTGGTGCCCTTGTACTCAGGCAGTTCCTGAGTTCTGAAACTTTCGCGCGAAACATCGAATGCCACGCAGAGGTGGGTTGGCTTCTCAAGCTCCAATATGTTGAGCATCATCGAAATGAAACCGTGCACCGCGTTGGTGTGCTGACCGGCTGCATTTTTGAAGTTATCTGGGCTGAGAGCATAGAAGGCCCGGAATGCCAGCGAGTGACCGTCAATCAGTAAAAGGGTAGGCTTTTCGCTAGCGCTCATGCCCGCTAGCCTACTTCGCCGAGGAGTCAATTCATGTCTGATAAGTCCATCAAAGCTTCCGACAGCGCACTAGAACTCCTCAAGCAACGCGGCCTTGGAGCGTTAGCTGAGAAGATGGGGATTCAGCTGCTGGAGCTCAGCGCTGAGCGCGCGGTTGCAACCATGCCGGTTTCTGGCAACACTCAGCCGCTAGGTCTGCTGCACGGCGGTGCTCACGTGGTGCTTGCGGAGTCTCTTGGCTCGTTTGCCGCCAACGTTCACGCCCACCCTTGGGGCTATGCGGTTGGAATTGAGCTAAATGCCACCCATCACTCATCGATAACTGAGGGTTTAGTGACCGGCACTTGCGTTGCTATCAAATTAGGAAAAACGCTAACCAGTCACGAGATCTCAATGACGGATGAGAGCGGAAGGCTGCTCTCCACGGTGAGAATCACCAATTTCATTCGCCCAAGGGGCGAATAGCTACTTATCCCCGAGCTGTTCGATTACGGCCTTGGCAACCTGCGCCATAGTTAGGCGTCGATCCATCGAAGCCTTCTGAATCCAGCGGAAAGATTCCGGTTCGGTAAGTTTCATTTTGGCTTGTAGTAAACCTTTTGCACGATCCATGAGCTTTCTGGTTTCTAGTCGATCGCTCAAATCGGCAATTTCAGCCTCTAGCGAGACCAGTTCTTCGTGGCGGCTCAGCGCGATTTGAACGGCAGGTAAAAGATCGGTTGGCTTGAATGGCTTTGTGACGTAGGCCATTGCTCCGGCCTCGGCGGCTCGGGCCACTAAATCGGCTTGTGAAAACGCGGTCAGCAGGACAACGGGAATCTTCAGCTCACCGATCTTCTCTGCTGCGCTGATGCCATCAAGTTTTGGCATCTTGATGTCCATGACGACCAGGTCAGGCTCTAACTCGGTGGCAAGCTTTATCGCCTCTTCGCCATCGGCACCCTCGCCGACAACTTCGTAGCCAGCCTCCTGCAAGGTCGCCACCACATCCATGCGGATAAGACCTTCGTCTTCAACAACCACAACCCTGAGTGCATCTGCCATGCGAATACTTTATAACCAGAGCCGCAAACATCCGCTAGAATTTACAAGCTTGCCGGGATGGCGGAATGGTAGACGCGTCGCACTCAAAATGCGATGTCCTCTGGTCGTGTGGGTTCGAGTCCCACTCTCGGTACAAAAGAAAAAGCGGTGGTTTCCCACCGCTTTTCTTTATTTAAGCGCTTTTTAGTTGCCGTAACCAGGAGCTGCGAGGTGAACCGCATCTCCGACTCGGTGCACGCGCAAGCTGTTGGTAGAGCCAGGGATTCCTGGAGGCGAACCGGCAACAATTACGACCTCATCGCCAACACGGCACTTGCCGCTGGCTAGCACGATCTCATCCACCTGGCGAATCATCTCATCAGTGTGCTTCACCTTGTCGACCTTGAAGGTGGTTGCTCCCCAAACCAAAGCCAGCTTGCGGCGAACTTCTTCACTCGGGGTGAAGGCCAGCACCGGGACGCTCGAGCGTAGGCGTGAGACGCGTCGCAGGGTGTCTCCCGACTCAGTGAACACACAGACGTACTTCGAGCCAAGCAGCTCGGCAATCTCCATGGCCGCTAGCACAACCGCTCCGGAGTGAGTGTGTGGCTTGGTGCCAAGCGCTGGGATACGGTCTAGGCCGTTCTCCTCGGTTGACTCGATGATGCGGGCCATGGTCTGTACGGTCTCGATTGGGTACTCTCCCACCGAAGTCTCACCGGAGAGCATCAGGGCGTCAGCACCGTCAAGCACCGCGTTTGCAACGTCCGACGCCTCTGCGCGGGTTGGGCGAGATGCGCTAATCATGGTTTCAAGCATCTGGGTGGCGACGATTACCGGCTTTGCCCAGCGACGAGAGAGTTCAACCGCACGCTTTTGCACCAGTGGAACCTGCTCCAAAGGCAGTTCCACGCCGAGGTCTCCGCGGGCAACCATCACACCGTCAAAGGCATCGATGATTTCCTCAAGAGCGTCTACCGCCTGTGGCTTTTCAATCTTGGCGATGGTCGGGATGAAGCGACCCTCTTCAGCCATGATCTCGTGAACACGAACGATGTCCTTGGCGTTTCGAACGAAGCTGAGGGCGATCATGTCGGCACCGAGCTTTAGGGCCCAGCGCAGGTCGTCTTCATCTTTTTCGCTCAAAGCTGGAACGTTGACCGCAACGCCAGGCAGGTTAATTCCCTTGTTGTTTGAAACTGGGCCGCCCACCTCAACCACACAGGTCACGGTGGTGGCGTCTACGGCAGTTGCGCGAAGACCGATGCGACCATCGTCGATCAATAGCTGATCCCCAGGCTTCACGTCACCTGGCAGACCCTTGTAAGTCGTGGAGCAAATGTTGACATCGCCCTGAATGTCATCGGTGGTGATCTTAAAGGTAGCGCCATTCACCAGGGTGACCTTGTCCTCGGCAAAACGGCCGAGTCTGATCTTTGGACCCTGAAGGTCGACCAAGATTCCAACGCTCTTGCCGACGTCAGCGGCAGCCTTGCGAATGGTGGCGTAAACGCCCTCGTGAACCTCGTGTGAGCCGTGGCTGAGGTTCATGCGGGCAACGTCAACGCCCGCTTCAATAACGGCTTTTGCCTTTTCGTACTCTGCAATTGCAGGGCCGAATGTTGCCACAATTTTGGCGCGTCTCATTTATAACTACTTACCTTTTCAAATTGGTTAGCTGTAAACCGAAATTGGTCTATCAGTTGGCTTCACTGGGAAGGGAAGCCCTGTCTCACCTTCGAGATATTCGTCGATCGCGGCAGCGGCGGCACGACCTTCGGCTATAGCCCAAACTATCAGGCTTTGCCCTCTTCCTGCGTCACCTGCGGCAAACAATCCGTCTGCCACTTTGTAACGCCCGTCTCGCGCCACATTGCCCCTGCTATCAAGCGGAGCCTGCAACTGAGAAGTTAGTTCACTGGTCTCTGGACCAACAAAACCGAGTGCCAGGAAGACCAGGTCAGCCGGCAAAATGCGCTCGGTGCCAGCTTTCGGCACACGCTTTCCATCAACGAACTCGGTATCCGCAACCTTCACACCGGTAAGCACACCGTTTTCGCCCACGAACTCTACGGTCGAGTGCAGGTACTTACGCTCGCCAAATTCCTCGTGGGCGGATGCCACCTCAAAAAGATTGGGCATCATCGGCCAGGGCTGGTCTTCGGTACGTTCGCTCGGTGGCTTGGTGCCGATCGCTAAAGTGGTCACGCTCAACGCTCCCTGCCGGGTCGCGGTGCCGAGGCAGTCTGCTCCGGTATCGCCACCACCGAGGATGATGACATGCTTTCCTTGAGCGCTGATCTGCTCGGCCAGCACATCGCCAGCCACGGCCTTATTTGCCTGAGACAGATACTGCATTGCAAAGTGAACACCGCTCAGGTCCCTGCCGGCAACATTCAAATCGCGCGGAATCATGGCTCCAGTGGCAATCAGCACGGCGTCATAACGCTTTTGCAGCTCGTCCCAACTGATGTCGACACCGACATTGACCGAGGTTCTAAAACGGGTGCCTTCGGCCTCCATTTGTGCCACGCGACGATCAATGTGGTGCTTTTCCATCTTGAAATCTGGAATGCCATAGCGCAACAGGCCACCGATGCGATCATCGCGCTCGTAAACGGCCACGGTGTGGCCGGCTCTAGTTAGCTGCTGGGCAGCTGCAAGTCCGGCAGGTCCAGAACCAACTACCGCGACGGTCTTGCCGGTAAGGCGCTCCGGAACGCTCGGGGTCACAAAGCCATTGTCGAAAGCGTCATCAATGATCGAAACCTCGATCTCCTTGATGGTAACCGCGGGTTGATTGATGCCCAGCACACAGGAACTCTCGCACGGTGCGGGGCAGAGTCTGCCGGTGAACTCTGGGAAGTTGTTCGTAGCGTGCAGCCGGTCAATTGCCTCACGGTTGCGCCCGCGGTGGGTTAGGTCATTCCACTCTGGAATCAAATTGCCAAGTGGGCAACCGTGGTGGCAGAACGGAATACCGCAGTCCATGCAGCGCGAAGCCTGGCGAACGATGGTTTCACCGTTGCGCTCGGCATAAACCTCTTTCCAGTCCTTGATGCGAACCGGAACCGGTCTTCTTGGAGCGGTCTCTCGCTCGGTTACCTTGATAAAGCCCTTTGGGTCAGCCACCGGTCACCTCCAGAATCTGGGTCCAAACTTCTTCGCCGTCTAGGTCAATGCCATCGGCACTGGCATTGCGCTGAATCTCCATGACTCGCGCGTAATCACGGGGCAAAACTCTTACGAAGTTCGAAAGCTCAGTCTCGAAGTCGGCCAGAAGCCGCTGACCAAGTTGCGAACCGGTAAGAGCAACGTGCCTTTGAAGTAGTGAACGAAGTTTTTCAACATCATGCGCTTCGAGGTTTCCAAGTGAGATCTCACCGGAAGCCAGGGCCTCGCGGTTCACCCGAGCCTCTGATAGGCGGTAAACGTATGCAACTCCACCGGACATACCGGCGCCGAGGTTAACACCGGTCTTGCCGAGAATTACCGCGGTTCCTCCGGTCATGTATTCCAGGGCGTGGTCACCAACGCCCTCAACCACTGCCTCAACTCCAGAGTTGCGAACCAGGAAGCGCTCACCCACAACTCCGTTGAGGAATATCTCACCGCTGGTGGCACCGTAGCCAATAACGTTTCCGGCAATTACGTTCTGCTCGGGCACGAAACCGGCATTTGCCTCTGGCTTTACCACGATGGTGCCACCCGAGAGACCCTTACCGACATAGTCGTTGCAGTCGCCCTCGACCGTAATGCTGATGCCACGAGGCACAAATGCACCCAGTGACTGACCCGCTGAACCGCGCAGGTTCAAGGTCAGAGTTCCAGGTTCGAGTCCCTGCTCTCCCCAGCGCTTGGTTAGCTCATTGCCGAGCATGGTGCCGATGGCCTGGTTGGTGTTGTTGATGTCAATGCTGTGAACGACCGGCTTGCCTTCGCGCAGTGCCAAAGCACTCTGTGCAATTAGCGGGAAGTCGAAGTGGGATTCGAGTTCGTGGTCCTGAACCGTGGTGTTTCTCAGGTTCTGGCTCAAATCGATGTCCTTGGCGGCAAAGATCGGTGTTAGATCCAGGCCATCCGCCTTGTAGTGCGAAACCGCACGGTTTACATCAAGCAGGTCAACCCGACCGACCGCCTCGGCGAGGGTTCGGAAGCCCAGCTGAGCAAGATATTCGCGAACCTCTTGGGCCAGGAATTCAAAGAAGTTCACGACGTGATCTGCTTGACCCTTGAACCTGGCTCGTAGATCCGGGTTCTGGGTCGCAACACCGACCGGGCAGGTATCGAGGTGGCAAACCCGCATCAAGATGCAACCCTCGACCACCAAAGGAGCGGTCGCGAAACCGTATTCCTCTGCGCCAAGCAGCGCAGCAATTACCACGTCACGGCCGGTCTTCATTGAACCGTCCACCTGAACCACGATTCGGTCGCGCAGACCATTTAGCAGCAGGGTCTGTTGTGCCTCGGCAAGGCCAAGCTCCCAAGGGGTACCGGCGTGCTTTAGCGAGTTCAGTGGACTCGCGCCGGTGCCACCGTCGTGTCCTGAAATCAGGACGACGTCGGCCTTGGCCTTAGCCACACCTGCGGCAACGGTTCCAACACCAAATTGGCTAACCAGCTTCACGTGCACTCTAGCGGCGCGGTTAGCGCGCTTCAGGTCAAAGATCAGCTGCTTGAGGTCTTCGATCGAGTAGATGTCGTGATGCGGAGGCGGTGAGATCAGCCCTACGCCCGGCGTCGAGTGCCTGAGCTGGGCAATCCACGGGTAAACCTTGTGCGGTGGTAGCTGACCACCCTCACCCGGCTTAGCTCCCTGTGCCATCTTGATCTGAATGTCATCGGCGTGAGTCAAATACATCGAGGTGACACCGAATCGACCGGACGCCACCTGCTTGACGGCACTGCGGCGATTGCGGTCCAAAAGGCGTTCAACGGCTTCGCCACCCTCACCGGTGTTGCTCTTTGCGCCCAGGCGATTCATTGCGATCGCCAGCACCTCGTGGGCCTCTGGAGAAATTGCACCCATCGACATCGCACCGGTGGAGAATCGCTTTACGATCTCTGAAACTGGCTCAACCTCTTCGATTGGAATAGCGGGTCGCATGCCATTCTTGAACGCGAATAGACCGCGAATAGTCATCAGTCGCTCAGACTGGTCGTCTACCGCGTGGGTGTATTCCTTGAAGATGTCGTAGCGCTTTTGCTTGGTGGAGTGCTGCAGCTTGAAAATGGTCTCGGGGTTGAACAGGTGAGGTGGACCCTCACGACGCCACTTCATCTCGCCACCAACTTCCAGCGGCAGGTGAATCTTGGAGGCACCCTCGATTGGGTAGGCAGCGCGGTGACGCTTCTCAATTTCCTGGTGCAGGATGTCTAGGCCAACACCTCCGAGCTTGGTGGTGGTTCCGGTGAAGTACTTGTCGACCAGGTCCTGGCTCAGGCCGATGGCCTCGAAACACTGGGCGCCGCCGTAGGACGCTACTGTCGAAATGCCCATCTTTGACATGATCTTCAAAATGCCCTTACCGAGCGCCTTCACCATGTTCTTGCTCGAGCGCTCTGGCGTAATGCCGGTAATCAGGCCCTTGACCACGAGGTCCTCAGCGGTCTCAAGGGCTAGGTATGGGTTGATAGCCGATGCACCGTAACCAATCAGTGTCGCCACGTGGTGCACGTCTCTGGTATCACCGCACTCGACAACCAGGCCTGCTTGCAGACGGGTACCCTTGCGAATCAGGTGGTGGTGAACGCTACTGAGCGCCAATAGCGAGGGAATCGGAGCTAGCTCTCGATTGGAATCGCGGTCGCTAATAATGATGAAGGTGGTTCCGGCAGCAATCGCTTCATCAACCTCGGCTGCCATTTCAGCGAGCCGCTCTTCGAGAGCTTCTGCCCCATCATCGACTCGGTAAAGCGCTGAGATAGTGACAGCCTTACCGATGTTGTTTCCCTTGTCGATGTGCTTAATGCGGGCAAGTTCATCGTTGGTGAGAATCGGGAAGTCCATCACGAGCTGCTTAGCATGCTCAGGGGTGGCATCCAGCAGGTTCAAAACTGGCCCGATTGATGCGGTCATCGAGGTGACCACCTCTTCGCGAATTGCGTCTAGCGGCGGGTTGGTTACCTGAGCAAACTGCTGAGTGAAGTAGTCAAACAACAGCCTGGAGTGCTGCGAGATTGCTGCAATCGGAGTGTCGGTTCCCATCGCACCAATTGGCTCCTGACCAGATCGGGCCATTGGGGCAATAAATTCTTTTAGATCCTCTTCGGTGTAGCCGAAGACTCGCTGACGACGATTAACTGAGGAGCTGGAATAGCGAACGTGCTCGCGCTCCGGTAGGTCGCGCAGGTTGATCATGTTCTCTTCGAGCCAAGCTCCCCACGGCTGGGCTGCCGCTACCTCGCTCTTGATTTGCTCGTCCTCGATGATCTGACCGGCTGCAGTGTCGATTAGGAACATCTTGCCCGGCTGGAGTCTGCCCTTGCGAACAATCTTCTCGGCCGGGATGTTTGCCACTCCGATTTCGGAGGCGAGAATTATGAAGCCATCTTCAGTCACGACAAAGCGACCTGGGCGAAGACCATTGCGGTCTAGGGTTGCACCCACCAGCGTGCCGTCGGTGAAAACTACGGCAGCTGGTCCATCCCAGGGCTCCATGATCATGGAGTGATACTCGAAGAAATCCCTCAGCTGCGGGTCAAGGTCTAGCTGCTTCTCCCAGGCACCTGGAATCATCATCATCATGGCGTGCGGGAGTGACCGGCCCGATAGCACCAAAAGCTCTAGCACTTCGTCAAAGGTCGCCGAGTCTGAGGCTCCGGGGGTAACAATCGGCTTGAGCTGTTCGATGTTGCCCAGGTCATCGCTTCTGAGCTGGGACTCTCGAGCTCGCATCCAGTTGGCATTGCCCTTTACGGTGTTGATCTCTCCGTTGTGCGCGATGAAGCGGAACGGGTGAGCCAACGGCCAGGATGGGAAGGTGTTGGTTGAGAACCTAGAGTGCACCAGCGCGAGCTGGGATTCGAAATCTTCGTCGGATAGGTCTGGGTAGAAAGGCTCAAGCTGCAAGGTGGTGACCATGCCCTTGTAGACCATGGTGCGCATCGATAGCGATGGGTGATAGATGCCGATCTCTCGTTCACTGCGCTTGCGAAGGCGGAACAGCCTTCTCTCAAGCTCAAGACCACTGGAGCCATCGACCGCGGCCACAAATACCTGCTCAATAAGCGGCATGGCAGCACGTGCCAGGTCACCCAAGACTTCTGGCCTAGTAGGCGGCGTGCGCCAACCTAGAACTGAAAGGCGCTCCTCGGCGGCGATTTTTGCAAACTTCTCCTTATCCTCCGCCGCCTCGTTTTCGGAAAGAAAAACCAGTCCAGCGCCATAGCAGCCAAGTTTTGGAAGTTCGAAGTTGAGAGTCTTTCGGAAGAAGCGATCTGGAAGCTGGGTGAGAATTCCGGCGCCGTCTCCGGTGCCAGCGTCGGACCCAACGGCGCCGCGGTGCTCGAGGTTACGCAGCGAAGACAGGGCCATATCCACGATGTCGTGACCAGGGGTCCCCCTAAGGGTTGCCACCATCGCCAGACCACACGCGTCTTTTTCAGCGCTTGGGTCGTAAAGTCCCTGAGCGGACGGACCTGCGTTGAACCGCTGAAACGGGCTGGTAGCCGGCATGCGTGTCTCCTATCGAAAAATCAAAAGGGACATCTTCGGCCCAGGTGTCAAAAACTAGATTTCTTGCGGCTCTTTTTCTGTCTTGCTCGGCTTTTTTGCCGAATTGGCGACAGGTTCACGGCCTTCTAGCCAGATGCTCGGTTCTAGGCCGGGGTGGCGGCGCGACTGAACAATCAGGAGGGTCACTCCGATGGCGATTCCGATCAGCGCTGACCAGATATTTACTCGTAGTCCAAGAATAATCTCACTTGGGTCGATTCGGATGCTTTCTATCCAAAGTCGTCCCGTGGAATACAAAATGAAATAGACGGCAAGCTGCTTGCCCCACTGCAATTGCAGGCGCTTTCCTAGGAAAATCAGAAGTGCAGCGGCCGCGAAGTTCCAAATCATTTCGTATAAGAAGGTTGGGTGGAAGGTCAGCCCGGCAGGAAGACCCGCAGGGTAGGCGGAATTACCAAACGGAATCTCCAGGCCCCACGGCAGATCAGTTGGGAGGCCGTAGAGCTCTTGGTTGAAGTAGTTGCCAAGGCGCCCAATGCCCTGAGCGATCAAAAGCCCCGGTGCTACCGCATCGGCGACTGCCCAAAAACTCAGACCTGCCTGCTTAGCGCCGTACCAAACACCAATCGCACCAAATAGCAGCGCTCCGTAGATTGCCATACCGCCCTCCCAGATTCGGAAGACGGCTAGCAGGTCAGCCCCCGGGTAGAAGTAGTCATTTGGGTGGGTGATTACGTGATAGAAACGTCCACCGAGAATTCCAGCTGGAACCGCCCAGAGCGCTATGTCCAGGAACAAACCTCGCTCGGCTCCGCGAGCGTGAAGTCTGCTGTCTGCCAACCAGGACGCAATCACAATGCCGGTCAGGATGAACAAGGCATAGAAATGAATGCGAAGCGGTCCGAGATCGATAAAACTGATCTCAGGGGATGGAATGCTGGTTAGAAAATTCACTGGGCTATCCTAATCCGCCGGCAAGCTCTTTGGTCTTTGCTACCAGACCCTGCAAACCACCCTGCTGGTAGGACTTTACAAATGCAGTGCCAACAATCGCGCCATCGGCGTAGCTGTTGACCTCACGCACCTGGTCAGCTGTCGAGATGCCTACCCCGACGCAGGTCGGCGTTGTTCCCAAGGTCTTAACCCGCGAGACGACCGAGCGAGCCAGTCGGTCAAGTTCGGCCCTTTCCCCCGTGATGCCCATGGTTGAAACCGAGTAAACAAATCCCTTTGAGGCCTTGGAGTTATTTGCAACGCGCTCGTCGGAACTGGATGGAGCAACGAGGAAAACTCGGTCAAGACCATGCTGATTCGATAGTTCAATCCAGTCCTTGGCTTCGTCCGGAATCAAATCCGGAGTAATCATGCCCTGCGCACCGGATGCAGCGAGGTCTTCGCTGAATCGCTCAACTCCATACGAAAGCACCGGATTCCAGTAGCTCATTACCAAAAGCGGAGTGTCAACCTTCTCACGCACGCCTTTAATAATTTCGAACAGGTCGCGAAGCTTAAAGCCATTGGCGATTGCTTCTTCGGTTGCATGTTGGATGACTAGGCCGTCCATCACCGGGTCGCTGTAGGGGACACCGATTTCCAGGATGTCGCAGCCGTTCTCGGCCATGGCAACCAGCGAGTCAATACTGTCTTGCTTGGTTGGGTAGCCCGCTGGGTAGTAGCCGACCAGAGTTCCTCGACCAGAGGCACGATTGCGCTCTAAAACTTCGTTTGTAATGCTCACTTGTCCCCCAGCAATCCAAAGTAGCGTCCGGCGGTCTCCATGTCCTTATCGCCGCGACCGGAGAGGTTTACCAAGACATGTGCTCCGGCCGGTAGCACGGTCGTTAGATGTTTGATGCCAGCTAGTGCGTGAGCGGTTTCAATAGCTGGGATTATGCCTTCGGTTTGTGACAGAAGTCGCATGGCGTTCATCGCCTCTGCGTCGCTGATGCCGAAATAGTTTGCCCGCCCAAGGTCCTTTAGCCAGGAGTGTTCCGGCCCGACACCCGGGTAGTCAAGACCAGCGGAAATCGAATGCGATTCCATAGTTTGGCCATCCTCATCCTGAAGCATGTACGACCTTGCGCCGTGCAGCACGCCTGGGCGTCCCTTCGAAAGCGTCGCAGCGTGCTTCGGGGTGTCAATGCCATCACCAGCGGCTTCAAATCCCCAGAGCGCAACTTCCTGATCATCTAGGAACGGGTGGAAGATGCCGATGGCATTTGACCCGCCGCCGATGCAGGCTGCTACCGCATCCGGCAGGCGGCCAGTGAGTTCTAGCATTTGGGCTCTAGCCTCGATGCCGATTACGGAGTGAAAGTCTCTCACCATGGTTGGGAATGGGTGCGGACCGGCTACTGTCCCAAGCAGATAGTGCGTGCTGTCAACATTAGCCACCCAGTCACGAAGCGCCTCGTTGATGGCGTCCTTTAGGGTTCTAGATCCGGTAGTTACCGGAATAACCTGAGCGCCGAGCAATTTCATTCTCGCGACATTCAGAGCCTGGCGCTCAGTGTCGACTTCGCCCATGTAGACCACACAGTCCAGGCCAAAGTAGGCAGCAGCCGTTGCGCTAGCAACGCCGTGCTGGCCTGCACCGGTTTCGGCGATGATGCGCTTTTTTCCCATGCGTTTAGCCAGCAGCGCTTGCCCCATCACGTTGTTGATCTTGTGACTTCCCGTGTGATTCAAGTCCTCGCGCTTGAGAAAAATGCGAAGGTCGCCAAATTCTTTGGCAAACCTAGGTGCCTCGGTGATGATCGAAGGACGTCCGGTGTAGTTCTTGTGCAGTTGCGCAAGTTCGAGTTCAAAACTTGGGTCAGCCTTAGCTGCCTGATAGGTCGCCTCAAGCTCATCAAGCGCTGCGATTAGAGGTTCCGCGACAAATCTCCCGCCGAATTCGCCGAAGTATGGCCCAGCCTGAGAACGAAGATTTGTCTGCATGCCCTAAATCCTAAGCAACACTTGTGAACTCTGGGATCAAAATGCTCGGATCCGCGGTGACCAGTGCTTCTCCAACCAGTGCGACATCTGCCCCGGCATTTCGATACCGGACAACATCCGCTACCGCCTTGACCGATGATTCAGCCACTTTGATGGCATCGGGGTTGAGCGCTTGAGCCATTTGCTCAAAAAGACCAAGGTCTGTCTTGAAAGTTTGCAAATCGCGAGTGTTAATCCCAATTAGCTGTGACCCAGCCTCATTGGCAATCGCTATTTCAGCGAGCGTGTGGGTCTCAACCAAAATCCCCAGGCCCAACTGCTTTGCAAACGCTTGAAGGGCAAGGAATCGGTCTTTCGTCAGCCATGCCAAAATCAGCAATACAAAGTCGGCACCCGCAGCTCTGGCCTCAAGAATCTGATACTCGGTGCTGATGAAGTCTTTGCGTAGCAGCGGAATTCTGACGGCCGATCGCGCCGCTGACAGGTCCTCCAGTTTGCCACCGAAACCCGATTCTTCGGTGAGAACCGAAATCGCGTGCGCGCCAGAGTCCTGATACAGCTTGGCTTGGTCAGCAGCCGAAGGAATTTCGGCTAGAAATCCTCGTGACGGACTGCGTCTTTTGATTTCCGCAATCAGCTTGATGTGGCTGGACTTCTCCAACGCTGCGTAGACATCAACCGGCTTGGGAAGTAGTGAGATGTGATCGAGCAGATTTTGCTCGCTGATGTTGCGCTCTCTTCTTTGAGATGCTGCTAGTGCTGCGTCAAAGAGTTGATTGAGCACTAGTGAGCTTTGGTGTGCTCGCCGCCAACACCGTAACCCGCACGCTTGAGGAACCAGCCAACCGCTGGACCGGCTACCGCGAGCACTGCAGAGGCCCAGACCATCGCAGCATTGTCTAGCCAGAAGAACAAGGTTCCGATGCTAAATGCAACGATGACGATAATCACGGTGGTCCAAGACGCTACCGAGTTGCCGTGGCCAGGATCAGTTGAGTGCTGTGACATGTTGTTCTCTTTCGACCCCTAAAGTCTAGCAAGCATCAATTCTGTTCATCCCACAGCGAGCGGTTGTCGATGGACTCCGTTGCTGCTTGTTGCCTAACTTCAGCTGTTGATTTGGCTCGGAAGCCAAACAACGTGATCACCGATGCGA
Organism: Micrococcales bacterium UBA7469; assembly: GCA_002479805.1. Classification (GTDB taxonomy): domain Bacteria; phylum Actinomycetota; class Actinomycetes; order Actinomycetales; family Microbacteriaceae; genus Aquiluna. The sequence goes on from DLPB01000025.1 coordinate 142,507, forward strand.
CTATTGCTGAAGCAAAAGCGGCAATTCGCGCCCAGCTGTCACTCACCTCAACACCTGCCTGATGAGACTGGGCATTCATTACACCGCTCAGACGCTCCAGTTCAGCGATTACAACCGAACTCTGCGTCAAATCAGTGGTGATCGTTAGATAACCCCCAAGCGCCAAAATGACAGCCACTGCTAGCAGCAAGCTGCGTCGAAATTTCCCGTAAAGCGAGATAAACAGGGCGGTTAGCGCTATGGCTGGCAATAAATTCAGCACCGGCACCAGTTGACCCCCGGTGAACTCTTCAGCCCCAACTACTAACCACGGCAGGTTCACCAGAACCCACCAGAGAGCAATGCTGGCTGCAATTGTGAAGTTTTTAGCGCGCATGACCCATCGCATTCGCAGCTGCGATTGCCTTCAGCATTACCGCTGCCTTGGCACCAGTCTCGGCGTATTCGCTCTGGGGCACCGAATCCAAAACAATCCCAGCCCCAGCCTGAATTCTGGCAACACCATCACGAATAAACGCGGTACGGATTGCAATCGCCAGGTCGGTATTGCCTCGGAAGTCAAAGTAGCCGACGACGCCGCCAAAGAGACCTCGGTAGCTTGGTTCGAGATCGTGAATTATCTCCAGAGCCCTTGGCTTAGGTGCTCCAGAAAGCGTCCCGGCCGGGAAGGTAGCTCTCAGGGCTGCGACCGGTCCCTGATCGGGTCGTAGCTCACCCTCAACGGTTGACACCAGGTGCATGATGTGGCTGAACCGGTGAATTTGCATGAATTCTGTAACCTGAAGGCTCGCTGGGTCGCATACCTTGAGCAAGTCATTTCTTGCCAGGTCAACCAGCATCAGATGCTCGCTTTGCTCTTTGGCATCAGCCAAAAGTTCCTCCGCCAATCTGATGTCGGTAGAGGTGTCCACGCCCCTTGGTCTCGAGCCAGCGATTGGGTGCATGATGGCTTTGCCTTGAGAAACCTTTACCAGGGCCTCGGGGCTCGATCCCACTATCGTGAAGTCACCGGCGGAATCCTGCCAGCGAGTTAGGTACATGTAGGGGCTCGGGTTTAGCGCCCGCAGTGCACGATAGACCTCGATCGCATCGACCTTCACCTCTTGGTCAAAGCGCTGCGAGAGCACCACCTGGAAAACATCCCCCAACCTCACGTGGTGCTTTGCTCGATCTACCTGATCTAGAAAGTCTTGCTCGGCCGTGCGCTTTGTGAATTCAGCCTGGGGCCAGCTCGGCTCGGAGATCAGCGCTGGAGTTGGCTCACGCAGTGCGCGTTCGACCTCGGCCATTTCGGAGACAACCTGTTCATAGTTGGCCTCCAGGTCGGATCCATCAACGAAAACCACTCCAACCAAAATCAGTTCTGCACTGAGGTGATCCATCACAATCAATTGGCTGAACTGGTTGAAGGCCAAAAGCGGAACCTCATAGTCAGCCGGCTTGGAGCTAGGAAGTTTCTCCAAAAGATTTACCGCTCCCCAGCTGACGAAGCCAACCAGCCCTGAGCTCAGCGGGAAATCCACCGGCGTTGAGTGCCAGCTGGACTGCAGCGCTTCGAGGGCATCAAGTGGATCTTGGGGTAAATCGCCAGCCGGCAAGGCGCTGTGCTCGGAGGTCCAGGTAACCGAGGTCTCATCCGCAATTAGTTGGCCTCGGGATCTAACACCGATAAACGAGTAGCGACCCCATACTCCCTGCTCTGCAGACTCCAGTAAAAACGTATTGGGCCGCTGGTCGCAAAGCTTTTGGTAAATACCCAGCGGGGTCTCGGTCCCGGCAAAAAGTCTCTTACTAACTGGAATTACGTTGTAGTCCTGGGAGAGTTCACGCACCTGATCAAGGCTCAGCATCAGTTCTCCTCAAAACAAGTCTTGGTGCCGTTGTGGCAGGCAGGGCCCAGAGTATTTACCTGAGCTAGCACAGTATCTCCATCGCAGTCCAGGCTTAGTTCAACCACTTCCTGAAAATTGCCCGAAGTCTCCCCTTTAAGCCAGCGCTGGTTTCGAGATCTCGAAAAATAAACCATCTTGCCAGTCTCTATAGTCTCCACAAGAGTCTCACGCGACGTGTATGCCAGCATCAAAACTTCTTTGGATATGACATCCTGTGCGATTACGGCCACTAGGCCACTCTCGTCAAATTTCACCTTGCTCAGATCTAGCTTTCTCATCTCACCTCTAAACCAGCCGCCCGCATACTTTGTTTCACGTCTGCAATGGTAAGCAAGCCTTCGTGGAAGACACTTGCCGCGAGCAGCGCGTCAGCTCCTGCGTTTGCAGCTGCCACAAAGTGCTCCAACTTGCCAGCTCCACCGGATGCGATAACCGGGACGCTGGAAATCTCCTTGATTCGGGAAATCAACTCCAGGTCAAAGCCGTCCCGAGTGCCATCGGCATCGATGCTGTTCACCAGCAGCTCTCCAGCGCCGAAGTCCTGCACCCGGCGCACCCATTCCATTGCATCCAAATCGGTGAGTTCGCGGCCGCCATTTGAAGTCACGCCAAAACCCGATGGGGTACTTGCTCGCTTTAGATCTAAGGAGATGACCAAGACCTGATTGCCGTGCTCCGCTGAAATCTCCGATAGCAGATCGGGTCGTCTGATACCGGCTGAGCCAACTGACACCTTGTCGGCACCGCTCTCTAGCAAGCGCGAGACATCCTCAACCACGCGAATACCGCCGCCAACTGTGAGGGGAATGAATACCTGCTCAGCGCACCTGGTGACCATGTCCATCGTGGTGCCACGATTCTCATTGGTAGCTGCCACGTCCAGAAAAGTTACTTCATCCGCACCCTGCAAGTAGTAGCGACTGGCAAGCTCCACCGGGTCACCAGAGTCTTTTAGATTCTGGAAATTCACACCTTTTACGACCCGCCCTGCTGCCACATCAAGGCAAGGTATTACTCGAATTGCGGGCACTAGATTCTCGCGGCGTGGATCGCGCTCACCAAAATAGCGCGAGCCCCGATTTCGTAGAGCTGATCCATGATTTGGTTAGTCTGATCAGCCCTGACCAACGCACGAACCGCGACCCAATTCTGATCAGCCAGTGGCGAGATGGTTGGCGACTCAATTCCCGGAGTGAGCTTGCTGGCCGCTTCAACGAGTTCAACCGGGCAGTCATAATCAAAAATCACGTACTCACGCGCCACGATTACGCCCTGGAGTCTGCGCAACAGCTTTGAGGCCTCATTGGCCTTGCCGGGTGCGCAAATCAACCTAGCGGTGGACTTGAGGATAACCGGTCCAAAGATGGCCAATCCCGCCTTGCGCAGGGTGTTTCCGGTGGAAACCACGTCGGCTACCGCATCGGCAACGCCTAGTTTTACCGCGGACTCCACTGCGCCATCTAGTTTCACAATCTGAGCGCTGACACCCTGTTCGGCAAGGTAGTCGGAAATTAGGTTCGGGTAAGCCGTGGCGAGGCGCTTGCCCTGCAGGTCCTGCACAGTTGTAAAGCCTGAATCAATTGGCGCAGCAAACCTGAATGTTGAACCACCAAAGCCGAGGTCAGCCACCTCGTCCGCTTTTGATTGGGCGTCTTTCAGAAGATCGAGTCCGGTCAGTCCAACATCTAGCGAACCTGAGCCAACGTAGGTAGCGATGTCGCGTGGGCGCAGGTAGAAGAATTCGATCTGGTTCTGCTCATCCACGAGGTGCAACTCTGCAGAGTCGCGTCTGACGGCGTAACCAGCCTCCTTCAACATCGAAATTGCTGAATCGGACAGAATTCCCTTGTTTGGAACCGCAACCTTGAGCATCAGAGTTGCTCCTCTACCTTTGAAAGTGGAATGCCCCTGGCAATCAAAATTAGTTGCAGGTGGTAAATCAGTTGCGATGCCTCAAGCGCGAGTTGTTCGTCAGATTCGTGCTCTGCCGCCATCCAAACCTCTGCGGCCTCCTCGACGACCTTTTTGCCTATCGCATGAACCCCCTGCTCCAGCAATTCGGTCGAGCGAGAGCCCTGCGGGCGCTCCAGGTTGCGAATGCTGAGCTCTTGAAAGAGCTGGTCAAAGGATTTCATGGCTCTAGGTTACCGCTCCAAAGCTAGTGGGCGTTGGCTAGATCCCTGAGCTTGGTAATTTCTAGGTTGCGGTTTTCGGCTTTGAAAACTGCGCTTCCAGCCACAAAGACATCAGCTCCGGCATCGGCTAGCTGCCCGATGTTCGACTCGGTAACCCCACCATCGACTTGGATGGCGATGGACAGGCCGAGGTTTTGGGATGCCTGTTTTGCTTGGCTAACTTTAGAAACTGTCTCTGGAATCAGCTTCTGACCTCCAAAACCAGGCTCAACCGTCATGACCAAGAGCATGTCGATTTCGGATAGCAACCCTTCCACATCCGAGAAGGGGGTATTTGGCTTGATGGCAATGGCAGCTTTTGAGCCAATCGCTCGGATGCGCCTGGCCAAAACCAGAGGGTCCTGGGCGGCTTCAAGGTGAAAGGTCACTGAATCGCATCCCAGCTCTGCGTAAGCAGGTGCCCAGCGATCGGGGTCCGAAATCATTAGGTGAATATCTAGCGGAAGCTTCGATACCTCAAATAGTCGAGAAACAATCGGCAGCCCGAGTGTCAAATTCGGCACAAAGTGGTTATCCATGACATCGACGTGTGCCGCATCTGCTAGCGAGATGGTAGCTAGTTCGGATTCCAGATTGGCGAAGTCGGCGCTGAGGATCGACGGGTGAATCTTCATGTTGCGAGCTTACTTCTTGCGCAGGATTGCGATAAACATCGCATCAGTGGCGTGCAGGTGTGTCCATAGCTGAGCAGTCTTTCGATTAGTCGACATCGAAAGGGCAGGTGAGATTTTATTCAAGACCTCATTGGCGTTAATCAATTCAAGTTCCGGATGGTTCCCTAGCAGCTGTTTGATTTGAGTGTTGGTTTCAATCACCAGCGGCGAACAGGTCGAATAGAGCAGGTAGCCGCCGGGTTTTAGGGCAAGCGTGGCGGCATCGAGCAGTTCGGTCTGAATCTTGGTGAGTCCCGAAAGTTGCTCGGTGGTTTTTCTCCAGCGCGATTCAGGTTTTCTTCTGACTGAACCCAATCCAGAACAGGGTGCATCCAATAAAACTGCCTCGTAAGTATTTGCCGGTGCCTGTTGCCCATAGCCGACTTTGACATTTCCGGGCAAATTAGGATTCAGCGCTTGCTTCACGAGGTCTGCTCGAGCTGGAATTGGTTCAAGACAGTCCAGTACTCCCCCGCTGGCTGCGATTCCGGCCTGCAGCATTGCGGCTTTACCCCCGGGCCCCGAGCACATATCCAGCCAGCGTCCTGACTTATCTGCGACGTCCAACAGCGCTAGCGCGACAAGCTGCGAGCCCTGGTCTTGGACTCGCACCCCCGGAGTTGACAAATAAGTCTCGGGATTGCCCGAAGCCAAAAACCCTGTTGGTGCAGCTTGTCCAGGTTCCAATCCTTGACTGCGCAAATAGTCTGCCGCCTTGGTATTTGGCAGGGCCGCGAGGTTGATGATCGGAGTCTCGTTATTGGCCGCAAGTAGCTCTTCTAGTTGCTCCCGCTTCCCATCTAGTTCGAGGGCACTTCGCAGCGCACTGATTACCCAAGCTGGATGAGAGTAGCGAATCGCCAATACTTCCTCGGGACGCTTGCCCTTGATGCACTCGGCCAGCAGATTGTCGAATCCAGCACGGTCAGCATTACGAAGCACCGCGTTTGCCATGCCAGCTGCACTGCGTTCAAAGCTCTTGACCAATTCCACGGTTTCGTGAATCGCGGCGTGGGTTGGGACGCGCATTCTGAAAAGTTGATGCATGCCCAGTCTTATCGCGATACGAAGCTTGGGAGAAAGCGTTTTGCCCGCGGTGAAGTGATCGATAAAGCTGTCGTACTGCAACTGCCAGCGCAACGTTCCGTAGCTCAGCTCCTGAACCAGTCCACGATCGGAATCTGGGACCTGGGCCTTTGTCAGAAAACCAGGTAGCAGCAAATTTATGTAGCTGTCACTCTCAGCGACCCTCGCCAAAAGATCGATGGCGACCATTCTGGGATTAGGCAAGTTGAACCTCTCCATCTAGACCTCTAAGCCAATCAGCAGCAGACATCGGTTGCTTTCCGGCAGGTTGGACCTGTATCAACTCAAGTTGGCTGCCACTGCCACACTCCAGGGTCACGCGATCTGGAAAGTGGATTACCCTACCCACAAGCCGATCGGCTTCAACCGAAAATTCATCACCGAGCGGTTTAGTGCTGATAATCCGAATTGGATTTCCTTTGTGTTCAACCCAGGCCATCGGCTCTGGGTTGAAGGCCATGACAGCGCGATGCACGTCGATTGCGCTTTGCTCAAGGTCAAGCCGGGCATCGGCCCTGGTGATTTTTGGTGCCATGCTCGGGACTCCATGTTGCGGCTCGGGCCGAATGTCGGTGGCTGTTGCGGTTTGAAACAGTTCAATTCCGGCTTTCGTAAACCTGTTGAGCGCATCACCCGTGGTCTCGTTTTCGCCAAGCTCAATGGGCAGCTGGGCAACTATGGCTCCGGTATCCATTCCAGAATCCAGTTCAAAAAGCGTTACACCTGCCCCGATTCCACCTGTTCTGATTGACTGCTGCAGTGGAGAGGCACCGCGCCAAAGCGGTAACAGGCTGAAGTGGATGTTCCACCACCTGAGCTCATCGAGAGCGGCCTGCGGTATCAAACTTCCGTAGGCGACTACCAGCGCCAGGTCCGCACCAGCGGATCGAATCGCGTCGATTTGCTCTGCCTTGATTCGATTTGCCTTTAGGATCGGTAATCCTAACTGCTCAGCTTTTTGGGCAACGGCGGAAGGCGTAAGGATACGCTTCCTGCCGAGTTCGGCATCTTCCCGGGTTATCACCAGCACCACTTCGTGATGCATGGCCACCAGCTCTAGGGCCAAAGCTGCGTTTTCGGGAGTACCCGCAAAAATTAGTTTCATCTAAACCTCACCTAGAGCGCCGCCGGATCGTCCATGACAATCTTGAGGCCACGTCGTTTATTGGCTCCGACTAAGCGGGCATTGGTCTTTAGTGCTAGGGCCTTGAGGCTAGCCGAAATCTCTGCACCCTGGCTGTAACTGAACCGAATTAGGGCCGAGGCGTTTTCGGCCAAATTACTTCGCAATACCACCGCGCCCAGCTTGGTGACAGCATCCAGTGCACTCGCGATTGTCTCCTGATTGCCCTCAAGCGTTGCCACGCGGGCCGCTGGCGGAAGCGCTAGGGAATTTACTTCCCGTAACGCGGTGCTTGCTAATTCTCGGTGCTGACCAAGTGATATGGCCTGACCTAAATCCGCGTCCAATCCGGCAATATGCGCTCTACCGCTGTCCGAAAGCAGTTCTATTGCTTCCATCCAGTCCCTAATCGCAGTCTGCTCAGAGCGGAGTACCGGCATGGCTAGCCAAACATCTGGATCCAGAATCAAAAGCGCAGCGTAGCCACTGGCCACCCGCGGGGCAGAGCCTGGAGTTGCTAAGACTAGGTGCTTACTCTTTTTTACGGCCACCGCTTTGGTATCGGAGGTGGCTTCGGAAATTGCGATACCCGGAAATGCCTTTCCAAACTCGGCAGCGGTTCGGGTGCTGCCGGTCCGGCCCCTGCGAAGTTTGGTAGAACCGCACTTGGCACAGCTGTGAGAGATCCCCTGGCAAACCCTGCAGCGATACTCACTCTTTTCAGTCTCCCAGATCGGCCCCTTGCAGCTCGAGCAAATCAAGCGTTCATCACAGCCGCCGCAATAAACGGTCGCAGAATTCCCCTTGCGCGGAATCAGCACCAAGACCGGCCCTTGCTCAAGGGCCTCTCGCATTAGTTTGAAGCTGGCTGCATCAAGTCTTTGGGCGGGGGCAGAAAAAGAGATTCGGGCCGGTGGAAGTTTTACCGCGAAGTCCTTTAGGTATCCGATCTCAACCAGACGCTGCACCTCAAGTGAGCGATAGTTTGCTGCAAAAAGAAGCTTCAGATCGCTTCCAGCTCGCATGAGGGCGATTTCTCTCGCATGCGTATACGGTGAACCCTGTTCCCTGAGCGAATCATCGCCATCGTCGAATACCGCTATCAGTCCCAGGTTCTGAGTTGGTGCGTAGATTGCGGATCTACTACCAATCACAATTGAAAATTCTCGACCGAGCGTCCTGTGGAAATTGGTGAAGCGCTCAGATTTTTTAGCACCCGGTAGCCAGGTCGTAGTTAGTTCAGATAGCCCTAAAGCCGCAAAGAGTTCTGCCAGCTGTTCGATTTGATCCCGCTCCGGAAGCACGAAAATCGCCGACTTTGACCCTTGGATGACCTCGATGGCTGCCTTGGCAAACAGCCAGCACCAATCCGGAAACCGAAGTCCGTTGAAGGTGATTGATCTTGCTGAAGTCAAAACCGCACAGCGGTCCGCCAACTGCTCAACTCCGGGCAGCTCGGGTGTGTTTTGGGGTGTGTAATGAAAATCGGTTATCGCAGGCTTAGGAATTCTTGGCATGTGTTCAATCACCGCCTGTTGCAAAATCTCCCCGAGGGCAACTGCCTGGCGATTGGCGACCTGTCTCGCGAGGTTGAAAATCTCCGTGCTCACCACAGGTTCCAAATCAACTATTTCCACTAGCTCGGAAGTCGCGAAAGAGCTCGTCTCTGGCAGGTTTGAGATGAAGCCAGTCGCCAATTTCTTGGTTCTACCCAGCTGAAATCTGACCCGTTGGCCGACCCGAACCAAGCTCTTGAACTGCTCCGGAACTAGAAAATCAAATTCGCGATCCAACTGGAGCAAATCGGATTCGACAACTACGCTCGCGTAGCTGCCCATTTAGCGGCCCGCTGCCTCGCGAAGCGCATCTGCACGGTCGGTGCGTTCCCAGGTGAATTCTGCTAGCTCTCGACCGAAGTGCCCGTAGGCCGCGGTCTTGGCATAGATGGGGCGCTTGAGATCTAGCTCGCGAATAATCGCAGCAGGCCTAAGGTCAAACACCTCGCGAACCGCACGCTCAATGCTCGCGGTTTCAACCTTCTCGGTTCCGAAAGTCTCGACGAAGACGGCCACTGGTTTAGCAACTCCGATGGCGTATGCCACCTGAATCTCTGCCCTGTCGGCCAGTTGCGCCGCAACGATGTTTTTCGCAACCCAGCGCATGGCATAAGCGGCGGATCGGTCAACCTTCGAGGGATCCTTTCCACTGAATGCTCCGCCACCGTGACGAGCCATTCCGCCGTAGGTGTCAACGATGATTTTGCGGCCGGTAAGGCCTGAGTCACCTTGTGGTCCGCCGATTACGAATCGGCCAGATGGATTGATGAAGAACTTGGTTTCCTCGTAAGACAATCCCGAATCCGCGAGCACCGGTTGGATGACCTGTTCCAGTACTAGCCTGGCTAGATCATCTTGGGTGACATCCGAGTGGTGCTGAGTTGAAAGCACAACGGTGTCGATCGAAACCGGAGTTACTCCGTCGTAGTTGACCGAGACCTGGGCTTTGCCATCTGGACGGATCAGGCCATTTGACAGCTCCCTGCGCACTGCACTGAGTCGCTCAGTTATGCGGTGGGAGAGCAAAATTGGAGTTGGCATCAAGACGGATGATTCATTGGTTGCGTAACCGAACATCATGCCCTGGTCACCAGCACCAAGCTTGGAGTCTTCATCTTCCGAACCAGCTCTGGATTCCAGAGCGTCGTCTACCCCACCAGCAATGTCTGGTGACTGAGCTCCAATCGAAACGGAAACGCCACAGCTGTTGCCATCAAATCCGATTTGCGATGAGTTGTAGCCAATGTCGATGAGCTTTTGCCGCACTAGCTGCGGGATTTCTACATAGCCGCTGGTGGTTACCTCGCCGGCGATGTGAACTAGGCCCGTGGTAACAAGCGTCTCAACGGCCACGCGAGACTCTGGGTCTTGCTCGAGCATGGCATCGAGGATGGTGTCACTGATTTGGTCACAGATCTTGTCTGGGTGACCTTCGGTTACAGATTCAGAGGTAAAAGTGCGTAGCGTCATGCCGCAAGTTTAGTTGCTGACTAGCGGATTAGCTTGGAAACCAGTTCCAGGATTGACTTGCTCACTTCGGCCTTGCTCCCCGACAACTCAATGGCATCGTCTTTGGTCACGAACTGCACCAGGGTGTCCTTGTTGCCCAGTGCTTCAAAAGAGTTGCCAATAACCGCCGTAACCGATTTGTCCCAGAGCTTTCCCCGAGCAATCTCGATTAGTCGCTCCTTGGTCTCCTCGGCAAGTGCAAATGCGATGTGTATCGAGTTCGGATGATTTGCAGCGTAATTGGCAATCAAGTCCTTGGTCGGAGTGAGCTCCAAATTCAAACCGTTCGAGCGCTTTAGCTTTCCCAAATATGGATTTTGAACCCTAAAGTCAGACACTGCTGCAGCCATAATCATCACGTCGCATTCGCGATCCATAGCAAGCTCTAACTCATCTACGGTGCTCACATGAGTCACCGCAATTCCCTTGGGTAGCGGCAGGTCGATATTGGCTGCGATCAGCGAAACCTGAGCGCCAGCGTTCCTTGCGGCCTTAGCCAATTCGATTCCCATTCGCCCGGAAGAAGAGTTGCCGATGTACCGGACCGAGTCGATTGGTTCGCGCGTTCCGCCTGCTGTCACGATGACGTGCTTTCCTTTCAGGGGAAGGCCTGCAATCGCGAATTCAATTATTTCGGCCACCTCAGGAAGTCTGCCTGGGCCGGAATCATCCCCTGTTAGCCGTCCGGACGCTGGCTCCATAACCCGCACGCCCCGAGAAACAAGGGTCGCGACATTTGCCTGTGTTGCGGGGTTTAGCCACATTTCGGTGTGCATAGCCGGGCAAACGATGACCGGTGCGTTCGATGCCAAGACTGCATTAAGCATCAGATCATCTGCAATGCCGGCCGCAAATCTCGCTAAAAATGAGGCTGTAGCCGGAGCAATCAAGATCAGATTCGCCTGTTGGCCAAGCTCTACGTGCCGAACCTGTGCGACATCCTGATACATGTCAGTCTCGATGGCGTGGCCACTGAGGGCCTCAAGAGTAGGTTTGCCGATGAATCTAAGTGCATTTTCGGTTGGAACAACCGTGACCTCGTGACCTAATTCACTCAACCCGCGAATTAGGTTGGCAGCCTTGTAGGCAGCGATTCCGCCAGTAATGCCAAGCAGAATGCGCATCAGGAATAACTAGTTAGCAGACTTCTTGACGAGCTTGCCCTCGTATGCCTCGCGAAGTGCGATGCTAAGTGGCTTGTCGTCGATAGAGGAGTCAACCAGCGGCCCAACATAGTTGAACAGGCTGCCCTCGTGAAGTGCGCTGTAGTACTCGTTAATCTGGCGAGCACGCTTTGAAGCGAAGATCACTAGCTCGTAGTTCGAGCCAACCTTGCCCAGCAACTCGTCGATTGGTGGGTAAACAATTCCTTCAAGCTTGTCGCTCATGATCCTCTTTCGGCGTTATGAACCAATTCTACGACCTGTCGGGCGCAAGCCTCTAGGTCCAAGTTGGTTAGTTGATAATCAAACTCCCCCGCAGCAGCAAGTTCGGTGCGGGCGGTTGTAAGTCTAGTTTGAATTTGCTCTTCTGTCTCGGTTGCCCTTGATCTCAACCGACGTTCGAGTTCCTCAAAGCTGGGCGGATTGATAAAGATCATCAGCGCTTGTGGCAGCTCTTCTCTTACCTGCCGAGCTCCCTGGAGATCAATTTCCAACAGCAGGTGCTTGTCTAGGGCTTCGGCTCGAGTCAGCTCATTCAGTGGTGTTCCATAGAAATGCTTACCGTGCACCTGTGCCCACTCGAGCATTTGATTGTTTGCGATCAAATCCTCAAACACGGCCTGGGTGACAAAGTGATAGTGAACGCCATCCACCTCACCGGGTCTTGGGTCTCTGGTGGTGGCAGAAACCGAGAGCATGAAATCATCCTCGTTATCCAGAATCCAGCGCACGATCGAACCTTTGCCGACTCCAGCGGGACCCGCCAAGACAACCAAAGTCATAGTTTTGCCTTGGCCTTATCAATCATGAGACCGAGCTGCTCAGGTCCGTTTTTGGTGAGCTCTCGAGACATCGATGCGATAATTCGATGCGATGAAGCTCCAAAGATTTCCTTTAGATCTTCTAACCTGGCTCCTTGCGCACCAAAGCCCGGGGCCAGGATTGGAATCTCAATGTCGCGCTCGGTGATGTGACCAATGCCAAATGCTTTGAGATCTTGAGTTGCGCCGATCACAACGCCCATCTCCCCTTGACCAATTTCCTTTGCGGCATCGATAACGTTAGCGGCGACGGTTTTGCCACCGATCAACGCCTGCTGCAGTTGGGCAGCCTCCGGGTTACTGGTCGCGGCGAGGATAAACAATCCACCTTGAACATCCTGTGCATAATGCAGGGTCTCTCGCAGCGATTCCGGCCCCAGATAGCCACTCACCGTTAGCGCATCCGAACGCAGTGGCGAATCATCCCCGAACCAAGCCGAAGCGTAACCGAGCATTGTGGAACCAATGTCTCCGCGTTTAGCATCGGCAATCACAATCAAGCCGGCGTCCTTGGCCTCGCGAATAATCTCCTCGAGCGTTTGGTAACCGAGCGACCCAAAGCGCTCAAAAAAGCCAACCTGGGGCTTAATGATCCCCAAACGGTCTTGAGCGCTATCGATGATTCTAAGACCGTATTCACGGGCTCCAGCAGCTGAATCCGGTAGTTCCCAGTTGTCGAGCTCGCTCTCCGATGGGTCAATACCGATGCAGATCGCAGAGAATTTAGAGACCGCCTCGTCAAGCCGGGTTGAGAACTTAGCCACCGATGCTCGCCTTTCGCTCACGGGCATATTCTTGCAATGGCTTTACGTTGAACCTTCCCTCGCGGACCCGCTCGAATGAGCCAATAGCTGCGCTGAGCTGCGCGGCGGTTGTGAAGATTGGCTTATCGGCCGCGGTGGTAGCGGCTCTGATCTCGTAGCCATCGACGCGAGCATCTGCACCGCTTGGCGTATTTACCACGACGTCGACTTCACCGGCGGTGATCATGTCCACGATCGAGCGCTGGCCTTCGGTTGCCTTGGAGTGCTTAATCACGGCCTCTGCCTGAATGCCGTGACGACCTAGCATTTTCGCAGTTCCCTCGGTTGCCAAAATTCGATAACCGAGTTGAGAAAGCCTTCTAACGGGCAGCAGCAACTGCGGCTTGTCGCGATCGGCAACCGATACAAACACCGTTCCGCTGACCGGAAGTGATGAACCCGCTCCGGCTTGGCTCTTGGCAAAGGCGGTTGGGAAATCAACGTCGATGCCCATTACCTCGCCGGTAGAGCGCATTTCTGGACCCAATAGTGAGTCAACAAAGCGCCCGTCCTTGGTGGCAAAACGCTTGAATGGCAAGACGGCTTCTTTTACGGAGATTGGAGTCCCCGCTGGAAGGTGACGACCATCTTGTGCCGGCAGGTGACCCTCGGCAACAAGTTTTTGGATACTCCATCCGGCCATTACCAAAGCGGCTGCTTTTGCCAACGTGATGCCTAGTGCCTTTGATACAAAAGGCACAGTTCTGGAAGCTCTTGGGTTTGCCTCAAGCACATAGAGGACATCGGACGCTAGCGCGAACTGCACGTTGATCAGTCCCCTGACCCCCAAGCCTCGGGCGATTTCTTCGGTCGCCTTCGCAACACGATCGATCTGGGTTTCGCTGAGGGTAATCGGCGGCAGCGTGCAACTTGAGTCACCGGAGTGGATACCAGCCTCCTCGATGTGCTCCATGACGCCACCAACGAATAGTTGCTCGCCATCAAAGAGCGCATCAATGTCAATCTCAATCGCATCGTCTAAGAAGCGGTCGACGAGTAGCGGGTGCTCGCTGTCTACCAGGGCATGGTTTGCGATTCTGTCGAAGTAGCCGTGCAGGTTGAGTTCGTCGTAAACGATCTCCATGCCTCGACCACCAAGCACGAATGACGGGCGGACTAGGACTGGGTAACCGATGCGATCGGCAACTGAGATGGCTTCCGTTAGGTTTGTTGCGATTCCGTTCGCGGGAGCCCGAAGGCCTGCCGCATCGAGAATCTGTTGGAATTGACCGCGCTCTTCAGCTTGATCGATTGATTCAGGGGTGGTGCCCAAAATCGGAATGCCGTAGGACTTGAGGCCCTTTGCCAATCCCAGTGCGGTCTGACCACCCAGCTGCACCATCACACCGAGTAGTTCTCCGGATTGCGATTCGGCATGAATAACCTCGAGCACATCCTCTAGCGTCAATGGCTCAAAATACAGTCGGTCTGAGGTGTCATAGTCGGTTGACACGGTTTCGGGATTGCAGTTGATCATGATGGTTTCGTAACCAGCATCGCGCAGCGCGAAGGCGGCGTGAACACAGCTGTAGTCGAACTCGACACCCTGACCAATGCGGTTTGGACCAGAACCCAAAATCACGAGCTTCTTGCGATCCGATGGCCGCACCTCAGTCATCTGTTCGTATGAGCTGTAGTGATAAGGGGTTAGTGCAGGGAATTCACCGGCACAGGTGTCAACGGTTTTGAATACCGGCCTGAGGTCAAGGCTGTACCGGAGCTCTCGAATCTCAGATTCGCTAACTGAGCGAATCTGAGCGATTTGAGCATCCGAAAAGCCATGCTGCTTTGCGCGCTTTAGCACGTCACGGTCGAGGGACGGAACTGATGCCAGCCAGCTTGCCACCTCGTTGATTAGCACCACCTGGTCGATAAACCATGGGTCAATCTTGGTCGCTTCAAAGGCTTGCTCAGCGGAAATGCCTAGACGAAGCGCCTGCTGCAGCTGCACCACTCGCTCATCGGTTGGAGTCTTTATCTTCTCCAGTAGCTCGGTGGCCGATAGCGGTTGCGGTCCCCAGTGGAATGAGCTGCCGCGCTTTTCCAGCGAGCGCAGTGCTTTTTGTAGTGCTTGCGTAAAGGTTCGGCCAATTGCCATGGCCTCACCGACGCTCTTCATGGTCGTGGTTAGGGTTGGGTCAGCGGCTGGGAACTTCTCAAAAGCGAATCTGGGAGCCTTGACGACGATGTAGTCCAGGGTTGGCTCAAAGGATGCCGGGGTAACACCCGTGATGTCGTTCGGAATCTCATCCAGGGTGTAGCCGATGGCTAGTTTGGCTGCGATCTTGGCAATCGGGAATCCGGTTGCCTTAGATGCCAAAGCAGAGGATCTTGAAACACGCGGATTCATTTCAATGACAATGATTCGACCATCGACTGGATCGACTGCAAACTGAATGTTGCAACCGCCGGTATCGACGCCAACCGCCCTGATGATCTCGATGCCGATATCACGGAGCTTCTGGTATTCGCGATCGGTCAGGGTCATTGCGGGTGCAACGGTGATTGAGTCGCCGGTGTGAACTCCCACCGGATCAAAGTTTTCAATCGAGCAAACCACAACGGTGTTGTCGTGTTTGTCGCGCATCAACTCGAGTTCGTACTCTTTCCAACCCAAGATTGACTCTTCTAGCAGCACCTCGGTGGTTGGCGAAGCCTGCAGGCCAGCCCCTGCGATTCTTATCAGGTCAGCCTCGTTGTAGGCAAAGCCTGAACCCAAACCACCCATGGTGAAACTTGGACGAACCACCATCGGATAGCCAAGGGCTGCAGCGCCAGCTAAAACTTCGTCCATGTTGTGGGCAATAACGCTGCGTGCGACGTCTGCACCAGCATCCAGCACCAGCTGCTTAAAGATCTGCCTGTCCTCGCCAGCATTAATTGCGGCGACGTTGGCACCAATTAGCTCAACACCATATTTCTCTAGCGAGCCACGTTCATAAAGTGACATCGCAGCGTTGAGCGCAGTTTGACCACCGAGGGTTGGCAGAATCGCATCTGGCTTTTCCTTCTCGATGATCGCTTCGATAACCTCCGGAGTGATCGGTTCGACGTATGTGGCATCCGCGAAGTCAGGGTCGGTCATGATGGTTGCAGGGTTTGAGTTGATCAGAATTACTCGGATCCCCTCCTCCTGCAGCACCCGGCAGGCCTGAGTTCCTGAGTAGTCAAACTCGCAGGCTTGACCGATCACAATCGGGCCGGAGCCAATTACCAGTACGGATTTGATGTCATTGCGTTTTGGCATTAGTTGCGCTCCTGAATCATGCGTACAAACTTGTCAAATAGGTAGTGGCTGTCGTGTGGTCCGGCGGCAGCCTCAGGGTGGTACTGCACTGAGAAGGCTGGAATGTCCAAGCACTCAAGACCTTCCACTACCTGGTCATTCAGGCCGCGGTGGCTCACTCGCACGCGTCCAAAGCCCTCGGGTGACTCTTGCTCGTCTCCCTCAACTCGCACTGCGAAGCCGTGGTTATGGGCGGTAACCTCAACACGGCCAGTTTCGGCGTGCATCACTGGCTGGTTGATGCCGCGGTGGCCAAAGGCCAACTTGTAGGTTTCAAATCCCAGAGCGCGGCCAAGCAGCTGGTTGCCGAAACAGATGCCAAAGAACGGCACGCCTTTTCGCAATACCTCGCGAAGCATGGCAACCTGTGCGCCGCTAGCCTGAGGATCTCCTGGGCCATTGGAGAAGAAAACCGCACTCGGGTTACCTGCGAGGATTTGCTCCGCACTTGCGTTTGCCGGGTGCACCTCAACCTCTAGGCCACGTGCCGCAAGGTGCTCAATTGTCGAGCGCTTGATTCCCAGGTCCAAGATGGCAACCTTGCCAATACGGGATCCTTCGGCAGCAACGCTGTAAACCTCACTTGTGGTGACCTGAGCACTGAAGCTGGCTCCTTTCATCTCAGGGGCCGCAGTGACCTTGGCTAGCATTTGAGCCTCGGAACTGATGGAGTTGCCCGAGAAGATGCCTGCGCGCATTGCTCCGGCATCGCGGATCTGCAGCGTGATGGCTCGGGTGTCGACATTACTAATGCCCACAATTCCCTGCTCGATCAGGTCTTGCAGCAAATCGCGCTCAGCGCGGAAGTTACTGGAGATTCGCGAAGGTTCTCTTACGACATAGCCAGCAACCCAGATTCGAGAGGATTCTTCGTCACGCTCATTGGTGCCAACGATGCCGATGTGTGGCGCGGTCTGCACAACGATTTGTCCGGCGTAGGAAGGATCTGTAATGGTTTCCTGATAGCCGGTCATGCCGGTGGCAAACACCAACTCGCCCAGGGTTTCACCCTTGGCACCATAGCTCTCGCCCTCAAAAACCAGTCCGTTTTCCAGGACTAGGTAAGCCTTATCCAATTTGCGCTCCAATCAGTTGCAAAACTTCATTTTCAAATTCTTTTCTGGCCGCAGCGTCGACGAACCTAAAGTGGCTGACCACCTGGGTGTCGCCAAGCGCCCAAGAGATCGCGGTTAGGCCATCCCGCTCCACACCCTTGTCGATGGTTGCCGAGGCGGCGCTGATTCCCGCTATTTTCGAAGCCGGAATCAAGTAACCAACCTCGCCGGTGCGGACCACCGAAATTCCGGATGAATCCACGCCCAAGTTGGCATTTCCCCGCATCGCTAGGCCGTGTGCCCAAATGCGATCGAGAGGTCGCCCTTCAAACACGGTAGACACGTAAAGCGCCTTGAACTTTCCAGTACCGGCTGCAGGGATCGGCTTCTCTATTGCTTGCTCCTGTAGCGCCCTTTTTTTGCGGGTGTTGCGCCAAATCAAAAGTGCAATCAGGGCAACCCCCGAGAGCATCAAGAAGCCAATAATTTCGCGCGTCATTTAATCTCCTGCAATTGAGAGTTCAAGACCGTAAAGCGGCCCTGGTAAATCGTGTGCACAACCTGCCCAGGCAACGAAATTCCGGCAAACGGGTTGTTTGTGCTCTTTGACTGAGTCTCAGAGGTGATCAAACGGCTCGCACTTGGGTCAATCAGGGCCAGATTGGCAATGGCTCCAACCTCGATTCGCCCTTGGTGACTGAGGCTGGCAATGTCGGCCGGCTTAGTGCTCAGGATCTGGGCAAATTGCTCCCAGTCTCCCCCATTTTCAATTAGCACTTCCTGCAGAACCGAAGCCGCATGCTCCAATCCGACCATGCCAAAGGCAGCGTTCTGCCATTCGCACTCTTTTTTCTCGGCCGAGTGTGGAGCGTGGTCAGTGCCCAGCACGTCAATGGTGCCATCCAGTAGAGCCTGCCTTAGAGCGATGGTGTCCTCGCGCGTGCGAAGCGGGGGGTTCACTTTATAGACCGGGTCGTAGCTTCGAACTAGGTCCTCGGTCAAAATCAAGTGGTGCGGTGTCACCTCAGCCGTGATGTTGATGCCACGCTTTTTAGCCCAGCGCACTACTTCAACTGCACCAGCAGTTGTTAGGTGGCAGACGTGCAATCGAGATCCGGTTGCTTCGGCTAGCAGCGCATCGCGCTCGATAATCGACTCTTCTGCGGCATTGGGCCAGCCAGCCAAACCAAGTTCGGTTGCCAGTGCTCCGGCATTCATTTGAGCGCCGACGGTGAGGGTTGGATCCTGAGCGTGCTGCGCGATCACACCATTGAATTGCTTGACGGCCAAAAGCGCCTCACGCATGAGGTTCTCATCAAAGACACAAACCCCATCATCGCTAAACATGCGAACCTTGGATCTTGCCGATGCAAGACCGGAGATGTCAGAAAGTTGCTCACCACGTAAGCCTTTGGTAACCGATCCGATCGGTTGAACTTCTACCAGCCCCACCTTGATTCCAGCATCGAGAATAAAGTCTGCTACTTCGGCGGAGTCTGTGACGGGGAAGGTATTCGCCATCGCCATAACCGCTGTGTAGCCACCTGCCGCTGCGCTTTTACTACCCGACTCGATGGTTTCGCTGGCCTCAAACCCGGGCTCTCTCAAGTGAGTGTGAACATCTACAAACCCGGGTAGCACTCGCAACCCGGCACAGTCGATTCCAGAAGCACTTGACTTACCAATCGTGGCGATGCGGCCTTCGACGATCTCAATGTCGGCTCCGTCACCATTTGGCAGCGTTGCATCTTTTAGGATTATTGGCTTCATAGCGATTCTCCGCTCAGGCACCGGTAAAGCACGGCCATCCGCACTGCGACCCCATTTGCCACTTGCTTTAGGACTTGGGATCTAGGGTCATCGGCAGCCTGGCTCGAGATCTCAAAACCTCGATTCATCGGACCCGGGTGCATAATCAGTGCGTCCTTTGACACCATCGCCAGGCGCTGCCCTTCAAGGCTCCAAGCACGCGAATACTCGGCGGGAGAGCCGAAGACCTCGCCTTCCATGCGCTCCTTTTGCACTCGCAGCATCATCACAACATCAGGTTTCTCAGATAGCGCATCCTCGAAAGAGTTGAGAGAGCGAGTGCCCATTTCTTCAATGGCTTCGGGAATCAAGGTCTTCGGACCAGCAACTGTCACGGTTGCTCCAAGCAGATTCAAAAGCAGGATATTCGATCTTGCGACTCTGGAGTGGCGAATGTCTCCGACAATCAAAACCTTGAGACCGGTTAGGTCCGTTAGGCCAAACCCCTGTCTGATGGTCAGCGCATCCAAGAGCGCCTGGGTGGGGTGTTCGTGAGAGCCATCTCCGGCGTTTATGACGCTCGCCGAAATCCAACCCTGATCGGCAAGTAGTCTCGGAGCCCCGGAGAGCGGGTGACGAATAACAATTGCGTCTGCGCCAATGGCCTCCAGGGTCTGCGCTGTGTCCTTTAGTGACTCTCCCTTGGACACCGAGGATGAATCAGCAGAGACGTTGATGACATCTGCGCTAAGACGCTTTGCAGCAACCTCGAAGCTAATTCTGGTGCGAGTGCTGTTTTCGAAAAACAGGTTCACTACCGTCTTGCCTCGCAAAAATGGCAGCTTCTTCACCTCGCGCTCGTTGATCTGAGATAGCTGCTGCGAGTTATCTAGAAGGGACAGCGCGGAATTTAGATCGAGTTCACGAATCGAAGTCAGGTGCTTCACTGCTCGATCACCACCTGATCAACGCCATCGGTTTGAGACAGCAAGACTCGAACTCGCTCGGCTTTAGCGGTGGGCAAATTCTTGCCAACGAAATCGGGTCGAATCGGCAGCTCGCGGTGACCGCGATCTACCAACACAGCAAGCTTTACCTGTCTAGGGCGACCCAGGTCTGTCAATGCATCTAGCGCTGCCCTGACGGTTCTGCCGGAATAAAGCACATCGTCAACCAGCACAACGACCTTGTCCGTTATGCCGCAATCCGGAATGGAGGTCTCGTGGATTTTGCGTTCAATTTTGGCGGTATCGTCTCGATACATCGTGATGTCCAAGACGCCGATGTTGCCTTGATAATCGGGGTCAATTTGGGCAAGCAAGTTGTTGATGCGCTCAGCCAAATGCCTTCCGCGGGTTGGGATACCAAGCAGAACAAGGTCGGAAGGACCTTCGTTGGCTTCGAGAATTTCATGGGCAATGCGCTTTAGAGCCCGATCAATGTCGGGCGAATCGAGTACGACGCGCTCTTGCATTTGAAGTCCTTCTTCGCCTCACTGGACGAATTTAAAGGTGGATGTCTCAAAGTATACAGCTGTTACAGCGCTTGCCGACCCTTTGCCAGGCGGGCTAGCACACCGTTAATAAATTTCGGAGAATCATCGGTCGACAGCTCCCCCGCCAAGGCAACCGCCTCCGAGATAGCTACCTCGTTTGGCACCTCGGAGTTGTGCAGGATCTCCCAGGCAGCTAGCCGCAAAATTGCGCGATCCACCGCAGGCATGCGCTCTAGCGACCAGTTGTCGGCGAGCATTTGAATCTCGGAGTCGATTTGGTATGCGTTCTCGAGATAGCCCGTGACCAGCATTTCTGCGTAGTCGAAGATCGGTTGCTGATTCTGGCGGTCTTCAACCTCAACTTCGGTTTGCTTCAGCAGGTCTAGGGCCGCATCACCGCGAACATCAGATGCGTATAGAGCATCTAGTGCGCGCTTGCGAGCTTTAGTTCGAGCGCTCAACTATTCGCTCACGCGACCAAGGTAGTCACCGGTTCTCGTGTCAACCTTGACCTTGGTGTTGTTCTCGATGAACAGTGGAACCTGAATCTGGAAGCCCGTCTCCAAAGTCGCTGGCTTGGTGCCACCGGTTGAGCGGTCGCCCTGCAGCCCTGGCTCGGTGTAGGTGATCTCCAAGACCACAGAAGGTGGCAGTTCGATGTAGAGCGGAGCGCCCTCGTGCAGTGCAACGGTGGCCATTTGGTTCTCTAGCATGTAGTTAGCTGCGTCACCAACAGTCTCAGTCGGGATGGTGATCTGGTCATAGGTGGTGTTGTCCATGAACACGAAGCCGGTTCCATCGTTGTAGAGGTACTGCATGTCGCGGCGGTCCACGGTGGCGGTCTCAATCTTGACACCCGCGTTGAATGTCTTCTCCACGACCTTGCCGGAAAGCACGTGACGCATCTTGGTGCGAACGAAAGCCGGACCCTTACCTGGCTTGACGTGCTGGAATTCGATTACCGACCACAGCTGGCCTTCCATGTTCAGGACCATGCCGTTTTTGAGATCGTTTGAGGTTGCCATTTTTCTCCTTGTTAAACCTGTGAAATTCTAGTTGCGAGTCAGCTGACTAAGTGCCAAGAGATAGCTATCCACACCAAATCCGGCAATTACACCGGTCGCTACTGCCGAAATTACGCTGTTGTGGCGGAAGCTCTCACGAGCGTGGGGATTTGAGATGTGAACCTCGATAAGCCTTGAGCGACCCTTCAGCATTGCGCAGGCGTCCCTGAGCGCATACGAGTAGTGCGTGAATGCGGCAGGATTCAAAATTACGTCGGCACTCTCTTCGAATGCGGCATGAAGCCAACTAATCAGCTGGTCTTCACTATTTGACTGACCAAAAACAAACTCAACCTGTGGAGCTTGGGCACGCAGTTTCGCCTCAATGTCGCTGAGGTTCATGGTGCCGTAGACCTCCGGTTCACGGGCTCCCAGCATGTTTAGGTTTGGTCCGTTTAGGACGTAGATCTTGCTCATGGGTAAACGCTATTCCACAATCGCCTGGAATGCGGTAAAAACCAGCTCCGGAGTTGGTGCGCTGAGGATGCCTGGCTTTCCAATTCCATCCAAGACCACAAATCGCAACGAGCCGGCTCGGCTCTTCTTATCGCGCTGCATGGTGGCCAGCAACTGCTCCCAGCGATCTGCTCGGTAAGTCATCGGAAGGCCCAATTTGCCCAGCACAGCGCGATGCCGTTCGACGTCAGCTTCTTTGAGCCTGCCGCTCAGCATCGACAGTTCAGCTGCGAAGACCATCCCGATTGAGATTGCAGCGCCGTGCCTCCACTTATAGCGCTCGGCATGTTCGATTGCGTGTCCCAGGGTGTGGCCGTAGTTTAGGAACTCTCGCTGACCCGACTCTTTGAAGTCAGCTGTGGTGATCTGCTCTTTGATTGCAACCGATCGTCGAATGATCTCTGTGAACATCTCACTTTTTACATCGGTAGCGGCATCAGAGGATTCAACCGCTTCCAGAATCCAAGGGTCTGAGATGAACCCGTATTTGACCACTTCACCCATTCCCGCAAGAAGCTCATTGCGAGGAAGCGTTTCCAAGGTGTCGAGATCGATGATCACTCGGTGTGGCAAGTGGAACGCTCCAACTAAGTTCTTACCCTCAGAGGTGTTGATTCCGGTCTTACCGCCAATCGCAGCGTCAACCATGCCCAAAAGTGTGGTCGGAATTAGCACCGAGCGAATGCCCCTGAGCCAGGTTGCGGCAACAAAGCCTGCAAGGTCAGTGGTGGAGCCACCACCGATACCGACCACTGCGTCATTGCGATGAAAATCCGCCTGACCCATTACCTGCCAACAAAAGGTGGCGACTTCAATTCGTTTGGCATCCTCGGCGTTTGGCACCTCGACCACCAAGGCCTCAAAGCCTTTGCTGCGAAGATCTTCTTGAACCGCAAGTGCAGTGGCGCTCAGCGCCTGCGGGTGCAGGATCAGCACCTTCTTCACTCCGTCAAGTGACAGTGCAACCTCTGGTAGCAGTGACCTGCCTATGATCGAGGTCATTTGGTTGCCTCCTGCTTTAGTTGAGATATCAAAGATTTGATTGGCTTGCCGCCCGTGAAAACGGTAGCAGTTGCGCACTGTTCGTAGAGCGCCTTGCGCTCGTTGTAAATCGCGTCCCAGCGCTGCGGATTATCTTTCAGCAGCGGCCGTTTGGAAAGGTTTATCTTGCCAAGCACATGTTCACTTGCGGTGTCTAAAAACACCGTTCGATAGCCACTGAGCAGTCTGCGATTCTGCTCACTCAGAACAATTCCACCGCCGGTGGCTATTACGCCACCAACCTCAAGAGCTTTTATTAGTGCGCTGGTCTCAAGTGTGCGGAAGTGTTCTTCACCGTACTTCTCGAAGATGTCAACAATCGCACCATGCTCCTTGGCTACTAACTTGTCAGTATCTGAAAACGGCACATCCAACTCTTTGGCGAGCTTTTTACCGAGGGTGGTCTTGCCTGACCCCATCGGCCCAATCAGGATGATGGTGTTCACTATGGTTGCGCGATGCGTGAGCGCAAAACTTCCGGGATGTTCGCAAGGTATGCATCCAGATTGCGCTTGGTCTCAGTAATTGAGTCACCACCGAATTTCTCCAGCACGGAGTTGGCGATTACCAGTGCGACCATGGCCTCTACAACGACTCCGGCTGCTGGAACAGCGCAAACATCAGAGCGCTGGTGGTGTGCAGTCGCCGCGTCGCCGGTAGCGGTGTCAATGGTCTGCAGTGCGCGCGGCACGGTGCTGATGGGTTTCATCCCGGCTCGAACTCGGATTACCTCGCCATTAGACATTCCGCCCTCAATGCCTCCTGCGCGATCGGTCAAACGGTGCACCGAACCGTCTTCTCGAACGATCTCATCGTGGGCGACGCTGCCGCGACGTTTTGTGGTCTCCAGACCATCTCCGATCTCAACCGACTTCATCGCCTGAATACCCATGACGGCCGCAGCTAACTGAGCGTCCAACCGGCGGTCCCAGTGGACATAGGAGCCCAAGCCCGGAGGGCATCCGTAAACCAGGGTCTCGGTCACGCCACCAATGGTGTCCCCGGCAGAATGACAGTCATCAATTTCAGCTACCATCGCCGCGCTCGCCTCTGGATTGAAGCAGCGCACCGCATCCTCATCCAAGGTAGCTTTGTCACTCGGCCTTGGAAGTTTGGTGTCCCTATTTTCCACAGTGCCTATCGCAACGGTGTGAGTCACCAATTCGATGCCGAGGGCGCTCAAGAAGTTTTTAGCAATTTGACCAAGCGCAACTCTGGTTGCAGTTTCGCGTGCCGAGGCTCGCTCCAATACTGGTCTTGCCTCATCAAACCCATACTTTTGCATGCCGGTGAAATCTGCGTGCCCTGGACGTGGTCTGGTAAGTGGTGCTCCCCTAGCTCCGCTTAGCGCTTCGGCATCAACAGGAGCTGCGGACATAACCGCTTCCCACTTTGGCCACTCGGTGTTGGCTATGCGGATTGCGATTGGGCCGCCTTGGGTCAGGCCAAACCGGATTCCCGAGGACAGGGTGACCTGGTCCTGCTCGAACTTCATTCGAGCACCGCGGCCATAACCTAAACGTCGCTGGGCAAGTGCCTCTTGAATGTCTTCTGCCAAAACAGGCACGCCCGCCGGCAACCCCTCAATGACACCAATAAGTTCAGGGCCGTGTGACTCCCCAGCAGTAATCCAGCGCAACATCTGACTATTTTGCCATGCTGAGGGCGCTTCGAATTGCCAACAGCAATTCTTTCTCCTTCGCGAGGGGCTCATCAAGGTCGTTACCCGCAAAGAGTCGCTGCTGCCCGATTGCTTGCCAGATCAGCATTTCCAGACCTGAGACGGTCCTTTCTTCCCCCCAAACTAGGGCTGCCTTTGAAGGCCATGGGTCGTAGGCGACATCTAGAAGCAAACCGCGTGGTGCAGTTCGGAGACTCCCGGCAAGCTCATCTAGCGCTGTTGGCGGAAGTGTCGAAATAACTAGGTCTGACTCACAGGCTTTGTGAAATTGAGTGTGCGACACCAGTTCATACTCGGCGGAAAGTTGCCTTACTGCTGCGGCGTTACGCCCCCAGATCGAAACTTGCTTTCCAATTTCTTGCATCGCAACAATCGCACTTCTGGCGGTAGCTCCGGTGCCAATGACCGCGACAGTTCTGAATTTCTTGCCCGACAAAGCCTGCTGAATACCGAAGACGTCGGTGTTGTAGGCATCCCACCCGGTTTGGCTGCGAATTAGAGTATTGGCGGCCCCGGTGGCAATGGCGAGCGAATCAGCTCGTTCAGCCAGGTTCAGCGCCAACTCTTTTAGCGGCATAGTGACGCTAAATCCACAGTAGTCCGCTGGTTGCGCAGCTAAGAATGCTCCGAGGTCGGATGAAACTTCGATGGCTTCGTAGGCGGCATCTTCGCTCCGAGCTTCAAAAACTGCCCGGTGAATTACTGGCGATTTGGAATGTGCAATTGGGGAACCCAGCACGGCATAGCGCTTAGTCATTCCACTCCGGGTTTTCTCGCAGCCACGCATAAAACTCCTGCGCTGCCTTCTCATGTTCGCTCACCGTAACGCTGAACTTGGTTTCACCGGTTTTTAGGTTCACCGTAACGAAGAAGAGCCAATCGCCATCCGCAGGTCGCATCGCGGCCTCTATCGCCAGTTCTCCCGGATTCGAAATAGGTCCCGCAGGCAAGCCTTTGTAGATGTAGGTGTTGTAGGGGTTCTTATCGGCACGCTGTCCATTTGTTGTGGTCACGGTGTTGCCCCCGGTCCCGTAGCTCACGGTGGCATCCGACTGCAGCAACATGTCTATCGACAGTCGATTTTGGAAGACCCTGGAAACCTTGAAGAAATCCTCTGGGAGCTTCGCTTCGACTTGGATCAGCGCGGCGAGGGTAATTAGCTCGAGAGAATCTTTCAGAGCAATGTCATATTGCTCAAGTTCTGCCTCTGTGCGGTCAACCATAGTGTTTATCACCGTTGCAGCGGTGACCTGTGGGTCGAAGGTGTAAGTGGCTGGAAAGAGGTATCCCTCGGCATTCAGAGCCTGCTCGGGAAGCCTGGTCTGGATGTCCGCTATCGCTTGCTCGATAGCTGCCGCTTCGAGTCCTAGGTCTTTCACTAGCTGCGGGACAATCTCGCGGATTCGGTACCCTTCGGGGATTGTGGTTTGCAAAACCACTCGGTTCTTTCCTTCAATCAGGATCTCAAGTGCCCGCTTGCCCGAGATTTTGGTGGGAAATTTATAGGTGCCCGGGTAGATGA
This sequence comes from Micrococcales bacterium UBA7469, assembly GCA_002479805.1. Lineage (GTDB taxonomy): Bacteria > Actinomycetota > Actinomycetes > Actinomycetales > Microbacteriaceae > Aquiluna. The sequence goes on from DLPB01000025.1 coordinate 168,657, forward strand.
CAAAGTCAGTGGTGAGCATGTCTCGGTAAATTGCGTCAAAGCTGAGAATGATGTCCGCATCGACCATCTTGCGAGCCACAGCTGCGCCATTGTCGCCGGCCTCAATAATGATCATGGTTTCGGGGCCAGGTTCCCCGTCGTAATCAGCAACCTGAAACCTAGAAATGAAACCTCTAATTGAATCCGAGGCTAAAGTGACCGCTCCGGCTGCCAGCGCGATGACAAGGATCAGCGCGACTAAGCCGAAGAACCTACGCCTGCGCCTGATTTGGCTATCGTTCGTTGAGGTCATCTAGAGCTATCCCTGCGTATCCTGAGCGTTCGGATTGAAGCGCGAAGTCAAGAATAAGCGCAGCAGCCTGGGCATCGATGTAGCCCCTCGACTCTTTGACCTTTTTCCCAGTTTTTTGCAACATTTGTTGGGCAGATTTGGTCGTTAGACGCTCGTCAATCATTCTCACCGTGAGCCCTGATTCGGCGAGCTTTCTAGCGAAGTCAATGCATTTTCTAGTGGATGGAGTGGGATCACCTCTAAGGTTTAGCGGCATCCCAACATAGACGACCTGAACCGACTTCTGCTCTGCAATCTCAAGAATGCGAGAGACAGTAGCTTCATCTGCTGCGAGTGATTCCATCGGCAAAGCCAAGCTGCCTTCGCTAATTGCTAGACCGACCCGTACCGAGCCGACATCAACCGCTAGCCGACGGCTCACTTGATTAGAGCAACCGCTTCGTGAATGGCTTGGGTCAGCTTCGACGCATCAGCTCCGCCGCCCTGGGCGAAGTCTGCCTTGCCGCCGCCGCCGCCGCCAAGTACCGTGGACGCGTGCTTTGCCAGCTCGCCCGCTCGTATGCCACGCTGCTGCGCTTCAGTGCCGGATGCGATCATGACAATCGGTTTTCCAGAAACCTCTGCGCCCAGAATCGCTACCGAGCTTGGGCCGAGCTGAGCTCCTACTGCGGTGGTGAGGCTGCGCAGTTGGTCGGCGTTGATTTCCGAATCAAGCTTCGTTGCAACTACATCAAGGCCAGCTACCTTGGTTGCGCTCGCAATGAGCTGAGGCACCAGCTGAAGCGCTCGTTCGGATTCCAATTCGGCGATTCTCTTCTGAGCTAGCTTTAGCTCCTCAAGAGCATCGGTGACCCTTGCCTCCAGCTCGAGAGCGGGAGCCTTGATGGTTGCCGCAAGCCTTCTGGTGATCTCGCGTTCCGCAGTCAGCGCCCGTAGAGCATCGATTCCAACCAATGCCTCAATACGTCGCGAACCGGAGCCAACCGAGGACTCGGCCGTGACTGAAACCAGACCAATTTGGGAAGAACGCATGACGTGAGTACCGCCACAAAGCTCTCTGGACCAAGGTCCACCAACCTGGACTACCCTCACCTCTTCATCGTAAGTCTCGCCAAACAACGCAATTGCACCCCAGTCGCGAGCGGCTGGAAGGGTCATGTACTGCGCACTAACGGCAAGATCGGCCCGGATTGCGAGGTTGGAAACCTCTTCGATTTCGCTCTTGGTGGCATCGGACAGTGCCTGAGTCCATGAGAAGTCAAGGCGCATGTAGCCGGGGCGGTTATAGGAGCCAGACTGCAAAGCCTCTGGGCCCAAAACCTGTCTTAGGGCTGCGTGAACGACGTGCGTTGCGGAGTGAGCCTGGGCAGCTCCGAGTCTCCAGTTTGCATCCACGAGAGTCTGCGCGTTTGACCCAACCACTACCTCGCCCGAGGCAACTCTGACCCTGTGCGAGAAAAGTCCCTTGACTGGCTTTTGAACATCTAGAACCTCAAGTTCGAATCCATCACCAACAATCCAGCCGGCATCTGCGGCCTGGCCTCCGGACTCCGCATACAGTGTGGTGCGATCGAGGAAGAGTTCACCCAATTGGCCGTGGCTAAGGCTGGAAACCGACTCACCATCGCGAATTAGGCCGAGCACTTTTCCAGAGGTTTTCAGCGAGTCATAACCTAGGAATTGAGTTTCACCGAGGCTTCTGAATTCACTGTAGACCTGAAGACCTGCGCCACCGGTCTTTTTGGACTTAGCATCCTGCTTGGCACGGTCTTTTTGCTCCCGCATCAGGCTGTCGAAGCCAGCGCGGTCGACGCTGAGCCCGTTCTCCTCGGCAATTTCTACCGTTAGATCGATTGGGAAGCCATAGGTGTCGTGAAGTAGGAACGCTGTCTGGCCTGAAAGCTCAGTCGCTGCAGCCGAAATCGCCTCCGAGAGTACGACCAAGCCAGTGTCCAGGGTTCTTGAGAATCCGGCTTCTTCGGCAATGGCCGCTCGAAGGACACGGGGGAAGCTTTCCTCCAGCTCCGGATAGGCCTCGACCATGGCGTTTTTGCTGGCAGTAAAGAGTTCCTCGAAACATGGCTTCTGAACTCCAAGAAGGCGCAAAGACCTAACTGAACGACGAAGCAGGCGTCGTAGCACATAACCGCGACCTTCGTTTGCAGGCGTGACGCCATCGGACATCAGCATCAGTGCAGAACGTATGTGGTCTGCAATAACGCGCATGCGGATGTCATCCGACTCGTTTGCACCGTAACTCTTGCCTGAGAGCTTTGCCGAGAGATCGATCAAAGGTCGCACCTGGTCGATCTCGTAGATGTTCTCGACACCCTGGAGGAGGAAAGCTACTCGCTCAAGACCCATTCCAGTGTCGATGTTCTTCTTTGGCAGCTCACCCAAAATCTCAAAGTGATCCTTGGTGCCACCGTCGGCACGCTCGTACTGCATGAACACGAGGTTCCAGATTTCGATATAGCGATCCTCGTCGGCCTCTGGACCACCTTCAGCGCCGTACTGGGGGCCGCGGTCATAATAAATCTCAGAACATGGGCCGGCTGGACCGCGCTGGCCGGTGGACCAATAGTTATCGCGCATGCCTCGCTTTTGGATTCGCTCTCGAGGCACACTCGATTGCTCAAGCCAATAGCCAATAGCCTCGTCGTCGTCGTTATAGACGGTCACCCACAGTCGCTCGGGGTCAAAGCCCAGGCCGCCATCCTCCAGTTTGCCGGTTAGCAGCTCCCAGGCAAACCCAATGGCTTCCTTTTTGAAGTAGTCACCAAATGAAAAGTTTCCATTCATCTGAAAGAAGGTGCCGTGACGGGTGGTCTTACCTACCTCATCAATGTCCAAGGTACGGACGCACTTTTGCACGCTGGTGGCCCTTGGATAGGGCGCTGGCAAGACTCCGGTCATGTATGGGATGAAGGGGACCATTCCCGCCACCACAAACATCAGAGTGGGGTCTTGGCTGATCAGGGGTGCGCTTGGAACGACGGTGTGACCCTTCTTCTCAAAGTAGTCAAGCCATCGCCGCATAATCTCGGCAGTCTTCATTGGTATTACTTCTTGGCTGGTGCGCGCTTAGCAGCTGGCTTTTTAGCGGCAGGCTGCGCTGCGGTCTTAGGTGCTGGCTTAGAAGCGGTCCTAGTCAGCTCCGCTTCACGCTCTTGGTAGCCGGCGGCAACCGCCTGGCTGAAGTCTTTTGCTGCAGCGATGGCCTCATCTAGGGCAACCTGCGCCTTTGGGTTATCGCGAAGCTGGATTACTGCAAGGGCGCCTAGCCCTAGACCTGCTGCGAACCATCCGAGTTTTGACATTTCTACCTCCGTTTTCCAAGGACTGAGAACAGCCCCTTGGTGACACCGAAAAGCTTAGTTAGCGGGGCTCCAACCGACGCGGTGAATACCGCGACCAGACTGTTGATGTTCTCTGTTACCTGCTCGACATCTTCGGTAATTGAGTCAATTCGCTTCAGTTGGCGGTTGGCCTCTCCGAGGGTGACGCGAGCCTCTTGGAGCATTGGTTCAAGTTCTTTATTGACGGTGCTGATGGTGCGGGCACTCTCGTCAATCAGTTTTGCGAGCTTGACCAGCGGAAAGCCCAGAAAAAGAACAAGCGCGGCGAAGCTGAGGGCAAAAATTATGCCGACAACTTCGCCGCCGCTCATCAGTCTTATTTACCTAGCTGCGTAGTACTCAACAACGAGCTGAACTTCACAGGTAACTGGAACTTCAGCTCGCTTTGGACGACGAACCAAGGTTGCCTGAAGCTTGTCTAGGTCGACGGTTAGGTACTCAGGAGTCTTGTTTAGAACGTCTGAGTTACCGCCTGCTGCTGCAACCTGGAATGGCTCAGCCTTCTCGCTCTTGGCGTGAACGTGGATCATCTGACCAGGCTTTACGCGGAAGGATGGGCGGTCAACGCGCTCACCATCAACGAGGATGTGGCGGTGTACTACCATCTGGCGGGCCTGAGCCATGGTGCGTGCGAAACCAGAGCGAAGCACTAGAGCGTCAAGACGCATTTCTAGTAGCTCAACTAGGTTCTCACCGGTTAGACCCTCAGTGCGCTTAGCTTCCTGGAAGGTCTTGCGAAGCTGAGCCTCGCGGATACCGTACTGAGCCCTTAGGCGCTGCTTCTCACGAAGACGAACTGCGTAGTCAGAATCTGACTTGCGCTTGGTGCGGCCGTGCTGACCCGGTGCATACGGGCGCTTTTCCATGTACTTAGCAGCCTTTGGGGTAAGCGCGATGCCTAGGGCACGCGACAAACGAGTCTTGCTGCGGGTTCTAGTTGTCTTTGACAAAAAGTTACCTTTCGAATTTATCTGTGGGATCTTGCTCTACGTCCCAGCCGCTGGAGCAGAGCAACCCTGAGAGCTTAGCAGTTTGATTCTCAGCTGTCACTAACCTTCTAGGATTTCACCAATCGCTCTCAGGCGCTCAGCAATGGTCTTTTCGAAGCCGTGATTTGAGGGTTCGTAGAGCTTCTCACTGAGTTCGGAATACTTTTGACGCACGATTCCCCTCGGGTCGTCATGCGGATATGCGTAACCCACAGCTCCGCTAGAGCGCAGTGGTGCAGGTACCGGCGGCACCGGTCTGCTTTCAAGATCGGCAAGCGCTTTATTTATTGCCAGGTAGGCGCGGTTAGATTTTGGTGCGGTTGCTAGGTAAATAGTCACTTCGGCGAGCGGTATCCGGCCCTCGGGCATGCCAATTCGCTCGATAATGTCTGCGCCTGCACTTGCTATCACGAGCGCATTCGGATCCGCTAGGCCCACATCTTCGGCTGCCAAGATCATTAGTCGTCGAGCAATGAACCTAGGATCCTCTCCCCCAGCGATCATGCGAGCCAGATAGTGGATTGCGGAATCTACGTCCGAACCGCGAACCGACTTGATAAAGGCGCTTATCGTGTCGTAGTGCGCATCGCCAGTCGCGTCATAGGCAATAGCGAGCTCGCTGGCTGCCTTGGCCTCGTCCAGCGTTACGACATCAAGTGCCTGAGCGGCAGCCGCTTCTAGCAACGTGAGGGCGCGCCTTGCATCGCCCGAGGAGATTTTTGAAAGGTATTCGATCGCCTCGCCCGCTACCTGCTTATCTCCCCAGTCACTGCGGGCAACCGCGCGATTTAGCAGCGTAGCGATTTCGTCCTGGCTGAGCGGATCTAGCTTGAGCACTAGGCACCGAGACACCAGCGGCTTGATGATACTGAATGAGGGATTCTCTGTCGTGGCGGCAATCAAAGTCACGAGCCCTGATTCCACGGCAGCCAACAGCGAATCTTGTTGGCTCTTGGAAAAGCGGTGGATCTCATCTAGAAACAGGATTGTTGGGCGATCGTAGACCTCCAGCAGCTTCTTGGCGGAGTCGATTACGTCTCGAACGTTGGCAACCGTAGCCGAGATTGCGCTGAGCTCAACGAAGTTCGCATCGCGCTTTTGAGAGATGAGTCGGGCCAGCGAGGTTTTTCCCGAGCCGGGTGGTCCCCACAGGATGACCGAGCTAAGGGTTGCCGAGGGATCACCCGAAATCAATCTGTTTAGCGCTGAGCCTGCCTTGGTGATTCGGGATTGACCGACCACCTCCTCCAGTGAGGTAGGACGCATGCGAGCTGCTAGGGGGTTCGTTGCCACTTGTTGATTGTATGCAACGCCTAGAATTACTAATCGCGTAAGGACAGGGTGTTATGAAGAACAATGACAAGCTAGCGAGCTTCCAGGCCAAGCAGAGCATCAAGCTGGAGCGAGAGGCGACGCGCAAAAAAGACAACCGGTTAGCACTCATCATCTCGGGAGCTGCGGTTGCCCTCGCTGTTGCAGGACAGTTCCTTTACTTTTCGGTTGGCCCTGGCCACCAGGTTCCCTCTCAAGAGACCGTCACCGAAGAACCTTCTGCAACCCCGACCAACTCTGACTTGGTTCCAGATCCAGCCATTGCCGAGGGTCGAACCTGGACGGGTGCATTGAATCTGAACGATCAGCAGATTAGCTACCAGCTCTACGGTGATTTGGCCCCTCAGGCCACGGCGAACTTTGTCTCACTAGCCAAGGATGGTTACTTCGAGGGCGTTACCTGCCATCGCTTGACCACCGCAGGTATTTACGTCCTGCAGTGTGGTGACCCAACCGGCACCGGCACCGGTGGTCCAGGCTACAACTTCGGTCCGATTGAAAACGCCCCACTTGATGACATGTACGGCGAGGGAGTTCTAGCCATGGCTAGAGTCGGCGGAGATGGTTACTCGATGGGAAGTCAATTCTTCATCGTCTACGGAGATTCGCAAATCCTGAGCGATGCCGCAGGCGGTTACACCGTATTCGGCAAAATCACCTCCGGACTCGATAGCGTCAAGGAAATCGCGGCGGCTGGAACCGCTGATGGTTCAAGCGACGGAGCACCAATTAATTCCGTTTCCCTCAGCGGTATTTCGGTAGAGTAAAACCTCACACCTTAGGAGATCCCCGTGACCAGCAACGCATTCGGCCGCGTCGACAGCGAAAACAACGTATTCGTTATCGAAGCCGGCGTCGAAAGACTCGTTGGCCAGTACCCAAACGTCAGCGAAGTTGACGCACTTGCCTACTTTGTCCGAAAGTTTCAAGACCTCGAAGCTCAGGTTCGAATTCTCGAGCAGCGATTGGCGTCTGGAGTCACCGATGCCAAGAGCTTGAAGTCGGCTTATGACCACCTGGTTAGCGAGCTTACGGAGCCAAAGGCAGTTGGAAACTTGGTGGCACTGCGTGAGCGTTTAGCCAAGACAGAGCCTGCTATTAGCTCGGCAGCTGAGAAGATTTCAGCCGAGCGAGAAGAAGCGAATGCCGCTGCCCTGGTGGCCAAGGAAGAGATTGCAGCCAAGGCTGAAGCGCTGGTTGCCAAGCTCGACAACATCAATTGGAAAAAGTCCGCAGAGCAGATGACCGCGCTTTTCCAGCAGTGGCAACAGCTTCAGAAGGAAGGCCCAAAGCTACCCAAGGCTAAGACAGATCCAATCTGGAAGCGCTTCTCTCAGGCCCGCGCAAAGTTTGAAAGCGGCCGTCGCGCTTACTTCGCGACCCTGGACTCCAAGTTCAAGGAAGCGAAATCCGCCAAGTCTAAGCTGGTTGAGGCAGCCGAAGCCCTTGTCGAAAAGGGTGGGGATGCGGCAATGAGCTACCGCAAGCTCCAGGACGAGTGGAAGCTTGCTCCTCGCGCCGGAAAGGCGGAGGATGCGCTATGGGCAAGATTCCGTGCCGCAGGTGACGCAATCTTTGCCGCAAAGAAGGAAAAGGACTCCGAGCAGGCCGTTGAGCATGCCGCCAACCTTCAGCTCAAGCTGGAACTTATCAAGGAAGCCGAGAAGATCGACGTTTCGAACCTTGAGGCCGCTAAAAAGGCAATGTCTGACGTTCAAGCCCGTTGGGTAAGGATCGGCCACGTTCCAAAGGACAAGGTCCGTGAGGTAGAAGACAAGCTTCGCAGGGTTGAGAAGGCGATTTCCGATGCTCAGGCTGATGCCTGGAAGCGTTCAGACCCGGCAGCCAAGGCTCGCAGTTCGTCATTAGTGCTGCAGCTTGAGGCAGCAATCGCCGAACTTGAGGCTGAGTTGAAGTCTGCTCCAGCTGCCAAGAAGAAGGACATTCAGGCGTCAATCGACGCTCGTAAATCCTGGCTTGACGCAGCGATCAAAGCCGTTGACTAAGAGCTCTTTACTCTAGATACTTCGTAAACCGCCTCAATTTTGCGCACCTGGTTCAGTAGGTGGTCAAGGTGTGTCGGGTCGGCCATCTCAAATACGAATCTGCTGAACGCTACTCGGTCTCGGCCAGTTGAAACTGCAGCACTGAGGATGTTCACATGGTTTTCACTCAAGACCCTTGTGACATCTGAGAGCAATCCGGATCGGTCTAGGGCCTCAATTTGTATCTGCACCATGAAGACTCCCCTAGAGTCCTCTGACCAAGAAACTTCTACCACGCGCTGAGGGTTGAGACTCTTTACGTTCTTACAGTCGCCGCGATGCACGGAGACGCCCTCACCGCGGGTAATAAAGCCAACGATCTCATCACCCGGCACTGGCGTGCAGCAACGCGCCATCTTGGTTAGCACATCCGGCGAGCCCTTTACTAATACACCCTGAGATGAGCGACGCGGCCCCTTCAGCACACGAGGTGTTTGGGGAAGGGTGATCTCTTCGGTGTCCGGATCTGAGGTTAGGCCACGAAGTTGCTTGATTCGTTCGATGACCGCGGTGGTGGATATTTGTCCCTGGCCGATAGCGGTGAACAGAGCGTTGACATCCGATAGCTTCTGCTCCCCCACAATCTGCATGAGGGTTTCTGAGTTCAACAAGCTCTGGATCGGAAGACCTTGGCGCCTCAGCGCTTTGATTAGAGCCTCTTTACCGTCCTCGGTAGCGTGCTCTTTGCGCTCTTGAGTGAACCAGTGCTTAATCTTCGCCCGCGCGCTGGCTGATCCTACGAAGTTCAACCAGTCCTTACTTGGACCTGCGGACTCAGATTTTGATGTAAGGATTTCGATCACATCGCCGGCTTGCAGCTTGCTTTCGAGCGGAACCAGCCTGCCATTAACCTTGGCGCCGATGGTCTTGTGTCCAACCTGGGTGTGAACGGCATAGGCGAAGTCAATTGGCGTGGAACCTGCCGAGAGCCCGATTACTTTGCCTTTTGGGGTAAAGACGTAGAGCTCTTTAGCACCGATCTCAAAGCGTAGATTGTCGAGGAACTCACCTGGGTCTGCGGTTTCCTCTTGCCAGTCGCTGAGTTGCTTGAGCCAAGCGAAATCGACTTCTTCATCACCGGATTTGCCGGCAGCAGCCTTGTATTTCCAGTGCGCAGCCACACCATACTCCGCACGCTGATCCATCTCCTGGGTTCGAATCTGGATTTCAACAGCGCGCCCCTCGGGGCCGACCACCGTGGTGTGGAGCGATTGGTACAGGTTGAACTTAGGCATTGCGATGTAGTCCTTGAAGCGGCCAGGAAGCGGAGACCACTTGGCGTGAATCGCGCCTAGCGCTGCATAGCAGTCGCGAACGCTTGAGACGATGACGCGTATTCCAACTAGGTCGTAGATGTCGTCAAACTCGCGGCCGCGAAGCACCATCTTTTGATAGATGCTGTAGTACTGCTTGGGGCG
>DLPB01000034.1 GCA_002479805.1 Micrococcales bacterium UBA7469
CAACAGGCTGCTGCCATCATTTCTAATGCCAAGAATGAACTCAAGGATGCCGAAGACTTCGCCCGAAATGCAGATCGCTCCAACCCCAAGGAGCGAATTGTGGCAGAGGTTTATCAGGCCTATTCCTCTGAACTCAAGCGCAACAATGCCTTTGATTTTGATGATTTGATTTCCGAAACCGTGCACCTATTGCGCGCCTACCCAGAGGTAAGAGCTCGTTACCAAAAACGTTTCCGCCACGTTTTGGTTGACGAGTATCAGGACACCAACCATGCCCAATACGCTCTGATTCGCGAGTTGACCAGACCCCTGCCTGAAGATTATGCAAACGTTGATGAGCGCACCGGCGAGGTTATCCCAGCCGCCGATCTCACGGTTGTGGGTGACTCGGATCAGTCGATCTACGCCTTCCGCGGAGCAGATATTCGCAACATCACCGAATTTGAGCGTGATTTCCCGGGTGCCAGGACAATCCTGCTGGAGCAGAACTATCGCAGTACTCAGAACATTCTTTCTGCAGCCAACGCGGTCATCTCGCAAAACCCCTATCGTCCAGCGAAGAACCTTTGGACAGATTCGGGCTCGGGTGAAAAGATCACACTTTTTACCGGTTATGACGAGCGCAACGAAGCCGCATTCGTGGTGGATCGAATCAAGCGCATGGCTGACCAGGGAGTCAACTACTCGGAAATGGCAGTGCTCTATCGCACTAACGCGCTGACCCCAGCGCTGGAGGCTGAACTAAAGTCTCAACGCATCCCGTATGCCGTCATCGGTGGTCTCAAGTTCTTCGAACGAAAAGAGATCAAAGACGCTCTCGCTTATCTCTCAGCCGTTTCAAACGGCAGAAACGATGAGGCCGTCAGGCGGGTGATCAACCTGCCGGCTCGCGGTATCGGTGAAAAGACTGAGCTCAAGATCGCACAGTTTGCAAGATCAAACGAGATTTCATTTCGTCAGGCACTTTCCCATGTTGGCGATTTGGGTCTTGGGCCAAAGCTAACTGCAGCGATTACCGAGTTTGCAGACCTACTCAACGAAATGGATGCGCTCAGTGCAACTGACGGTCCCGCAGATGTCATGAAGATGATTTTGCAGCGCAGTGGCTACCGAGCTGAACTTGAGGCATCCCGCGACCCTCAAGATGAGGCGAGGGTTGAAAACCTGGATGCGCTCTTGGGTCAGCTATACGACTGGCAGGCTCAGAACCCAGAGGGCACGGTTACCGATTACCTCGCCGAGGTCACATTGGCTGCTGCAGCTGATGAGATTGAGGATGAATCCGGATCAATCTCACTCATGACTCTGCACACCGCCAAGGGATTGGAATACCCAGTGGTGTTTCTCATGGGACTTGAACAGGGCACCCTGCCTCACGTTCGAGCCTTCGATGAGCCTGGTGGACTGCAGGAAGAGCGCCGCTTGATGTACGTGGGGCTGACCCGTGCCAAGGCAAAGCTGTTTCTCTCTCACGCTTTGCAGCGAACTCTATTTGGCAACACCGCAAGCTTCATTCCCTCTGGCTTCCTCAACGACATCCCAGCCGAGCTGTTGGAAATTGAAGGCGCTCAGCGCGAGGCCATTAGGCCGGCTGCGCCCCAGCAGCGCAGTAGTTGGCAAGGTGCCATCAACACCCCGGCGGCGGTTCGAGATAACAAGGATCTAGAGCTGGCGGTGGGAGATCGGATTCGCCACGAAGCTTTTGGTGAGGGCAAGGTAATCGCGGTCGCCGGCACCCCACCGCGCCAAACCGCAGAGGTTAGATTCAGTTCTGGGCCAACCAAGCGACTGCTTGTGAAGATGGCCCCGATCGAAAAGCTCTAGTACAAAACCTGACCTGGTTTTCTCGCTAAACTTTGAAAAGTTGTCCCTTTCTGAAACGGAAAAACCGTGGATCTATTTGAGTATCAAGCCCGAGACCTTTTTGAAAAGTACGGCGTTCCCGTGCTCCAGGGTCGTATTGCAGACACCCCCGAAGAAGCTGAGGCAGCTGCCGCAGCAATCGGCGGCACAGTAGTTGTTAAGGCCCAGGTCAAGACCGGTGGCCGCGGCAAGGCAGGCGGCGTAAAGGTTGCCCACTCCCCAGCCGAAGCCAAAGAGAAGGCTGAGCAGATTCTCGGTCTGGACATCAAGGGCCACGTTGTAAAGCGCGTGATGATTGCCCAGGGTGCCCAGATTGATCGCGAGTTCTACTTCTCCGTTCTGCTAGATCGCTCCAACCGCACCTTCCTCTCACTTTGCAGTGTTGAGGGCGGCATGGAGATTGAGCAGCTCGCTGTGGAGCGCCCAGAGGCACTTGCTCGTATTCCGGTTTCCGCAGTGTCTGGCATCGACAAGTCCAAGGCAGTTGAGATTGCCCAGGCAGCGAAGTTCCCGGCTGAGTTGGTGGACGCCGTAGCAGACGTGTTTGTGAAGCTCTATGACGTTTTCAAATCAGAAGATGCGACCTTGGTTGAGGTTAACCCACTGGTGCTCACCAAGGGCGGTGACATCGTTGCGCTTGATGGCAAGGTTTCCTTTGATGACAACGCTGAATTCCGTCACGAGCGTGAAGAGATGGAGCGCGACCAGCTCGACCCACTTGAGGCCAAGGCTAAGGAGATGGACCTCAACTACGTCAAGTTGGACGGTGAGGTTGGAATCATCGGTAACGGTGCCGGATTGGTGATGAGCACCCTCGACGTGGTTGCTTACGCGGGTGAGCGTCACGGTGGTGTGAAGCCAGCAAACTTCCTAGACATCGGTGGTGGCGCCTCGGCAGAGGTAATGGCCGCAGGTCTAGATGTGATCTTGAATGACCCTCAGGTCCGCAGCGTATTCGTCAACGTGTTCGGTGGAATCACCGCCTGTGACGCAGTCGCAAACGGAATCGTTGGAGCGCTAAACACCTTGGGTGACCGCGCAACCAAGCCTCTGGTTGTTCGCCTCGATGGCAACAACGTGGAAAAGGGCCGTGAGATTTTGGCTCAGTTCAACCACCCGCTGGTATCGCTCGCCGAGACCATGGATGGTGGCGCTGACAAGGCCGCTGAGCTAGCGAACAAGTAGGGAGAAGACAAATGGCTATCTATCTAAATTCAGACTCCCGAATCATCGTTCAGGGTATGACCGGTGCCGAGGGCATGAAGCACACCCAGCGCATGCTGGCCGGCGGCTCAAACATCGTCGGTGGAGTGAACCCACGCAAGGCTGGCGAATCCGTTGAGGTGGGCGGCAAGTCACTGCCAGTTTTCGGCTCCGTCAAGGAGGCCATGGCTGCAACCGGTGCAAATGTTTCGGTGATCTTCGTTCCGCCAGCCTTTGCAAAGGCTGCCATCATCGAGGCAATTGACGCTGAGATTCCACTGGCTGTCGCCATCACCGAGGGCATCCCGGTTCACGACTCAGCAGAGGCTTGGGCTTACAACGTTGAAAAGGGCAAGAAGACTAGGCTGATTGGTCCAAACTGCCCAGGCATCATCAGCCCAGAGCAGTCAAACGCGGGTATTACCCCTTCAAACATCACCGGCAAAGGACCAATCGGTTTGGTTTCGAAGTCTGGCACCCTGACCTATCAGATGATGTTCGAGCTTCGTGACATCGGTTTCTCAACCGCTATCGGAATCGGTGGTGACCCAGTAATCGGCACCACCCACATCGATGCGCTTGAGGCATTCCAGAATGACCCTGAGACCAAGGCAATTGTGCTGATTGGTGAGATTGGTGGCGACTCTGAGGAGAAGGCTGCTGACTACATCTCGAAGCACGTCACCAAGCCTGTAGTTGCCTATGTTGCGGGCTTCACTGCTCCAGAGGGCAAGACCATGGGTCACGCAGGTGCGATCGTTTCCGGTTCTGCTGGAACCGCGCAGGCCAAGAAGGAGGCCTTTGAGGCTGTCGGCGTCAAGGTCGGCAAGACTCCTTCTGAGACCGCTGCGCTGATGCGCGAGATTATCTCCAAGCTGTAAGCCTTGAACCGGGGGCTGAGCTTCGCGATTGCAGCGCTTCAAGCGCTGATTATCGCGGCGATAGGCATTGGCATAACAATTGCTCCGCTCACGCTCACCTGGCTCATTGAGGGCGATGGCTCCACCTCATGGTTGGTTGCCTTGCAGGTTGCTGTCTTTACCTTCTTGTTGGCAACCGGAGTTCCGTTGCAGGTCTCCGAGGGCAAGCTATTGGGGCTGGAGTTTCCAGAGTTCACCATCACCACCATGCCGCTTGGTTTGACTTTGCTGATGGCCCTGATGGTGATTCGAGTCGGATATCGTCTCTCAGCTGCATCTTCAATTTGGCCGGCTTGGGTTGGTGGGGCAGTTAGCTTTGGTCTAATCGGTCTCGGGTCATCCTCAATCGTGAACAACGAGGCTGTATTAGTAGGGGAGTGGGAACCACTTCTGATACCCGCCATCTTCTTCGGCGGTCTGCTAGTTATCTCTTCGACCTTTGCATCGCGATATGAGATGTTCGAGGGTGCTAATGGCCCCGAGGCAAAAGAGCGGGTCTGGATTAGGACGAAGCTCCTAGCGTTTTATTCAAGGCTGCACTGGTCGATGAGAACTGTTTTGTCCCCAGCTTCTCGAGTTGGACTGGGTGTCGTGGCAGTAATGGCCGCGGTATCCGCCTTGTTGCTTGCTCTCGCCTTAGGTTTTGGCTGGATTGAGGTGGTGAGACTTTACGAGGGTCTTCGAGTTTCTGTCCTCGGTGGCGTCATGGTCACTTTGGGGCAGCTGGCACTGCTGCCAAATCTGATCGTCTATGCAATGGCTTGGCTCGCGGGCCCTGGCTTCTCGATCGGCATCGGCTCCAGCGTTAGCCCATTTGCCTCCGCACTCGGGCCGATGCCTGCTTTTCCGATATTCGCGGCCTTGCCGACAGGTGGCTTTGACCGCGGAATTTTATTTATCTTGGTCCCAGTTTTGGCCGCGTTTATTGGAACCTTGTTGGTGCGTAGGTACGTAGATCAGATTCGTTTCGAGTATGCGACAAGAGTGACGGCATCCATTGCCCTCGCGGGCACTACCGCAGTTATCGCATCATTTAGTGCAATGTTTTTGGCGGCGCTTGCCTCAGGTTCGCTCGGGCCTGGCAGGTTTGAGCAGGTTGGCGTTAATGTGTTGCAGTTTGGCTTGGTGCTGTTTGTCGAGGTCTTGATTCCGAGCTTCTTGGCTGCACTCATCATCACTGCGCCCTACGATCCTGACAAGCCAAGGCGAAAGTAGAATTTGGCAATGCTCTCGATTGTGGTTCTAATTTCTGGTTCTGGTTCGAACCTCAGAGCACTATTGGAAGCCTGCGACAACCCGCTGTTTCCAGCAAAGGTGCTCGGTGTTGGAGCTGACAATCCAGCTTCAGGCTTGGCTCATGCCGAAGAATTTGATGTCACAACTTTTGTGGTCGAAAACAAGTACTTTGCCGATCGCGATGCCTGGGCAGCCAGGCTCGCAGAGCACATCGATATCTTGCAGCCCGATCTAGTTGTGCTCGCAGGTTTTATGAAAATCCTGCCGGCGTCTTTCGTGAATCGTTATCGCGGCAAGTTGATCAACATGCATCCATCGCTGTTGCCTCAGTTCCCGGGAGCACACGCGGTTCGTGACGCTTTGGCTGCTGGAGCAACGGTGACCGGCTCCACAATTCACCTGGTTGACGAGGGTGTCGACACAGGCAGAATCCTGGTTCAGCGCGAAATCGAGATCCCGCAGGGCATCTCTGAGCTCGAGCTGCACGAGAAAATCAAGGAGGTCGAGCGGGAGCAACTGGTCCGCTTGGTTTACGAGATTGCTGCTAACGAAATCACCCTGGAGGACTAATCATGGCTGGTGCTGGTCGTAATCCGAATGACTACTCTCACCGCGATCTAATTGCACCAAAGCGAGCATTGCTATCGGTTTCAGATAAGACTGGTTTGATTGACCTCGCCAAAGCCCTAGTCCAGCATTCTGTTGAGCTGGTATCGACCGGATCCACCGCCAAAGAAATCGCAGCTGCTGGACTACCAGTAACCGAGGTGAGCAGCGTTACGGGATTCCCAGAGTCATTAGATGGTCGAGTAAAGACCCTGCACCCTAAGATCCACGGCGGTATTTTGGCTGACCTCAGGCTTGAGGACCACAAGCGCGAGCTAGCGGAACTCGACATTCTTCCGTTTGAGTTGGTGGTCGTTAACCTCTATCCATTCGTTCAGACCATCGCCAATGGCATCACCGGTGATGCGGCAGTCGAGCAGATTGATATTGGTGGTCCAGCAATGGTTCGAGCGGCTGCAAAAAACCACGCCAATGTGGCTATCGTTGTGAATCCAGCGGACTATGACTCCGTGATTGCAGCAGTTGCCGGTGGTGGCACATCCCTGGAGCTTCGCAAGCAGCTTGCGCTGTCAGCCTTTACACACACCGCTTCCTATGACTCCGCGGTGGCATCATGGTTGGCCTCCGAGATTGCGGCTGAAGCAAAACCTCGTCGAATTGTTAAAAGCTTTGAGCTACTCTCCACACTTCGCTACGGGGAGAACTCCCACCAGTCTGCAGCTATCTACAGCGACAAAGGGGAGAAGCCAGGGGTGGTCCAGGCGATTCAGCTCGGCGGCAAAGAAATGTCCTACAACAACTACGTTGATGTCGATGCTGCACTTCGGGTTGCTCATGACTTCACTGAACCGGCCGTGGCAATCATTAAGCACGCCAACCCTTGCGGTGTTGCCGTTGGTTCAGAATTCGACTCTGATTCAATAGCCGCAGCTCATCTGAGGGCTCATGCTACGGATCCAGTCTCTGCCTTTGGTGGCGTGATTGCCGCAAACCGAAAGGT
>DLPB01000023.1:0-32560 GCA_002479805.1 Micrococcales bacterium UBA7469
TTGCCCCAGGCACGTGGGTCATAAAGCTTCTTATTGCCAACTTCGCCATCAATGCGCAATACGCCGTCGTAGTTCTTGAGCATGTGGTCAACAACGGGTCGGGTGTATGCATACTGCAGGTCGGTGTCGATGTTCATCTTGATAACGCCGTACTTCACGGCATCCGAGATTTCCTGCTCGGTTGAGCCAGATCCACCGTGGAACACGAGGTCAAATGGCATTTGCTTGCCGTACTTAGCACCAACCTCTTCCTGAATCTGCTTTAGCAGCTCTGGGCGCAGCTTTACGTTTCCTGGCTTGTAAACACCGTGCACGTTACCAAAGGTAAGGGCTGCCATGTAGCGACCGTTCTCACCAAGGCCCAGTGCCTCTGCGGTTGCCATGCCATCTGCAACGGTGGTGTAAAGGTGCTCATCTATAGCACCCTCGATGCCGTCTTCCTCGCCACCAACGGCGCCAACCTCGATCTCGAGGATCGCACCGATGTTTTTGGTTCTAGCCAAAAACTCCTTGGCGATCTCTAGGTTTTGAGCCAAAGGCACCTCTGAGCCATCCCACATGTGAGAGTTGAAGATTGCTTCGCCGCCAGCCTTGACGCGCTCCTCAGACAGCGCAATCAAAGGCTTGACGAAGCTGTCTAGCTGCTCGAAGTTGCAGTGGTCGGTGTGTAGTGCCACCTTGATGTCGTAGTTCTTTGCGACCTCGCGAGCGAAAGCGGCAAAGCCAAGAGCGCCGGACACGCGGTTCTTCACGGTTGGGCCTGACCAGTAGTCAGCACCACCGGTGGTGACCTGCAAAATTCCGTCAGACCCAGCTGCCTGAAGACCTGCCAGGGCTGCATTCAAGGTCTGCGAGCTTGAGACGTTGATCGCTGGGTATGCGAATCCACCGGCCTTAGCGCGGTTGAGCATCTCTACATACTGTTCGCTGTTTACTACACCCATGGGAGCCTCCTTAGGCCTTAGCTGGCTCGCCTAGTAGGCGGCTGCGATCTGGAATTAGTTCTACGGTTGGATCGACTAGGTTGTCAATTGAGTGCAGACCACTGGTTGGCTGCTGAACCTTGGCGGCACCCCACTGCACAGCGGCAGCAATGCCTTCCGCTACATCAAAACCAACCCCGAATGCCTCTGGGGCTGCCGGGTGGCTGGTTACGGCTGCTAAGAAGCCCGCGATGGTTGAATCTCCCGCACCAACAGTGTTGATTACCTTGACCGGTGGGGTGTAGGCGTGGATGGCGTGGGTCTTGGTGATTGCGACGATGCCGTCTACACCGAGGGATGCCATTACGCAGTTCACGCCCCAGTCATTTAGCTCACGTGCCGCATCGATAACGTCACCGATGGTGTTCAAATCGCGTCCGACGCACTCGGCCAGTTCGTGAGCGTTTGGCTTCATAATGGTCGCCTTGCCCTGCTGCGCCCAGTAGCGCAGCGCTGGCCCGGAAGTGTCCAAAATCACCTTTACGCCCAGTGCCTTCATGCGGTCAAAAAGTGGGTGAAGGTCGATTACTTCGCCGGTTTCAACGATGTCTGGGTGAGCTCCAGCAACCACAAGCCACTGAGCATCATTTTCGACAACGGTCTTCTCGGTGAGGGCAACGACAGCATCCCAGTCGCTCTGCTTTAGCGGTCTTGGGCTCTCGTTGATCTTGGTGGTTGGGCCGTCGTACTCAACAATGGTGGTCGATACACGCAAGGTGCCCTCGATCCAGAGCGGGCTTAGAAATCCCGAGCCAGTGCGCTCTAGAACTCCAGGGTCAGCGTTGCCAATTGGCACCACGCCAGGCGCAGGAATGTTAGCCAGCTGTAGGCCACGGGAGACATTGATGCCCTTGCCAGCAAGTTCTTCACCGACACGCTCAGCGCGGTTCACACCACCTTCTACCAGGTTCTTTACGAAGTAGGTGCGGTCCAGTGTTGGCGACGGGGTGAGAGTAACGATTGGCGATTTCATGCCAGCCATTAGGGCTCCTAGATGTGAGAAAAATGAGATTTAGCACTCACATCGTTGTAGGCACCGCAAACACTATAACCAATAATCGACTAACTAGCGTTAGCCTTCGATTTCCTTGGCGGTAATTGTTGCGGGCGCCTCGGTAATTTCCTTTGGAGATTCAATCGCCCCGATCCCGAGCTCGTTTTCATCGAGGTCATTTAGCTTTCTAGCGGTAACCAGCATGCGGGTCTCGAGCGAAGATACAAATGCGTTGTAGTCCTTGACGCTGGTGGTCATCGAGCGTCCGAGCTTGTCTGCCAACTGAGCCATCTTGCCGACTCGTTCGTAGAGCTCCTTGCCGAGCTTGAGTAGGTTCCTAAGCTGAGTCTCGTCAGCATTTTGCCGCCAAATGTGACTGATGGTCTTCAAAACTGAGAACAGCGTCACAGGCGATGCCACCGCCACGTTTTTCTTGAAGGCGTATTCCAGAAGTCCAGCATCGGCCTCCAGCGCGGCTGATAGCAGCGACTCGCTTGGTACGAAGCAGATGGTGAAATCCGGCGAGCTGTCCAGGCCGGTCCAGTACTGCCTGCTACCTAGGTCATCGATGTGTTTGCGGAATGCTTTGACGTGCTCCTCTAGTAAGCGCTCCCGCCTGGCGAGCTCCTCGCCGGTTGCCAGCTCGGAAATCGCACTTGCCTCCTGGTAGGAGTTGAAAGGCACCTTGCTGTCGATCGCAAGCTTTTTGCCGCTCGGCAGATTCACTACGACATCAACCCTGCCGGAGCCGGTTTCGGTGGAGATCGTGACCTGTTCAGAAAAATCAGCGTGCTTGATCAACCCAGCAAGCTCGATAAGTTTGCGAAGTTGAGTCTCGCCCCAAACTCCACGGAGGGAGTTTGAACTGAGCGCCTGGGCCAACTGCTGGGTCTGCTTGCGAAGCGTCTCGTCGCTCTGCACCGCGTTTCTGAGCTGTTCGGAAATCGTGTTGAACTGGCTGGCGCGCTCTTTTTCTAGATTGGCAACCACCTCGCCCATCTTCGCCAGTTGATCTTTTACCGGAGCTAACTGAATCAGCACCTTGTTTTCCTGCTCCTGCGCAGCACGTTGTTGTTCGAGCGCTTGCTCTGCCTTGCCAAGCTGAATCCTCAACTCGGCTTCTGTAGCGGCTATCGCTGCCAACTGCGATGAGAGTTGTGGATCTGAGTTTGGGGATTTGCGCTTCGCGATCTGGAATCCGATGAGCGCACCGAGCACTATGCCAATAATGAGGAAATTGAGAGCAAGCCAGATTTGAAATTCCATACTCGAAGTATTGCAGTCGCCTCAGACATTTAGCGGTTTGAGCGCCTGCTTAGTGGCCCGCAACAGATCCTCCAGCGTTTCTGCATCGTGCCGGTTTGCCATGTGAATCACGATGCGCGCGCAGGCATCGGCATCAGCGAGCGCATCGTGATGGTTGAAATCTTCGTGACCAATTGCGTAAGCCACCGCGTTTAGGCGATAACTCTCCAGGTTGTAGCTCCTTCGAGCCATCAGCAGGCTGCAGCTGTAGCTGAGATCCGGCAAATCGAAGCTCACGGCATCGCTGGCAGCTCGAAGCACCCCCATGTCAAATGCCGCATTGTGGGCAATAAACGGTAAGCCTTCGGTGAATAGCAGTAGCTCTGGCAGTACGTCCTCCCACTGCGGAGCATCAATTACGTCCTCCGGGCGAATGCCATGGACTCGAATATTGCCCTCGTGAAACCAGTTATGAGGAAATGGTGGCTGAAAAAGCATCGAGAGCGACTCTTGAATTTGGCCATTTCTCACCCGAACCAAGCCCACTGCACAGGGCGAAGCTGGGGATCCATTCGCAGTTTCAAAGTCGATTGCCACAAAGTCCAAGGCCATCAGGCAATTATGAAGCAATAAACTTTCGCGGTGGCCTTAACTATCGGAATCGTGGGACTGCCCAATGTTGGCAAGTCGACCCTCTTCAATGCACTCACCAAGAACAACGTTCTGGCTGCGAACTATCCGTTCGCAACCATTGAGCCAAACATCGGTGTGGTGAACCTTCCAGACGCCAGGCTCACCCGCCTTGCCGAGATCTTCGGTTCCGAGCGCATCCTGCCGGCACCGGTCTCCTTCGTCGACATCGCGGGCATTGTTCGCGGTGCAAGTGAGGGTGAAGGCTTGGGTAACCAGTTCCTGGCCAACATCCGCGAAGCCGATGCAATTGCTCAGGTAGTCCGCGGCTTCGCCGACTCAGACGTGGTTCACGTTGACGGCAAGGTAGATGCCAAGAGCGATATCGAGACCATCAACACCGAGCTAATCCTGGCCGATCTTCAGACTCTAGAGAAAACCAGACCTCGCGTTGAAAAAGAGGTAAAGGGCAAAAAGGCTGAGCCAGAAGTTTTAGAAACCATCGACGAAGCACTCAAGGTGCTAAACGATGGCACCCCGCTATCGCTAAGCAAAGTTGACCTCGGCCCAATCAAGGATCTAGGGCTACTGACTGCCAAGCCAATCTTGTTTGTCTTCAACGTTGATGAGGCCGTGCTGACCAACGAGTCAAAACGCGCCGAGCTTGCAGCCCTGGTGGCACCTGCCAAGGCCGTATTCCTAGACGCCAAGGTCGAATCTGAGTTGATTGACCTAAGCCACGAAGAGGCGCAGGAGCTGCTGCAGTCCCTTGGCCAAGAAGAATCGGGTCTTGACCAGCTTGCCCACGTTGGGTTCCAGACCCTGGGGCTTCAGACCTACCTAACCGCAGGGCCTAAGGAGTCTCGCGCCTGGACCATTCGCAAGGGCTGGAAGGCCCCGCAAGCAGCCGGTGTAATCCACACCGACTTCGAGCGCGGCTTCATTAAGGCTGAGGTTGTGTCCTTTGCAGACCTAGATAACGCCGGCTCAATGGCAGAAGCCAAGGCCGCAGGCAAAGTCCGCATGGAGGGTAAGGACTACGTCATGAACGATGGTGACGTGGTGGAGTTCAGATTTAACGTTTAGTTAATCGAGCGCTGCACAGTATTCGGATGCTTGGTCAGCCAAACTTCGGATAACCGAAATAATTTTGAAGCGTAATTTTTCACCTCAGTAGTCTCTTCTGGACCAAGGAGAAAAATTGGAAATTAAGAAACTCGCCGGCGTTTTAGTCGGAAGCTTGATAATGGGAATTGCTTCGGCAAGTGCGGCAGTAGCTGTGCATGATTCAGGCGCTAACGGCAACACAATAATCATGTCAAACTATGGCAATCCAGCAACCACCTTCACCGCAACCGCTGTTTCTCACAATGTGGCCTTTGATTGCTTTAACAACCTTCCCGAAACTCGCCTTCAGTTCAAAGTGGGTGGCCTTGGATCCGGAGTTATTAACTCAAGCGGTTCCACTGCCAACCGATTCGTCGTAAGTTGGACCCAGGCCAGCACATCCAACACAGTCACTTTCTCGCCTAGATTTGTCGCAAAAGAAACTCCCGGGTCCGGTTCAACGGG
Organism: Micrococcales bacterium UBA7469; assembly: GCA_002479805.1. Taxonomy (GTDB): domain Bacteria; phylum Actinomycetota; class Actinomycetes; order Actinomycetales; family Microbacteriaceae; genus Aquiluna. The sequence goes on from DLPB01000023.1 coordinate 5,425, forward strand.
ATCTTTTACCCTGACCATTAATTACACGACGTTCTCGTTGCAAGTAACCACCTCAGACACCATCAAGATTTCATATTCAGCGCCAGTAAATGGTGACTCTGATATCACGGCTACTCCAGATGCTGGAGCCACTTACGACACCTCTTACAAAGCCCTGTCGTTCTCTGAACTTGTCTTTGATGCTGCCAAGTTTTCGGGAGCCATGCGTTTCGGCTCCTGTTTCCCCTCTGTAGTTACTCCTTCGCCAAGTCAGACTCCAAGCCAGGGGGCCACACCGCGCTCAACTGCGGCAAAGTACTCCGGCCCAGAGATCCTTGCAGTTGACAACTTCCGCCCGATTCTGTCTGGCGGCAAGTTGACCTTCACTGGTAAGAACCTCTCTGCAGTGTCATCTGCAACGATTGGCTCACTTGCAGCTTCTTTGAGCTATGACGCAACCACCGGTTTGACCATCGGCACTCCAGCTGGTCTAGCTCCTGGAAAGTATGACCTGGTCATGCAGTCCAGCTACGGCAAGCTCACTCACATCAACGCGGTGACCATCAAGGCGCCAACCCCAACCCAGACCATTGGTTTCAAGGGTGAGGGTGAGTACCTAAACGAGGCTCAGGTTGCTCAGTTGGTCGAATTCAACTCCAGCCTCAACGCTGACTACGAGAAGGTTCGCTGCATCGTGAATGCCGCCGATGCTGAGGTTGCTAAGGCAATCGCAGTTCGTGTCTGTGCTCACGTTGCCCGCGGTGAAGCTCGCAACGTCGAGGTGATCCAGGATGTTCGCAGTACCTACAAGGGCTCCGGATTCTGGGTTCGCGTTTACGCAAAGGGCTAATTACACATAGGCAAACGGCGGGGAGTTATCTCCCCGCCGTTTCTTTTAACTGTTGGAATCCTTGGCGAGAGTTATGCTGGCGGGGACGTCGGTTGGGTGTGGTCAGGAGGTGACGCGGCTAATGAAGCGACTCGCAATGGCACTGCTGGTGACGCTATTTTTGCCACTGCCTCCGATTGCTGTTGCTTCGACCCCCAGCGCGCAGCAAATTATCGAGTCTCGTCTGACTGTGACGTTTACAGAGACCGTAGAGGGCTCGGGATCAACTCGTACAATCTCTCACACCGTTCAGGTGGTTGATTCTCAAGCTAACCTCACGGAAGCTCAAGCAACTGGCTCGCAACTTCGAATCTATAGTTTTTTCCTCTTTCAGTGCTCGAGTTATCTGCCAGCCTCCATCGGGCCTTCGGGAACTCAAAGTGGTTGCCAAGGTGTGTTTGCACCCCTAAATGCCTCAGCGGTGCGCTCAGCACAGTCCTTTACTCTCACCAGGACTCCAACGGTTCGAATCTTGGATTCATTTTTGTCGAGTCGACCCTTTGTGATACCCCGTTTGGTTATTGAAGATGCCGCGGGAAATCTGCACTCCTTCTCGACTAATTGGACCAGGGTGCCGCTTGTGGCTGAAGAGATTCAGGGAGGGCCGGTTCAAGAGCTATCTCCGCTAGATGCTCCAGTGGTGAGGGGGCAAGTCCTTCGCGCTGCTGCGGGTGATGTTGTTTTGCTCTCCGGAAGTAATCTTCAAAACGTCACTTCGCTGCACCTTGGAGCCGAGGCAGTGCCGATTTGGGCGAAGGACAGCCAAACCTTGAGCTTTGAGGTGCCAAACAGTGTCGGGGAGGGAACCTACGACCTGGTGCTGCGATCTAGCTATGGGACCCTCACGTTGCTCAAGTCATTGCAAGTCAGGGGACCAACACCAGACCGAAGTTTGACCCTTCGTGGTCTTGGTCGTCAGTTTGACGCAGTGCATTCCAGAGCACTCAATATTTTTCGAGCTTCGCTTACCGGGGGCTATCGACAAATTCGCTGCGTAGCAAATTCAAAAGATATCGCTGTTTCGAAAGCCTTAGCGGTGAGGGCCTGCGCTCAGCTGGCAAGAGGTGAATTTCGAAACGTCGAGGTGGTTCACGATTCCCGCGGCACATTTGGGGGCTCAGGGTTCTGGCTTCGAATTTATGCGACCGGTTAGTCGCCTCTAGTCTTTCGCGCTTGGGTGAAACTTTCTGCGCAGTTAAAGTAGATTCGAGTCATGGGTGATTTTCCAGGAGCATTTGATAACCCCGGCGGTGTGAATGACTTTGAAAAGCAAAGGCAAAACGCAAAACCGTGGTTCCAGCGATGGTATGTCTGGGTCTTACCGCTGCTAGTTTTAGTTGGTGCGTTGCTGATGGCATACAGATAGGAGCACCGTGGCTGCAGACAAACTAATTTCATCCGGTGGACCATGGGAGTCGGTGATTGGTTATTCGAGGGCAACCGTGACTGGCCCGTTTGTTCATGTTTCGGGAACCACTGCAACCGTAGACGGCAAGCTTGTGCACGAGGGAGATGCCTATGGCCAGACCAAGGTGGCTTTTGAGATTATCGAGAAGGCACTTGCCCAGGCGGGGCACAGCCTTAGGGACGTAGTAAGGATTCGCATTTACCTAGCCAATGAGGCAGACATGGATGCCGCCGGCAAGGCTAATGGTGAGCTATTCTCCGAGATCCGCCCGGCTCTCACCATGCTGGCGGGACTGAAGTTCATCAACCCGCAGATGCTGGTTGAAATCGAAGTGGATTCATATAAGCCGTGAGTTTGCTGTGTCGGTGCTTTGATGCCAATCAAGTCACATAGACTCTGGAAATGAGCGCAACACTTTCCACGGCCCAGACTCACTTCGCGCAGGTGCTAAACCTGGTTCGAGACGCCGGGTATCTGAACAAAAAGCCAAGTTTTTACATCATCCGCCTAATCGCAATCAGCCTGATCGCAGCTGCGCTATGGACTGGAGCTGGCTTTTTAGCCTGGGCTGCCAACCACAACGAATGGTGGATGATTGCCGCCTTCGTGCTGGTTGCGCTGCTGGGAGTAATGAGTGCTCAGTACGGTTTTATTGCCCACGAGGCGGCACACCGACAGATCTTTAGAAACAACAAGCTGAATGACTGGACCGGTTTGGTATTGGCCAACCTTTTTGCTGGCCTGTCTTACGGTTTTTGGCTTCGCAAGCACAACAAGCACCACCAGAGGCCAAACCAAATCGGTGAGGATCCAGATGTTGCGATTCGAGTTCTAAGCTTCACCACTGAATCCAAGCTGGCAAAAAAGGGCATTGAGCGTTGGTTTTCAGATCGTCAGGGGTACCTGTTCCCGATTCTGCTGCTTTTCACCGGTTTTGACCTGCTGCTTGATTCGCTGGCTGGATTGGGTCGCAAGGATCGCCCCATCGGAATTCGAATCTTGGAATTCTCGCTGATGTTGATTCGTCAGTTTGCGCCGTATGTGGTTTTGGCCATCATGTTTGGCCCTTTCTGGGCTATCGCGATGTGGTTTGTAATGATGATGAGCTTTGGCTTTTTCATGGGGGCAGCATTTGCTCCAAACCACAAGGGAATGCCACTGGTGGCCAAGGATTCCAAGTTGGACTTCTTTTCTCGGCAGGTGCTTACCTCTCGAAACATCAAGGGCAGCTGGCTCAAGGACAACCTCATGGGTGGTTTGAACTACCAGGTTGAACACCACCTGTTCCCCTCGATGGCCAGGCCATACCTGCGCAAGGCACACGCCATCGTGGCAGAGCACTGCCGCCAGAATGACATCACTCTGGTTGAGATGAACCTGCTTGCCAGCTACAAAGTCATCATGCAGCACCTGAACAAGGTCGGCCTTAGCAATAACACTGACCCATTTGTTTGTCCCATGGTTGCAGAATTGCGTCCTAGAAACTAAATCTCGTGTCAAAAGCCGAAGTAGATCAATACCTCAGGGGATTGCCCCAGTCGGCCGTCTTCTCGCTGCAGGCTCTTCGTCGCCAGGTTCTTGCAATCGTTCCAAACGGTGAAGAGTGCATTTCATATGCCATGCCTTGCGTGAAACTAAATGGCAAGGCAGTTGCCGGCTTCGCAGCCTTCAAAAAACACATCGGCTATTTCCCGCACTCGGGAAACATCGTGCCGCAGCTCTCTAGGGAGCTGGCGAATAGAAAACAAACCACCGGTGGCTTCCAGTTTGAACTGGGGGAGGTGCTATCAGACGACTTGGTAGGAAAGCTGGTTTCGCTTCGCCTCAAAGAGCTGAGCGAAAAGTATCCGGATATGGACTTTGGGCTTTACTAAGTGAATTCTTGGGTTAACGCAAGGTAAACAACCTTGATTTTCTCTACGCTTTTCTCGTGAGCCTAACCAAGAAACTATTCCTTGCCGAAGGCACACAGGTACCCTGTGTGAACCTCCCTGTGGAAGTGGATCTGGGGGATGTTCACCCCTGGGCTGCCTCGCTTGCAGCTGCCATCGAGCTGGTTGCCGAGGGTAAATCCCCAGCTTTCATTTACTTCGCCGAGAGCGCCTCAGAGCTCAAGTTACTTAGGGACGATCTAAAGCTCGCCTACAAAAACAAAATCGGGTTTTGGATTGCCTATTCAACCAATCCAAACCTTGATCCTGAGCTGAGTCGGAAAAAGGTTCTAAAGCGAATGAAAAAGGCGGGGATGAAGACCAGGGCGGAGGAAGTTATCGACCGCAATTGGAGCGGACTTTACTTCTCAAAAAACAAGGTCAAATAACGTAAAACTCATCACCGGTGAGATTGAGCAGTCTGGCGTTGAAGCCCACCGCAACCGTACCCGGCGGCATGCTCTTGGTCACCACGGCGTTTGCGCCAACCGCACAGTCATTACCGATGGTTATATTTCCAATTAGCTTGGCCCCGGCTCCCAAGGTGACGCGGTCGCCGACGGTTGGATGACGCTTTACCGCCTCCAGAGTCTTGCCGCCCAAGGTCACGCCGTGATACATCAGCACATCGTCACCGATGACTGCAGTCTCACCAATCACAACGCCGACGCCGTGGTCGATCACAAAACGACGACCGATGGTGGCTCCCGGGTGAATCTCGATTGCGGTCCACAGCTTCACCCAGTTGGAGAGCATGCGGCTGAGGATGCGAAGCTTCAGCTTCCACAAAATGTGCGCAATCCGGTAGGCCCAGATCGCGTGCAGGCCTGGAGAGGTTAGAAAAAGCTCCAGCGCACTCCTGGTGGCAGGATCGCGCTCAAGCCCTACCTTGATATCTTCGAAGATTCTCACTGCTTGGCTTGGTATTCCTCTTGTAGGTCGCGGTAGAGGGTCGAGGAGACATACCTCTCGCCAAACGACGGAATGATAACCACGATGTTCTTGCCAGCAAACTCAGGTCGGTGCGCAACCTCACGCACGGCCCAGATTGCAGCACCGGATGAGATTCCGGCCAAGATGCCCTCCTCGGCGGAGACTCTGCGTGAGTACTCAAATGCCGAGGCGTTTGGAGCTGATAGCACCTCGTCGTAAACCGTGGTGTCCAAGATCGACGGGATGAAGTTAGGGCCAATTCCCGCGAGTGGGTGGCCGGCAGCTTCGCCTCCGGTTAGAAGCGGCGATGCCGCAGGTTGTACCGCGAACACCTTGATGTTTGGGTTTAACTCCCTTAGGCGCTGGCCAGTGCCGGTGATGGTGCCGCCGGTGCCGCTACCTGCCACCAGGGCATCTACCTGACCGTCTAGGTCACGCCAGATCTCCTCTGCGGTGGTTTCGCGGTGGATCTTGGGTCCGGCAGGATTGTCGAACTGACGAACCAACACGCTGCCTGAAATCTGCTTACCCAGCTCTTCAGCGGTGGCAACCGAGCCCTTCATGCCTTCAGCCGCCGGGGTTAGCACCAGCTCAGCACCGTAGGCACGAATCAAAATCTTGCGCTCCAGGCTCATCGAATCTGGCATCACGATGATGGTGCGGTAGCCGCGGGCTGCGCCAACCATGGCCAGACCAATTCCGGTGTTACCGGAAGTTGCCTCGATGATCGTGCCGCCAGGAGCAAGTTCGCCAGATGCCTCGGCAGCATCGACCATGGCAATAGCTAGGCGGTCTTTTACGCTGGAGGAAGGGTTATAAAACTCGAGCTTGGCATAGACGTTGGCGGCAGCGCCGTCCAGCACGCGATTGAGCTTTACCAGGGGAGTGTTACCGAATACCTCGGTGATGTTGTTATAGACCCGCATTTAATCTCCAGACTTGAACCATGGAAGTTTAACCACTCGAGACTGCGATTGTTCCCTCGGTTACCGATAGTTTCGATGGCTTTCAGATTTCCTCAAGGTTTCTCGCTTATGTTGTCGAGTATGAGAATCTTGTTGGCTTCCGCGTCCATTGTGTCCGTTCTTGCACTATCCGCCTGCAGCCCTGAAGAGCTTGTGAGTGCGGCTGCAGATGCAGCTGCCTGCACCGCCATGGAGTCAACTCTCACGGCAACCGCTGCCGCCTACCAAGAGGGCCTGGTGGACTCCGGGCTGATTTCACAGGTAGACGCTTTGATTGGTGAGCAGGTTCGCGGTGTTTTGTCCTCCAGTCTGTCCCAAGACCTGGCTGACCTATTGGCAATCGTTGACTCCAACGAATCGGTTGACACCGCTAAAGCCAAAGTTGAGGCGCTGACCGCATCTATTCAGGAAAAGTGCTCAGCGGTGGGCGTGGAGTTTAGTAACTAACGACCCAGTTCATCGTCGATGATGTGACCCTTGCGAATCTGCAGGGCAACCGGGATGGCAATTAGACAAGATGCAAATAGTAGCCAAAGCGACGCATCCCAGCTTCCGGTAACCTCGCGCAGCACCCCAACCGAGAACACCATTACCGATGCGGTGCTGTAGCTGACGCCCTGCCCAAATGCACTAACCGCCAAAACCGTTGCCCGCTCCCTGGCACGCAGGTTGAACAGGGTTAGCGCTAGCGGGAACATGGTTGGGCCAAAGCCAAATGCCACCACCCATAACCAGGTGAGTGAGGTATCTCCAAACAGCAGCCCCAAGGTGCCGGTGACGCCCGAGACAAAGGAAAACCAAACGATTGAGCTCTGCGATCTCGGGTACCTGGTGCTCAAAATTGGCATGATCAATGAAATTGGTAACCCGATCAGGGCAAAGAGGCTCAGTAGCAATCCCCCCTCGATCACGCTGACTCCTTGGTGCTCAACTAGCAGAAGCGGCAACCAGGCAAATGACACATATCCGATAATCGCGGTCACCGCCTGCATCCCGGCGATCGCCACCGCGGTGGGGGAGCGCCAGATCGCCTTGTGTCCTTCGGCCCGCTCTGCCTTTACCTCCGGGGTTGAGTTACGAAGCAGAAAGCTAAGTGGTGCAATCGTGAGTAGTGCCAAAAGCGCCCACTGGCCTAGCGAAAAACGCCAGCCAGCCACTTCGGAAATCGGCACCGCCACAAAAGATGCCATGGTGGCCGAGATTGCGGTCAAGGTGAGGTAGAAGCTCGAAACTAACCCCACTCGATTTGGGAAGTACTTCCGCACCATCACGGGAAGCAGCACGTTACCGATCCCCATGCCCAAAAGGCTCAGCAGCGAGCCAAAAAACAGGGCGGTGGCATCCCAGGCGAAGGCTCTGAGCAGGTGACCGGTGATGATCATTAAAACCGTAAGGAGCAGGGTTTTCTCCACGCCCATAAACCGAGCCGGTCGGTAGCTCAGTGAACTTGCCAGGGCAAAAGAAAGTGGAGCAGCTATGCCCAATAGCCCAATTGTCACAATCGGCAGCGCGATGTCTTGCTGGATGTAGCTGACCACCGGGCTGATTGAGCTGACTGCGGTTCTTAGGTTAATCGCCAGCAGGGCAATCGTTGCGATTGCTAAGAATCGACCGCGGTTGGCAAGTTTCACTTCAAAACTTGCTGAAATTGGGTATGAAGGAGGCCGTTAGACGCCATCACCGACGAACTGGCATCGGTCAGCGGACCAGAAAGCGCGCTAAAGCTTCCGCCGGCCTCCTCGACAATTGGCACCAGAGCCGCGATGTCGTAAATCTTCAGGTCGTGTTCAGCAACCAGGTCAAGGCTTCCCTCAGCCAGCAACATGTAGCTGTAGAAGTCACCGTAGGCGCGAGTGCGCCAAACTTTGCGGCTCAGTTCGATTAGTTGATTGAGCTGTCCAGACTGATCCCAAAGCTGGAGATTGTTGTACGAGATGGACGAATCTTCCAGCTGCGAGATTCTGGACACCTGCAGGGCTCTTACAGAGCCGTTGACATCCATCGTGAATGCACCGTTACCGCGCTGGGCCCACCAGCGCCTGCCCAGCGCGGGGGCTGAGACAACGCTGGTGGTGATCACACCATCGACTCGCAAAGCAATTAGCGAAGCCCAAATTGGCACGCCGCGCAAATAGTTGGCTGTGCCATCAATTGGGTCGACGATCCAGTTGCGATTGCCGGAACCCGTGTTTTCAAATTCTTCGCCGATAAAAGTGTCTTCAGAGCGGTATTCCGCTACCAGGCTGCGCAGTTCCGTTTCTACCGCGCGATCGGCATCGGTGACCGGAGAGCGATCTGGCTTTGACTCGACAAACAGATCGAGTGCTCTAAAGCGCTTGAGGGCAATCTCATCGGCGCGATCGGCCATTTTGAGGGCGAGGTCTAGGTCACTAATCATTGGTGTTAATCTACCGAGCCAATCGCTAGCACAAGCCTGCGGAAAGAATCTAGCCTTGACCCCGAGAGCTTTTCGGCTGCAACCAAGACATCTAGTTCGCAGTCCGGGGCATCGGATAGATGTGAGCAGTCTCTTGGGCATTCGGCGCTCGCCGCATCTAAATCAGCAAAACCTTTGAGCAGTCCAATCGCATCAATTCCTCGCAGTCCAAAGGTTCTAACCCCGGGGGTATCGACAATCCAACCTTCCGACACCGGAATTGCCTTGGCTGAACTCGAGGTGTGCTTGCCTTTTCCGGTGACCTCGTTTACCTCACCGGTAGCGCGTTCATGCTCAGGTGCCAAAAGGTTGATCAAAGAAGTCTTGCCAACACCGCTGTGGCCTACAAATACCGTGGTGTGACTGGCCAATAGGGCTTCGAGTTCTGCAAGATCCGGAGTTTGCTTGGAGTGCTTGAAAACCTTTAGGTCAAAGCCATCAAAGCCGGCAATGAAATCACTTGGGTCGGCTAAATCACACTTAGTCATGATCAGAATTGGCTTCAGCCCGGCGTGCACGGCAGCGACCAGGTATCTATCTACCAATCTGGGCTTTGGTTCTGGATTCGTAGCTGCCATTACGATCGCTAGCTGGTCGGCGTTTGCGACGATGGTCTGATCGCCAACGTCACTTTCATCGCTGGAGCGAGTGAGCTCCGAGGTTCTCGGTTCAATTCGAACAATTCGTGCTAGCGCACCTTTTTGATCCGATACTTCACCGGCGAGAGCAACCCGGTCACAGGTGACACAGCCCTTGTTTCTCAGCTCTTTCGCCAAGGTTGCCAAGACCTCGCGGCCGTCATCGGTGAGTACCTTGTAGCGAGCCAGGTGGACCTCTAAAACCATGCCCATCAGGGCGTTGTCGTGAGTTGGGCGACGCTTGGTTCTGGGCTTGGAACCCTTGGGGTTTGGTCTGATTCGGACATCATCCTCATCGAGGTCCATGCCTGGACCTGGCTCAAACATCCAGGTCAATTGGACTCCAGCATCGTTTGCCACAGCTTCACAAAATCCGGCATGGTCTTTGAGGTGGTAGCGATGTTTTCAACCTCAATGCCATCGATGCGCAGCCCGAGAATCGCGGCTGCGGTGGCCATCCGGTGATCTTCGTAGGTGTGCCACACCCCACCGTGCAGCTCTGCCGGGTGAATTTCAAGCCCATCTTCGAGCTCGGTCACCTTGCCTCCGAGCTTATTTAGCTCATTGGTAAGCGCGCTGAGTCGATCGGTTTCATGACCTCTGAGGTGAGCAATTCCGGTGATGCGGCTGGGGGTATCGGCAAGTGCCGCAAGCGCTGCAATTACCGGTGCCAGCTCGCCACCGATTGATAGGTCGATGTCCAGGCCGCGAATTCGGCCGTTGCCTGAAATTTTCAAAACGTCATCGCGAAGCTGGAAGCTAGCTCCCATCATCGGGAGAATTCGAATAAATTCTGCACCTACCTGAGTTGTGACGGTCGGCCAGTTTGGAATCCGCACCTCACCGCCGGCGACCATTGCGGCGGCCAAGAACGGTCCGGCGTTTGAAAGATCCGGTTCGATGACCTTGCGACCACCGGCGATTGGCCCCGGTTCAACTCTCCAGGTTCGCTCATCAATCGTGTGGGCTGTAACACCGCGTTGCCGCAGGGTTTCCAGGGTCATTTCGATATGGGGGACTGAAGGCAACTCCTCGCCGATGTGCTTGAGGGTCAAACCCTTTTCAAACTTGGCTGCTACCAGCAGCAACCCAGAGACGAACTGGCTGGAAGCTGAAGCGTCGATCTCCAGTAGGCCCCCTGCGACGCCTCCGGTGCCCAGCACGGTAAATGGCAGTGATTTGGTTTCGGCAATGACCTCGACGCCCAGCGCTCTGAGTGAATCGATGGTGGTGTGCATCGGGCGACGCCTTGCGCCTTCATCACCGTCGAAGGAAATTTCTCCGGTGGCCAATGTGCTCAGCGGCGGCACAAAGCGCATCACGGTTCCGGCTAGTCCGCAATCAATGGTTGCCGGCCCCCGCAGCTTTCCCGGTGTGACCAGCAAATCATTACCCTGCCACTGAAAACCAACCCCGAGCGACTCCAGCGCCGCAATCATGAGCTTGGAATCGCGCGATTCCAGTGGCGCAACCAGCAAGGTCGGTTCGCTCGCGATTGCCGATAGTAGAAGCTCTCGATTGGTGAGTGATTTTGAGCCGGGCAGTGCAACCGTGGCATTCAATACTCGCCCCTTGGGGGCAGGCCAGAGCGGTTGCGAAGAAGTCATTAGCTCAAAGATACCCAATCTCAGGCAATCCCGCCTTTTTGTGCTGTTTGACGATTGTGTCCGGATTGCAACTATTGGCCCTAGCTTTACCCTTGCCAGAAGGGAAAACCCCAATAGACTCACAACTGATGCAAAATCCGAAGTCCGAGAAACTTATCTCGTTTGAAACACAAGCCCTCCCACTTATGCCGCAGCTCTACGGTGCAGCACTTCGTTGGACCCGTAACCCAAGCGATGCGGAGGATTTGGTTCAGGAAACTTTTGCAAAGGCCTTTGCCGCCTGGGGGAAATTTGAGCAAGGAACGAATCTAAAGGCCTGGCTTTTTAGAATCATGACCAATACCCACATCAACCTCTACAACAAGCGAGCCAAAGATCAGGCGAAAACCGCCCTCGATGACCTTGAGGACTGGCAGGTTGGCATGGGCGAATCTCTCACCACCTCCAACACGCGAAGTGCGGAAGCTGTTGCGATGGATAATCTTCCGTCTAAAATCATCCGCGATGCACTAGATCAGATTCCTGACGAGTTCAGAATGGTGGTTTATTACGCGGTGGTAGAAGGCTTGCCATACGCCGAAATAGCCGAAGTTATGGACACCCCGGTGGGAACCGTAATGTCTAGGTTGCATCGCGGGAAGAAAATGTTGAAAACTTTGTTATCTGATTATGCCAAGCAAGAAGGCTATCGGGTCGTAGAGGAGGAATAGTGAAGCAGGTTGACTGCGAAGAAGTAAAGCGCAGCGTCCACGAGTTCCTACACTCCGAGATGCAACAAGAGCAGCAGGATGACATCACTGCTCACCTTGCCAACTGCGATTCATGCGAAGAGCACTACGACATTGAGATTGTTTTCAACCAGGTTATTCAGCGCTCTTGCGATGAGGCTCCAGCTGAGGAGTTGGCAAAGCGCGTCATGCAGCGACTACGCGAAGTTCAAGATCACGACTGATCTTGTGGCTCGGTAAGACCCAGCCACTCAAACCAACCTCTATTTAGTACCAACCAAGCCACCAAGCCGTAGCCAACCTGTCCGGGAAGCCCCCTTGGGTGAGCACTGGTTTCCTGCTGCCAACCATCGTGCTCTCGAAGCGGCTTGAAGCAGTCCACATAAGGGATCTGACGTCTTCTGACGACATCTTCAAAGCCGGCCGATAGGTGTTCAATCTCATGATCGGTCTCGGCATCGCCGGTTGGAGTTGGACCCACCACAAACACCTTAACGCCCTCGCGCAGGGCGTCATCCAGTAGTGACGCCAGATTCAGCCGCGAGCGCGAGATGGTGACCTGGGCCTTCACGTCCTGCGATCCAAGGGCTATCACCAGGTAGTTCTCGGTCTGCGGGGTAAAGCGCGGCATGGCCTCGCTTCTCCAGCGCTCTAGGAGCTCAGAGGTGGTTTCGCCAACCATCGCCAGCGGAAAGAATGCCACATCTTCGCCCTGCGGCAGACGTGCCTGAACTCGACCCAACCAGCCAAGCCCCTTAGGGTCGCCAGACGCAGTGAGTAACTCATCACCGAGAATAACTACCCTGAGAGAGCGCATTAGCCCTGGAATGCTCGCTGGATTAAGTCAGCTTGTTCAGCCGCGTGACGCTTGGCAGAACCAGAAGCAGGCGAGGCAGAAGCAGGCCTTGCAACCGGGGTGAAGTTGATGCCGTACTTAGGCATAAACAGACCCATGTAGGTCCAAGGACCCTGGTTTAGCGGCTCGTCCTGCACCCAACGCAGTTCTGCATTCGGGAACTGCGCGATGGCAGCCTGCATTTCGGCAACCGGGGTTGGGTAGAGCTGCTCAACACGAACGATGGCGGTTTGGCCATCTCCGCGCTTTTGGCTCTCCGCCAATAGATCCCAGTAGACCTTGCCCGAGCAGAACAGCACCTTGGTTACCTTGGCGGCATCGAGGTTCTGCTCGTCGCTGATAACCGGACGGAAGCTGCCGGTGGTGAAGTCCTCGACCGCAGAAGATGCTGCCTTGAGGCGTAGCATCGACTTAGGAGCAAAGACCACAAGTGGACGCTTAGGCGAGGTGAATGCCTGACGGCGAAGCAGGTGGAAGTGCGAAGCCGGAGTCGATGGCTGTGCCACAGTCATGTTGTTCTCGGCACACAGCTGCAAGAAGCGTTCGATGCGAGCGGACGAGTGGTCTGGTCCCTGACCTTCGTATCCGTGCGGTAGCAACAGTACGAGCGAGGAGAACTGGTTCCACTTCTGCTCGGCAGAGGAGATGAACTCGTCAACCACGGTCTGAGCGCCGTTTACGAAGTCACCGAACTGAGCTTCCCAGAGGGTGAGCGAGTTTGGATCCTCAACCGAGTAGCCGTACTCGAAGCCCATGGCGGCATATTCGCTCAACAGCGAGTTGTAAACCTGGAAACGCGCCTGCTGCTCAGAGATGTACTGCAGTGGCATCCACTCCTGACCGGTGAGGCGGTCGTGGAATGAGGCGTGACGCTGAACGAAGGTTCCGCGACGAGCATCCTGGCCCGAAAGGCGAACGTTTACGCCCTCAACCAAGAGCGAGCCGAAAGCAAGAAGCTCACCAAAGCCCCAGTCGATGCCACCTTCTCGGCTCATCTCGACGCGCTTCTGCAGCAGTTGAGCGAGCTTAGGGTGCACGCTGAAGCCCTCTGGCTGGTTAGCGTGGGCATTTCCGATGGCCTCAACCATTTCCTTGGCGATTGCGGTTGGACGAACCAACTGCTGCTTCTCGCTTGCGGTAGTGCCGATGCCAACTGGGCGCTCGCGCAGCTCAACCGGCTGGCTCATCGCCTCGTGAACATCGATAAACGCCTGCTCCAGAGACTGCTGGAAGGCAAGGTTGGCGGCATCAAACTCTTCCTGAGTGATGTCGCCACGACCGATTAGGTTCTCCATGTAAAGCGTGCGGACGCTGCGCTTGTGCTCAATCAGGTTGTACATCAATGGCTGAGTCATCGAAGGGTCATCACCTTCGTTGTGACCGCGACGACGGTAGCAAACGATGTCAATGACAACGTCCTTCTTGAACTCCTGACGGTATTCAAAGGCTAGCTTCGATACTCGAACCACAGCCTCTGGGTCATCGCCATTGACGTGGAAGATCGGTGCCTGAATCGCCTTGGCAACGTCGGTTGAGTAAACCGAGGTTCTGGAGTCCTTTGGCAGGGTGGTAAAGCCAACCTGGTTGTTGACCACAATGTGGATGGTGCCACCGACCTTGTAGCCCTCAAGCTGACTCATCTGCATGGTCTCGGGAACAACACCCTGACCAATAAACGCAGCATCACCGTGAATCAGCACTGGTAGCACTGGGAAGTTGTCTGGGTTGCCCAGTGCATCCTGCTTGGCGCGAACGATTCCCTCGAGAACTGGGTTTACCGCCTCTAGGTGAGATGGGTTTGCAGCCAAGGAGACCTTTACGGATGAGCCATCGCTAAACGATGCCACGCCCTCGGTGCCCATGTGGTACTTCACGTCTCCAGAACCCTGAACGCTCTTGACGTCAGTCGAGCCCTCGAACTCGCGGAACACCTGACCGTAGGTCTTACCGGCGATGTTGGTCAAAACGTTTAGGCGACCGCGGTGAGCCATACCGATGGCCACCTCGCTCATGCCGGCATGAGCTGCCTGCTGCAAGATCTCATCAAGCGATGGAATCAGCGATTCGCCACCTTCGAGTGAGAAGCGCTTCTGCCCCACAAACTTGGTCTGCAGGAAGGTTTCGAAAGCCTCGGCCTGGTTTAGCTTGTTCAGAACCCTGAACTGCTCTTCCTTGGTTGGCTTCTGATATGGGCGCTCCAGCTTCTCCTGGAACCAGCTACGCTCGGCAGGGTTCTGGATGTGCATGTACTCCACACCAACGGTGCGGCAGTAGCTGTCGCGCAAAATGCCAAGCATGTTGCGGAACTTAGCCTTGGTGCGACCACCAAAACCACCGGTCTTGAAGGTGCGATCTAGGTCCCAAAGGCTCAGACCATAAGAGCGAATATCGAGATCTGGGTGCCAGCGCTGCTGGTACTCAAGTGGGTCGATGTCCGCAATTAGGTGACCGCGAACGCGGAAGGCGTTGATGTATTCCTGAATACGAGTGTTCTTGCCGTTTTCATCGGCAAGATCCCAGTGGAAGTCGCTTGCCCACACCACCGGGGTGTATGGCACTCGCAGGTCGGCAAAGATCTGGTCGTAGAAGCCGCGCTCGCCCATCAGCAATTCGTTGATGATCTTGAGGAACTCGCCGCTACCGGCACCTTGAATCACGCGGTGGTCATAGGTGGAGGTGAGGGTGAGAATCTTGCCGATGCCCTGTTCGGCAAGCATCTCCTCGGCCATGCCCTGGAACTGTGCTGGGTAATCCAAAGCTCCTACTCCAACGATGCAGCCCTGGCCGCGGGTTAGTCGCGGTACAGAGTGTACGGTGCCGATGCCTCCGGGGTTGGTTAGCGAAATGGTGGTGCCAGCAAAGTCTTCGGCGGTGAGCTTGTTGTCACGTGCCTTCTTTACAAGGTCCTCATAGGCCACATGGAATTCGGCAAAGTTCAGGCGCTGTGCGCGCTTGATATTTGGCACCAAAAGCGCTCGGGTGCCATCTGGCTTCGGGATGTCGATCGCTAGACCGAAGTTGATGTTTGCTGGGGTAACCGCAGCAGGCTTGCCGTCAACCTCGTCGTAGAAGACGTTCTGGCTCGGGAACTCTTTGAGGGCCTGCACCACGGCGTAACCGATTAGGTGGGTGAAGGAAACCTTGCCGCCTCTGGTGCGCTTCAGGTGCGAGTTGATGACAATGCGGTTGTCAATCAAAAGCTTGGCCGCCACCTGGCGAACGCTGGTTGCGGTTGGGATAGAAAGCGATGCGTCCATGTTCGAGGCCAAGGTCTTAGCCATGCCGCGCAACACGTTTACCTCGGGCTGTTGCTCATCTTCGGCTTCCACAATCGACATCGCGCCGGTGGCCGCTGGCAGGTTGGCTGGAACTGGAGCGTTTACCGCGCTGGTCTCGCTGGCTTTGGCAACTGGCACGGTTATTGCCTCGGTGACCGGTGCTGCCGAGCTGTCGTAGCTGGTGACCACGGTTGAATCGGTTGAGATTACCGGAGCTGCTGGTGCCGCCGCAGTGCCGCCTGGCTGCTGGGTGAGCTGGTAGCGCTCGAGGATCGGCCACCAAGACCGATCAACCGAGTCCGGGTTCTGTAGCCATTGGCCGTACATTTCTGCAACTAGCCATTCGTTTGCGCCAAAATCTGCGTCGGATGAGTGATTGTCGGTTGACGACAAGGGTGCCCCTTTGAACGAATCCTTTAAAACCGCTCCTTAGTCTACCCGTGATGCAAGCTATAGTGTTTTATGAATATGGAGCCCAGTAAACATAGCCACAGGCAGGGTCGGTAGATGTCCGATTACCTGCTGCTTGCCGTCGGCATCCTGCTCACAATCGGCACCGGTCTTTTTGTGGCCAGTGAATTTTCCCTCATCAATGTGGAGCGCATTGAGCTTGAGGCGATGCGCGATGCTGGCAAAAAAGGTCTAGATCTTCCTATCAAGGCGGTAATCAAGACCTCAACTCACCTCTCCGCTGCCCAGCTCGGCATCACCCTGACCACCTTGCTGACCGGTTATGTCGCTGAGCCAGCACTCACCAGGCTGCTGGGACCGTGGCTGTTATCGCTCGGTGTTACCGAAAACCTGCTGCAGCCGGTAGGGGTTGCCATCGCGATGGTGATTGCAACCATCTTCAGCTTCCTGATTGGCGAGCTAGTTCCAAAGAACATGGCACTGAGTGAGCCGGTAAAGATTTTGAAGTTGGTGGTTGGTTTCCAGGTGGCCTTCTCTTGGCTCTTTGGTCCGCTGATTCACCTTTTGAACTCCAACGGAAACTGGCTTGTTCGCCGCTTTGGTATTGAGCCAAAAGAGGAGCTCTCATCTGCTCGCAGCCCCGAGGAGCTATCGTCTCTGGTTCGAAGAAGCGCTCACCTAGGTTCTCTGGAGCAGGACACCGCGCAGCTATTGGAAAAGACCATCTCGCTCTCTTCGCTCAATGCCAATGACGTGATGACTCCAAGGCCAAAGATGTATTCGCTTTCCCGCGAGGAAAGCGCAGCGGATCTGATTGAGCTTGCTCGCTCCACCGGCCACTCCAGGTTCCCGGTTGCCGGGGAGGATGAGGATGACATCGTGGGTGTTGTGCACCTAAAGCGCGCCATCACGATTCCGCTAGAGCGCCGCTCTCAGGTCCCGGTCAGTGCACTAATGGTTGAGCCACTCCGGGTTCCAGAGACAATGCCTCTGGATGCGCTGATTTTGCAATTGCGCGGTAAGGGGCTGCAATTCGGTGTGGTTATTGATGAATACGGTGGCACCGCTGGCATCGTGACGCTGGAAGATGCCATCGAAGAGTTGGTGGGTGACCTTGATGACGAGCACGATAAGGCTCGCAGTGCAGTGACCAAATTCTCCGACGGTTCGCTTGCGTTCTCTGGACTACTTCGACCCGCCGAACTCAAAGAGCACGGCCTGTTGATCGCAGAAGATGAGGACTACGACACCGTCTCCGGTTTCATAATGACTGAGCTGGAGAAGATTCCCGAGGCGGGCGATCAGGTGAGGATTCCTGCCGGCTTTTTGACCGTGACCCGCATGGATGGCCGAAGGGTTGATCGAGTGAGATTTGAGCCAGTCGAGGTGGAAGATGAATAACGATCTTCTGGGTCTGATTTGGCTGGTTGTGCTTTTGGCATCTAATGCCTTCTTCGTGGGCAGTGAGTTTGCGGTTATCTCGGCACGACGTGCCCAGATTGAGCCCAAGGCAGAAGCTGGAAACGCGGCCGCCAAAATCACGCTGCGCGCCATGGAGAAGGTTTCCCTGATGCTGGCCACTGCGCAGCTGGGTATTACGGTTTCCTCGCTGCTGATTCTTTTGATTGCCGAGCCTTCGATCCACCACCTGCTTGAGGTGCCGCTGAAGGCAATTGGTATTCCGTATGACCTCACCTACGTCATTTCCTTCAGCATTGCACTGCTTTTAGTCACCTACCTGCACGTCGTGCTGGGTGAAATGCTGCCGAAGAACATAGCGATATCTATCCCGGATCGAGCAGCCCTGGTGCTGGCACCAATGCTTTACTTCGTGGCAGGTCTGGTAAGCCCAATTGTGAAGAGCATGAATGCAATTTCCAACGGCATCCTGCGACTTTTCAGGTTTACTCCGCGCAATGAGGCAGACAATGCCTACACCCTCGATGAGGTTGAAAACATTGTCAACGAATCCGCTCGCCACGGCACCTTAGAGGATGACTCCGGCACGATTCTCAAGGCCTTTGAATTCACCGAAAAAAAGGTGTCTGACGTTGCGGTTCCGGTCGAGCAAATCATTTCGCTCAGCACCAACTCCACCGCAAAGGATCTGCAGATCGCAGTGGGTGAGCATGGTTTCTCGAGGTATCCGGTGCTGGGTGCATCTGGCGATATCGTTGGCTATTGGCACATCAAGGACGCACTTGCCGCCAATGAGGAAGACATGGCGCAGCAGCTTCCTGCCAAGCGCCTGCGCCCGATGATTTCTATCCCAGAGACCTCTGAATTGGAGGATGCGCTCGCTCAAATGCGTCGCTCCGGTGCTCACATTGCGCGCAGCTTCTCTGCCGATGGCACCATCGTGGGCTGCCTGTTCCTAGAGGACATTATCGAGGAATTGGTCGGCGAGATCGAGGACGCAACTAGGCGCTAGGCCACTTGCCGCGCTCATACTGAACCGGCCAGGAGACTTCTTCGCCCAGTTCGTGCGCTGCCCTTAGCCCCATAAATGGATCGCGCAGAAACTGGCGTCCAACCATGATGACGTCTACTTCACCGCGCTGCAGAATCGCTTCGGCTTGCGCTGCGTTGGTGATCTGCCCCACTGCTGCCACGTCACTTCCGGTGGCATTGCCGACCGACTCAGCCAAGTCAACTTGGTAACCCGGTCCGGTTGGGATCTTCACGCCGGTGACGATGCCGCCGGATGAAATATCAAACAGGTCAGCTCCCAGCTCACTTGCCCAGCTGGCGACCTGATTGGTTTGCTGCTGGTCCCAGCCACCCTCGACATAGTCGGTCGCGCTGAAGCGAACCATCAGCGGCACATCTTCACCGATTGCATTGCGAACCTGCTCAAC
The DNA here is from genome assembly GCA_002479805.1 of Micrococcales bacterium UBA7469. GTDB lineage: Bacteria > Actinomycetota > Actinomycetes > Actinomycetales > Microbacteriaceae > Aquiluna. Next base: position 24,343 of record DLPB01000023.1, read on the forward strand.
AATTTGCAGCAGGAATCTGGCTCTATTTTCTAGGCTGCCACCATATTGATCCTCGCGCTGATTGCTAAGTGGGCTGAGGAATTGGTGCAGCAGATAACCGTGAGCTGCGTGAATCTCAAGGGCATCAAAACCTGCGTCTACGGACCTTTGAGCAGCCAGCACGAAGTCCGCAACTAACCCTGGAATCTCATCGGTTGCCAACATTCTTGGGGCGGCATATCCGGTGAAAGCCTCATCGGTTGCCGAATAGGTCTGCCAACCACCTTGATCCAGCGGCACCGAGCCAGATCCGGATTGCATCCGGTAGGTGCTGGCCTTGCGCCCGGCGTGCGCGAGCTGGATGGCGGTTGCCGAACCCTGAGCGTGAATAAAGTCGTTCACCCGAAGCCAAGCCTTAGCTTGCTCATCCGACCAAATGCCTGGGCACCAAGGGGTGATTCGACCCGCTGGGTTGACTCCCGATGCCTCTGCCATCACAAGGCCCGCTCCACCATGGGCTCGAGCCCCCAGGTGAACCAGGTGGAAGTCGGAGACTACACCGTCTTGGTTCTCGCAGGAATACATGCACATCGGCGATACCCACAACCGGTTCTTTACCGTGAGGTTTCGGATCGTTATTGGAGAGAAGAGTTTGCTCATTTTGGAAGTTTCTGAAGTTGGGAGTAGCTAAGAACAATGAAGATACCAAGCACCGATCCCCAACCAATCGCAACATCAAGTGGCAGCGAGTGGGTCAACATTCCAATGATGGATGGACCCGCCAAACCTCCGATGTAGGTGATGCCAACCACCTTCGCCATGTTTCTGCCCGAGTGGGATGCTTCGCCAATCTCTCCGGCTTCGGCAAATAGCTGTGGCACAACACCGGAAATACCTAGTCCTAGCAAGAACCAGAAGAAGAGCGAAACCTCAAAGTTAGGCGCAATTGCCTGCAAGCCAATCGCAATCGCGCTGAACAGCGATCCCCAGCGAATCACAAAACCTCGGCCGCGTATTTCTACGATCCGATCGATGAAGATTCGACCCAAAATCATTCCGATGTTGAAAGCCGCTAGCCCCCAGGCTGCGAGGGCCACCGATACGTTTTGAATGTCCTTGAGATAGAGCGCGGACCAGTCCTGAGCTACACCTTCGATAATCGCTCCGGAGGCGGCCATGAGGCCAGCCAAGATCACAAAGCCCAAAACTCGGCGGTTAGATTTGCTGGCTGCCTTATTGGCAACCTTGTCATCGCGATTCGCTACCGGCTCATTTGGCAGTAGCCAGCTGGCAATAGAGAAGCCGATAACCGAGAGCAGCGCTCCATAGACCGGCAAGGTTTGCGCCTGGGTGAAACCGGCTGCGATGGTGGCAAATCCGATTCCGGCACCCAGCAGTCCACCTACCGACCAAAACAAGTGGAAGAAGGTGAAGATTGCCTTCTTATTTGCTTTTTCAACCTGCAGTGCCGCGGCATTCATCGGGACATCGATACCCGCAAGCCCAAATCCAATTCCCATGATTGAGAATCCGAGCATCCAGGGGCTGGTCGAGAATGCCGGACCGAGTAGCGATAGTCCCACAATCACACCGCCGATGCGGGTGGAGGTTTTTGCGCCGACGTGGTCGATCATCCAACCCGAGAACTGCATCGCGGCGTAACCGCCGATGCCGGAGAGCATCAGTAACAGACCCAAGGTTGAATACTCGACTCCGACGGTTTCCTGGATCAGTGGAATGTGCACTGCCCAGAGCGCAAGCGCTGAGCCACCGGAGAGAAAGAAGAACGAAACAGCAATTTTTGAGCGCAGTAGATTCACGCTCTTAGCCTAGAGGGCTAAAAGACCTGCGAGCCTTTGGCCAACCTCTTCGATTTCAATCAAAAATCCATCGTGACCAAATTCACTGTGAATCACCTGCAGTTCACCACCCAAGAGCTCGCCCGAGATGTGCTGGGCGATCAGCTGCTGGCCAGCAAGCGGAAATAGTCGATCTGAATCAATACCCAAAACCAAAGTCGGGCAGCTGATTTGAGAGAGCGCATCCTCAACCGACTTCCGACCGCGACCGATGTCGTGTGAATTCATCGCGGAGACCAATGTGATGTAGCTATTTGCATCAAAGCGGCGCACGAACTTGTTGCCGTGGAAATCAAGGTAACTCTCCACCGCATACTTGCCGTTTTCGGTTAGCGGACTGACCTTGGACTGCCAGCTTCTACCGAAGCGTTCGTTTAGTTCCTCGGGGGAGCGGTAATTCAAAAGTGCCATCCGGCGCGCAAGTGCTAAGCCCTTGTGAGGACCAAAGCCAGGCTTCGCGCCGTAATAGTTACCGTCGGCAAAATTACTATCCGATCGAATGGCCTCCAGCTGCACGGTGTTCAGTGCAATCTGATCTGCCGTAGAAAACGGCGGAGCTGCCAAGATAGCCAAACGCTGGGTGCTGCTTGGGTTTTCAATCACCATTTCAAGTGCGTGCATGCCAGCCATCGAGCCGCCGATAATTGCAAACCACTTTTCTATTTCAAGCTGCTTGGCGATCTCTTCGAAAGCTCTGGCCTGATCTCTAATGGTGAGCTGTGGGAAGTTGGAGCCGTATTCGTTACCGCGGCTATTTAGCGAAGAGGGTCCAGTGGATCCCTGGCAGCCGCCGAGCACATTTGGGGTGATTACAAAGAACTTGTCGGTATCGATCGCAAGCCCCGGACCGATAATCCCATTCCACCAACCAGCAGTTGGGTGAGCCCTTGATGAGTTTCCGATGGTGTGGCTGTCGCCGGTTAGCGCATGCAAAACCAAAATGGCGTTTGAGCGATCGGCGTTGAGTTCCCCCCAGCTTTCATAGGCCAACCTGGCCTTAGATAGCGTGGCACCAGATTCCAGGGCGAGATCAAAAACCTCGGTGAACTTGCGATCCCCGAGCGGGTCACCTGCCAGCCAAGCACCGGTGGCAGGGGGCCTTCCAACCAGCTGACGACGCTGCTCCTCGGAAATAAATTCCGAGGGAGCAGAGTCTTCAGAGATCTGGAAGTCCATTATTTTGCCGAGGCAAAGCCCTTCTGCAGATCAGCGATGAGGTCCTCATAGGTCTCAAGGCCGATCGATAGTCGAACCAATCCAGGGGTCACACCGGTGGTGGCGAGATCCTTCTCGCTCAGCTGAGAGTGAGTAGTGGATGCCGGGTGGATTACCAGTGAGCGAACATCGCCAATGTTTGCCACGTGGCTAAATAGCTCTAGCGCATCCACAAACTTGATACCGGCTTCAACGCCACCGACGATCTCGAAGGAGACGATCGCACCGGCACCCTTCGGGGCATACTTCTTCTGGGCTTCGTTGTAAGGTGATGAAGCAAGACCGGCGTAGTTCACGCTCTTTACCTGCGGGTGCTGCTCCAACCACTGTGCAACCTTGGCAGCGTTGGAAACGTGACGCTCCATGCGAAGGCTGAGGGTTTCGATGCCCTGGATCAGTGAGAATGCGGTGTCAGGGGAAACTGCCGCACCAATGTCGCGCAACAGCTGAACACGAGCCTTGATGATGTAGGCAATGCCATCGCCCAGTGCCTGGGTGTAAACCACACCGTGGTAGCTAGGGTCTGGTTCGGTTAGCCCTGGGAACTTGTCGGACTTGGACCACTCGAACTTGCCACCGTCAACGATCGCACCAGCAACTACGGTGCCGTGGCCACCGAGGAACTTGGTTGCTGAGTGAACCACGATGTCTGCGCCGTGCTCAAGCGGCTTGATCAAAAACGGAGTGGCAACAGTGTTGTCCACGATTAGCGGCACACCGTTGGCGTGAGCCACATCTGCCACCTTGCGAATGTCCAGGATGGAAACCTTCGGGTTACCAATGGTCTCAGCAAAGAACAGCTTGGTGTTTGGGCGAACCGCTGCCTGCCACTCGGCGGCATCATCCTGGTTCTCCACGAAGGTGACTTCGATGCCCAGCTTTGCCAGGGTGTACTTGAACAGGTTGTAGGTTCCGCCGTAAAGGGTGGATGAAGACACGATGTGGTCACCGGCCTGCGCAATGTTCAAAACAGCAAAGGTCTCTGCTGCCTGACCGGAGGACAGTAGCAGTGCGGCAGTGCCACCCTCCAGAGCTGCGATGCGCTTCTCGGCAACGTCCTGGGTTGGGTTCATGATGCGGGTGTAGATGTTTCCGAACTCGGCAAGCCCAAATAGGTTGCGCGCGTGCTCGGCAGAATTGAAGGTGTATGCGGTGGTCTTATAGATCGGTACCGCGCGGGCGTTGGTGGCTGGATCTGCGGTAGCGCCAGCGTGGATCTGAATGGTTTCAAATCCCCAGGAGGTTGAATCTGACATCGTGTAATCCTTAGGTTTTTTGGTTGGTAATCAAACTATGGACGATTGCACGACACTGGGCAACCAGGGGTGTAACTAGAAGTAACTTTACCCGAGGTGGTCAAAGGCCAAGCCAGCCAAAATGCTCGAACAAAGCGGCAGTACCGAATCATCAAACATTGCCTTGGCACTGTGATTTGTCGGGGCTGTTTCATGATTGATTTCAGGGGGACATGCTCCCACGAACACAAATGCCCCCGGCACCTCATGCACGATGGAGGCAAAGTCTTCACCACCGGCAATTGGCACCTGCATCGGGACGTAACCCTGTTCTCCAACTAATGCCTTGGCAACTTTTTCCACTCTGACAACTGCAGCCGGGTCATTCATTAGCACTTTGGTAGCCCTGCCGAATTCAACCGTTGCGCTGAGCCCAAAACCCTCGGCAATCGAGTGAATTAGCTTTGGGGCTAACTCATGCAGCAGCTTGGTGTTCTTCTCCGAGAAGGTTCGAACCGTCGCACCGAAGCTGGCTTGATCGGCAATAACGTTTGTGGTGGCATCGTCACCCGCTCTAATCCAGCCGACATTTAGGATCACGGGGTCGAACTGGTCAAAGCGCTTGTTCAACATGTTTTGCAGCGCTGAGATTGCCTCGATCATTGGGGTGACCGGATCTTTGGAAAGCCAAGGCATCGAACCGTGGCCTCCAGAACCGTGGAAGGTGACTTGCAGGTCGCCGGCGCTCGCCATCATCGGCCCAGGTTTCGAGGCAATTGCCCCAAGCGGCATCGAGGTAAACACGTGCAGGCCGTAGGCGGCAACTGGCCGCTCACCGCTTAGCTCGAGGAAACCCTCTTCGATCATGACATCGGCACCGTGGTGGCCTTCTTCACCTGGCTGGAACCAAATCACCACGGTTCCATTTAGCTTGTCCTTGTGAGTTGCCAGTAAGTGCGCTGCGCCTATGCCGGCTGCCATGTGGAGGTCGTGCCCGCAGGCGTGCATGAAGCCATTGGTGGATGCAAAATCCAGCCCGGTCTCCTCTTTTACCGACAGCGCATCCATGTCGGCACGCAGCAAAACGGTTGGCCCGGGGTTTGCTCCGCGAATCACCAAGCCGATTGAGTTGAGGTTTCTACCAAGGTGAATCTCGCCAAGTCCGTGAATGGAGTCCAAGATGCGCTGCTGGGTCTTTGGCAGATTCAGCCCAAATTCCGGTATTTGATGCAGCTCGCGCCGAATGCCACTCAAGGTCTCTCGGTATTGGCTCGCTTCCTGAAGTAATTCGGCAGGACTTGGCATCATTGCTCCTTTTTATTAGCCATACCATCATGGCACTTTTACTATGGAGGAGTGTTCGCATCGCAACTTCACCCAATCTGGCGGGAGCTTCTCGCCGATCAGCTTGAATTGCTCAGCGAGATTGAAGCGCGAGTTTTGGCGGACCCAAATTCGATACCCGTCACCGAAAACATCCTGCGAGCATTTCGCTTGCCTCCGCAGGACTATCGGGTATTGATTGTTGGCCAGGATCCCTATCCAAATCCTGAGCACGCCATTGGCCTAAGTTTTGCAGTGCCCGAGGGCACTAAGCCATTGCCTCCCACCCTGAGCAATATCTTCAAGGAGCTCAGAAGCGACCTGGGGGAGCAAGTGGTTATGACTGGCGACATTACCCCCTGGTCTAAACGCGGGGTGATGCTACTAAACCGCCACCTCACCACCCAGGCGAATAACAGCGCCGGCCACCTTGATCTGGGTTGGGCACAGTTCACGACGGCCGCGGTCACTGCGCTGCAGCAGGTGCTGGGTTCGAAGTTGGTTGCGATCTTGTGGGGCCAGCGCGCGATGGAACTCGCTCCAATCTTGAATCGGGCAACGATAATTTCCTCACCTCACCCGTCGCCACTTTCGAGCTACCGCGGCTTTTTTGGCTCCCGTCCGTTTTCTCGCTGTAACAATGCGCTTCTAGAGTTGGGGCTCAGCCCAATCGATTGGAGTGCCTAGGTGGTGGATTCCGAAACCCGCTGGCGCATGGTGCGCAAGCTCAAGCAGCGCGGTGCTGAGCCAGAGCGCCCGGTGGCAATTCGAAACGCTAAACCCGAGGACCTGCCAGCCATCAAAGACCTCTACAACTACTTCATTCGCAACACCGTGGTCACCTTCGATGACAAGCCGCTGGATTTGAACTACTGGCAGCAAAAACATGAGATGTTGACCAAATTTGATTTGCCGTTTTTAGTTTTGGTGCGAGGCGATATAGAGGTAATTGGTTTTGCGTTTGTGGCTCCTTGGCGCCAACGCAGTGGCTATCTCAAAATAGTTGAGAATTCGATTTATCTTTCGGCTCCGGCTACTGGCAAAAGACTCGGCACCTTACTTTTGACCGAGCTGATCACTCGCTGCAAAGCAGTTGGCATCAAAGAGATCATTGCCGTGATTGCAGACCGCGGGGCGGATGCATCTATACGGCTGCACACCAAACTCGGTTTTCAGGAGCAGGGGCACCTGGCAAAAGTGGGCACTCGATTTGGTAAGCCAATCGGTAGCTACTTGCTATCGCTAAATCTCAATCGCTAGCGAATCTGCGCAACGCGGACGTCTTTGACCTGCTCGTTGAGCTGGTTGAGTGCCGCCTTTGGCAACTTGGAATCGGTGATTACTACATCCGCCTGCTCGAAGCTGGCAAACGACGAGAATCCTCTAACTCCCCACTTGGTGTGATCGGCGAGCACCACGGCCTTTTGACTGCGGCGAAGCACCTCTCGGTTAGTTTCAGATTCCACCAGATTCGGCGAAGAGAAGCCAAATTCACTATCCATGCCGCGAGTGCCCATGAAAACCAAATCAAGATTGAACCTTGAGAACACCTCTGCGGTGATATTGCCAACCAGAGAATCGGTTGGGGTGCGAACGCCACCGGTTAGCACCACGGTCTGATCCGCTCTTGGGTTTTGCGCAAACAGGTCTGAAACCGGGACCGAGTTGGTGACGATGGTGATGTTAGGGGAATCTTTTAGAAGCTTCGCAAGCGCATAAACGCTGCTGCCACCCATAAGTGCAATCGCCATGCCGGGCCGCACCAGCTCATATGCCAACTTTGCGATGCCGTCTTTGGCAGCCTGCTCTTTTTGGCTGGTGGAATCAAAAGTTGGCTCCAGGGTGGAGCTCAGCGAATTGGATGTAACGCCACCGTGCACCTTGTCGACCATGCCTTGAGCGGCCAAGGCTTCAACGTCGCGGCGGATGGTAACTTCGGAAACCTCCAGTTTCTCGGCTAGGTCGGCAATGCGAATAGCACCAGCAATGGCAACCTCTTCGAGGATGCGGGCTTTGCGCTGAGCAGCTAACACGTCTGGCCTTTCATTTAGCGATTCAGATTACTCAAGTTTTGCGAATCTGAACGAATATTTACTAACGCTCTGATTACTTTTGTCGTTTTTGCTTCGATTTCGTTCGAATCGCCAATAGTGTTGAGCAAAATCAGTTGGTGGATGCCTCAAGATTATCTTGATAATCCAGTCGATTTAGGGATGCAGCCTTGGCCAAAACAGATTTCGTACACCTAACGCAAGATGGCGTCTCGCTGCTAATCGATCTGTCTCAAAACACCGCTGAAATCGTGCACTGGGGTCAAGCACTCGGCCGGGTTGAAAGCATCGCAAACTTCACCAAGGCTGCAATGGAGCCGGTTGCTCACGCCGAACTCGATGACCCGATGTATCAGTCGATCTGGCGCGAAAACTCAAGGGGCAACACTGGACTTCCGGCGATTTTGGGGCACTCCGCAGGCAAGCGGTTCTCACAGAAATTTCAAATCATATCGGTTGAGCAAACTCCAGTTCAGGCGACGATCACAGGTCGAGACGACCACGCCAAGCTCGAGGTCACCAACCGCTACCGCTTTCTAGGTGGTGGAGTTTTGGG
>DLPB01000023.1:32678-33574 GCA_002479805.1 Micrococcales bacterium UBA7469
AACGAGCGTCAACTGCAGCGCAGGACCATTCAGCCCGGCCAGTTTGTGCGCGAGGAGCGCGAGGGTAGAAGCTCGCACGATTACACCATCATGCAATACGCCCTGACTCAGGGCGCTGGCTACCAGACCGGCGAGGTTTGGGGTCTTGGCATTATGTTCTCCGGCAACTCTAAGCACATCATTGAGCGCCAGCAATCCGGCAGAACCTTTATCGCCGCTGGTGAGCTACTGCTCCCGGGTGAAGTGATCCTTCAGGCCAATGAGGTCTTTAGCGCTCCCGAGGTGGCAGCGATTTACTCAAGTGCTGGCATCGATGGCACTACCAACCGGATTTACTCCTGGTTGCGCGCAAGGCCTAACCACCCAACCAATATTCGACCCAGACCACTGACCCTGAATGTTTGGGAGGCGGTCTACTTCGATCACAATCTCGAGAAACTGTCGCAACTCGCTGAGGTTGCAAAGAGCATCGGAGTCGAACGATTCGTCTTGGATGATGGCTGGTTCGGAGCGCGTCGCGATGACCTTCGAGGCTTGGGCGACTGGGTGGTGTCCGAAGATGTCTGGCCTAACGGCCTGGGCCCACTTATTGAAAAGGTCAAAGCCTGCGGAATGGAGTTTGGCCTTTGGTTCGAGGGCGAGATGCTCAATGCTGATTCCGATGTCTACCGGGCTCACCCGGATTGGATTCTCAAGGTCGGCGACCGAGTTCCACCCGAGGGCAGACACCAGCACGTTTTAGACATCACCAACCCAGCGGCCTACCAGCACCTGTTTGCTCAGGTCGACAAGGTGTTGAGTGGGAACGATATTGCCTACATCAAGTGGGATCACAATAAGTTCATCCTCGAGCCAGCCAGCGGTGAAGTTCCAGCTGTGCACAAGCAAACCGAAGC
>DLPB01000002.1 GCA_002479805.1 Micrococcales bacterium UBA7469
TAGTCCGAGAAGTAGTAGTCGAAATGGTCGAACACTACGTCGTTTGGAAGTAGCTGACCAACCTCAGCCTTTAGGAACATGCGCCATGCCAACTGCTCCTTGTGGAGGTTGGATGGGCGCTCCAGGCGAGCGTACTCACGAACGATCTTGTCGGTCTTCTTCTTGAAGTCCGACATGAGCTTCTTGATCTTCTTGGTCTCGTCAGCGGTGCGAACCACTGCGTCTTCCTGCTCCTCGTCGGTCTCTGCACCCAGTGCACGAGCCGACCAGAATGCGTCAGCGTCCTTCTCTTCGGTGAGGATTAGCTGCTCAACGCTCTTGGCAAACTGCTTCTCGACCCAGCGAGGTGCCTCCCAGAACTTGTTGGAAACCTGAAGCTCCAAACCAAGCTCACTCATTTCAGCAAGTTCCGCACCTGCGGCTGCCTCGAACTCCTCGTCACGAGCGTCAACCAGTGAGCGAATACGGGATACGTATTCCTCGCGAACTAGGTCGTACTCGCCGGTCTTTAGCTCGTGGTCGATGTCCATGACGCGGTAAGCGGCAAAGTAAATGATCTTCTCAAGGTCCTTTGGTGCCATGTTGAGCAAGTAGCCCAGGCGAGAAGGGACACCCTTGAAGTACCAGATGTGGGTTACTGGAGCGGCAAGCTCGATGTGACCCATGCGCTCACGACGAACCGATGACTTGGTCACCTCGACGCCACAGCGCTCACAGACGATGCCCTTGAAGCGAACGCGCTTGTACTTTCCACAAGAGCACTCCCAGTCCTTGGTTGGACCGAAGATCTTCTCGCAGAAAAGGCCGTCCTTTTCTGGCTTCAGGGTGCGGTAGTTGATGGTCTCAGGCTTCTTAACCTCACCAGACGACCAAGAACGGATGTCTTCGCTGGTCGCAAGACCGACGCGAAGGGCACTGAAATTTTCTACTCTTACTGACATTTCGTTAGTTCCTTATTCAGAATTCTTGAGCGATTACTGGAAAGTGGTGTAGTCGATATCGGCTGCGGAGTTCTCGTTACGAGAAAGGTTGATGCCGAGTTCCTCAGCAGCGCGGTCGTTCTCGAACTCTTCGTCCTTTAGAACCACTACACGGCCTTCGCCATCAAGCACCTCGACGTTCAGACCAAGGGACTGCATTTCCTTGGCGAGCACGCGGAAGGACTCTGGGATACCTGGAGCCTGGATGTTGTCACCCTTCACGATTGCCTCGTAGGTGCGAACACGACCAGCAATGTCGTCAGACTTGATGGTTAGTAGCTCCTGCAGGGTGTGTGCCGCTCCATAAGCCTGAAGTGCCCACACCTCCATCTCACCAAAGCGCTGTCCACCGAACTGAGCCTTACCACCAAGTGGCTGCTGAGTAATCATGGAGTAAGGGCCGGTTGAACGAGCGTGAATCTTGTCGTCAACTAGGTGGTGCAGCTTCAGCATGTACTTCACACCAACTGCAATTGGCTCTGGGAATGGCTCACCGGAGCGGCCATCGAACAGACGTGCCTTACCGGAACCGTCGATTAGACGCTTGCCGTTCTCGCCTGGCAGGGTGTGGTCCAAGATGCCAGCAACCTGGTTCTTGGTAGCACCGTCGAATACCGGGGTGGCGACCTTGGTGCCAGCCTCTGCGGAGTAGAGCTCCTTGGCCATGTCGTCTGCCCACTTGGCAACGCCCTTGACATCCCAACCCTGGCGGCAAGCCCAACCTAGGTGAGACTCAAGTACCTGACCAAAGTTCATACGACCTGGGATACCCAGTGGGTTCAGCACGATGTCAACTGGAGTTCCGTCCTCCATGAATGGCATGTCCTCCACCGGCAGGATCTTGGCGATAACACCCTTGTTACCGTGGCGACCAGCAAGCTTGTCACCCTCGGTAATCTTGCGCTTCTGAGCGATGTAGACCACTACGCGCTTGTTTACACCAGCACCTAGCTCGTCGCCAGCCTCAGCGTCAAATACCTTGACGCCGATGATGGTTCCCTGCTCACCGTGTGGCACCTTCAAAGAGGTGTCGCGAACTTCGCGGCTCTTTTCGTTGAAGATTGCACGAAGCAAGCGCTCTTCTGCGGAAAGCTCGGTCTCACCCTTAGGGGTAACCTTTCCGACCAGGATGTCTCCAGGGCGAACCTCAGCACCGATGCGAATGATGCCATTCTCATCTAGCTGGGCGATTGCCTCTGGGGAAACGTTTGGTAGGTCAGCGGTGATCTCTTCGGCACCTAGCTTGGTGTCGCGAGCGTCAACTTCATACTCCTCGATGTGGATCGAAGAAAGCACGTCGTGCTTCACGATTTCCTGAGACAGTATGATTGCGTCCTCGAAGTTGTAACCCTCCCAAGGCATGAAAGCAACCAACAGGTTCTTACCAAGCGCTAGCTCACCGTTCTCGGTCGAAGGACCATCGGCTAGCACCTCGCCAAGCTCAACGCGCTGGCCAACCTCAACGATTGCGCGCTGGTTGATTGCGGTGCCCTGGTTCGAGCGGTCGAACTTGCGTAGGAAGTAGGAAGAGCGAGTGCCATCGTCGTTCATCACGGTGATGGTGTCAGCGTCGATCTCCTCAACCACACCGGCGTGGTCTGCGATAACCACAGCACCGGAGTCGATGGCAGCGATGCGCTCCATACCGGTTCCAACAAATGGGCTCTCAGCGCGCAGCAGTGGAACTGCCTGACGCTGCATGTTTGCACCCATCAGTGCACGTGACGAGTCATCGTGCTCTAGGAACGGAATCAACGAGGTTGAAACCGAAGCTAGCTGACGTGGGGAAATGTCGATGTAGTCAACGTCCTCAGCTGGAACCTCAACCATGTCGCCGCGGAAGCGAACGAATGCACGAGGACCAACCAGGGTGCCGTCTTCCTTAACAGGAGTCTCAGCGGCTGCGATGACCTTGCCGTCTTCGCTGGCTGCGTCTAGGTACTCGATCTTCGAGGTGACCTTGCCGTTTTTGACAACGCGGTAAGGGGTCTCGATGAAACCAAAGGTGTTGATGCGGCTGAAGGCGGTTAGCGATCCGATTAGACCGATGTTCGGACCTTCCGGAGTCTCAACTGGACACATGCGACCGTAGTGCGATGGGTGTACGTCACGTACCTCCATCTGGGCACGCTCACGAGCGATACCACCAGGTCCAAGTGCCGAAAGACGACGCTTGTGAGCAAGGCCTGCAAGCGGGTTGTTCTGGTCCATGAACTGGGAAAGCTGGCTGGCGCCAAAGAATTCCTTGATGGCAGAAACTACCGGACGCAGGTTGATCAGGGTCTGAGGAGTAATGGCCTCGATGTCCTGAGTCGACATGCGCTCGCGCACCACGCGCTCCATGCGGGAAAGACCAATTCGAACCTGGTTCTGAATTAGCTCGCCAACTGAGCGAATACGGCGGTTAGAGAAGTCATCAATGTCGTCTGGACGGACAACTAGGTTGACTTTCTTGCCGTTCATCTTGATGCCGAACTCAACGGTCTGAGCGGTTGCCTGCACGCCGTTTGCCAGGGTGATGTCAAATAACAACAGGTACTTCAGAGTTGCCACGATGTCAGCCAGGGTCAAAGTGGTGATGTCGGCTGCCTGCTCGATGTTGAGCTTGCGGTTCAGCTTGTGACGACCCACGCGAGCTAGGTTGTAGCGCTTGTGCTCGAAGTAGGTGGAGCGCAACCAGGCCTCGGCAACCTCGGCACCTGCGGTCTCGCCGCGAACCTTGCGGTAAACCTCGCGAAGAGCATCTTCCTTGGAAAGGATTGGGGATGCGAAAACCTTGGACTCGTCATACTCCAGGGTGCGCTCGATGATGTCCTCATCGAAACGAAGGTTTAGTGGGCTGGCTTCAACCGATGCCTTTAGGTCCGAGAACTCTGCGCGGATCTCGTCCTTGGTCATACCAAGGGCCTTTAGGAAGATGGTGGCAGAAACCTTGGTCTTGCGGTCAACCTGCACCTGAAGGATTGGCTGGCCGAAGCGGGCTGCCGGCTTACGCTCGTCCTTTACCCACTCGGTTAGGAACTCTAGGTAAGAACCACGGCTTGGAATGATCTGGGCCTTGTTGTTCTTGACGTCCAAGTTACCGGTGGTGTTAGTGGACACCGAGAAGTAAACGCCTGGGGAGCGAACTAGCTGCGAAACCACAACGCGCTCGGTGCCGTTGATGATGAAGGTGCCCTTGCCGGTCATCACAGGGAAGTCACCCATGAATACGGTCTGGCTCTTGATCTCACCGGTTAGGTAGTTGGTGAACTCAGCCTTGATGTAAAGCGGCTGGGTGAAGCTCTTGCCCTTTTCCTTGCACTCATCTGGAGTGTAAGGAGGGTCGAACAGCATTGGCTCGGAGAAGGACAGACCCATCTTGGCGTCCTGAGCAGCGTTCGAGCTGTCCTCGATCGGGCTGATCTCCTCGAAGACCTCATCTAGACCGGTGCGAGCATCTGCTCCGGCGATTTCACGCCAAGCAGGAGCGCCAACCAACCAGTCAAAGCTCTCAGTCTGAAGTGAGAGAAGATCTGGGATCTCGATTGGGTCTGGGTGCTTCGCAAAAGTTGGTCTTAGTGCGGAGCGAGAGTTCTTTGCGGACTTTAGGTTCTTAGCGTTTTTCGCAGCAGCCAAAGTAATAACCCCTAGGGAATTGATGTTGTAGGCGGGAAATTCGCGTTCCTAAACACAGCGAGCCACAATTTGCTACGCGCCAAACGACCTACATATGAGGTTCGGCAAAGGTTAGGGATGCAAACCTCTATCCTAAGGGGTGCGAATTATGCACCGCAACTTAATTTTTCGCTCAAACTTTACGAAAATGTGAGCTAAAGGCTCGGCTCCAAAAGCTCATCCCAAGCGCCCGGAGGATTACCTGCGGCCAAAAGCTTTGAAAAAACTAAATAGGCATCGTTCTTCGAGCCATAGGCCCTGAGACTGTCTGAAAAGTTCACCCAGCCCAGCACGATGATTTTATTTACCGAGTCGAATCGAAAAAACAGCCGATACTGCCCTCCGAACTTAGCCCTGCGCCAGTTGCGGTTTTCGCTGCCGAGGGTATTGCCCAGTAAGTACCTGTCAGCTGCCGGGTTACTTGGGATCACATCGAATGCCAATCGGTCCAAGGCAGCAAAGCGCTTGGTCTGCTCCGCAGATTTATAGCCGACCGGGTCTCGACGTTTGAGCTCGACCACTTGGTTATACCAGCGGGCGTATTGATCTTCGAAGTGCGGGTGAGCTAACACCAACCAGCCGTGATACTCGCCACGTCTCAAGCTTGGTCTTCCGAATCCAACCAACCATCGATAGCCACACCGGCAAGTAGGTGATCAACCCCGTCTGGCCTTTCAAAGGGCACGAGTTTCCCAGGGTGAGATATCAGATCTTTTTCTAGAAAGCTCAAGTAAGCAGCTACCACGGCATCGTCCGATTTCACGGTGTGGTCCTTAAACATCTCGACCTTGCCGCCATCGAGCACTCGGAAGGCAATTGAGTCGCCTTCCTGCAGATCGAGTGCCTTGCGGGCCGCAATTGGAATTGTGACTTGGCCTTTGCTGGTGAGCTTTGCCTTGGATTCGATGTTTGCCATATCTCAACAGTAAGGAATATTCCTTACAAGTCAAGGCCTAGAAATTGCGGGTTTTCTGCTCTCGAACCGCCTGGTTCATCTCGCGCTTGGCATCGTGCTCTTTTAGGGTCTGACGCTTGTCGTAGTCCTTCTTACCCTTGGCTAGCGCGATTTCAACCTTGGCGTAGCCATCTTTGAAATACATGCTGAGCGGAATCAGGGTGTATCCGGACTCGCGAACCTTGCCGGCAAGTTTGCCAATCTCCTGCCGGTTTAGCAGCAGCTTGCGCTTGCGCCTGGTGAAGTGGTTGGTCCAGGACCCCTCGAAGAACTCCGGGATGTGAACATTCTCAAGCCAAACCTCGCCACGCTCAATCGAGGCAAAGCCGTCAATCAAAGATGCTCTACCGGCACGAAGTGATTTGACTTCAGTTCCGGTTAGCACAATGCCGGCCTCGTACACGTCCTCGATGTGGTAATCGTGTCGGGCCTTGCGGTTCTGGGCAATGAGTTTCTGCCCACGTTCCCTTGGCATGGTTTTTCCCTTGATTAGGCCTTGAGGTAACGGTGGATAGACACGCTTGAAGAGATGATCGCAAGAGTGGCGCCGATACCTAATAGGTAGGGAGTAATCATAAGCGAATCCGCCACAGTAAAGAAGGACGTAAATGCCAGCTGCTTAGCAAGGTAGCCGGTCACAAAGTAGTGCGTTATGGCAACTGTCACGCCGGTTGCAAGGAGTGCACCGAGAACAGCGGCCAATAGCCCCTCCAGCACAAATGGCAACTGAATCGAGAAGCGCGATGCACCAACCAGTCGCATGATCGAGATCTCACGACGTCTGGAGTGGGCACTGAGCCTGATGGTGGTGGCAATCAAAAGCGTTGCACTCAAGAGCATTACCGCCGCCACACCTGCCGCCAATAGGCTTCCGGCGTTTAGGAAGTTGAAGATTTCATCGAGGTAGCTGCGCTGATCTTTAATCTCTTCGACGCCATCAAGGCCTGAGAAGCTTTCGATAATCAACTCAGACTGGGTTGGGTCTTTCAGGTTTACCCAAAAAGCCTCATTGAGCTGATCGGCTGTGATGTATTGCGCGGCTTGGGAATCGGCAAACTGCTCTACAAATTTCTCATAGGCAGCATCTTGGTTCTCAAAGTAATAAGCCTCAACATAAGATGCCAGGGTCTGACCCGACAGCTGCTCTTCAATGGCAGCCTTCTGGGCATCGGTTGCGCCGCCAGCCGGGCAGGCCTCCTGCGGCGAATAGTCGCTGCAGAGATAGATCGCCACCTGAGCGCGGTCATACCAGTAGGTCTTCATTTCGCCGATCTGCAACTGCAGGAGCAGGGTGACAGCAACGAAAGTTAGTGACACAAAAGAAACCAGAATGATCGAAACGATCATGGAGATATTGCTGCGAATACCCGCCCACATTTCAGCGAGGATGAAACCCAATTTCATGCCTGACCACCAAAGTCGATATCCGCCGGACTATCTGGGATTACCGGGATCGAGTCGGAAGGGATCTCACGGTAGGAAGCAGTTTGCGCATCGCGCACAATCTGACCTGAGCGAATCTCAACCACACGCTTTTGCATCCGGTCCACAATGCCACGGTCATGAGTTGCCATCACGATGGTGGTGCCGGCCAGGTTGATGCGATCAAGCAAAGTCATGATTTCGTTTGAGGTGGCAGGGTCGAGATTTCCGGTTGGCTCATCTGCCAGTAGCACCTCTGGGCGATTCACCAGTGCCCTGGCAATTGCCACACGCTGCTGCTCACCACCGGAGAGTGCCGAAGGCAAACGATCTGCTTTTTGGCTTAGCCCGACTAGCTCCAACACGTCTGGCACAGCAGTCTCGATAAACGCCTTTGGCTTACCCAAGACCTGAAGGGCAAAGGCCACATTTTGATAAACGGTCTTGTTTGGCAACAGCCTAAAGTCTTGAAATACCACGCCTAGCTTGCGACGGAATTGCGCCACTTTGCTGGCAGAGAGTTGGCTCAGGTTCTCCCCCAAAACCAAAACCTCACCCTGATCAACACGTTCTTCGCGAAGCATCAAACGCAACAGGGTTGACTTGCCAGAGCCCGAGGTTCCAACCAAGAACACAAACTCACCGCGCTGAATATCTAGCGACACCGAATCCAGGGCAGGAGCATCGGCACCCTTGTAGGTCTTGATTACATTTTCTAAGCGGATCATTTGCTTCAAAGCCTAAGCCGAGGCAGGCAAAGCGCCGGCCTGCCACGACCGCAAATGGCTATTTCTCAGGATTTGCTCGCCAGCGCAGCCCGGCCGAAATAAAGCCTTCGATCTCACCGTCAAACACCGCATCTGGGTTGTTGACCTCGTAGTTGTTTCGCAGGTCCTTCACCATTTGGTATGGGGCTAGCACATAGGAGCGCATCTGCTCTCCCCAGCTTGCCTTTACATCGCCGGCAAGCTCTTTCTTCTTGGCATCTTCTTCTTGCTTTTTCAAAAGCAAGAGTCGAGATTGCAAAACCCTAAGCGCTGCAGCCTTGTTCTGCAGCTGGCTCTTCTCGTTTTGGCAGGAAACCACGATTCCAGTGGGAAGGTGAGTGATTCGAACCGCAGAGTCGGTGGTGTTCACCGACTGACCACCGGGGCCGGAAGAGCGGAAAACGTCGATACGAATATCGTTCTCCGGGATATCAATCACGTCAGTGGTCTCGATCAGCGGCACAACTTCAACCGCTGCGAATGAGGTTTGACGTTTTCCGGCAGCATTAAAGGGGCTCATGCGGACGAGGCGGTGGGTGCCGGATTCAACCGACAAAGACCCATAGGCAAATGGTGCATCAACCTCAAACACCGCGCTCTTAATACCAGCGCCTTCAGCGTAGGAGATGTCTAGAACCGAGGTTTTATAGCCCTGCTTTTCGCAGTAGCGCAAATACATGCGCATCAGCATCTCGGCAAAGTCAGTGGCGTCATCGCCACCGGCACCCGAACGAATAGTGACAATCGCTCCGCGAGAGTCATATTCGCCATTCAAGAGAGTTTCAACTTCTAATGAGTCAATCAGGTTTGCAATTGCCTTGAGTTCGCCGCGGGCTTCCAGTTTGGTCTCAGCATCGTCTTCGGCGTTGGCCATTTCGATTAGAACTTTTAGGTCATCCAAGCGATTAGCGACATCGTCGAGCTTTTGCTTTTTGGACTTTAGGCGTGAGAGCTGACTGGTGACGCGCTGCGCAGTTTCTTGATCGTTCCAGATATCAGGGTTTGCGGCTTCTGCCTCTAACAAAGCAATCTCTGCCGCAACCTCATCGGGCTTGGTAACGGCAAGCACAGAAGCTAGAACTTCTTCGAGTTCTGCCAGTTCACTTGAGAGATCGAGCTCTGCCATTTTTTTCTCCACACCGTCACCAAGCCATTCAGACCGGCCTGCCAAGTTTACCTTCGAACGTCAAAGTCCATTCTCTTGCCATCCTTAGGCCAAGGGACGGAAATTTCCAGATCGCAAGGTTTGAGAGAAATTCGGACTGCTACACGATCAGTACCAGTCCCGATTTGAGTACAAAACTTCGATTGCTAGCTTCTTTTGCTCGAATGAAAGCTCCAGATCGCGCATATCGAGCACTAAGTTTTCATTCCGACGACCTGCATCACCCAAAAGTGTTGCCCAGTATTCCGCCTGCCCTTCTGATTTGAAGCGCAAGAAGCTACCAACGTTAGTCCTCCATCCTTCAAGACAACCAGATTCCGCGCACAGCTCATTGGTCGCCTCCAGGGCATTTATTTCAGGGTTGGATGCAACCATGTCCTCAATAGTTCGGGCCGCCCCAAAGTTGACACCACCCAGAAGCCACCAAGTCAGACCACTAAAAGCTAGAAACATCGCGATGGCAAAGGGCAGTTTCCTTTTGGAATTGAAGAATCCCGGCTTGTCACCTTTGTCCAATTTCGGCAAAATTCCCTCCCTAGAATCGTTCGGCAGTCTCCCAATTGCATCGGTGAACAGCCAATCCGCTACTCCAGTCCCCGTTGAGTCGGTTTGGTCGGTACTTTTCCAGGTTCCAGGTGCCTGCAAAAACGGCTCCGAGTGCGTGGCAAGAAAACTGCTGTCGCTGGCTTGGCTTGTCAAGCGCTGATCTCACAGCACCTCCCATTCCCCAAGCTTCGTCCCAACCTGCATTGTTTAGAATAATCTGCCCAGCTAAAAAGCCGCCAGGGTTGATTCCGGCATAAACAGCCCATCCCCAAGGTGATAGATCAAGATTAACTCTTGGTTGATTGCGATATGTGTCTACAGTTACATGGCCGAATAATGCAATTCCCAGCCAGGGATCAGCAGTGACGGGATATTTGTATTGCCCGCCACTGTGCTCAATGATCTGAATGACGTCTGAGCCAGAAACTAAATACTTCGTCGGCACACTTCGACCGTTGGCATCTTTAGCCCAGGCCGGGGCGATGCCGGCGAGCAACTCCCCCTCATGAACTATGAGAATTGATTCTCCGAACTGCTTAATTTCCGCACCCGAGGGAACTTGGAGCTGGTAGTCGTAGTTCGTTGGTGCATCCGGAGACCCAATAACGGTAAAAATTTGTACCGAACCGTCGCTCCTAACGACCGGTGAAGTTATGGAGCCATTGCCATTGTTGTAAGCAACGACCCCCGGAGCTACCGCCTGTACTTTGGGCAGCTTTTGAAAAACTGGAAGGCTGACGCCAATTCGTTTTCCGCCAGTCCCCTCAATTCGGAGAGGCTGGGAAACTAGTGTTGGAATTTGGATTTTGACGCGGTTCAAGGTTGTCTCGACTGCCGAGTTTCCCGACTCGTCGGTCTGAACCTGAGCAATGTTTTGGAGTGCCGGTGCATTGGTGCGGCCTAGTAGTTCCACAATCTTCATGCTGGATGACGATTGGGCCATGGAAAGGGCGCTAGCCGGCCCAACTGTTGCCAAAACGACTGCAAACAACGAAACCGCAGTCGCCAAGGTGGCGCGAGAGTGGCGCATAACATCTCCTAATCATTGAGATTTCCCCAGCTCGAATGAAATTATCTAGAGAACTAGAACGAGCGTCTAGGCGCGTATGGCTAGCTGTGAATAACTTCTGGAAAGCCCGCTTCCAGGGAATAAAAAGTTGCGGATCTAGACGTGGAAAGAATTTCAGTAATGAGCGCGAGTGGGCTTGCTATAAGCGCCAATGTCACTTCGAGAACCTTGCCATTTGGGGCCGAGGATTGGGGCCCTAAGGTTCACAATGGCGGTGACGGTGGGATTTGAACCCACGGTGGGCTTTCACCCACACAACTTTTCGAGAGTTGCACCTTCGGCCGCTCGGACACGTCACCGCGGGCTAGCTTAGCAAAGAGCTACGCGGAAGTAAGAGGGGATTCTTCATCGCCCTTGCGGCGTCGAAGAAAGACAGCCAAGAAAGCAGTGCCCACTACAAGTGCAATGCCGATGCCAACATAAACGGCGGTGTTGTCGGTGGCAGGGCTCTGAATAGTAAGGTTCACGCCCTCTTCCGTCACTTCCAGATCGTAACTGACCACCCCCAAAGGTTCTTGGGTTACCCCAGACACTACTTGAATGTCTAGTGATCCGGCAGCGTCGGTGGTCGCCAAATCCAAAGGTGAATCATCAGCCCTAAGTTCAGCTACGGTCGCCTCTTGCCAAGCTCCAGATCCGACCCTAAACCGAACAATTGCCGTTTCGTCCACTTGCACTGTTTGAGCTAAAGCCTCAACAGCGGCTAGTAGGAATACTGGTTGAATTTGCACTGTGGTTCCAGACACTATTACCGCGTTAGGCATGACCGGGAAGTCCAGTGGGACTGGTGAGGAAGGTGTCTGCAGCGGTGTTGCGGTCTCACTCGGCGTGGCTGTTGCAGTTGGAGTTGGCTCCGCGGTAGCAGATGGCGTTGGAGTCGCTGTTGGACTTGGGGTCGGTGTTGCCGATGGCGATGGGCTAGCAGTAGGTGAAGATTGCGGTGCGGAAACAATACTTAGTGCTTCAACGGTTGAATAGGCAAAGTTGTAGTTGTCACCGAAGCATGTGCCGCCGGTTGGGTTATCACGGCCATATGCCACAAATGTGTAATTGCCTGGAGTTGGTGCCGGTACGTTTACTGTCCATGTTGCCGTTTTACCGTCGTTCGAAAGAGTTGGTGAACCGTACACGCCATTGATTCGAGTCGGTGAATTCACCAGGTAGTACATCGATGGGAAGTAGGGCGCCTTATTGCTAGCCATCGCAACGTTACAGGTGAGCGTAACGGTGAGTTTGAGTTGACTGCCTGCTGTCAGCGATGGATCACCTTGCGCGCTTAGCTTCCAGCTTGAATATCCAGGTGAGATAGTTGCTGCAGGACTCACGGTGCTGGACTCAGAGTTTGTGATTGCCTCCACAACTTCAACTACTGTTCCCGAAGAGTAAGTGAAGTTGTAGCTGTCTCCAAAACAGGTGTTTCCAAATGGGTTGTCTCGACCATAGGCCTGGAAGACAAACTTTCCGATGGAATTCGGTGCGATTACACCGACCGTCCACGTGGCGGTCTTGCCACCATTTGACAGCACCGGTCTGCCATAGACGCCATTGATGCGCGGTTGGCTATTCAGGTAGTAATACATCGATGGGTAATAGGGGGCACCATTTAGCTTCATCTCTCGATTACAAGTAATCGAGACCACTAGCTGAATTTGCTCCCCAGGGTTCACCGGTCCGTTTGACAGGACAGAGAGGTTCCAACCGCTGTAGCCCGCCGCTGCCGGTGAGCTGGTAGGCGAAGTGGTTGCAGAGGTAGAAGGTGAAACTGTGCTGGATGCGGTCGGTGAAACACTAGGGGAAACGCTGCTAGATGATGGCGCGTTTGCCTGAACGACCAGCTTCTCTCTCGAGGAATTCTTGAAGTTATATCCGTCACCAAAACAGACAGTGCCACGTCCATAGGCGTACATTTCGTAGCTGCCTGGAGTCGTTGGAGCAACCAGATTTACTGTCCAAGTAGCGGTCTTGAGATCTGAACTCAATGCCGGCGCACCGGAGACATACCCGTTTAACCACGGCGATGAATTAACCATGTAATACATCGACGGGTAATAGGGTGACGAATTCAGTGACATGGTTTCATTGCATGTGAGCGTGATGACAAGCTGGAAAGCCTGTCCAGGCTTGACCCAGTTATTCGTTCCGCCAGCAATTGTCCAATTGGTATAACCGCTCACGGGCGCCGGGGCAGGGGTTGGTGCTGGTGCCGGTGCCGGTGCCGGGATGGCAATTGAGATGGTGGCAGAACCCGAAATTGATGTTTGGGAATTACCCCTGATGTCAGATACTGAAAAACTCGAACTAGGGGTAAGCGAAATTGCTAGCGATGACCCGGCTCCAACGCTAGTAAGCGCTGATATCTCGCAAGTGTTGCCGATAGCAACTATCTGGGAAATTGTTGAAAACCCGTTGAAAGTAAAATCTGCACCGTTTGACGTTGAAATAGTTCCACAGTCAAGAGGCTCATCTCCGGAGATCAGAAACACCGCGGTGTTTGTTGAAACATTTGAAACTTTGGCAGACAGTGTCAAGGTGGGTGCCGTGTTGTCAGGCACGAGCAACGTAGTGAACTG
>DLPB01000004.1 GCA_002479805.1 Micrococcales bacterium UBA7469
CCGTTCAAGTTTTTAAGGACCACGTCTCGCTAAATGAAGGCGAACTCACCAAGCTCAAGAACGGTGTGGTCTCAGCGCAAGCGCTTGCCACCGCGGCCAATCGCATTGGCCTGGGTGAGTTCTTGCTGTTGGGCAAGGGCGAAGAGCAGACCGGCGGCCGAAGCAAGGTCAATGTTCTTGCAGATGCTTTTGAAGCCATCCTTGGAGCTGCCTACCTTTCAACCGGAATCGAAGCCGCTACCAAAATCGTTCAAAAGCACATTTTCCCGCTGCTCGAGGACCCAGATGCACTTCGTGAAGCATCGGACCCGAAGACTTCACTTCTAGAAAAACTTCAAAAGCTAAAGCGCGAACCAGCCCGGTATGAGATCTCCGGGGCTGGGCCTGAGCACGAGATGATCTACACGGCAACCTGCTTCTCGGGCTCGCAGCAGCTTGGCGTTGGTTCTTCGACCACCAAGCGAAGCGCTGAAACCCAGGCTGCTATCGCAGCCTTGAGATTCTTGGCAGGTAATTAGTGCCTGAACTTCCAGAAGTTGAAACTGTTCGCGCGGGTCTAGCTCAACATCTGGTGCGCGCCAAAGTTTCAAGCATTGCGATCTCCGATGCTAGATCACTAAAGCGAAATGTTGCCGGCGTTCAGGGTTTTGTCGATGAGCTCACCGGTTCAACCCTCCAGGCAGTGGTTCGTCGCGGAAAGTTTTTGTGGTTGCCGCTCTCCGGCGAGCGCGCCTTGGTTGGTCACTTGGGAATGAGCGGGCAAATCCTGGTGCGCACCCCAGATTTTGCTCCAGACCCGCAGACCAGAGTCGTTATTTATGTTGAGACAGAGGCCGGTGAGCCACTTGAAATTCGCTTTGTCGATCAGCGGCTTTTTGGCGGCTTGATGATTGATGACCTTGCTCCAACCCCAGACGGCCTTGGAGCCGGCTTCTCGCCAGAGGCTGAGGCTGCTTCTGTCATCCCTACGACCGTTGCTCACATCGCAAGAGACCTACTTGACCCACATTTTGATGCCGAGGCAGTGGCAGTCAAGATGACCAAGAAGAATTCCGCCATCAAGCGGGTGCTACTCGACCAGAACCTTCTAAGCGGCATCGGCAACATTTATGCGGATGAAAGTCTTTGGTTGGCAAAGCTTCATTACGACAAGCCAGCTTCTAGCATTTCCAAGAAAAAGCACCTGGAGCTTATTGAGATTGCAGCTGAGGTGCTTAGGAAGGCCGTGGCCAAGGGTGGTACATCATTCGATGAGCAATACAAAAACGTCAATGGCGAAAGCGGTTATTTTTCGCAGTCACTGAATGCCTATGGCATGACTGGTTTGCCTTGTAAGCGCTGTGGCATGCCAATCAAGCGTGAAGCTTGGGCTAATCGCGGTTCACACTTCTGCCCAAAATGTCAAAAAAGGTGAGATTCCAAGCCAATCTGACAAAATACTTGGGGAGGTGTGCGTGCGTATTTTGGTTGTAGGAATGGGGGATAGCGTCCATTTAGCAAGGTGGCTTAGTCAATTTCGAGGCTCTCAGCACACATTCGAGATAGTGTCGTCGTCTCCACATCGCTCTCTTCACCCAATGCTGCGCCAGTTGATAGACGGTTCGGGGCAATTTCGAATTAGCTGGATTTCTCGGTTTTTGTCCCTCCCTCTTTGGATTCTGGATCGATTTGCAGACGATTGGGTGAGAGGTTCCCTAATTGCCGCCCGCTGCGTTGCATTTAGGCCCCAAATAATTCACGTCGCCGAGTTTCAAAATGCCGGCTATGCCTACCTCAAAGCTCGAAAGCTTACATCGGCTGCAAGACGGCCAAAGCTCGTTTTGACCCCCTATGGGTCGGACATTTATTGGTTCCGCCAGTTCCCCAAGCATCTGCAAAAAGTCGAAGACTTACTGAGCCATGGATTTGTGTTGAGTTCGGAAAGTCGACGGGATGAGTTGCTAGCTATCGAACACGGCTTTCGAGGAATAGTCGGCCCCAGGATTCCAGCATCCGGCACCATGAAGGCCCAAGACCTAGCAGCCGAGAGCAAGCCTCGGAATGTAATTGCGGTAAAGGGATACCAGAACAAGTGGGGTCAGGCAATCTTGGCCTTGAAAGCTCTCGAGCAAGTCCGTGAAGAAATTTCGCACTTTGAAATAGAAGTGTTTAGTTGTAATCGCTCAACCGTGAAGTACGGTCTTCGAATGGCAAACCGCACGGGCCTGGTCCTTAAGTTGCACAAGAAAGGGGCTCTTTCCCACTCTGAGATGGAATCTCTAATGCGACGATCCATAGCAATGATTGCCTTGTCGAAGAGTGACGGCGTCCCGGCGTCCCTCTTGGAGGCCATGGCCAATGGCGCTGTGCCGATTCAGTCGGACTCCAGTTGCGCGAACGAGTGGATTGAGAATGGTAAGACTGGTTTTTTGGTCCCCTACGATGATGTCAATTTGGTCGTTTCGTCACTCAGGCAGATTCTCAGTGATCAAGAATTTACAGCCAAGGCCAGGGAGGCCAACTCTCTTGCTATTGGTAAATCCATTACACCGGAGGCGGCTTTGCAGTTTGCTTTTGCTACCTACGATCTCGCGGCTTCGTAGCCTCCATAGTTAGGTTCTTTCGCTAACCCGCCTCTTAAGCTCAGTTGTAGATATTCCAAGCGTGTAAGGCAGATAGCACAAGCCAATTCCTCGCTCATCTAACCAATCCTGGGAGAACCCCATTTGCTTGTAATAGTCCTTGCGAGCCCAATCTGACCCAATCACAATCATCGCTGGGGCCACTCGCTCTATGGCAGGCCGGGAATCCTCCCCACCTTCGTTGGGCACAACGTCTTCAACAAATCGACAGCCCAACAAAACCGCTTCTCTCTCCTCGAAAGTCATAATCGGAGGCTTCCCTTTATATGCTGAAATGAATTCATCAGTATTCAGTGCAACTGTTACGTCGCCAAACTCATGGCATCGTCTCAGGAATTCAAGGTGGCCCCTATGAAACAAATCAAAGGTTCCACCGGTGTAAATGATCTGACGTTTCATTGATAGCTACCTTTTCTACTTTGAAGTAAGACTCTTTTGCTGGAATTCGCAACCACCATGGTCTTCAACCCCTGGCCCTGGCCTTCCATCTTAGATTTAAAGCTATAGTCCTCGAAGTCCCTAGATACCAAACCTGGCTCAAAATCTTTGAATAGCGGGGCCGGAACAGTGTCACAATCTTCAAAATCCCAATTGTTGGAATGTCAAAGATCAATTTGTCGGCTAAATTTCGCAGTCCGGTTGGAGTCAAGAGGAATGTGAGAGTTCCGATTGTGAAGCTCAGGACCGAAACTTTTGCAGGCCATAGGCGAACCTCGTTCCAGTTGTAGAAGCCTATTCTCAATCCCCAATGCAGCTTGAGGCGCGCAACGGTGGCCGAAATGGAATCAAGAAATCCTCGATCGCCCAAGGTCCCATAAACGTCTCCACCTCTACCCTTGTAAGCCATCAGGTCGCTTGGCCACCTTGCCATCCTCCATGGGGAATCAGTTATTTCCGATTCACTTTCCGTAATTACTTTGGAGTTCCTCAGCGGTGCAACTTCGCGAAAAAGACCTACATGCGAATACCCATCCAGATGGCGAAAAATCTCATGCCGTGGCAAAAGCGCTAAAGACGGAAGGAAGGTGACCGATGGGCCAAAAGGATTATCGGGTCTCACAATCCTGCCATCCTCGGGAAGGCCACCTTCGGTGAACCATTGTTTGGCCAAATCGCCCCGCACGAGAATCGTGCCAATCGAGTAGTCAATCTCAATTTCCCGGTTGGAGCGATTTGATGATCCTTTGACAAAGTCCTTTATACGCTCTCGAGCCTTATAGCCGACGAACTCAGGGAGGTGCGTTACCATACCGATCCTTACCTCCGGTCTGTGCTCCATTTCGAACGTTAAGTCACGAAGGGCCTCAATTCCCTGAGGCACAATCGCATGGTCGTCATTCGAGTTGAGGAGCAGTAGGTCACCTGAGGGGATTTTCGCTAATGCCTCTCGCCACTCACGAGGAAATTGAAGTCGACGAGTCTCAATTTGAGGCTTGGAAAAGTTCTCTTGAAGGAATCTCTTAATAACCGGTTCATATTCCTGAAGTTCCTCGTCGAACTCCAAAAAGAATCTCGCACTTTTCCAGTTCAGCTGTGACATGGTGCTTAGTGAAGTTAGAAGACGACCGGGACGAAATGTAAAGTCCTCTACGGGTATTTTGCCGAGGTTGTAATTGCTCAAGCCTCTATTGGTGATGAATGCCGTCATCAACAAATGCGCGGGAACGTTAGGTTTTCTAGCAATTGCTTCAGACATAGTTGCGTTCCCCATGGAAAATCACTGTAGCTCTCATTCGGCCCTAGAGGTCCATTTTTTCCTTGAAAGGGATGGCCAAATCACAACTACAGCAGCCAGACCTATCGAGCCGTATGACCAGATGAAGCCAAGCTGATTCGCGGGAATCATCTTGTCTTGGTGAAAAGCTAAACCGGTCCAAAAGATGGTTGCAGCCAGCGCTGCGGCAAAGAAGACCGCCCCGAGTTTGCCGGTTTTGATTCTTGCCTGCACTGCAAATGCCAACACGACAATGCTTGCGAGCACCAGCCCAACCGGAGCTCCACCGACCTGAGTCTGGTGAGCCACCGTCCCAGCCATAGCAATCAGAAGTCCAGCAACCGCTGAACTGAGAAGCCTGAGGGCTTTTTTAGCTCTGGCTGGCACGCTTACGCGCCGATGCTAGGCGGGCACGAACGTTTGGATCTAGCTCAACCTTGCGGATGCGGATTGCCTCAGGGGTAACCTCAACGCACTCGTCTTCACGAGCAAACTCCAAGCACTCCTCCAGGGATAGCTTCTTTGGTGGTGTGAGGCCAACAAAGTTATCCGCAGAAGCGGCACGCATGTTTGTGAGCTGCTTCTCCTTGGTGATGTTGACTTCCATGTCATCGGCACGAGAGTTCTCGCCGACCACCATGCCGCAGTAAACCTCGCTGGTTGGCTCAACGAAGAACGAACCGCGCTCTTGAAGCGCAATCATCGCGAACGGAGTTGCCACACCGGCGCGGTCAGCAACCATCGAACCGTTCTGGCGAGTCTGGATATCTCCAGCCCAGGCCTCATAGCCAGCCGCTAGCGCGTTGGCGATACCTGCGCCCTTGGTGGTGGTTAGGAACTCGGTTCTGAAGCCGATTAGTCCGCGAGATGGAACGCGGAATTCAATGCGAACCCAGCCGGTGCCATTGTTGATCATGTTGGTCATTCGGCCTTTGCGAGCAGCAAGTAGCTGAGTTACTGGACCTAGGAACTCCTCTGGAGTGTCGATGGTTAGGTCCTCTACTGGCTCGTGAATCTTGCCGTCAACCTTCTTGGTAACTACCTGTGGCTTACCTACGGTTAGCTCGTAACCTTCGCGGCGCATCTGCTCCACCAAGATGGCAAGCGCTAGCTCACCACGACCCTGTACTTCCCAGGCGTCTGGACGCTCGGTTGGAAGCACCTTGATCGACACGTTACCGATTAGCTCACGGTCTAGGCGGTCCTTTACTAGACGCGCGGTGACCTTGGCGCCCTTAACTCGTCCTGCCATTGGCGAGGTGTTAATACCAATGGTCATCGAAATGGCTGGGTCATCAACGGTGATTAGCGGCAGTGGCCTGATGTCGTTTGGGTCACAGAGTGACTCACCGATGGTGATGTCCTCGATACCGGCAACTGCGACGATGTCGCCAGGACCAGCCTTCTCGATTGGGTAGCGATCAAGCGCCTTGGTTCCCAAAAGCTCGGTGATCTTGACGGTCTGCGTGGTGCCATCCTGGCGAACCCAGGCAACCTGCTGACCCTTTTTGATCTCGCCGTTGTAGATGCGAAGCAGAGCCAAACGACCTAGGAACGGCGATGCATCTAGGTTGGTGACGTGAGCCTGCAGCGGGATGCTCTCGTCGTAGCTTGGAGCTGGAATGTACTTGAGAATTGCCTCGAATAGTGGCTCAAGGTTTTCAGATGCTGGTAGCGAGCCATCGGCTGGCTTCTCAAGCGATGCACGGCCGGCACGACCGGATGCGTAGATAACTGGTAGGTCCAAGATTGCGTCGACGTCTAGATCTGGCACGGTGTCGTGCAGGTCGGAAGCTAGGCCTAGCAGTAGGTCATGGCTTTCCTCAACCACCTCGTCGATGCGAGCATCTGGGCGGTCGGTCTTGTTTACTAGCAAGATAACTGGCAGTTGAGCCTCTAGTGCCTTGCGCAGCACGAAGCGAGTCTGCGGTAGCGGACCTTCGGATGCGTCAACCAATAGCACAACACCGTCAACCATGGATAGACCACGCTCAACCTCACCACCGAAGTCGGCGTGACCAGGGGTGTCAATAACGTTGATGACAATCTCTTTGCCCTTGGCCGCAGGACCTGAGTAGGTAATTGCGGTGTTCTTGGCGAGGATGGTAATTCCCTTTTCGCGCTCTAGATCGCCGGAGTCCATGACTCGTTCGTCTACGGCAGCGTGTGCGGAGAATGCTCCAGTCTGCTTTAGCATGGCGTCAACCAGGGTGGTCTTGCCGTGGTCTACGTGGGCGACAATGGCAACGTTACGTAAGTTTTCGTTCTTTTTCACAGGGATTTTTCGTCTCTCAAGAGGGCAACCTCTCAATTCTAGCCAGCAAGCGCTGGTTACGGGGGATTGGCTTGAAAGACTTCGGTAGTCTTGTAGTTCATTGAAAGGGGTGAGGACGCTTGTATCTAAAGAGCATCACCCTTAAGGGCTTTAAGTCTTTCGCTCAGCCAACCACGCTAAATCTTGAACCTGGTATCACCTGTGTGGTGGGGCCAAATGGTTCTGGCAAGTCCAATGTGGTTGACGCCCTGGCCTGGGTGATGGGTGAGCAGGGTGCGAAAACTCTTCGCGGCGGAAAGATGGAAGATGTCATCTTTGCCGGTACCGAAACCAAAGGTCCGCTTGGTCGTGCCGAAGTCCAGCTCACCATCGACAACACCGATGGCGCACTCCCAATTGAGTATTCCGAAGTAACCATTTCGCGCGTTTTGTTCAGAAATGGCGCCAGCGAATACGCCATCAATGGCGAAACTTGCCGCCTACTAGATGTTCAAGAACTACTGAGCGACTCAGGTTTGGGTCGCGAAATGCACGTTATTGTCGGCCAGGGACAGCTCGACACAGTGCTGCGAGCCACACCGATAGAGCGCCGGGCATTTATCGAAGAGGCCGCCGGTATTTTGAAATACCGCAGACGTAAAGAGAAGACCGAGCGCAAGCTCGAGGCCATGCAGGCTAACCTCACCAGACTCTCCGACCTAACCGCAGAACTTCGTAGAAACCTAAAGCCACTTGGTCGCCAGGCCGAGGTTGCCAGAGCAGCCAAGGAGATTGGTGCGATTGCAAGAGCCGCTAAGGCCAAACTCCTAGCGTTCCAGATCACAGCGCTCAAGAATCAGCTCGAGAGTGCCTCAAAGTCCGAGAGCGAACGTCGCGCCGAATCGTCTTATGCCCAGTCGCAGCTATCTGCCACTCGCTCAGGTATCCAGGAGCTTGAAACTCAGTTGGTCTCTGGTGAACTCGATGCCTTGCGGCAGCAGCTATTTGGTTTTGAGTCGCAAGAAACCAAACTTCGAAACCTGCAAAACCTAGCTCAGCAGCGCATTGCACTGATCGGTCGCCAGGAGTTTTCAAATCGTGAGATCGAGGTTGCCGATCTGGCCAGCCAGCTCAAGCAGGCCGAGGTTGATCTTGAGGCGCTGGAGACCGAAATCACCAATACCGCAGAGGTCTTGGCTGAAAGAGAAGCAGAGCGACTAAAGGCGGCAGCGGCGCTCGCAGCTTTCGAGGCAGATGTGTTGCGTCAGCGATCTGCGGTTGAAGCTCAAGAACGTGAGCGCTCTGTGCTTGCCAGTCAGGTGTCGGTGCTCAACTCAAAGGCCGAGGGTTTCGCAGGACAGATCGAAAACCTCGATGAGTCACTTAAGGTTGCCATCGCGAGAATTGCACAGCTCTCGGCCGAGCAAGAAGAGATTCAGCCAACCGCAGCCTCTACCTCCGATGAAGAGCTCCGGATTGCCTATGAAAAGGCTCAGCTTGGCGAAAGCTCACAACGCAGCAAGCTGGATGCAGCGAGAGATGCTCTGCACGTAGCAGAGCGCGAGCGCG
Organism: Micrococcales bacterium UBA7469; assembly: GCA_002479805.1. Classification (GTDB taxonomy): domain Bacteria; phylum Actinomycetota; class Actinomycetes; order Actinomycetales; family Microbacteriaceae; genus Aquiluna. The sequence goes on from DLPB01000004.1 coordinate 8,159, forward strand.
ACGCGGTAGCGGCTAAGCACGCCGCACTTGGCATGACGCTCGAGCAAAAGGATGGATCTTCCGAAGTTCGAAATGCGCAACTAGCCGGTATCAAGGGCCTACTTGCAGAGTCGGTAAGTATCGATGCGGGCTACGAGGTTGCGGTTGCGGTTGCGCTAGGGACCCTGGCTGATGCCATCGTTGCGTCTTCTCGTGAGCAGGCAATTGCCGCGCTCAGGTATCTAAAGTCTGAAGGCTTGGGCCGCGCGGAATTCTTGGTGGTTGAGGGCGCTGAGGTTTCTGCCAAGAAGCGCGAAGTTGCCGGTTTGGTAGCAGCCGATTCGGTCGTCACCGCGCCTCAGGCTGTGCTGGATGTTTTGCAGGGCTTCTATTTCGCGCAAGATCTTGAGCTAGCTGCCAAGGCACTTGATGCCAAGGAGTTGGCTGGTGCGAATGTCATCACTCTCGATGGCGACTGGGTTTCTAAATCGCTGATTCGCGGTGGTGGTTCCAAGCAACCATCAAAGCTGGAACTTCGGGCTGAGCAGGATTCAGCAGCCAAGCGACTAAGTGAGCTGGCAGCAACCATTCAGAAGTTGACGCACGAACTTGAATATCAAAAGACAGCGCTTACAACTGCCGAGGCCAAGGTCCGCGATAGCCTAAGTGCGCTCCAGCAACACGATGCAGAGCTTGCCGCTAGGGCCGAGCGCGTTGGTCGCATCATCGCCCAGGTGGACAGCGCGAAGAACGAAAAGCTGCGAATCGAACGCGAAATTGCGACCCTGACCGAAGCTGCCCAAAAAGCTAAGCAGGAAACCTTGGACGCCCAAGCCAAGTTAGAGGCGATGCCAGAACCTGAGACGGTTGAGGGAAACGAGTCCTTGCGTTCGGAGTTAGTGGCTGCTTTGGAAGCAACCCGACAGGCTGAGCTCGATGTTCGCATCAATGTCGGTACTTTCTCCGAGCGCAGGATCTCTGCCAGCAAGGCCGTTGCGGTATTGCGCGGAAGGTTATCTGAAGCAACCGCTGCCCAAGAACGTGAACGCAAGGCGACCGAGGAGAAGATCGCCCAACTTGCCAAGGCCGAGCAAGCTTTGGCCGTTATTCCTGCAGCGCTGGACGCTGCAACCAGACTTGCTAACCAGGTTAGATCTCAAGTCAGAGAACTAGAAGCCCAGCGCATTCAACGCACAGAGCGCTTGACTCAGCTTCGTGCCCAGGCGGCAACCCTGGAGGCTCGCTACAACGAACTAAATCAGGGCGTACACGAGGTTGAGATGCAGAACCACGAACTGCGACTAAACCTTGCCAACCTCACCGAACGAGTTTCCACAGAACTTCACATCGATGTCGAGACTTTGATCTCAGAGACCGAGTTAGCAGATGAGACTCGGGAAGATCTGGAAAAGGCAGTGCGTCAGGCCGAGCAGAAGCTTTCGCAACTCGGCGCCTTCAACCCGCTGGCGCTAGAAGAGTTTGCGGCCCTCGAAGAACGTCACAAATACATGTCCGAGCAACTGGAGGACCTAACCAAGGCTCGAGCAGATCTAATCGGCATCATCAAAGATCTCGACCAAAAGATGCAAACCATCTTCGCAAGTGCCTTTGAGGACACCAGACGCGAATTTGAAAAGGTCTTCCCAATCCTGTTCCCAGGTGGAACAGGCTCTATTTCGCTAACTGAGCCAGATGACCTGCTTGCCACCGGCATTGAGGTCGCGGTTCGCCCGGTAGGTAAGCGTATCGAGCGAATGTCGCTGCTATCCGGCGGTGAAAGGTCCTTGGCCGCGGTTGCGCTACTAATTGCGATCTTCAAGGCTCGCCCAAGCCCCTTCTATGTGCTGGACGAAGTTGAGGCAGCGCTTGATGATGCGAACCTGGGTCGCTTGCTTGAGGTGATTGAATCGCTTCGCAAGTCTTCGCAGTTGATTATCGTCACCCACCAAAAGCGCACCATGGAGATCGCAGATGCCCTCTACGGTGTTTCGATGCGCCAGGACGGCATGAGTGCGGTTGTTGGGCAGAAGCTTGAGAAAGCCCGCTGATGTTTAAGTTTCTAAAGCGACTTCGTGGCGATAAGCCAATCGATACCCCTGAGCTTATTGAAGAGTCGGCTATTGCTGAGCCAGAAGCTGAAGCAGCTGTCGAGGTTATCTCCGAACCAGAGGTAACCGAGGTAAAGGTTCAAGAACCAAAGCCGGTAAAGGTTGAAAAGCCAAAAGCAGTAGCTAAGTCGGCTGTTCAAGAGGTCGAGCTGCCAAAGCGCACCCTCGGCGATGGTGTTCGTTCATTGTTTTCTTCCGCGGTTGAGCTGGACGACCTCGAAGACATTTTGATCCGGGCAGATTTTGGTGTTGATGCCGCGCTAGAGATTTCTGAGGAGCTCAAGCGCGAGGCAAATCGGGCCGGGGCATCCTCCGATGCCGAGCTTCGGCTTTTGCTCAAAGATCTATTGACCAAGAAATTAACCCGCTCCGATGCCGCCTTGAATCTCTCAGACGGCAAATTGCCGTATGTGATCTTGGTGGTTGGCGTGAATGGAGCCGGCAAGACCACAACCATCGGAAAGCTTGCACGCTGGCTCAAAGACGGCGATTGGAATGTTGTTCTGGGAGCAGCCGATACCTTTAGGGCAGCTGCAGTAGAGCAACTTGGCACCTGGGCTAAACGAGCCGACGCCAAGTTGGTTGGACCAGAAAAAGAAGGTCAGGACCCAGCTTCGGTTTCCTACCAAACCGTAGAACTTGCCCTCGCTACCGATGCGGATATCGCGATCATCGACACCGCAGGCAGATTGCAGAACAAAAAAGACCTAATGGATGAACTTGGCAAGATTCGCCGGGCTGTTGAGAAGCAGGCCAGTATCGCTGAGGTGCTGTTGGTGATTGATTCCACCATGGGTCAAAACGCCATGGCTCAGGCTAAGGCCTTTGCTGAGGTGGCGAATGTAACCGGCATCGTTATGACCAAGCTTGATGGCACCGCTAAGGGTGGAATTCTTTACTCACTTCAGGAGCAGCTGGATCTGCCAGTTAAGCTCGTTGGTGTTGGTGAGGGTATAAATGACTTTGCATTTTTCTCGCCAGAAGAATTCGCTAAAGGTTTAGTCGCCTACAAACAGGAGCGCTAATTGTTCGGAAATCTCTCTGACAGACTCTCAGATACCTTCAAAAACCTGCGCGGCAAGGGTCGACTTTCGGCTGCCGATATCGATGGCACGCTAAGAGATATCCGCCGAGCACTGCTTGAGGCCGATGTATCGCTTGAGGTGGTGAAAGACTTCACCGGCAAGATTCGCGAGCGTGCGCTGGGTGATGAGGTTTCCAAGGCACTAAACCCTGCCCAGCAGGTGGTGCAGATCGTCAATGACGAGCTAAAGGCAATCCTGGGTGGCGAAGCAAGAAAGCTATCCTTTGCCAAGAACCCACCAACCGTCATCATGCTTGCAGGTTTACAGGGTTCTGGTAAGACCACCTTGGCTGGAAAGCTCGCAAAGTGGCTCAAGGAGCAAAACCACACTCCTTTGTTGGTGGCAGCTGACCTGCAGCGCCCAAATGCGGTCACCCAGCTTCAGGTGCTGGGGGAGAAAGTTGGAGTTCCGGTCTTTGCCCCTGAGGCAGGTAATGGAGTTGGTAACCCGGTAAAGGTTTCCAAAGACGCCATTGCTCACGCCAAGAAGTCACAGTTTTCAGTGGTAATCGTTGACACCGCTGGTCGCCTTGGTGTTGACGAAGAGATGATGCAGCAGGCCAGAGACATCCGCGATGCGGTTGAGCCTGATGAGGTGCTATTCGTAGTCGACTCAATGCTCGGTCAAGATGCCGTCAATGTTGCCAAGGCCTTCCATGAGGGCGTTGGAGTATCCGGTGTCGTACTCACCAAGCTAGATGGTGATTCCCGCGGTGGTGCGGCGTTGTCGGTTGCAACCATTACCGGTGCACCGATTCTCTTCAGCTCAACCGGTGAGGGGCTAGATGCCTTTGAGCCGTTCTACCCAGATCGCATGGCGAGCCGCATTCTGGATATGGGAGACATTGTCAGCCTTATCGAGCAAGCCCAGAAGACCTTCGATGAGGAAGAGTCCAAGCGTCTTGCCGAGAAGATGGCGAAGGATGAGTTCACCCTTCAAGACTTCCTAGAGCAGATGCAGCAGATCAAGAAGATGGGCAACATGAAGAGCCTGTTGGGCATGCTTCCAGGTGTTGGTCAGATGAAGAAGCAGCTCGAAGAGTTTGACGAGAAAGAGATCACCCGCACCGAGGCGATCATCTACTCGATGACGCC
>DLPB01000033.1:0-497 GCA_002479805.1 Micrococcales bacterium UBA7469
GTCTCGGGCCAACCAAAGCAAGCTGCCCACGATGGCTGGGAATACATGGCAATCACCTATCCGCATGCGGATCTGGTGTTGGCACCGAGCTCTCACTTTGCCAAGACCATCGAAGAGCACGGGATTGCTAAAAACGTAACCGTGATGCTCAACGGCGTGGATGACGATTCGGTGGCTGGACTCAAGCGGCAGACCGAGGTGCCAAACAAACCGGTGCGATTTATCTGGGCCGGCAGGTTCCTGAGAGAGAAGCGCCTGCTGCAGACCATTAGAGCCTTCAAGAAGGCCAATCTCGATGCCGAACTGGTGATCTATGGCACCGGAGCACTAGAAAAGCCAGCCAAGAGCCTGGTGCGGACCCTGCGGATTGGACACAAGGTCTCATTCAATGGTCGTGTGGATCGCGAACAGATGCTGCAGGCATTTGCCGATGCCGATGTCGTGCTGCAAACCTCAATTGGCTTTGAAACCCAGGGCATGACGGTATTTGAGGCAGC
>DLPB01000033.1:614-6130 GCA_002479805.1 Micrococcales bacterium UBA7469
GCATCGAGGCACTGGCGCAAAGCATGCGCGAAGCGCATGCCGATGTGCTCAGCGGTAATGGTCGTCGTGGCGATGGCGAAGATACCTCATGGCTACTGCAATCCAAACTCACCGAGCGCATGATCGCCATCTACCAAGATCTGATCAGCCAGAAGTCTGCTTCCTAAACCAATCCATTGGTGCTCGAAGCAGCTTTAGCCGCTTCGGCGTTCTACCAAGTGGCTCAAGCTCAGCAAATGGCTCTCGACTCTTGGTAGTTAGCAGCACCAGCAAGACCCAGCTGATCTCGATTAGCAACCTGGATTCGGTCAACGACTGGGCTGCGATGACCAAAAAGCCAAACAGCGGGAACAGATAGAGCGGGTTGGTGTGACGAACCGCAACCGCCCAGAGTCGGTTAAAGCCAGAAACCATAAGCCAAATCAGCAGCGCTAAACCAATAATGCCAAGCTGCAGCCAAACATCGAGATAGGCATTATGAGCCTGATACATCGGGACCTTATTGATTACTATCAGACCCTCAAATGGCTCAACGCCCGGGACCCAGTAGCTGATCCAACCCCAACCCTCGAGCGGCTTCTCCCAAATCAGGTTCAACACCTCACCCCAGATGTAGAACCTGCCAGAGGCATCGGCTGACCGACCCAAAAGATCAAAGAGCTCAACTCGATAGATAAGCCCCATCACGGCAACACCAAAGAGAGCCCAAATGCCATAGCCGTAGATCTTGTGCCTGGTGGCGCGATCTCTACCCTCGGAGAAGATTGCGATCAGTGCCGCAAAGGCAATCAAACCAATGGCTAGGGTCATGCCCGCGCTCTTAGCGAGCGCCGCCAACAGCACCGCAAGAATCAGAGATGCCAGCGGCAGACTGCGGTTTTTATGGGTGACGATGTACTCCACCAAAAACACCATGATGCCCAACACCGCGGTAAATGCCAGTAGGTTGGCATTACCCATAATGCCTTGTATGCGATCGCCTTCAAACAGATTTCCCTGCGACCAGAGGTAAGAGGCCGATGGTGGCTCATCGCCCTTGTAATTAGGGAAAATTGGCTTGATCGGGCCAAAGACAGCGGCAAAAAGTTCAAAGAGCAGCGAGGCAGCCAAGACCACCCGAAGCGTATTGGCAAAGACGTTCAGCAGCTGTCGCCAACCGAACTGATTGGCCAAGAACAGCGCAAAGACAGTGGTTCCAACCTGGGCCACCAGGCCAATCGCGGTAAACCCGCGGTATTGGCTCCAGATCAGGCTCAACGCCATCAACCCAAGCAGCAGCGCCAGTGGAATTGGCACCCGAAGCAGCGTCTTGCCCGGCTTGCCGACAATCAGCGCTACCAGCGCAATCAGCGCTCCCACCCCAACCACAACTGCCCAGCCACCCCAGCCGATGCTGTAGCGCACTGAATCACCTGCCATCAGGATAAAGAGCCCGGGATATGCCAGCAGAATGCCAAGTCGGTAGCGCTTAGCCCTGCCATCGAATGGAATTCGAATCGGCTGGGTAATTGGAATTGACGAGGTAATTGCAGTCTCCTTAGGAAACTAAAGAATACCTTTAGTGGCTCAGGCCTGCCTTTTCATACAGACGCTTCATCCAGCGCGGTGCCCACCAGTTCAAAGAACCAAATAGTCGCATCAGGGCTGGCACTAAGAGTGCTCTCACCACCGTGGCATCCAGCAAAATGGCAACCGCAATACCAACACCTAGCATCTTCATGATCGATACCCCGGAGGAGGCAAAGGCTCCGAAGGTAACCGCCAAGATAAAGGCGGCCGCCGTGATGATGCGTCCGGAGCGCTGCAGACCATAGGCCACCGAATTCACGGTGTTTACCCCGGCATCGTGCTGCTCCTTGATTCGAGAGAGCAGGAAGAGCTCGTAGTCCATCGATAGACCAAATGCCACCACACCAATCATCACCACCGAGGAGGTGTCGATGGTTCCAGTCACCGAATACTCACCCACCAACCACTGCAGGTAACCGTTTTGGAAGACCCAGGAAACCAGCCCTAAAGTCGCACCCAGTGACAGCACATTCAGCAGGATTGCCTTGATCGGCAAGATCACACTGCCGGTAAACAGGAACAGCAGGATCATGGTGCTGACAAATATCCACAGCGCGGCAATCGGCAAAGCGCCCTCAATACCCTGCTGGCTGTCGGTGTAGAAGGCGGCCGAGCCACCAACCAGCACCTGATCCAACTCGGAACTCAGCGAGCGAATCTGGACGGTCTGGTCATAACCGGCTGGGCTTCTCGGCTCAACGTCCGAGATCGCAACAATCCTGGTCCACTCGGTATCTAAATCGGTTGGCACGATGTTCACACGAACGATGTCTTCAACCTCACCAAGATCTGCTACGTAGCGATCGATGGCAGCATCGGAGCCCTGCACCATGATCTCCACCGGGCTGGATTCTCTGCCCTCAAAGCGCTCACGCAGCAGGTTGGAGGCAATCTGGGCAGGCGAGTCGGCTGGAAGCACTCGATCATCCACCTGGCCAAAGGAGATATTTGAAGACAGTGAGAATAGTGATGCTAGGAACAACAGCGATACGAATAACACCGGCAGTGGTCTGCGCATCGTGAAACGCGCCAGCTTCTCCCAGCCACCCTTCTCCTTTGGAGTCAGATCGCGCTTGATAATGCGCAGGCTGTTTACGCGGTCACCGAGCAGATTTAGCATTGCCGGAACTGCGAGCGCCGCACCTATAACGGCAATCATTACGACCGTAAAGCCGGCTAGCGCAAAGGACTGCAAGAAATACTGTGGGAAAAATGCCATCGAAAGCATCACCACCGCAACCGTAAGTCCCGAGAACAGCACGGTCTTACCGGCTGATGCCACAGTGTTCGCTACCGATTCACCAACCGAGTTGCCGGCAGCTCGCTCTTCGCGGAAGCGGTTCACTACCAAAAGGCTGTAGTCAATACCGAGGCCAAGACCCAAACCGGTAATCAGGTTCAGCGCAAAGATTGAGACATCGGTGAACTGGCTTGCCACGTAAATCACAAAGAACGATCCAACGATCGCCAAACCACCGACAATCAATGGCAGCGAGGCCGCGGTTACCGAACCAAACACCAGGATCAGTAGCAGCAGCACAATCGGCACCGCAATGGTCTCGGCACGAATCAGATCGGCCTCGATGGTGTGGTTGATTTCCTTGGTAATGGCCTCAAAACCGGCAAAGTGCACCTGTGCGCCCTGATATTCACCGGTGTAGGTATCGACCAGCTCGGCAACAATTGGAGCGTGAGCTGCGTCATTGTCTAGGTCAACCAGGATGTAGATCAGCTTGCCGTCGGTGGAAACCAAAGTTGGAGGCATGCCCAGGGTGTAGTAGTTCAGCACCTGCTCCACGCCCGCTACCTTGGCAAACTCATTTGAGAGCTCCTCAACCAAAGCAAAGTTCTCGAAGCTGCCGTCTGCCTTCATGGCATCGGCTCGGGTCTCTAGGTCAACCAGCACAATTACCTCGGCTGGGTCCTGGTCAAACTCATCTCGCAGGATGTCAGCAACCTTGGCCGAATCCGAGTTCGGGTTGTCGTAACCGCCACCCTTTAGGTTGCCGAACGCCTGAAAGCCCCAGATGCTGGAGAGTGCGATGAGCCCAACAAAGCCAAATAGAAAGAGCTTTGAGTGAGAAACGATGGCTTTGCCAAGACGGTACATTTACAACCTTTGTTGATATCCAAAGTTATACATTCCCACATCTTGTGAAATCATTCCTAAATGGTAAGAAAACTCAAAGTTCGCTCACTGGCTTTCTTCGTTTTGGCTGGCTTGGGGCTGGTCACCGCCTGGATCTTCAATGGCATCGCGGTGATGAACAACCAGGACTACATCAAAGCCTGGTTTGGCACCGCGGTTGACTGGGTGCTCTCGGTTGATTTGCTAATTGTGGCAATTGCAGCCGCCATCTTCATGATTTACGAGGGCAAGCGCCTAGGGCTAAAGCGGGTTTGGCTCTACATCGCCCTAAGCTCTGTCACCGCAATGGCCTTTACCTTCCCGCTCTTTCTTGCGATGCGCGATCGCAAGCTAATCGAGCAAAGACTGGCGGGCGGGAAGTTAGAGCGCTTCGAATTTGATGGTCACCTGGTGGATATCTGGGTGCCGAAGGACGTAAACCCTAAGACCTCGGTCCTAGTGATGCACGATGGTCGCAACATCTTTGATGAGCAGGACTCCTTCACCGGTAAAACCTGGGAGGTGCTTTCCGCACTGCGGGATGAGGTTAGAAGCCCGGCACCGATTGTGGTTGCGGTCTGGGGAAAAAGCGATGAGACCAGAATCCGTGAGCTATCTCCGGAGCAAATCGTGCGGGAGGATGTTGAGTTTTTCTGGCGCAACCTACCTGATTCCTACCGAGCCACCGGCACCGAACCATTTGGTGATTCTTACGTCTCGCTGCTTGCCGATGCCATCGTGCCGTTTGTTCTAGAGCGCTACGGGGTCGAGCACTCGATTGATCGCACCGCAGTGATGGGTGCCAGCATGGGTGGGCTGATTTCGATGTATGCCCTGGGGCAGCGCCCTGATGTCTTTGGCACGGCCATTTGCTTCTCGACCCACTGGGTATTCGGTGAAGACCGAATGGTTCGTGGACTGATTGACCAGCTGCCTCAGCCCGGACAGCACCGGGTTTGGACTGATTCCGGAACCATCGAACTAGATCAGTACTACCCGCCGTTTCACAACCTCGCTGCCGAGACGCTGATGGCAAAGGGTTATCTCCCCGGCGATCAATTGGTCACCAGCATCTACCCGAACACCGGTCACCACGAGAGTTACTGGGCTAGAAGGGTGGCAGAAGCTCTGAACTGGTGGCTACGCTCCGGCCCCCGGACATAAAGCGAACCACGTCTTTATCAACCATCACATCAGAGAGCGTGATGGCGCGGGTTAGGTATAGACCATCGAGCGAGCGCACTCTGGAGAGGGCGACGTAGGTTTGGCCAGGTGAAAAGGCACCGCGACCCATATCGATTTGCACCTCGTCATAGGTTTGACCTTGCGACTTGTGGATGGTTACCGCCCAAGCTAAACGCAGCGGAATCTGCTTGAATTCGGCCAAAGTAATCGGGACCAGGGTCTCTTTGACCTTTCCGGTGGCCTCATCAAACTCTTGATCAACCTCGTAGCGCACCTTTTCCCAGGTGGCCGGGCCAACCTCGAACTGCTCGCCGTCGACATCAACAATCACGATGCCGGACTTTGGCATTTCAACCACGTGACCGATGGTGCCATTCACCCAGCGCCTAATGGTGCCGCCAGTTGGAGCCTTTAGCATCGATGAGTCGTCGTTCTTGATAAACATCACCTGAGCACCAACCTTGAGCTGCAGATCGGTCTCCGCAGGCAGGGTTCTGCCAAAGATCTTGGCGGCGTCATCGGAGTAGCTGGCCCTAAAGTTCTTGGGCTCTGAGCCAATCAGGCTCATGCGCTGGGCATTCACTTGGTTGACGGTGGCATTGATGGTGGCCAGTTTGATGACATCTGGGTGGGA
>DLPB01000017.1 GCA_002479805.1 Micrococcales bacterium UBA7469
CATCGAGTAGTTCGCGGTGCATGCGCTCCTGGCCGTGTAGCCAGCCTCTTTGGTTGCGCACGCTCCAGTGCGATGCCAGCCACATTCGAGTTTGATTTACCAACCAGCCATCTTGCTCAAGCTCGCCCACAACCATGTCGACGCAGGCCAAATCGCGATTCCAACCATCACCCGGTGCGCCCCACTGCGCTTCAAAACGCAGGTTGTGAAATAGCTCGGTGCCAACTCTGGCGTAAAGATGACGTGCATATTCCTGCCAAAGCAGCTCATCGCGAAATTTCTCGCGATCGGAGTGCGGAGCGCTCTCTACCGCAGCCCAGGCCTGCTTGAGGGTAATCAGGTTGTGGCGAATATATGGCGAGAGCACCGATGCCCCGCGCTTAGTTACCGGCAGCACTTCAGAACGATTGGCGGCGTAACCGCGGATATCGAGCTCTCTCAAAGCCTTATCGGCAGCTGTCTGGCCGCCCTGAATAGAACTTCGACCTCCGCCGCTGTGCAAACCTTCGAAATGATCAGCGAGGAGATCATCTAGCGGCTTCGATATATCGATCATCTGGTGCATGAATCAAGCCAACTAGTCGGTTGAGCTGCAAATTCCGCTCAAGGATCTCAAAATCAGCCTGCCTTGCAAGAAATCGAAAGACGAACACCCTGCGCAAGTTACCCAGCCTGTCAGGGGCGGTTGCGGTTTCAAACGGCACCACGTCCAGGGCAACCTCGCCGACGTAAGTCCAAGACTTGGCATCCTGACGAGAAAACAGCAGCAGCTTTCGATCGGACAACAAAGCCTTATTGCCTCGAATTAGTTGTTGATCTCCGAGCTGACCCTCCCCGGTGTAGCGATAAACCCCAGCAACCACCTCGTCGTTCTGGTCAAACCCATAGCGGGTGCCAGATGGCGGATCTGAGAAGATCAACACCACACCGCTTGCGGTTGGGCAGATCCCTGCCCGCGGATTTCCGCCGAACATTCTGTGTAGGTCAGTTCTTAGGTAAGTCTCCCCCACCCGAAGCTCTCGCTCGAAGCCTTGAGCGCTTTGGGTGAGGGTGGTCTTTTTCACTCTTTTTTGAACCAGCCGAGGGGTCAACAGCTTCCGATATCTGAGCTAACTTCTTAGCCAAAAAACATTAGTGCGGGCTGCGCTGTTACACTTCTAACTCGTTAGGGCCTCTAGCTCAGTCGGTAGAGCAACGGACTTTTAATCCGTGGGTCGTCGGTTCGAGCCCGACGGGGCCTACTTTCTAACTCAAATGGCAGCCTGCACTCAATGGAAAGCCAGCAATCCGAAGATGATTTATCCAATTTCTACCAGCCGACTAAACATCTCACCTCTAGCCAGGGCGGATGCGAAACAATTCTCGGACTACCGTTCCGATCCAGAAATTGCTAGGTATCAAAGTTGGGATACGCCCTATAGCGAAGCTCAGGCCCTTGCTCTCATCGAGTCACAATCAGGCATTGAGCTCCCTCCAAAGGGCGAATGGCTGCAGCTTGCGATTCACCTAAGAGATTCCGATGCGCATATCGGCGACCTCGCTCTTCACACATTGGAAGATGACGGGGATTTTGAACTCGGCTACACAATTGCCAAAGCATTTCAAGGGCAGGGTTACGCGAGGGAAGCAACTGCCGCACTGATTGACTTCCTCATCAAAAACCAAGGCGCCAGGCGATTTATCGCAACGCCCGATAGCCGAAATCTGCCTTCAATCAAGCTGTTGATATCGCTGGGCTTTGTTCAAAAGAAAGAAAAGAGTTGGAGCGAGTTTTTCAAAGGTGAGGATGTCACCGTTGATTACTTTGAGTTAGTTCACGCCCAGTAGGTCAATCACAAACACCAGAGTGCGGCCAGATAGCGAGTGACCGCCACCGGCTGGCCCGTATGCCATCTCCGGTGGGCAGATTAACATTCTGCGACCGCCGACCTTCATGCCGGGAATGCCCTCCTGCCAACCCTTGATCAAGCGCTGCAGCGGGAAGGTGATTGATTCACCGCGACCCCAAGAAGAGTCGAACTCTTCTCCGGTTTCATAGTCCACACCTAGATAGTGAACCTCTACGGTTGCGCCTACCGGGGCTTCTGCGCCGTCACCGACGACGATGTCTTTTAGAGTCAGCTCCTTCGGGGCTGGCTCCATCATTGGCTCTACTTCTGGGCGATCAAGATTTGTCATAACGAAAAGTATGCCTGTTTGCTCAGACCGGAAGTGACATTTCCTACGAATTCGGAAGTAACTAATTCAGAAATCTGTTCAAACTAGGGTGACGGAACCTAGAGCAACTCTGATCGGCGTCTATAAGGCCGATGGCGGCATCATCGGCGAACTTAGTTACTTCTTTGGTCACCTAGTCGGCGCAAGAAATTGCAGTCTCTGTGATATTTCACACTCGCCCATCAAGAAAAAATCTTCCTTCAAGGCTCTCGAGAAGGAGCTTTTGAAGAATCACAACATCGCGATAAAGATGCTGCACATGAATGAGCGAAACGAGCGCGAGCTGAAGGCTTCTGCTGGCCGAGAGCCCTGCATGCTGTTGGAGTATCCAGATGGTTCGATTTCAATGTTTTTGGACTATGTAGAGCTCAAGGCAATTTCTGGAAGCGTCAGCTCTCTAAGGAAATTGATTCTTTCCAGACTCGACCTGTATCTCTAGTCGCGCGAGTTAGTTGCCGCAATCAGGGCGTCAAATAGCCTTAGTTCATCAAGAGTTTGCTCAGGGTGCCACTGGACGGCCAAGCCAAATGGATGATTTTCAACCTCGACCGCCTGCACGATTCCATCGGGTGAGTAAGCGACAACCTGCAGGCCCTCACCAGGTTCATCGATCGCTTGGTGGTGATACAGAGCTGCGTTTTCAACTTGATCGCCGACGATGGAGGCCAAGAGCGAGCCCTCGCGAACGGATATCGGCATGTGAGCGAAGTTTCCATCACCGAGTAGGTAGCGGTTATCGCCAACCAAATCAGGCAAGTGCTGAATCAAGGTTCCACCGCGATTCACATTAAGCAGCTGAGCACCTCGGCAGATGCCCAAGAATGGCAATTTCATCTGGATGGCAGCGGTAATCAGCTCATCTTCCAGAAGATCGCGAAGGCGATCAGGCTTCTCCGCTTTTTCGTGGGACTGGTGTCCGTAGCGGGCGGCTTCCACATCCCTGCCGCCGGTGATCACTAAACCATCAAGCCCGGAAAGTAAATTGCGGGCGTCCTCTGAGTTCACCTGCTGCGGTGGCAAAATAACCGCAATGCCGCCGGCTCTGGTTACACCTTCTAGATAAAAGGCTGGCAGCATTGCCATCTCGGTATCCCAAACCCCGGTCTGGCCACGCTGGCGATAGCTGGTTAGTCCAATTACAGGTTTCATTTATTCCGTAGGTTACTAGATCACTCACCGCGATTGGTGATTTTCAACAAGTTCCGACTTTCTTGATGTCTCGAATTTGAAAGTAGGGCACTGAAGTTCCACCACCAAAAGTTGAATAAGAATACTTTCCCGTAACCGTTACGTCAGCGACAACCAAATCATCCTCGCTATATGACAGCAATTGCCTCTTGTCGCCTTTGAAATAGCTATTGACGCCTGAATAGTAAGACGAGGATTCGGAGCGTGTCGCGTAGGCACGAAAGTTGCTTGTTCCAGTTACCGAGTCAAACTGCGCTATGCAGGCAAAAATGCGAAACTTGCCACCTGTGCTTCCAGCAGGATTTCTTGATAGAGAATTCCACTGCACTACGCTCGGGGTGGCGAAGGTCGCCGGCTTGAATCCTGCTGGACACTTTCCATTACTTGTGGATTTATAACTACTACCTTTGAAGCAGAACTTTTTGAGTTTTGCTGCCGCCTCCCGCGCTGGCTTGGAGAACTGACTCAGGCTAGCGCTGGTTTTTATGCTCACAGGCACTTGCCCCGAAGTCTGCCATTCGATGCTGGCTGTCACCTCATTCTTTCCGGCATAGACGTCGAAATCATCTGGGCAAAGAAAAAAGCTAACAACGTTTATTCCAGTCGTGCGATCGGGATATAGAGTCCCAGAGTCGATTTCCGCACCAGCTGGGGACTGAAGTGAAACTCTCACCGACCGGATCTCTTCATAAGGATCATCAATCACGAAATCCACAATCTGGTACCCACAGCTCAGAGTTCTATCAAACGTATAGTCACTCTTTGCGAATTTAACGAATTGAGATTTGTCTGAAGGTGCCGAAGGGAACAATTGGGCCGGCATAGCGTATGAAAAGTTCAAATCCGCCGTCTTGTAGTTACCATCGGAATATGTCAGTAAAAGCCTCAACCCCGATGTGACCTGCGCGCTTGTGAGACCGGAATAGCCACGCAGGTCTAGGCGCAATTCGGCAGCTGGACTGCCGTAGGAACTCAAGTATTCGTAATCCGAGGAAATCTGCTTGCCCGTTGAATCCACAACCTTTACATCCACAGAATCACCAGGCTGAAAACCGCCCGCCTTTGCGACAACGAATGGCCATGGATTTCCATCGCCCGAGTAAGGTTCGGCCTTGAAGGTAAAACTTGAGTCACCAAAGCTCGCTGCCTGACCCGGCGCGGCGCTAGCACCGCCAATGGATAGCGATACGGATGCGCAAATTACGATAAAAAACGACAAAACTTTTTTCAAGATCCCCCCCCAAATTAGGTCAGGTGAATTTACAAGTCACCTGATTGAGAGTTTAGTGCCGGGTGCATAGAAGGAAATCCGCGCAAGTGGGACAATGATGTCAAGCGCCTTTACCCAAATAGCTCTTCACCCTCGAGGTCGACCTTGTGTTTCAGCGCTTTCTGCTGATGCAAATACTGAGCCCAGATCGCAAAGGACAGCCAGACCACCTGCATGACGGCAATCACTCGCTCCGAGAGGCCAACAATTGGCTGACCCGGCTCGAGCCAGGTGAGCAGGAACCAAAGGGTAATTAGGCCCATAACCACGGTTGCGCTTATCGCACCGATAGGACGAAGCGCCCAGTGGTAACGCTTATCAAAGCGCATCGCCAGAATTGGCCAGGCGGAGAATAAAACAAAGGCAATAGTTGCATAAAAGCGATGCTCGTCTGAATGCGATAGCTGAGAGGGGGTCGCGTAATAGGTGTAACCGATAGCGGCAAAACCAGCCATACCAAGTGCAATTCGACCGGGGAGCGCAAAGGCTCGAGCGCTCCAAGCTCCCACCAGAGTCAGCAAAGCACCAAAAAGAAAGAAGCTGGATTGGATCCACTTCACCGGAGAGTCATCTGCAGCCAAATCACTGATGGTTTTTGCGACCGGGTCATAGCCCGGCCAAAGTGCTCCCGAAATACCCCAGCCCAGCACATTCTGAATCGGACCAAGGGTTGCGGCAATGACCGCCCAAATACCAATTAGCTGCATCTCTAAAACATACTGCTAAGCCGAAACATTTAGGTTTCAAGAACCCGTTAGCGGTATTCTTGAGCTATTGCGCAGGCCTGCGAATCCCCTAATTTCTACGGAGTCTTTTTGTATCTGCATGAGTTCAAGAAGGTTGCTCTTTCCGCACGCGCCCAAGAGCTTATGGATGCTCTATCCGAAAGGGTTGTGATTGCCGATGGCGCAATGGGGACCATGCTGCAGGATCAAAAGCCCACCCTTGCCGACTTTGAAGGTCATGAGGGTTGCAACGAGGTATTGAATGCGACTAGGCCAGATATCGTGTCAGCCGTCCACGACGCCTACTTTGAGGCCGGGGTGGACTGTGTGGAGACAAACACCTTTGGCGCTAACTGGTCAAACCTCTCCGACTACGGCATCGAGGATCGCATCGTAGAACTGGCGCGAGCAGGTGCTGAAATTGCTAGAGCGAGCGCAGATCGCTTCACTGCCAAAGATGGCAAAACTCGCTGGGTGTTGGGCTCCATGGGCCCGGGAACCAAGCTACCGACCCTTGGTCACACCACTTACGACAACCTCAAGCAAACCTTTGCTTTGCAGGCCAAAGGTCTAATTGCCGGTGGGGCCGATGCCTTTATGGTTGAAACCAGCCAGGACCTACTGCAAACCAAGGCCGCAATCAACGCTTGCCGCTTGGCAATTGTTGAATCGGGCGTAAGACTGCCCATTTTTGTCGAGGTTACAGTCGAGACCACCGGAACCATGCTGCTCGGCAGTGAAATCGGGGCAGCGCTAACCGCGTTAGAACCGTTGGGTATCGACATGATCGGTTTGAACTGCGCTACCGGTCCAGCCGAAATGAGCGAACACCTCCGGCAGCTCAGCAAGCACTCGCAGGTTCCGGTAATGGTGATGCCGAACGCCGGTTTACCGATTCTCTCCGGCGATGGAGCGCTCTACCCGCTGACACCTAGCGAATTGGCAACTGCCCACGAGCAGTTCGTGAAAGAGTTTGGCCTTGCGATGGTGGGTGGTTGCTGTGGCACAACTCCAGCCCACCTAAAGGCTGTAGTTGATCGACTTTCAGGCGTTGCAGTTCCAAACCGCAAGCTTGAAATCGAACCAGGTGTCTCGAGTCTTTACCAGCACGTGCCGCTTAGGCAGGACAACAGCTACCTGGCGATTGGTGAGCGGACCAATGCAAATGGCTCGAAGGCATTCCGCGAGGCAATGTTGGAAGAGCGCTGGGACGACTGCGTTGAGATTGCCAAGAAGCAGGTTCGCGATGGTGCCCACCTGCTGGACGTCTGCGTGGACTATGTCGGGCGCGATGGCGTGCGCGATATCACGGAGATTGTCTCGCGCTTTACAACCTCATCAACACTGCCGTTGGTCATCGACTCCACTGAGACGGAGGTTATGAAGGCCGGTCTTGAGCTCATTGGTGGCCGCCCAGTTATCAACTCAGTCAACTTCGAAGACGGTTACCAACCGGGTTCTCGCTTCCAGCGCACCATGCCGTTGGTAAAGGAACATGGTGCTGCGGTAGTTGCGCTGACCATCGATGAACAGGGCCAGGCGAGAACTCGCGAAGACAAGGTGCGGATCGCATCCAGGCTTATCGACACTCTGATCAGCGACTGGGATATGAGGGTTGAGGACATCATCGTGGACTGCCTCACCTTCCCGATTGCTACCGGTCAAGAAGAGACCCGTCGCGATGCCATCGAGACCATCGAGGCAATCCGCGAGGTAAACCGGCTCTACCCCGGTGTTCACACCACCTTGGGAGTATCGAATGTTTCGTTTGGCCTAAACCCGGTCTCCCGCGCCGTGCTGAACTCGGTCTTCCTACACGAGGCAACCGAAGCCGGTTTGGACACCGGCATTATCGATGCCGCAAAGATTATGCCGCTGGCAAACATCCCAGACGAGCAGCGCAAGGTTGCGCTCGATTTGATCTATGACCGTCGCGAATACGACGTCGATGGCAATCTCAGCTACGACCCACTAGAGGCGATCCTGCAGCTATTTGATGGCGCAAGTTCTGCTGCCCTAAAAGATGCTCGGGCAGCTGAACTGGCGGCACTGCCAGTAACCGAGCGTTTGCAGCGCCGAATTATTGACGGTGAGTCAAAGGGCTTGGAGCAGGATCTAGACCTGGCTCGTGGTGATGGCATCGCACCGCTTGCGATCATCAACGATTACCTGCTCGAGGGCATGAAGGTGGTTGGTGAGCGATTTGGTAAGGGCGAGATGCAATTGCCATTCGTGCTGCAGTCAGCCGAGGTTATGAAGGCTGCTGTTGCGCTACTAGAGCCACACATGGAAAAAACCGATGAGGCCGGCAAGGGCACCATCGTTTTGGCCACGGTTCGCGGTGACGTTCACGATATCGGCAAGAACCTGGTCGATATCATCCTTACCAATAATGGCTACCAGGTAATCAACATCGGCATCAAGCAGCCAATCTCAGAGATTATTGCCGCAGCCGAAGAGCACAATGCCGATGTAATTGGCATGTCGGGCTTGCTGGTGAAATCCACCTTGGTGATGAAAGAAAATCTTCAGGAGCTTGAAAGCAGGGGTTTGGCAAAGAGGTGGCCGGTGATTCTTGGCGGTGCCGCGCTGACCAGGGCCTTCGTGGAAGATGATCTAGCGGGTCTATTCCCAGGCGTGGTTCGCTATGCGAAGGATGCTTTCGAGGGCCTTGCACTGATGGAACCTTTGGTGCAAATAGCCCGTGGGGCCGACCCAGAAACTGTGGGTTTGCCGGCACTTAAAAAGCGCATCCACGCCAAGACCACCGTCACGCTCACCGAACCTGAAGACATGCCGACTCGTTCGGATGTCGCAACCAACAACCCAGTCCCAACCGCACCGTTCTGGGGCACCAGGTTGGTTCGCGGTTTGAAGCTGGCAGATTACGCATCGTTCTTGGATGAGCGAGCAACCTTTATGGGACAGTGGGGCCTGAAGCCATCTCGAGGTGATGACCAAACCAGCTACGAGCAACTAGTTGAGGCAGAGGGCCGCCCGAGGCTGCGCTACTGGCTGGATCGAATCTTGGCTGAAGGGGTATTTGATGCCTCGGTTGCCTACGGTTACTTCCCGGTTTACTCCGAGGGTAATGATGTCGTGGTGTTGCACCACGGTGATGACCCAACCGGTGTGCTTGGCAAGCCAGGACTTTTGGCACCGGATGGCGCATCGGGCGAGATTGGCACCGAGCGTTTGCGCTTTAGCTTCCCGCGTCAGCGACGCGATCGCCACCTCTGCCTGGCAGATTTTGTCAAGAGCAGAGAGTCTGGCCAGATCGACGTGATGCCGTTGCAATTGGTGACGGTTGGCAGCAACGTGGACAACTTCACCGCAAAGCTATTCAAGGCGAACGCCTACCGCGATTACATGGAGCTGCACGGTCTTGCCATGCAGCTAACCGAGGCACTAGCCGAGTTTTGGCACAGCAGAATTCGCGCCGAGTTAGGTTTTGCAAATGAGGACCCGAGTGACATTTCAGGCTACTTCGATCTGAAATACCGGGGAGCTCGGTTCTCGCTTGGCTACCCAGCCTGCCCGGACATGGAAGATCGCCGCAAGGTGGTTGAGCTATTGAGGCCAGAGCGGTTAGGTATCGAATTGAGCGAAGAGCTCCAGTTGCACCCTGAGCAATCTACCGATGCCTTTGTTTTCCACCACCCAGAGGCGAAGTACTTTTCGGTCTAAAACTTGTAGCGCCTGAGTGTCTGCATGAAGGGCTTGCCGATCAGCAGGATCAATACAGCAGAACTTACCGCTCTCGCGGTGTCCCAGGTGAGTGTGGAACTGACCAAACTGTAGGCGAGGAAGCTAGCTAGGTTCTGCCCCAGCGATGCATCGCCATCGAACGATATTGAAGTTTGTGGGCCAACCGCGAACGGCCAAAACCAAAGATTCATTATTAGGCCAAAGAGGTAAGCGGCAACCACCGCGTAAATCGCAAGTTGCCAACTCTTGAGTCTCTTGTCGAGGTAACTGCCCAAAAGACCAGCACCAGCGCCAACCCAGCCAACGGCAAACACTTGAAATGCCGTCCAAGGGCCCACCCCGCCAAAGAACAGCGACGACAGCAGGATTGCGCTGGCACCAAGCAAAAAGCCGAATCTGGCGCCCAGTGCCGCAGCGCCAAGAATCACCACTACAAAGATCAACTCGAAGCCGCCCACCCCGCTGGTGGCAATTCGAGTTGCCGCGGCAACTGCCGCGAGTAAACCAAGCAGGGCAATTTGCCTAGGTCCGGCCAACTTCCCCTGGGCAAACCAAAGTGCTGCTATCGCCAAAAGCGGCAAAAGCGTCAATGCTAGCCAGCCTGAGCTTGAGTCCGAACTGATCCCCTGCGGCAACCACAGTGGCCAAACGAACCCCAATAGCCCAATAACAGAAATGATCACCAAGCCAATTCGCTGCAGATTCAGACTCATGCCAGCACCCGGCCAATCTCTCGCAGCTCGAGGTTGGCAATCGAGTAAACCGAAGTCGCAAGCGCTTCGATCAGCTGGGAATCGTGGGATGCAAAAACCACTGCGCAACCGGTCTCTCGAACGCACTCTAGGGTTGCCACCACCTGAGCCTTTGTCTGAACATCAAAACCTCTTGCTGGTTCATCTATCAACAGAATTTTTGGCTTGTGGCTCAGCTGCATCGAAATTGCCAAAGCGAGTTGGGTGCCAGCCGAGAGATCTCGGGGGTGAGTGTCAAGGTTTGGCAGCTCCCCCAAAATAGAAATTAGGTTGTTAGCCGTAAAGCCGGCTTCAACTTTCGCAATTCGATCCGCGCGCTCGAGTTCGTCTTTTACGCTCGTGGTAACAAAGAAATCAGCTGCCAGCTCTGGAACAAGCACCGCGAAGTCACAGGACGATTCAATCGCATTCAAGAGCGAGGTTTTGCCTGCGCCATTGAGGCCAGTAATTGCGATGATCTCCGATTGATGCACCAAAAGCCTTGGCGAAGAAATCAGCAATTTGCCAGGATGCCCGATCGACTCCGCTGCGAAGTTCAGAACCTTGTCGGATGTGAGCAGTGTTGGTCGTCTCACCCCCAAAGCGAATTCGCAAGGTTGGTTCCCAGAATGCAGCTCCCCGAATCGAATGTGAGCATTCGACGTTGCTATCTCAGCGAGCAACTCAGGTCGATGCTCTGCAATTAGCAATGCACCGCCTGAGCTCTGATAGTCCCTTAGAAGTCCCGTGAGCATTTGACAGGCAAGATCATCCAGCCCGGAATAAGGCTCATCCAAAATCAAAAGCTGGGGTTGTTTTTGCAGCTCTCGGACCAAGCTGACCTGGAGAGCTTCACCCTCGCTCAATAGGTGAACCGGTCGGTTGATTTTCTCTCCCAAATCAAAGAGCGTGGTGGGCTGAATCTCATCGCTAACCAGCGGACCAAAAAGCTGCGCCCTGGGCCGTTGCGCGACATAGCCAATTTGGTTGGGCGCGATTAAGGTGCCTGAGAGCGTGAGTCCGAGTTCGGAGGCAAGACCGGTTGCCGCAAGCAGCAAACTGGATTTACCGCTTCCGGTCGGCCCCGAAATCACTAGGCACTCCCCTTTTTCAAGGGTGATATTGATCGACCTCAATCCCGCTTCCGCAACGCTGAGATCGACCATGCGCAACTGATCACTTTGAGATCGGCTGGCACCGCTGAGTGCAATTCGTTGGGCCATGGCCAGAGCCGTTGAAATTGCCGTTTCCAGGACAGGCATTATTGCCCTGAATCTGCGTTCTCTGCGCAGTTTGAGGGCTCGAGATATGCGAACAGTGGCCTGCGCCAGCGCCGGAATTTGCACCCAGCCAATCGCCAGAGCAGAGAGTATTGGCCTAAAGGCTGGCACTTGCTGCGCCATTGCGAACAGCTGTGCTGGTCTTATGAAAATTACCGCGATGCCGGTTGCGAGCATAAACAGAGCAAACGGCAAGGCAGTCGCAAGGTTAGCCAACAGGGCATCTAGGTAAATGGGCCCAAGCAGCGAAATGTGGGCAAAGGGTCCAGTTAGCGATACCGCAGCGAAGTCAATGAGCAGAACATCCCCGTTGCGTGCGCCGCCAAAAAGCACAGCGTAGATCGCTCGAGCCGCCAAGAATCCAACTGGCAATAACAATGCCAATTGAAGCTGTCGGGCTCGATTCATCATTACTCTGAAGGGGTCGGAGTTTTATCTCCCGACGCAAAAGCAAGACCAACCGATTGGCCTCTGGTGAGTTTGAGGGTAGCCGCTCCCTCGGTGGCGTACTCCCACTGCGAGCCTGAATCGTTTTTCACCCAAAGTGCCCAGTAGGCAAACTCCGGTGGCATATCGGCACAGCTCTCAAGGTGAGGCTCTTGGCCTTCGATTTCCAGCGGCTCAGTGGCGCTTGGAAGGCCGTTGACGCGGCAGACTATTTGATCTGGATAGGTGACCGTGCCGGTCAACTCGACGCCAGCCTGAGACAGAACCTCTTTTGCCAGTATCTCTTCGCCTTCAAATTCGATGCAACTAGAAATTTGCTCGGCTCCTAAAGTGCCGAAGTTCACCTCAACCGTTACGCCATCGCACTCGCCCACAGCCACTTTTTCGGTCGCTGTGCAACCAGAAAGTGCAAGTAGTAGGGCTAGACCGAATGCGGCAAATTTCAAAGCTTTTCCTTTTGTATGGGTGGTCAAAGTCTACTTTTGAGGAAGACTCAAGGATTCTTTGTTTCCTAGAAATAAGCAGCCCGATGCCTGGGTTGGGATGATTATGAACTTTTCGGGCAAAAACGTATTGGTTGTCGGAGCATCGGGTGGATTGGGTCGCGAGTTCGTCGCGCAACTTATGTCAGCCGGCGCAAACGTTTACGGCACAGCCCGCTCCAACGAATCCGCTGGAAACATCCCTGACCAAGTGGTGCAGAAACTACTGCTGGATCTAGAGAGTTCAGAATCCATTTCGACCTTGGCGAATTGCCTAAATTCAGCGGTCAAGCTCGATGGGGTGATTATCAGCGCAGGGCTAGTTGCCTTTGGATTGGCAACCGAGACCCCGTCCGAAATCGATGCCAAATTATTGCAGGTGAACTACCGCGGTCCGCGAGACTTGCTTGTTGCTCTGCAACCCAATCTTGCCGGCACCGAGGGTGCCTTCGTATTGAATGTGACCGGTGTGGTCGCTCAAACTCCACTACCCAACCTATCCAGCTATTCGGCATCCAAGATGGCAATGCAGGGTTTCCTTGTCGCTGCCGCGCGCGAGTGGAGACGGAGCGGCATCAAAGTCGTGAGCGAGTTGCTCGGTCACACCGAAACTGGGCTGTCGACTAGAGCTATCGCTGGTCAAGCGCCGCAGTTCCCGCAGGGTCTGACTCCAGCACAGGCAGTAACTCAGATGCTCGAAAACTTAGCTGCCTAAACCGGTATTTCTATCGTTACTTTGGTTCCGCCTCGAATTGGCGAGGTCCACAAAATCTTGCCTCTAAGTTCGGACTCAACCAGGGTCTTGATAATTTGAGTTCCAAGCCCGGTGCCAACCTTGCCCTCAATCAAACCGGAGCCGTCATCGGTCACGGTAATTGTCAAAGTTTTCTTTTCACGCGCAGCTTCGACCTGAATGGTTCCACTGCGATCAGATAGGCCGTGCTCCACGGCATTTGCTACCACTTCGGTTAGCACCAGGGCCAAAGGAGTTGAACGCTCGGCGGCCAATTCGCCAAAGCTTCCAAAGAACTCTGTCTTCACAGTGGTGTGATATCCGGCAATTTCTGGCACCAGCAACAGAATGCGCTTAAAGATCTGATCGAAGGAAATTTCCTGATCGATACCCTCAGAGAGCACATCGTGAACGACCGCGATAGCGCTAACGCGCCGCATCGCCTGAGCCAGTGACTCTTTGACTTCATCAGAATCACTTTGCCTTGATTGCAGTCGCAATAACGACGCCACCGTTTGCAGGTTGTTCTTGACTCGATGATGAATCTCTCGAATCGTCATGTCTTTGGTAATCAGGGCACGTTCGCGGACTCGAAGTTCAGTTACGTCTCGACATAAAACCACGCCGCCTACGCGCTCCTCCCCCTCATAAAGTGGGATTGAGCGAACTGCGATTGTCACCTTTTCAAATTCCAGGTCAGTACGCCAAGCTCCCTTGGCAGTCAGAACCAGTGGCAGCCCCTCATCTAGCTGATCCTGACGAAGATCTAGACCGGTGATGCTTTCTGCAAACAGTCGGCCCTCCAGATCGCCATCCACGCCAGCACGATTAAACATCGAAAGCGCGTTAGGGCTCGCGAATAGCACTCGGCCACTCTGGTCCAGACGCACCAGTCCGTCATTGGCACGTGGCGCTCCGCGCTTAGAATCACTGCCCGCCTCGGCAATCGGGAAAGCGCCGCGGCTGACCATTTGTAGCAAGCTGTTTCCAATTGCAACGAAGTTCAGCTGCAGCTTGTTGGGGACTCGAGATTCACCGAGGTTGGTGTGGCGAGTTATGACCGCAATTGGAGCAGAATCGGCCTGTTTTCCCGGTGCGAAAACCGGATAAGCGTCGATTTTTGTTCTTACGCCCTCGTAATTGGTGGGTTCATCGGATAGCACCGGAAGCCCGGAATTCCAAGCTGTCTGAATGGTTTGATCCCAGTCATATCGGGAGGGAGTGCCCGTAATGTCTCGGTAAAACAATGTTGCCGCAGCCGCAGGACGAGCGTGTGCAGCCGCTTGCAACTTTCCCGCCTTTGGGGTCCATAGAACTAGATCGCCAAAGGCTAAATCGGCGATGAGTTGCCAATCGGCCAGCAGTGTCCTAAGCCACTGCTGAGAGTTAGAGTCCTGTTTGACCACTCGCAAAGTTTATATCTTGCTCGGTTTGCATAGAGATCGACGTCAGAGGTCTTAGAAGTTTCTTTTCAGACTGCCTAATCGCCTTACAGTGTCAACCACATCAAGCACCGGCTACCAAGTCGTGCAACATACATGCAACTTCAGCTGGATTTGGCCACTGTTGGCCGTAATTTATGTCCAAAGGTACCCATAGTCTTTAGGAATTTGGAGGAAAAACTTGAATACCGAGTGGGCAGTCGCAGAACTAGATAAATTCATCCGACTTACTGAATCAATAAATGGAAGTTCCGGAGGATTCGTTACCTCTACTAGCAGATCAGTCCATCCAAGGCACGAGGTGCTAGAGCAGTGGGCTGTTGTATTCAAGATTCTTGAACAGACTTTCCCAGACTGGGAGTCCGAATGTGAGAGGCACGCTCATTATAAATTCGGGCAACGGCGAGATGCGGCCATTCATGCCAAGCAACTGATCATCAGAGCCCTAGAAATACAGGCAAACCTCGACCCGGCAGCGCCGGTTCTTTCAACCAAGGAGCTCCATGAATAGATCTGGCAACCCGCTCAAGTGTTGTGGACGGGAGGCCAGTACCGGGAGGCGGTGCAAGCAGCGGCCACGATGTTAGACCTAGAAGTTCAAGTAATCCTCGATCGCCGAGACATCACCGGACGAGACCTTATCAATCAAGCATTTTCCGCAAACCCAGCCAAACCTGACAGACCTAGGTTTGTCCTCGAGGATCAAGGAAACGACCAATCCAACAGGAGTTATGCCGAGGGGCTCAAGTCTTTGGGTGAGGCTTGCTTCGCTCTTGGCCGGAACCTCACGTCACATATGCTAAGACCACTGGGCGAACATGAAGCCCTAGAGTTGTTAGCAATGATGAGCTATTTTGCTCGCGAAGTGCAAAAGGCGGGAATCGCAAAAAACTAACCCTGGCGCAACAACGCAATGTCGCAAGTCGGGTATAAATTTGTTTTCGTGACCGAAACAGAAAACATACCAAGCCTTTTGTCCGTGGCAAATGCCGCGAAAATGCTCCAGTTAAGCGAGCAACGCGTTAGGGGCTTAGCCACTACTGGCCAACTCAAAGCCACCAAAGTCGGTAGCTCTTGGGTTATTGCACCGGATTCAGTTGACGAGTTGGCTCGCCAACGTGGTTTAGTGGCACCACTACAGAAGCCCCATGGCAAAGACGCTGAATCACTAAAAGTCCTTAGTTTCTTCACGGGCGCCATGGGTCTGGATCTCGGGCTGGAAGAAGCGGGACTTGAAACGATTCTTGCTTGCGAATTTGATAAATGGTCCAGAGCGACCATTTCAAAGAATAAGCCGGATATTCCTTTGCTAGGCGACGTTTGGAACTGCACAGCAAGTTCGATTCGCGAGGCCGCCGGGCTAGCTAGCCATGATGATATCGACGTGATTGCCGGCGGCCCGCCTTGTCAGGCCTTTAGCACTGCTGGAAATCGTCAGGGCTTTGAAGATATTCGCGGCAACGTGTTTCTTCACTTCATCGATTTAGCGATGGAATTGAAGCCGAAGTATTTAGTTCTTGAAAACGTTCGCGGGTTGCTTTCTGCTGCATTAAAACACCGCCCACTCAATCAACGAGGCGGCTCCAACCCCCCACTTACTGAAGAAGAAATGCCCGGTGGCGCTTTGAAATTCATTGTGTCAAAGATTCGCGCACACGGCTACGCGATTAGTTTCAACCTTTACAACGCAGCAAATTTTGGAGCACCTCAAACGCGAGAGCGTGTGATACTCATTTGCTCAAGAAACGGAGAAAAAGTTCCATATTTGAAACCGACTCGAAGCGAAACTGGCTCATTTGGCTTACCAGCTTGGAAGACGTTTCGCGATGCAGTAGGTGACATTCAAAACATGGAACATGCGCACATAAACTTCCCCGAAGATCGCTTGCACTACTATCGCATGCTAGGACCTGGCCAATATTGGAAGCATCTTCCTGAAGAGTTGCAAAAGGAGGCCTTGGGTAATTCGTACCATTCAGGGGGTGGCAAGACAGGTTTCCTTAGGCGCCTATCGTGGGACAAACCGTCGCCAACACTCGTTACCCATCCAGCAATGCCTGCGACAGACCTCGCTCACCCGGAAGAACTCAGACCATTGAGTATTCAAGAGTACAAGCGTGTACAAGAGTTTCCCGACAATTGGGATCTCCAGGGGCCACTCGTTCAGCAATACAAACAGGTCGGTAATGCTGTTCCCATTCCGCTAGGTAAGGCGGTTGGACTGCAACTACTTGCACATTCCAAGGGTGTGCCATTAGTTCCTCCCGCTGGTTTCAAGTACTCAAGGTATAGAGGCACCAATGATGTGGAGTTCCTTGGCGAATCAGAGAGTGTGTCGGAACCAAGCTTGTTCTAAGTCCTAAGGTCTCTCAGATATTTCCTTGCAAATTCATCGAAGTCCTGTTCACTTAGCGAAACATTTTCGATGCCTCCTGGGAATGCGCCCCAATTTGTTTCACCAGTTCTTGAGAAAGTTCGGAACCACTTTACGATTTCAGTTCCGTCTCTAACGCTAGAGCTAGAAGAATTTTCTGAATTATCACGGTTCTTGATCTGGAGCGGGATCCACTGCTTCACCTTGCTCTTGGTTACCGTCAAAAAGTCAACCTTTTTCACCACTTCACCAGAGCACCAAACCCAATCGAAAGCTTCGACTTTGCTTGCGATGTATCTCTCTAGCAGGTCACCAACAATATTTTCCGCAGCCATTGAGAGGCTGTGCTCTTTCACCACCCTTGGAAGCGTTGATGCTTCCAATCCAAAGTATTCCTGAAGGATGAGCGACACCATTGTATCCGGGACGGTCGAGGGCTCTAATGGGGCGCGGGGGTTTCGTCCTCGCACAAATTTTCCTGCTAATCTCTCCCAGTAAGTCGCTGATCCAAAACTGTCGCCCGTTGCCGGCCTGGGTGCCAGTTCCGGATTCTCAATTAGGAACTCAACAATGACCATGAGTTTGTTAGCAAATTCAGGTGCAGTTTTCTCAAAAACACTTTTTGCTACTTCTTGCATGCGATCCCCCTTGCATAGAGCATAACATCGGCTTCAAATTCCCGAAATTTCAAATCCTCAAACCGACTGGTGACGATTTCACGCGCCGAAGATTGGGCGTGATAAATTCCAAGTGGATGCAGATTGGAATCCTCTAGAGTCAGTGTGTGGCCTTTAGGCACATAAGTAACCTGATGCTCGCAACTTGCCCTAAGTAGAATGGCCAGAAGGGGCAAAATACCAAGGACTCTACTTTAAGACTTCAAAGGTGAAACTTTTGGCCGTCGGGCTTCTATGCATTTCCAGCCTATAGCTGGGAAACTTGGGTAATACCAACTGCCTGGCGTAAGTGTCATCGTTGCCAAATCAATCGGCGCACTATGGAATATGACTGGTAAAGGTTGCAAGACAACCGAAGCCAAGGAGACTTGGGCGAAGACTGACTCGACCGGACTCCGGGACGTCAAGGAGTTCCGGAGTCCCGTTGACCGAGAAGTTTATGAAGTTATGTTCTCAGCACAACTGCCCAGCGCACCACTCGAGCCTGCAAGCAAAAAACTCAGGGTGGGATGGTTCAGTCGAGCGGAGGAGTGACATCACCCAGGTTGGAGCGCTAGATTCTGGTTGTATTTTGACGTCCATCCAATTGGCCTAATTCTTAAAGAACGCGCTTCCTGAGCCGCCCTGCTTTGGTTTCTGCGCTTGAGAAACTGCAGGGTTCTGCTCTTTGTGCGAGTCAACGTCACCGTGTTCATCTGGAGCACTAAAGGTCAGCTGCTGAGGCTGTTGGACCTCAACCTGAGGCTCTGCCTGCTTCAACTCGATGTTGAACAGGAACTGAACCGCCTCCTCGCGAATACCAGCCATCATGTCAATGAACATGCCGTAGCCTTCACGCTGGTATTCAACTAGTGGATCACGCTGAGCCATCGCTCTTAGGCCAATACCTTCCTTTAGGTAGTCCATCTCGTAGAGGTGGTCACGCCACTTGCGGTCGATGACAGAGAGCATGACTCGACGCTCAAGCTCACGCATTACCTCTTCACCGAC
>DLPB01000036.1 GCA_002479805.1 Micrococcales bacterium UBA7469
TTGGCGGTGGCCGCACTTTGTTCGCTGGTCGGCTTTTTCCTGGTCGGCACCGATGGCGTGCTAACTGCACTTCTGGGTGCGGCAATTGCCCTGGTCTTTACGTCGCTGACACTGCTCAGCGTGCTTTTTGGAGCACGGCTGCCGCTTGGTGGTTTCTACGGCTTGGTGCTCGGTGGTTGGCTACTAAAGGTTGTGCTGTTTGCACTGCTAATGGGAGCGCTGCAGCGCATGGATTTCATTCACGGTCCAACCTTGTTTTTTGCCATTGTGCTCAGCGTTTTGGGGAGCTTGGGAATTGATTCCTGGGTTGTTTTGCGCTCCCGAATCCCAACTATTGAATCTCAGGATTAGATTTTTCGATTTCGAGGTTTAGAAGGGGGATTCCTCCTATAAACTTTTGAGGAATTCCTTAGACCACCCGCGGGGTTTTTCACGCCGCCCGAGCCAGGAGTATGAAGCTGTTTAGTGCACTGACTCTGTTTGCGGCCGAAGAGGGCGGTTTCCACCCACCTTCGATCATGGAGTTCTACCCAGAGATCGTTGCCTTTGAGGGCACAGTATTCGCCATCAACCGAATCATGATGATTCGCTTGATCGTGCTTGCAGTTTTGTTGGTGCTTTTCTACTTCTGGACCCGTTCCTTCAAGAAGGCGGTTCGCACTGGAAACGTTGTTCCCGGACGCTTCCAGCTACTAGGTGAAATGGCTCTGAACTTCGTTCGCAAAAACATCGCACACGACCAGCTAGGTGAGAAAGACGGCGAGCGCTTCCTGCCGATGTTGACCACCATCTTCTTCATGGTGCTGGGCATGAACATCACCGGAATCATTCCGTTTGCAAACATCGCGGGTAGCTCGGTTGTCGGGCTGCCACTAGTTCTTGCTGCAGTGGCATACGTAACCTTCATCTACGCCGGAATTCGCAAGCACGGTGGCAAGTTCTTTACCAACGCACTTTTCCCAGCCGGTGTTCCAAAAGCTTTCTACACCCTGGTAACCCCAATCGAATTCCTCTCTACATTCATTCTTCGCCCAGTTACTTTGGCGCTTCGACTTTTGATGAACATGATCGCCGGTCACTTGCTTTTGGTGCTGTGTTTCTCGGCAACTCAGTTCTTCTTCTTCGAGGCAGACGGATTCTTCAAGCTATTCGGCGCGGGAACCCTGCTATTTGGCTTTGCATTCACTGTCTTCGAGATCCTGGTTGCAGTTTTGCAGGCATACGTATTCACACTTCTGACCACTGTCTACATTCAGTTGGCATTGGCAGACGAACACTAAATAAACCCCACGGAAGGAAATCAAGTGGACGCAGTAAACATCGCCGAACTATCCGGCAACATCGCAGTGGTTGGTTACGGCCTAGCCGCAATCGGTCCAGGAATCGGTGTAGGTCTAGTTGTATCTAAGACCATCGAGTCCATCGCTCGTCAGCCAGAGCTAGCAGGCAAGCTCCAGGTCACCATGTGGCTAGGTATCGCCTTCACTGAAGCGCTAGCGCTAATCGGTCTAGCAACCCCATTCATCTTCGTCTAAGCAAAAGGTAAACGATGATTTCAAGGATTCTTGCCGCCGCAGCGGAGGAGGGTGCAGCTGCACCTAACCCGTTGATTCCGGCTTGGTATGACATCACCTGGTCATCGGTTGTCTTTGTTGTTCTGCTGACCTTCTTCTGGTTCAAGGTTCTTCCTGGATTCAAGAAGATGCTCGATGAGCGCGCCAAGGCAATCGAAGGACGTTTGGCTGAGGCCGAGGCTGCCCAGCGATCCGCCGAAGAGCGCACCGCGTTCATCGAGGCCGAGCAGGCTAAGTTGCGCAGCGAGTCATCATCCATCCGCGAGGAAGCACGCTCCGAGGGAGCTGCCATCCTGGCCGAGATGAAGGCTCAGGCAGCAGCCGAAGCAGAACGCCTACAGCAGACAGTCAAGAGCTCACTCGAGGCAGAACGTGAGGTCGCCCAGCGCGTCCTTCGTGCCGAGATTGGTGAGCTTGCGATTGAACTTGCTTCTCGAATCGTCGGTCAAAAGCTTCAAGAAGACGCGGTCGCCAACAAGGTTGTCGACGACTTCATCGCGGAGCTTGAGGGTAAGAGGGCGTAACAACAAGTGGCATCCAGTACCAGAGCAGCCAAATTAGCGGCCGAGCAAGCGCTCGGATCACTATCCGGCCTAACCCTTCAGACTGCAAGTGAACTATTTGCAGTTGCCAACGCCTTGCACCAGAGCGCCCAGTTGCGCTCGCTACTGACGGATCCTTCCGCCGCAGTAGAGGGCAAGGAAAAGGTAATCAGGTCGGTCTTTGGCGCCAAGCTATCGGATGTCTCGCTCAACCTCGCCATCACCTTGGCCAAGCAGCGCTGGTCTGCCACTCGCGACATTGCGAAGGTGGCAGAGCAGCTTGCGGTTCGAATCGTTGCCTCGGTCAGCTCCAGCATCGATGGATTGCAAGAGGAACTATTTGGCCTTCAGCAAGTTATCGCCGGTGACAACGAGCTGGAGTTGGCGCTGAGCTCAAACCGTGCATCTGCGGAGCAGAAGCAGGCCCTGGTGAAGACTCTGGTCTCTGGCAAACTTTCCCAGGCAGCCGAGCTACTAGCGCTTCAGGCAGTGCTCAGCCACAGTGTGAAGCGCTACGCGGCAGTGCTCGAGAACTACGGCAGCTGGCTGGCGCAAGTGGCGGGGGAGTCGGTGGCGCTGATTACCGTTGCCAAGCCGCTGAGCGAAGATCAGCTCACCCGACTTGGCAATGCCCTAAACGCAAGTTTCGGTCGCAAACTTCAGCTCAATGTTGAGGTTTCGGCTGATGTAGTAGGTGGCGTTCACGTCGCCGTGAATGGTGAAGTCATAGACGCCACCGTTCTCACCAAACTTAATCACGCAAGATTGCAACTGAACTAACCAAAAGAAGCAGAGGAACCAATGTCAGAGCTCAAGATCAACCCGAATGAAATTCGGGATGCCCTGAAGGACTTCGTTTCGTCCTTTGAGCCAAAAGGTGCCGACAAGCAAGAGGTTGGCTACGTCATCGACGCAGCTGACGGCATTGCTCACGTCGAGGGGCTGCCAAGTGCGATGGCGAACGAGCTATTGCGTTTCTCGGACGGCACTTTGGGTCTAGCACTGAACCTCGACGAGCGCGAGATCGGTGTTGTAGTCCTAGGTGAGTTCACCGGCATTGAGGCCGGCATGGAGGTCTACCGCACCGGTGAAGTTCTATCGGTTCCGGTAGGCGACGCTTACCTGGGCCGCGTGGTGAACCCACTGGGTGCACCAATCGATGGTCTTGGCGAGATCAAGAGCGAGGGTCTTCGTGCTCTTGAGCTTCAGGCTCCTGGTGTTATGGACCGCAAGAGCGTTCACGAGCCACTGCAGACCGGTATCAAGGCCATTGACGCCATGATCCCAGTTGGTCGCGGACAGCGTCAGCTAATCATTGGTGACCGTCAGACCGGTAAGACTGCAATTGCGGTTGACGCAATCATCAACCAGCGCGAGAACTGGCTATCCGGTGACGTAAACAAGCAGGTTCGCTGCATCTACGTTGCAATCGGTCAGAAGGGTTCCACCATCGCCGGTGTCAAGGCAGCCTTGGAAGAGGCTGGCGCTATGGAGTACACCACCATCGTGGCTTCTCCTGCATCAGACCCAGCTGGTTTCAAGTACCTAGCTCCATACACCGGTAGCGCGATTGGTCAGCACTGGATGTACGGTGGCAAGCACGTTCTCATCATTTTTGATGACCTTTCCAAGCAGGCCGAGGCCTACCGTGCGGTATCGCTTCTACTACGCCGCCCACCAGGCCGCGAAGCTTACCCAGGTGACGTCTTCTACTTGCACTCCCGCCTACTAGAGCGTTGTGCCAAGCTGTCTGACGCCATGGGTGCCGGTTCGATGACTGGACTTCCAATCATCGAAACCAAGGCAAACGACGTTTCTGCATACATTCCAACCAACGTGATCTCGATCACCGACGGTCAGATCTTCTTGCAGTCCGACCTGTTCAACGCCAACCAGCGTCCAGCTATCGACGTGGGTATCTCCGTATCTCGTGTTGGTGGTGCCGCTCAGGTCAAGGGCATCAAGAAGGTTTCCGGAACTCTGAAGCTAGAGCTAGCCCAGTACCGCTCGCTAGAAGCCTTCGCAATGTTCGCATCAGACCTAGATGCAGCTAGCCGTAAGCAGCTGGAGCGTGGTGCTCGTTTGACTGAGCTACTAAAGCAGCCTCAGTTCTCGCCATACCCAGTTGAGGACCAGACCGTTTCGATCTGGGCCGGTACCACCGGCAAGTTGGATGAGGTTCCAGTTCAGGACATCCTGCGCTTTGAGCGTGAGTTCCTGGACTACCTAAAGCGCAACTCCAGTGCGCTTACTGTGATTCGTGAGACCGAAAAGCTTGAGGATGACACCATCAACGAGCTTGAGAAGGCGATCGAGCACTTCAAGAAGATGTTCCAGCTGCACACCGGTGAGCCACTGGTGAAGAGCGGCAAAGAAGACGTGAAGGCTCTAGCTGACGAGCAGGTCGGCCAAGAGAAGATCGTCGTTCAGAAGCGATAAGAACAGGTAAGGGTTTAGGTTATGGGTGCGCAACTTCGCGTCTACAGGCAGAAGATTAAGTCTGCCAAGACGACCAAGAAGATTACCCGCGCTATGGAGCTGATCTCGGCATCGAGAATTCAGAAGGCCCAGCAGCGGGTAGCTGCCTCCACCCCTTACACCCGCGCTGTTACCCGCGCTGTTTCGGCAGTTGCTTCACACGCCAACATCGACCACCCGCTAACCCGAGTCAGCGAGAATCCAACCCGCGCAGCGGTTTTGATTTTCACCTCCGACCGCGGTCTAGCCGGTGCCTTCTCCTCGGGAGTGCTAAAGGAAGCCGAAGCGCTGACTGTAAGACTTCGCGAGCAGGGTCAGGAAGTTGTTTACTACCTGGTTGGACGCAAAGCTGTGGCGAACTTCAACTTCCGTCGTCGCGCATTTATCCGCGATTGGACCGGTGGCACAGACCTGCCACAGTTCGACACTGCAACCGAGATTGCGAATGCAGTTTTGGAGCTCTTCCTCACTCCTAAGGATGAGGGCGGAGTGGATGAGATCTACTTGGTCGGCAATGAGTTCGTGTCCATGATGGTGCAGGAACCGACCACCACCCGCTTGCTACCGCTTGAGGTTGTCGAGCAGGAGGCGGTCTCTGACAGCGAAGTATTCCCGCTATACGAATTTGAACCAGAGGCAGACAAGGTGCTTGACGCCCTGCTTCCGGTTTATATCGAGAACCGCATCTACAACGTCATGCTGCAGTCGGCTGCTGCTGAGCACGCAGCTCGCCAGAAGGCGATGAAGAGTGCAACTGACAACGCAGACAAGTTGATTTTGAACTACACCCGCTTGGCAAACGCAGCCCGCCAGGCGGAAATCACCCAGCAGATTTCGGAAATCGTTGGTGGAGCAGACGCTCTGCAGACGGTTGACGAGGACTAAGAGAAAGAAAGCACAATGGCCGAGAGCACTAAGACAGCAACGGGTCGTATCGCACGCGTTACCGGACCGGTGGTTGACATCGAGTTTCCGCACGATGCCATCCCTGGAATCTACAACGCCCTGACCACCGAGGTCGCTTTTGGTGACCAGAAGTACACGCTTACCCTTGAGGTTGCGCAGCACCTTGGTGACGACCTTGTTCGTGCCATCGCGCTAAAGCCAACCGATGGTTTGGTTCGCGGTGCAATCGTGACCGACACCGGTGCTCCAATCTCCGTTCCAGTTGGCGACGTGACCAAGGGCAAGGTTTTCAACGTTATCGGCGAGGTGCTAAACGGTGAGCCAGGCGAGAAGATTGAGGTCACCGAGCGTTGGCCAATCCACCGCACTCCACCAGCATTCGACCAGCTTGAGTCCAAGACTCAGATGTTCGAGACCGGTATCAAGGTCATCGACCTGCTAACCCCTTATGTGCAGGGTGGAAAGATCGGTCTATTCGGTGGTGCCGGTGTTGGTAAGACCGTTTTGATCCAGGAAATGATCTACCGCGTGGCAGAAAACCACGATGGTGTGTCGGTGTTCGCCGGTGTTGGTGAGCGTACTCGTGAGGGTAACGACCTAATCGAGGAAATGAAGGAAGCCGGCGTTATCGAGAAGACCGCACTGGTCTTCGGTCAGATGGATGAGCCACCTGGAACTCGTTTGCGTGTAGCACTATCCGCGCTAACCATGGCGGAGTACTTCCGTGACGTGCAGGGCCAGGACGTGCTGTTGTTCATCGACAACATCTTCCGTTTCACCCAGGCCGGTTCTGAGGTTTCCACGCTGCTAGGCCGCATGCCATCAGCCGTGGGTTACCAGCCGAACCTAGCTGACGAGATGGGTCTACTACAGGAGCGAATCACCTCTACCCGTGGTCACTCGATCACCTCGCTACAGGCAATTTACGTTCCTGCCGACGACTACACCGACCCAGCCCCGGCAACCACCTTCGCTCACTTGGATGCAACCACCGAGCTAAGCCGTGAGATCGCTGCTAAGGGTCTGTACCCAGCTGTGGACCCACTAACTTCGACC
This sequence comes from Micrococcales bacterium UBA7469, assembly GCA_002479805.1. Taxonomy (GTDB): domain Bacteria; phylum Actinomycetota; class Actinomycetes; order Actinomycetales; family Microbacteriaceae; genus Aquiluna. Next base: position 6,557 of record DLPB01000036.1, read on the forward strand.
TCTCGAATCCTGAACCCTGCCTACATCTCGGCAGATCACTACTCGACTGCAATCCGCGTCAAGGCGATTCTGCAGAAGAACAAGGAACTTCAGGAAATCATTGCCATCTTGGGTGTTGAGGAGCTTTCCGAAGAGGACAAGATAACCGTATCCCGCGCTCGTCGCATCCAGCAGTTCCTATCGCAGAACACCTACATGGCAACCAAGTTCACTTCGGTTCCAGGTTCGACCGTTCCGCTGAAGGACACCATCGAGGGCTTCTCGATGATTGCTAACGGTGACCTAGACCACGTTCCAGAGCAGGCTTTCTTCAACTGCGGTGGCATCGATGACGTTATGAAGGCATACGACCGCATCCAGAAGGATCTGAAGTAGTGGCAAGAGAACTCAACGTAGACCTAGTCGCGGCAGATCGCAAGATCTGGTCCGGCAGCGCAACCATGGTGGTCGCTAAGACCGCCGAGGGTGAAATTGGTCTACTCGCAGGTCACGAGCCAATGCTTGCCATCATGGCTGCCGGTCAGATTCGCATCACGCTTGCCGACGGCAAGCCAGTTATTGCCGAGACCACCCAGGGTGGCTTCTTGTCAATCGAGTCTGACACCGTCACCTTGGTGGTCAGGGACGCAACCCTGATTAGCTAATGCTTATTCTGCTGCCGCCGTCGGAAACTAAACGTTCCGGCGGCGTTGGCATTTCTATCGACAAAGCTGCCATCATCTGGGCTGCCTTGGATCCTGCCAGGGATGTTCTAATCAAGAAGCTTGGAACCCTTTCGAAAAGTAAATCGAAGGCTGTCAAGGCTCTGAAGCTGGGTAAGAATCCGGAGCGGGATATCCAAAGCCTCAGGGAGCTGCTCACCGCACCGACCATGCCGGCGGTCGAACGCTACGCCGGCACTCTCTTCGACGCACTCGATTACCAAAGTCTGTCGGCCGAGGGTAAAGAGCGGGCAAAGGAAAGGCTGTTTATTCAGTCGGCGCTCTTTGGTTTATTGCCTGCCACCGAACAGATTCCCTACTATCGCTTCTCCGCCTCCAGCAAGCTGCCGGGAATCGATCTGAAGAAGCACTGGACCAAGGCCCACGTGGCAGTCTGGCCGAGGATGGTGGGGCCGATTTTGGACCTTCGCTCAAAGAGCTATGCGGCCCTGAATCCGATACCAGAACGTGAGCACTACACCGTGGAGGTGCTGGATGAGGACTCTGGTAAGGCGTTAAATCACTTCAATAAAAAAGCCAAGGGTGCGTTTGTTAGAGCAGCTTTGGAGCACGGCCTGGAGTCCGTCGATCAAATCCCGCAAATAGCAAAACTGGCAGGCCTTTCGGCCCGCCAGTCCGGCTTTGTTATCGAGCTAATTGTCCCAAGCGGCTTTTAGCCATCCTTGGCGGTAGCACCGGGTTCAATCATTGGCATTACCTCTTCATACTTGGGCAGCTCAATTACGCCCTCTTCGAGGCTAATAATGGAGTCAAACCAACCCTGATCGTTGTAGAGCAGGTGACCGGGAACCAGCCAGAAGCCTCCTGCGGCATCCCAGACGCCCAGCATGGCGGTCTGTGACTTATTGATCTTTAGGTCAACAACTTGAGGTGTAGGAGCCTCCTCGGTGGCCGCAGTTTCACCAGGAGCTGGCTCTACCGCCACATCACTGGTGACTGCCGGATCAACCATGGTCCTAACCGTGGCCCCGGTGTTGTAGAAGCTGGATGGGGCCGAGCCGTACCAGCGGCCCTCCTTGATCCTAGAAACCGCATCGGTAGCTGAAACAGTCTTGAATTCTCCGCGGTCTACCAGGGTGAAGGAGTGACCAGATGCGTTTGCCAGGTTGCCCCAGGCATCCCAACCGACGGAGACACTCAGCGGTAGCGGCTCGCCCTCAAGCGTTAGATCCGCAGTAGCCGAGCCTCCCCAGCTGTCGCGGTAGACCTTGAAATCGCTGGCATTTAGCTTGGTTCCGAGTCTGGAGAAAAGCTTGGCAGCGTAATCGGCCATTTCCTGCTCGCTAGGAATCAGTTCGGGTTGAGGTTCTGGCTGTTCGCAAACCTGCGCTGAGTCTTGTTCTTTGGTTCCATCGCTTGGGGTTGTGGTGCAGGCCCATTTTGAGCTGTCCCAACTTGAGAAGTACCAGGCTCCGGTGCCTGCCCAGTAAACGTTGAGGTAGGACTCAACACCAGCGTCCGACTTGGTCTGCACCGTGTAGCTCGGGGCTAACTCGGTAGACCACTCGTCTTTCTTGATCTCGCCATCGATCTTGAATTCCTTCATCAGCCTGGCAAGTAGATCGTCTGCGGTGCCAACCAACTGCGCCTGATAAACGTGACCCTTGCCGGTTTCATCACTTAACCCATCGGAGATGTGGTTGTACTGCACGTAACCGGGCCAGATCATGCCAATTTTGGCGTCTGCCGGGGCTGATTCAGCGGAAGCCATAGTTTGACCGCCCTGCGCAGCTGCCCCCATGGTAAACAGTGGCTGCGGTGCCATCGCGCTTGGCAGCACAAAGGCTCCTACTAGCGCCAGCGAGCCAAAGGCAAGCGAGCCAAGCCCCACACGCAGCTGGTTGAAACCAATTTGCCGCTTGGTCTTGGACTTGGCGGCCTGGGCAACCAGGTATTCAGGAAGCTCGATAGCGTCTGGGGATACGGAGTTGGAAATTCGGTCTCGAAGTTCTTCGTTTTCGTTCATATTCATGATGTGTGTTAGCCCCTCAGTTATTTTCAGAATTCAACAGCTGGGAAAGTTTGGACTTGGCTCGCGAGAGTGCAATTGCACAGGCGTTTTCACTTTTCTCCAGCGCGATGGCAAGTTGCTTGGGTTCGAGACCTTCAAATGCCCACAGCGCGAGAATTTCCTGCTCTTTCGCATTCAATGCCTTCCAGGCTGCTGCAAGCTCGATGTCTGCAAGGGCAATCGCTTCAGCACTCGGTGCAGACTGCGGTGCTTGAAGCATCGCGATAATACTGGCCCTGCCCTGCTGCTTGCGGTTGTGATTGGAGATCAGGTATCTGGCCGACTTGTATAGCCAGGGGAGCTCCATGCCGGCAGGGATGCTGTCTCGTTTTTGCCAAGCCAGCGCAAATAAGTCAGCAGCTAGGTCTTCAACATCCTCGGCATGGGTTCTGCGCGCAATAAAACGTGAGGTCTCGGCCAGGTAAGCCCTAAAGATGTCATTGAATTCTTGTTCAGTCATTTCTCTCCCATCTAGCCAATGTAATGGGGAAGTGGTTTTTTTCAGGCTCTTCTAAAACATCCAGGTGCGTGGTCTTGCACCAAACCCGAGGACTGCATCAGCGCATACATTGTGGTTGGGCCCACAAAACTAAATCCCAGTTTCCGAAGAGTCTTGCTCAGCGCCACCGATTCGCTGCTGGTCGCCTGCCAGGTAAAGCCTTCCGCCGGGGTTTGTCGCACCTTTGGGGCGTGCGACCAAATCAACTCTGTGAGATCTAGTTTTTTATCGAGCACAACATTGGCATTGTTGATTACCGAGATGATCTTGGCTCGGTTTCTAATAATCCCAGGGTTGAGCATCAGCTCTTCGATCTTGTTCGCATCAAACCTTGCGACTTTTTCAATGTCAAAATTCTCAAAGGCTTGTCTAAAGCCCTCTCGCCTTTTTAAAATCGTGATCCAGCTCAATCCGGCCTGGAACCCCTCAAGGCAAATTGCCTCAAAAAGTTCGCGCTGCCCTCTACCCTCGGAGCCCCACTCGAGGTCGTGGTAGCGAACGTAAATGTCATCATCGGTGACCCACGAGCAGCGCGTGCGACCGTCTGAGTGAAGGCGGGTGTGACTCACTCGGCGAACTCGATCTTTTCTAGCTTCAGTAGCTTGCGCTTGGTTGGAATCCCATCGCCGCCCGAGTAGCCGGTGATCCTGCCGCCGGAACCCATAACCCGATGGCAGGGCACAATTAGTGGAATCGGGTTTGCCCCAACCGCTGCACCAACGGCTCGGGAGGCCTGAGGTTTTCCGATTCGGTGGGCGATCTCACCGTAGGTAAGGGTGTGACCATGCTTGATCGTCGCGATTTCACGCCAGACCGCCTTTTGAAATTCGGTTCCACCAAGATCGACCTTGCCCCGGTAGTCAGATTTGTTTCCCGAGAAGTAGTCACTTAGCCACTGAGCAGCAGCATCAACCTGGTTAGCGGCAAGTTTGCTAGACGAAAACTCGATCCGCTTGGCGTCGCCAACTAAAAAGGTGAGTTCAACCAGTGCATCGCTACTTGCCGAGAGGGCAATCTTTCCAAGCGGTGTTTCAACTACTTTTGTGCAACCAATTTCAAGGACCATGCCTCAAGTATCCCGAATTTTGCCAGCCGGCTAGCTTTTGAACCATAGGTCTGTGGAAAACAGTTATCCACAGAATCGAGCCTTCGTCACCTAATTCAATCGGCATTGGGCAGATTTGGCTCATGAAGAAAAATGACGCCTCCTGGCTCGGCTCCCTGCTTGGCAAAAAAGAAGTAGCTGGCAAAGTGCTAGTCCCGGAAATCACATACCCGCAGTCAAATCCTGAGACCGTAATCGGTCTAAACCAAGAGGGGTTCAGCGTTCCAAATCCGTTGCGCAGTTTTGACTCCCACTCCCTAATCCTGGGCTCAACAGGTACCGGGAAGACTGCGCTTATTCATCGGCTAGTCAAAGGCCTTGGGTGCCGAACGATATGGCTAACCTACGATCAACCGGAGATTGAATCCATCCGAGGCGCGATAGCAAACCATGAGCGCTTTGAGTTACCGGTGCTAGTGGTGGCAGACGGCATCCACCAATTCGCTGACCAGCCGGAACTTATTGAAACGATTGCCCGCGATGGAATCAGGTCAAATGTCTTGCTTGTGGTCTCGGCTCAGCTGTTAGACGACTTACCGCAGGCAGTCTGGCGCAATTGTCAGGTGAAATTTGCCCTGGGCCAAGATGGCTGCGAACAACTCAACTTGCCAAGGAGCGCAATTGGGCGTTATGAAATTGCCTATCGCTGGCCGGGGAGCACTGGTGTGCTAAAAGCGCTGCCGCAGTCACCATTTGGTAAAGTCGTCGAGACGTCAAACCCTTTGGCTAGATACGCTTCTGAGCCTCAGTCAGCACCTTACGAAGGATTTGCTCGAGTTCGTCAAATTCCTTCGGACCAATGGTCAATGGCGGAGCTAACTGAACCACAGGGTCCCCACGATCGTCTGCTCGGCAGTACAGACCTGCCTCATAGAACGCGCTATTCAAGAATCCTCTGAGGAGCTTCTCGGACTCTTCCTTGGTGAAGGTTTCTCGGGTGTCCTGGTTTTTCACCAATTCGATTGCGAAGAAATAACCATCACCGCGGACATCGCCAACGATCGGCAAGTCGTAAAGCTTCTCAAGGGTCTTGCGGAAGATCGGTGAATTGGTGCGAACATTGTCCACCAATTTCTCGCGGTCATAGATGTCGAGGTTTGCCAGTGCCACGGCGCACGCCACAGGGTGTGCGGCGAAGGTATATCCGTGCGGCAGAATCGTGGTGCCCTCGGTGAATGGTTCAAAATACTTCTCCTTGAGGAAAAGCGCTCCGAGCGGCTGGGTGCCGGAGGTAATCGCCTTTGCAGTGATCATCATGTCCGGCTCGATACCGTATCGCTCGCAGGCGAACATCTCGCCGGAGCGGCCGTAGCCGGTGATGGTCTCATCGGCTACAAAGATCACGTCGTACTTGTCGCAGATTTCGCGAACGCGCTTGAAGTAGCTCGGGTGAGCAGTGAAGCAGCCTCCGGAGTTTTGGATCGGCTCTACGTAGAAAGCTGCGACAGTGTCCGCACCTTCCATCAAGATTGCTTCTTCGATTCGGTTGGCCGCCCAGATGCCGAATTCTTCCTCGTTCTTGAACAGGTGCTTCGAGCGATACCAGTTAGTGTTTGGCACTCGAATGGTGGAGGGAACCAGTGGCTCAAACATCGCCTTCATAGCTGCAATTCCGGTAATCGACAGCGCTCCATGGCTGGTGCCGTGGTAGGCGGTCATTCGGGAAATGACCTTGGTCTTGGTTGGCTTGCCCTTGAGCTTGTAATACTGCTTGGCAATCTTCCAGGCGGTCTCAACCGCCTCGCCACCTCCAGTGGTGAAGAAGATGCGGTTTAGGTCCTTTGGTGCATAGCTCAACAAACGCTCTGCCAGTTCGATTGCCCGAGGGTGGGCGTATGCCCACAGCGGCATGTAGTCCAGCTCCATCATCTGCTTAGCTGCGGCATCGGCAAGTTCCTGATGGCCGTGGCCGGCGTTCACTGCAAACAGACCGCTAAGCCCGTCGATGACCTTATTGCCCTTGGAGTCCCAGAGGTAGTGACCCTCACCTCTGGTGATGATCGTCATGTCTTTGGTCCGGTAAGGGGAGTGGCGGGTGAAATGCATCCAAAGGTGATCCTTGGCGCTGCGCTGCAGCTCTTTGTCGCCATAGGTTTCACCATCGCGCATCGCCTCAAAAAGCTTGAGGTCTTTGCGGGAGCCAGAATCTGATTTCTTGGACTTCTTTTTTCCGATTAGGCCTAGAAGACCTTTGGACTTGTTCTTTGCCATTGCTATCACTCTTAACTTCATCGTTAGTTGGCTTACTAGATGCTATCTGGTTCCCCAGCTATAGAACTGCTTGTGGAGCTTGAGGTAAACAAATGTCTCGGAGGAAATTACCCCGGGCAGCGCACGAATTTTGTCGTTCAAAAGTTGAATCAAGTCTTCGTCATCCTCACAAACCACCTCGACCAGCACATCGAAACTGCCGGCAGTCAGCACCACGTAATCAACTGAATCAAATTCGGTTAGCTGCTTGGCAACCTCGGAAGCGTTCCCCATGCACTTGATGCCAATCATGGCCTGGCGGCTAAAACCAAGTTTCATCGGGTCGGTTACCGCAACCACCTGCATAACCCCGGAGTCGGTCAATTTCTGAACTCGCTGTCGCACGGCCGCCTCCGAGAGGCCAACCACCTTGCCGATCTCTGAGTAAGACTTGCGACCGTCTTGCTGCAATTGTTCGATGATCTTCTTGGAGACCTCGTCCAGCTGGGAGCGTCCCGCTCTTTCCATTCTTGCCATGTTTGAAGTATGGCTCACTGCGTGGGTGAAAGCATCGGAATTCGCAGCTATTTAGTCAAACAGTTACGAATTCGGTCGAGTTTTTGAATTTGGCTGTCGAAATGCCCCCTGCAGGATTAGAGTCGAAGCCTAACTAGCTCAATGAGGAGTTTTGCGTGTCAACTAAGCAATTGAAGAACTTCATCGGTGGCAAGCAGGTTGCCGCATCATCCGGTGAGGTAAGCGACGTCATCAACCCGGCCACCGGTCAGGTCTACGCTCACGCCCCCGTTTCTAACGATCAAGATGTTCAGGCTGCCTACGAGGTGGCGCAAAAAGCTTTTGAAGAGTGGGGCCAAACCACCCCATCCGAGCGTCAGCTTGCGCTGTTCCGCATCGCCGATGCCCTAGAGGCTCGTGCGAAGGAGGCTGCCGAGGTTGAGTCTGAGAACACCGGAAAGCCGCTAGCGACCCTGGTCGACTACGAAATCATGCCGTCTGTCGACCAGATCCGTTTCTTTGCCGGTGCAGCCAGAAACCTAGAGGGTCGCTCGGCAGGGGAGTACCTGCGCGATCACACCTCGATGATTCGTCGCGAACCAATCGGTGTGATTGGTCAGGTGACTCCGTGGAACTACCCACTGAACATGGCGACTTGGAAGTTTGCCCCTGCCATTGCGGCCGGTAACACCATCGTGCTAAAGCCTTCCGACACCACTCCGGCTTCCACCCTGCTGCTCGCTGAAATCGCAGCGGAGTTTTTGCCAGCCGGTGTCTTCAACGTGGTGACTGGAAACCGCGACACCGGTCGCGCCATGATCGAAAACCGCATTCCCCAGATGGTTTCCATCACCGGTAGCGTGCGCGCCGGAATGGAGGTTGCCAAGAGTGCATCTGCCGACCTCAAGCGAGTTCACCTCGAGCTAGGCGGTAAGGCCCCCGTAATTGTTTTTGCGGATGCCGATTTCGCAAAGACTGCGGCTGGCATCGTGGCGGCTGGATTCTTCAACGCCGGTCAAGACTGCACCGCTGCCACCAGATTGCTGGTTCAGGAATCCGCCTACGACGAGTTCATGCCATACCTTCTGGCCGAGGTCAAAGCCAGTGCCAAGGTTGGTAAGCCTCACGAAGAAGACATTTTGTTTGGCCCGGTAAACAACGCAAACCAGCTGGCTAGAGTCAAGGGCTTTATTGACCGACTACCGGATCACGCCAAGATCGAGGCTGGCGGTAGCCAAATCGGTTCCGAGGGCTACTTCTTTGAGCCAACTGTGCTCTCTGGTTTCAAGCAGACCGACGAGCACATCCAGGAGGAGATCTTCGGCCCGGTCATCACCGTCCAAAAGTTCTCCGATGATGCCCAGGCTCTGAAGTGGGCGAATGACGTGCAGTACGGTTTGGCGGCCTCGGTTTGGACCACCAACCACGCGCGCGCAATGCGCTTTGCCAAGCACCTTGACTTTGGTGCGGTGTGGATCAACACCCACATCCCACTGGTCGCCGAGATGCCTCACGGTGGCTTCAAGCACTCCGGTTATGGCAAGGACCTCTCGCACTACGGCTTTGAGGACTACACCCGTATCAAGCACGTCATGAGCTACATCGGAGACTGAGGGTAAAAAATCAGTTTCGGGGTCCAAAAAGCCAAAGATTTATGACAAACTTGGGCTTGCTTCGGAATCCCGGTAGCAATGTTCTTGTTGGTCAACACTCACCACTTGATTGAAATCGGTGGATTTAGGAGATTGCAATGAAGGAAAGTCTTCCTCAGGACCCAATGATGCGTCAGCTCGTGCAAATGGCACGAGGAAAGATGCTTTCTCGTCGCGCTACCCTGCTGGGTCTAGGTGGCACCGCAGCTGTCATGTCACTGGCATCCTGTGCTGCTGACACCAAGAGTGCTCTGACTCCAGCCGAGGATCTTTCGGACAGCGAAAAGGTTTTGGTTTGGCACAACTGGCCGCTTTACATGGACGGCGAGGACGACGGTTCTTACCCAACCCTGAACCGCTTCATGAGTGAGAGCGGCATCACCGTCGAGTACATGATGGAGATCGACGACAACGACACCTGGTACGCCAAGGTTAAGGACCAGCTAGCACTGGGCACCGACCCAGGATTCGACGTCGCCTGCCCAACCAACTGGTTGGTAAACCGCATGATCGGCCTCGGCTACCTGCAGACTTTGGATGATGCAAACATGCCAAACAAGGTTGCGAACTTGGCACCTGCCTACCTAGGTGACGCGAATGACCCAGAGCGCACTCTTTCGGTGCCTTACCAGGGCATCATCGGCGGCATCGTCTACAACAAGCAGATGTACAAGGAGGCAACCGGCAAGGATGCCCCTACCTCACTTGCCGATGTTTGGGCACCGGAGCTAAAGGGCCGCGTCGGCCTTATCTCCGAGATGCGCGACTCTGTCGGCCTCACTCTGCTAAGCCAGGGCATTGACATCACGAGCGAAGAGTCATTGACCGAGGATGCATTCAATGCAGCGGTTGAGTTCATCGCTGCCCAGGTTTCCTCCGGCCAGATCTTCAACATCAAGGGCAACTCCTACGGTGAAGACTTGGTCAACGGCAACATCATCGTTGCGCTGGCCTGGTCGGGAGACACCACCATTTTGAACGCCGAGGTTGGCGAAGAGCGCTTCGGATTCGTCGTTCCAGACACTGGCTCGACCATCTCCTCCGACTCCTTCGTGGTTCCGATGGGCTCAGCTCACAAGAAGAACGCCGAAGCACTGATCAACTACTACTACGACCCAGTGAACGCAGCCGAGCTAGCTGCCTACGTGAACTACGTAACTCCAGTGGTTGGCGCCAAGGAAGAAATGCTCAAGACCGACCCTGCGTTGGCCGAGAACCCATTGATCTTCCCATCCGAGGAGTTCCTATCCAACGTCCACGCCTTCCGCGCCCTAACCGGCCAGGAGGAGCAGCGCTTCGCAACCGCGTGGCAAAACGTTTTGCTGGGCGCATAGGTGGCAACTGACTTCGTCGCTAGGGGTCAGGACCTAGAGCTAGTTGGAATCCGCAAGGAGTTCCCTGGATTTACCGCAATTGAAAACCTTGACCTAAAGATTCCAGCGGGTGAGTTCTTCGCCCTGCTGGGACCTTCGGGTTGTGGCAAGACCACCACGCTGCGAATTGTCGCCGGCCTGGAGGAGCCAACCAAGGGCAAGGTGCTAATCGGTGGCAAGGATGTAACCGCCACCAAGCCGCACGAGCGCCCGGTGAACACTGTGTTCCAGAGCTACGCGCTGTTCCCACACATGACCATCTTGGAGAATGTGGCGTTTGGTCTTCGTCAGCGCAAGGTTGCAGATCCGCTTGCCAAGGCAACCGAAGCGCTACAGCTAGTTGAACTAGAGCACCTGGCACTTCGTAAGCCTCAGCAGCTATCCGGCGGTCAACAGCAGCGTGTTGCGCTTGCTCGAGCGCTGGTAAACCGCCCGGCGCTATTGCTGCTCGATGAGCCACTGGGAGCGCTTGATCTCAAGCTTCGTCGTCAAATGCAGGTCGAGCTCAAGGCCATTCAGATGGAAGTTGGGCTCACCTTCTTGCACGTCACCCACGACCAGGAGGAGGCCATGGACATGGCCGACACGGTTGCGGTTATGAACAAGGGTGAGATTGAGCAGATGGGTGCCCCCGAGGCGCTCTATGACCGCCCAAAGACTGCCTTCGTGGCGAGATTCTTGGGTCAGTCCAACATCTTTGTTGGCGATGTAGTTGAAGAGAATGCAAACAGCATTTCGATCAGCTGCAACGGCCAAAAGATATCAGCGCCTAAGAATCGCTCTGAGAAGCATTCCGGCAAGGTGGCACTTGGTGTTCGCCCGGAGAAGGCAACCTTCCACGAGGACAAGCCAAACCTTGACTCCAACCACAACCTGGTTGGTCCAGGCGAGATTATCGACATCCGCTTCACCGGTGTTTCAAACCAGTACCTGATTGACGTTCCTGGCTTTGGAGACATAACAGTCTTTGCTCAAAATGTTGGTAAGAGCCCGGTTGTTGAGCTTGGTGCCCAGGTTTGGGTGAGCTGGAAGGTCGAGCACGCTTTTGGTCTAAGTGATCTGCCACTCAAGGCAGATAACGACGAGGCGTAAATCTCGTGGCATTCGTAGCGCTAGGGCAAGGTTCAGCGGGTAATTCTGCCGCCCCAACAAAGGCATCTAAGGTTGCTTTCATCCTGTTGGCACCCGGCATGATTTACCTCGGGTTGTTCTTCCTAACCCCGTTGGTTTCGCTGGTCATCACATCACTCAAAACCGCCTCGTTTACCGGCGAAATTGGTATGTATGACTACGCATTCCAGGTTTCGAACTATGCCTATGCGCTCGAGCAGTATCTGCCTCAGATCACCAGAAGCTTCCTGTACGCACTGGTTGCGACCTTCATGGCGCTTTTGATTAGCTACCCAATCGCATACTTCATCGGCGTCAAGGCAAGAAACAAGCCCGTGCTGCAGGCTTTCTTGCTCACGCTGGTAATCGCTCCGTTTTTCATCAGCTTCCTGCTTCGCACCTTTGCCTGGAAGCAGATCTTCTCTAACGAGTCACCCACTACGCAATTCCTGCAGTCAATTGGTGTCCTGGCAGCAGATCAGTATGTGATCGGCTCTAGCTTTGCGGTGATTGCAGGTTTGACCTATAACTTCATTCCATTTATGACGCTTCCGATTTACACCTCGCTGGAGCGCTTGGACACTCGTCTGGTGGAGGCGGGCTCGGACCTGTATGCCACCCCTGCGCAGACTTTCTGGAGGGTAACATTCCCGCTATCGCTGCCGGGTGTAATTTCCGGCACTTTGCTGACCTTCATCCCGATTTCTGGTGACTATGTTTCGGCATCCAGAGACTTCTTGGGAGGCTCCGACACCGCGATGATCGGTAACGTGGTGGAGGCTAACTTCTTCCGAATTCAGGATTACCCAACCGCATCTGCGCTCTCTGTCATGCTGATGGCCGCAATTGTGGTTTTGGTTTCTGTTTACGTTCGCAAGAGTGGAACGGAGGAGCTGCTGTGAGATTCTCGCTTGGCCGGTGGCTACTTCCAACATACGTAGGTTTGGCATTCACCTTCATGATGATTCCAATTGCTTACACCTTCGTCTTCTCCTTCAACAAGGTTGAAAAGTCCAACATTGCCTGGAAAGAGTTCACCTTCGACAACTGGCTGAACATGTGTGGTCAGCCGGTGGTCTGTGAGGCTTTCGGTAACTCGGTTGCCATCGCCGTGATTTCCACCTTGATTTCGACCGCGCTCGGAACCGCTATCGCGATTGCCCTGGGTCGCTACAAGTTCAAGGGTCGTGCGGCAACCAACCTACTTTTGTTCTTGCCAATGGCAACCCCCGAGGTTGTAATGGGCGCTGGCCTGGCAGCGCAGTTTTTGAATGTTGGTATCTCAAAGGGCTTTTGGACCATCGTGGTTGCCCACGTGATGTTTACCTTGAGCTTTGTGGTGGTTACCGTAAAGGCGCGAGTCGCAACCCTGGATCCAAGACTCGAGGAAGCCGGGCGCGATCTCTATGCGAACGCTGCGGCGGTGTTCTGGAGAATTACCTTCCCGTTGCTCTTGCCAGGCATTATGGCGGCAGCCATGCTGTCTTTCGCATTGAGTTTTGACGACTTCATCATCACCCAGTTCAACTCGGGACCAGAGACGACGTTCCCGAAGTTTGTTTACACCGCAGCCGCTCGAGGCATTCCACCAGAGGCGAACGTAATTGGTTCGCTGGTCTTCATCGTGGCAATTGCGATTGTGATGGTGGTGCAGGTGCGAGCCTCGCTAAAGGCTAAGAAGCTTCGCGCCTAGCGGTATAGCGACTCAACTGCCTCGCGGAAGTGAGCGTGGTGGTGAGCGACGTCCTTCTCAGTTGCGGCAGGCGAGAACAACACCATGTTGTGGAATGGCGTCATCAGAATTCCACGGTTGATAGCGTGCAGTTGCAGGTACTGCTGCAATTCAAAGTCATCAGCTTCGGCAGCCTCGCGTCCAGTTAGCGGGGCAGCAGGGCGGAAGCTGTATTCGCCGCGGCAACCAATCTGAGAGACCTGCCACGGCAGCTCAAACTCATCAATCACAGACTGAATGTTGTTGGTCCACATCGTGGCAAGTTTCGTCATGTGCTCAAAGGCCTGGGCAGTCAGCACCTCGCTCAGGGTCGCTCGTACTGCTGCCATCGATAGCGCGTTGCCAGCAAGTGTGCCGCCAACACCACCGACATC
>DLPB01000029.1:0-70515 GCA_002479805.1 Micrococcales bacterium UBA7469
TCGGCAATGCTGTAAATCAAGACTGCGGGCCCGGCATCAACCAATCGCTCGATGTTGTCCTGCACCAAAGACCCATCGGCAAGCGAAAGGTCTGCAATCACAACCTCGCAGTCTTTGTCCGTCACCTGACCCAGCAGTTCGTCAACGGTGGCGGCGGAGCCCACCAGCTCAAAACCGTTCTGCTGGCAGGTGCCGGCGAACCCGAGGCGAACCGCCTCGTGGTCATCAACAATCGCTACTTTTACCATTGCCTCTAGGTTAACCAAGAGTTAGAGCTGCAACCGCCTCAAAGTGGTGTGTGTGCGGGAAGATGTCAAAGGCCTGCAGTCCCCTAAGTTGGTAACCGGCCTTGGAAAGCGAGCCTAAATCTCTAGCCAGTGCTACCGGATCACAGGCCACGTAAATGATGTTGCGTGGTTTGAGTTTGATCAGCTGCTCAATTACCTTGCCGGCCGCTCCGGAACGTGGTGGGTCAAGCACCACGGTGTCAAAGTGGCCAGGCTTTGCGCTTGCGACCCTTAGGTACTGCAAGACGTCTGACTTCTCAAACTTTAGATTGCTGAGGTCAATTGCAGACTTGGTGCCGTCGGCCACGGCCTGCTTGTTGTTCTCGACCGCGGTGAAGCTGGTTGAACCGTACTTGGCCGCCATGGTTGCAGCAAATAGACCGGCACCAGCGTATAGATCTAGCGCCGGTTTTGCAGGGTCAAACTCCAAAAGCTCTGCAGCGTCAAAAACCGCTTTGGTTAGTAGATTGGCGGCGTCTTTGTGCACCTGCCAGAAAGCTCCGGAACTGAGTCGGAAAGTTCGTCCGGCGGCTCGCTCGACCAAACGCTCCGAGCCGTTTAGCTTGTCATCAACCAACCACTGTAAATCACCAGTTGAGCTCGCGGCGATTGAGATCTTCTTTACGCCATTCCAGTTCTTTAGCTGCAAGCCAAGTTCTTCGATTTCGGTAACCGCCAAGGGCAGGGTAGGGCTAAATACCGCCTCATTGCTTCTTGGTCGCATTGGTCCAGCTGTTCCCGAGGCATCGACATTCAACTGGACACGGGTGCGATAGTGCAGGCCATCGGTCTCCTGTGGGCAGGCTTCCACCTCGGTTTCCAGATCGATGCCAGCCATGCGCTGCAGCGCTTCGGCTAGCACTTGGGACTTTAGTTCGCGCTGGTGGGAGAGGTTGATGTGTCCAAATTCCGCACCGCCTGCACCTTCGCGCGCTGCCTTCCAGAAGTGTGGCTGGCGATATTCGGAGGCCTCAACCACGTTTGTGACAGTGGCGCGTAAGAACTTGCCGGCATCCTCGGTCACCTCGACATCGACCACTTCGCCATCGATAGCGCCGGTAACAAAGATGACTCGACCCTCGTGGCGGGCTACAAAAACTCCACCGTGGGCGACTTTTTCAATTTTGACTCGAAGATTCACTCCCACAGTGTTCCACAGCTAACCTGTCTTCCGTGACCAAATTGCTGCTTGCCTCGACATCGCCCGCTAGAAAGCGACTGCTAACCGACGCTGGAATTGTGTTCGAGACCCGCTCCCCGGGCGTTGATGAAGATGCTTTGGTAGCAAAACAAAAGCCTGCCACTATCCAAGAGATGACCCAGCTGCTGGCGAAGGCCAAGGCCGAAGCAGTTAGCTTTGACGGCCTGGTGCTTGGTTGCGATTCGGCACTGCTGTTTGATGGTGAGATGCTTGGGAAGCCGCACCACCCAGAGGTGGCCATTAGCCGCTGGCAAAAGATGCGCGGTAAAACCGGGCTGTTGTGCTCGGGGCATTGGCTAATCGATGGCCAAACCGGCAACGCTTCGGGCAAGGTAACCCAAACCTCGGTTTCATTTTCCAACCTCAGCGATGAGCAGATCCAGAAATACGTAGCTACCGGTGAACCGCTTCAGGTTGCCGGAGCCTTCACAATCGATGGCTTCGGCGGGGCTTTTGTTGAACGCATCGAGGGCGACTACCACACCGTGGTCGGGCTTTCGCTGGTTGCGCTGCGCGAACTGGTGACTGACCTTGGTCACGACTACCAATCGCTATGGAGATAACCGCAACGAAACCACAAGTTTTTTGTCGTTTGCTTATAAATTTCCTGCCCTAGAGGGCAATAAGCTTTTGGATTATGACCCAGCGCCGAATTACCAAGTTACTTATCGCCAACCGAGGCGAGATCGCAGTTCGAATCATTCGAGCCGCCAAGGACGCTGGAATTCTTACCGTGGCGGTGTATGCCGATGGCGATCGTCACGCCCAGCACGTAAAGCTTGCAGATGAGGCATATGCCCTAAATGGCGAAAGCGCTGCCGAGACCTATTTGGTTTCAGACAAGCTCATTGCAATCGCAAAGCGCTCGGGGGCTAATGCAGTTCACCCCGGCTACGGCTTTTTGTCCGAGAACGCAGCTTTCGCTCAGGCGGTTATTGATGCAGGTTTGATCTGGATTGGCCCAAAGCCGGCATCAATCGAGCAACTCGGAGACAAGGTTTCAGCTCGAAAAGTTGCCGAGTCAGTCGGTGCGCCACTGGCCCCAGGAACCATCAATCCGGTTGAGACCGTAAAAGAAGTCGAAGATTTCGTTGCGGTTCACGGGCTCCCGGTTGCGATCAAGGCGGCATACGGTGGCGGCGGGCGCGGCATCAAAATTGTTCGCGACGCAGCCGAAATTCAAGAACTCTTCGAATCCGCTACCCGTGAGGCAATTGCCGCATTCGGCCGTGGTGAGTGCTTCATTGAAAAGTATCTGGACAAGCCTCGTCACGTTGAGACTCAGTGCCTTGCCGACCAGCACGGCAATGTGGTTGTGGTCTCCACCCGCGACTGCTCTCTGCAGCGTCGTCACCAAAAGCTAGTGGAAGAAGCCCCGGCTCCGTTCCTGACCGCCGAACAGGAGTCCAGGCTCTACGAGTCCTCGAAGGCAATCCTGAAGGCAGTCGGTTACGAGGGTGCTGGTACCTGTGAATTCCTGGTGGCGCAGGACGGCACCATCTCATTCCTCGAGGTAAACACTCGCTTGCAGGTAGAGCACCCGGTATCAGAAGAGGTAACCGGCCTGGATCTAGTGCGCGAGCAATTCCGCATCGCCGAGGGTGGCATTTTGGATTACCCAGACCCTAAGGTTTCTGGCCACAGCTTTGAATTCCGCATCAACGGTGAAGACCCTGGTCGTGGTTTCTTGCCTGCCCCGGGAGCGATTCACCAGTTCATCGCCCCAAGCGGTCCAGGTGTGCGCGTCGATGCCGGTGTGGTGTCAGGCGATGTAGTCTCCGGAAACTTTGACTCGATGGTGGCAAAGCTGATTGTCACCGGCGCAACTCGAGCCGAGGCGCTGCAGCGCTCAAGAAGGGCACTCGAGGAAATGCAGGTTCACGGTTTACCGACCGTCTTGCCTTTCCATCGCGCGATTGTAAACGACCCCGCTTTCACTGCCGAGAGCGGTAAGTTCGGCGTCTATACCCGCTGGATTGAAACCGAGTGGGATAACACCATTGAACCTTGGTCCGGGCAACCGGAGGAACTTCCCGAGGCAGAAGCTCGTCACGAAATCGTGGTTGAGGTGGCAGGTAAGCGCCTTGAGGTGAGCGTTCCAAAGCGCCTTTTGGTCGGAGAGATTGGCTCGGCAGCCGGTCACGCACCAAAGCGTGCCAAGAGTTCGGGTAGCGCTTCTCACACCGGTGCCAAGGGCAACAGCCTGCTCGCCCCGATGCAGTCAACCGTGGTGAAACTTGCGGTGCAAGAAGGCGATCATGTCGAAGCTGGTGACCTGGTTGTGGTCTTGGAAGCGATGAAGATGGAGCAGCCGCTGACCGCTCATCGCGCCGGAGTCATCGGTTCAATCGGCGTAAGCGTTGGCACCACAATTTCCGCGGGAACCAGAATTCTAGATATAACCGACTAGTCGATGGGCTGGTGAAGTGCTGAGGCTGCCTCGGCAATCGAACCAGAGATGGATGGGTAAACCGTGTAGGTGCGGGCTAACTGATCCACGGTTAGTCGATTCTCAATTGCAACCGCAATCGGGAAGATCAAGTCCGAAGCTCTTGGCGCAACCACAACTCCGCCAATCACGGTCCCAGAGCCAATCGAGGCAAAGAGCTTGATGAAGCCCTCGCGAATGCCCTGCATTTTTGCTCTCGGGTTGGTGTCGAGCATTACCTTTTGAATCTCGCCGCGCACCAATCCCTGTTCGATGTCGGACTGCGACCATCCCACCGAGGCAATCTCTGGAGAGGTGAACACGTTGGATGCAACATTGCGCATTCTGGTCGGCGCTGCCACATCACCCATGGTGTGGTAGACGGCGGTGCGGCCCTGCATGGCGCTGACGGAGGCCAGCGGCATTGCGGTTGAACAGTCACCAACGGCGTAGACATTCGCCCTAGAGGTTCTCGCCACCTTGTTTGCAATCACATGGCCGGACTCGGTCAGCTTTACGCCAGCTTCCTCAAGGCCCAGTCCCTCGGTGTTTGGAATTGCTCCAACCGCCATCAGGCAGTGACTGCCCTCGACGATTTGGCCACCTTCGAGCGTGACCCGAACACCGCTGCCGGTATTCACAACCTCAACGGCTCGGGATTTGTTCAAAATCTGCATGCCGCCGCGACGGAAGACATCCTCAATTAAATCCGCGGCGTCGGCATCATTACCGGGCAGTACTTTGTCGCGGCTAGAAATCAAAGTCACCTTGCTGCCCAGCTGCAGGTATGCGCTGGCGAACTCGGCACCGGTGACACCAGAACCGACCACAATCATGTGCTCTGGCAGGGTCTTTAGGTTGTAGAGCTGCTTCCAGGTGAAGATTCGGTCACCATCTGGCTTTGAGCCGGGGACCTCTCTCGGATGGGCACCAACGGCAACAATGATGGTCTTTGCCTCGATGCGCTCCGGTTCACCACCCAGGGTTGGTTCGACAATGACGTGGTGGTTGCCGTCGAGTCGACCGCGACCCGAAATTACTCGTACGCCTTCGTTCTTGAGAGACAGCAGCATGTCTTCGGACTGGCTCTTCGCCAATGCCAACAGTCGCTTGTTTACCGCGTCCAAATCAATTTCGACCTTCGGTTGCACGGCAACTCGGTCGATGGAAAATGTGACGCCGAGACTCTGGGCTTGCGCTACTCGCTGCGCGGCCTCTGCGGTTGCGATCAGCGTCTTCGATGGCACCACATCAGTTAGTACTGCGTTGCCACCGATGCCATTGTCCTCGATGAGGATTACCTCGGCCCCGAGCTGACGGCCTGCTCTGGCGGCTTCGTAGCCACCCGGGCCACCACCGATGATTACGATGCGATGTTGATTCGACGATGAAATTGTCACGGGTTCATTCTGGCCTACCAATCTGGGTTACGGGGTTAGTTAGACTGATTTTTATGGTCAATCCACTCAATGCCGAGGGTGCTAACCCCTTCGAAATCGCCCAAGAGGCGGCCAACCAAATTGCCAAAATCTCTGGCATTACCAATCACGACATCGCACTGACACTGGGCTCAGGATGGGCCAAGGCTGCAGATCTAATCGGTGAAACCGTGAGCGAGATTCCCGGCAATGAGATCATCGGTTTCTCCAAGCCTGCTGTGGTTGGGCACGTTGGCACCGTTCGCTCGATTCGCCTACCAAACGGTAAACACGCGTTGGTGATCGGCGCTCGCACCCACTTCTACGAAAACCACGGGGTCCGCTCGGTTGTGCACTCGGTGAGAACCGCAGCGGCAACCGGTGCGAAGACCATGATCCTCACCAACGGCGCCGGTGGCATCAAGCCCGAGTGGGCAGGCGGGGTTGCCGTCCTAATCTCGGATCACATCAACCTGACCGCAGCCAGCCCACTTGAGGGCGCTACCTTTATCGACCTGACCGACCTTTACTCGAAGCGACTACGCGACCTCGCCAGGGAAGTTGATCCAAACCTGGACGAAGGCGTCTACGTCCAATTCCGCGGTCCGCACTACGAGACTCCAGCTGAAGTTCAGATGGCAAAGATCATGGGCGGACACATAGTTGGAATGTCAACCGCGCTTGAGGCGATTGCCGCTCGCCAGGCGGGCATGGAAATCCTTGGCATGTCGCTGATTACCAACCTGGCTGCCGGAATCCAGACCACCCCGCTCTCCCACGCAGAAGTCTTGGAAGTTGGTCGCAATGCCGAGGCGAGAATCAGCAAACTACTTGCCGAGATTGTGGCGAAGCTATAAATGGACCTGATCGCAAATGCCAAAAGCTGGCTAAACCAAGATCCTGATCCGATTACTCGACTCGAGCTAGAGCAACTGATTGATGCTCAAGACGAGTCAGGCTTGCTCTCTCGATTCGAAACTCGACTGCAGTTTGGCACCGCCGGGTTGCGCGGCGAATTGGGTGCTGGCCCAAATCGCATGAATCGGATCGTCGTTGCCCAAGCTGCACTGGCAATCGCAAGATTTCTAAATTCAAACAAGACCGACTACCTAGACAAAAATGGTGAGCTATCGGTCGTGGTCGGTTACGACGGCCGAGTGAACTCAGATATCTTTGCCCAGGACTCGGCAGAGATTTTCGCAGCCGCGGGAATCAAGACTCGACTATTTGATTCGGCGGTGCCTACCCCGGTGGCAGCCTTCACGGGCAAGCGTTTCCTAGCCAGTGCCACAGTAATTGTTACCGCCAGTCACAATCCACCGCGCGATAACGGCTACAAGGTTTACCTCGGTGGAGCTAACGGTTGCTCGCAGTTGATCTCACCGCAGGATAAACAAATTGCCAGCCTGATTGACGAGATTTCGAAAGAAATCACATTTGATGAAATTCCAAAGTCCAAAGACATTGAGATTTTGGGTCAGGCCGACATCGACTCTTATGTCGCGAGGGCTGCATCTTTGGTCAGCCAAGACCAGACTGGCCGGGAGAACCTAAAGATCACCTACACCGCGATGCATGGCGTGGGGTATCGAGTTATCAAGGCGGTTTTCGACCGCACCGGTTTTGTCTTTAACTCCGTGGCTGCCCAACAGGAACCGAACGGGCAGTTCCCCACGGTCTCTTTCCCCAATCCGGAAGAGCCGGGCGCGATGGACCTCAGCTTTGAACACGCCAAGGCTCACAACTCCGACTTGATAATCGCCAATGACCCAGATGCTGACCGGCTTGCGGTTGGCGTCAAAAAGGGCAGCGACTACCAAATGCTCACCGGCGATCAGGTTGGCCTACTGCTGGCCGAAATGATTGCCTCTGCTAAAACCGGCGGCACGCTCGCAAACTCGATTGTGTCGGCCAGCCTGGCCAAGCTTGCCCAGTTTCACGGCATGAACTATCAGCAGACCCTGACCGGATTCAAGTGGATCTCAAAGGTGCCTAACCTTAGCTTCGGTTACGAGGAAGCCCTCGGCTACTGCATTGACCCGAGCGCAACCCCCGACAAGGACGGCATCTCGGCAGCACTTGCGATTGCGGAACTGGCCTCGACCCTCAAGGCGGAGGGCATGGATCTGCTGGATCTGTTGCGCGGTTTAGCCAAGCGCTATGGTCACCTAGCAACCGGTCAGGTTTCTATCCGGGTAACCGACCTATCGGTTATCGGCAAGATCATGGCCGAGGTCAAGAGCAACCCAATTGCTGAGATTTTGGGCGAGAGCGCTGAGTTTGAAAATCTAGAACTTGGCAAGAACCTGCCTTCAACCGAGGGTGTGATCTTCACCACGAGCTCTTACCGAGTAATCATTCGACCATCGGGCACCGAGCCAAAATTGAAGTGTTACCTGCAGGTCACCGCAGCCTCTGAAGATGCTGCTCAGCAGAAACTTCAAACTCTGAAATCGTGGGCGCAGCAGCTACTTAGGGCCGCTTAGCTAGGTTTCGAACCGAAGCTGGAACCTCGAGCCCAGCAGCTTCGTCATCGGCTGGGATTGGCTCACCGATTGTGGTGACAAACGGCACAATACCCGCCCAGGTGCCCTGGTTCAGGTCGCCTTCGTCGTCATCAACCTCGTTTACCGAAATCTTCACCGAACACTCATCCAGCGGCAGCGAAACGATCACGGTGGCAGCAAGCTCCTTTTTGGTGCTGGCGCGGACCTCGGCTACGCGGCCCGGAATCATGGCGTCACTGAGGGCATTTAGCGCTTCATCTTTTTTCTCATCGGAGACCAGCGATGCCCTACCAAATATCACGACCGAGCGGTAATGCATCCCGGAATTGAATGTCGACCGTGCCACCTTCAATGCGGTCAGGTCGGTAATCGAAACACAAACGTCTGGCTCGTTCTGCAACAAACGCATCAGTCTGGAGCCTGAGGAGCCGTGCAAATAGATGATGTCATCGACGCGCCCATAGGCCATCGGGATCACCAGCGGCTTACCGTCTTGAACCAGTGCGACGTGAGCAACCAGATTGCTGTCCAAGACCGAGTAGAGGTCACTGACCTCGTGGGAAGCCTTATATGAAATTCGATTGAGCTTGGTGCGCTCGGTGCCGCCTGGATTAGCCATGGAAAAACACTAGCTGAGTGCGGCGGATAGTTTCTGTGTTAGCTCTTCTAGGTTGAAGATGTTCTCGATTGGGATTACCTCGGATCGAATGCCCTGAATCTGATCTTTGAGCTCCGGGGTGATGAGCACTACTTGTGCCAAAGACTCACTCGCCATTGCGTCCGAGACCGAAACTGCCTGAACCTCAGCTTCGATGCCCAGGGTGGCCAATACTCGATCGGCATTGGATTTTAAAAGGACCGAGGTGCCTATCCCGGCCCCGCAAACAGCGTAAATCTTCACAGTGCTATCTAACCAACTACGCCGTCAATAAATTGCGAACAATTGTGAGATTCGGTTCATTTAACAGAGTGTTCACATTTCCCGGCTTGCTCATTAGCTCGGCAAACTCTCCAAGCAGTGCAATGTGACTGGTGGAATCGACAGCACAAAATGCAAATAGCAACTGCACCGGATCGTTTTGCGAGCCGGAGACAACCGGTGTCTGAAGTCGAAGAAGTGCGAAGCCGGTGGATTGAACATCTTCGTCTGGGGCAGCGTGCGCAATTGCGATGCCCGGTGCCACCACGAAGTAGGGACCGTGATCTTGATTCGCCTTCAGGACCCGGGCAAGATACCCGCCGGTTACTCTTTGATCCTGCTCCAAAAGGGCAACGGCAGCAGATACTGCCCCTTCCCAGTCGGTGATACCCGAGTGGTGAGCAATCGAATTTGGACCGAAGGCTTTAGCTAGCACTAACGCGCCTCTGCGAAACCCATCTCAATCATGTCCATCAGCTCTTCGCGCTCTGGCAGACCCTGGAAGGCAGCCTCGGCAGCATTGAGCTGGAACTGCTCTAGATCTGCAATCGAGTAACCAAAGGTGTCAACCAAAATCTCAAGTTCCTTGGTCAAATTGGTTGCGCTCATCAAGCGGTTATCGGTGTTGACGGTGACCTTGAAACCGAGGTCGTAGAGGATGTCGAACGGGTGGTCAGCCATGCTGTCACCCAGCATCTCAAAGGCACCGGTCTGCAGGTTTGACGATGGTGAGGTCTCCAGCGCGATGCCGCGATCATGCACCCACTGCGCTACCGGTCCAAGCACCACCAGGTCGGTGTCGCCCTCGGTTCTGGAGAACATGATGTCTTCAACCAAGCGCACACCGTGACCAAGACGCAGGGCGCGACCAGAAACGATGGCATCGCGAATTGACTCAACGCCATCGGCTTCACCTGCGTGAACGGTGCAGGGGAAAAGCTCCTGGGCTAGGTAGTCGAAAGCTTCCTTGTGCAAATTCGGCATGAAGCCCTTCTCGGCTCCAGCAATATCAAAACCAACCACACCGGCATTGCGGTGACGCACTGCCAGTTCGGCAATTTCCATCGCTCGGTTGGCGTGACGCATCGCGGTTACCAACTGCCCGGTGCGGATAAATCCACCGCGGTCTTCGATCTCAGCCATGCCGCGCTCGAGACCATCCTGAACCGCCTCAACCGTCTCATCGAGAGTCAGGCCCTTTGCCAGGTGCTGCTCTGGGGCCCAGCGCAGCTCGGCATAAATCACATTCTCTGCGGCAAGGTCAAGCACTGCCTCGTAAGCCACTCGCTCCAAACCCGCTCGAGTCTGCATGACGGCCACGGTGTGGTCGAAGGTTTCGAGGTAGCGAACCAAAGAGCCAGAGTTCGCAGATTCAGCGAACCAGCGACCCAGGTCCAGTGCGTTGTTAGCTGGAAGTTCGTGACCGATCTCGGCTGCCAGCTCGATGATGGTCTGTGGTCTCAGCCCGCCATCTAGGTGATCGTGAAGAGAGATTTTTGGTAGGGCTTTGATGTCCACTTAGTTCCTAACTGATTCTGCCGAGGATGAGCTTACGCTCCGCGACCGGCAAGGCCGAAATTTCAACCGCTGCGCTGGCAAGTTCAATGGCTCGCTCGAACTTTTCCTCGGTGTCGGTGAATAGCGTCATCAGCGGCTGACCAGCCTCGACGTGACTGCCAATTTGCACCGCTAGCTCAATACCAGCACCAAACTGCACGGAATCCTCCTTGCGCTCACGACCGGCACCCAGCCTCCAGGAGGCAACCCCGACATCAAGTGCATCGAGCCTGGATACAAAACCAGATTCGGTTGCCAGGATTTGGTGGGAGTGCTTTGCCTTCGGAAGCTCTGCATCAGGGTTACCGCCCTGGGCCGAGATCATCTGGCGCCACTTGTCCATAGCCTTACCATTGCGAAGATTCTCGCTAGGGTCAACTCCGTGCACACCAGCTTGGTTCAGCATCTCCTTGGCAAGCTCAACGGTCAGCTCAACCACATCTTTCGGACCGCCGCCGGCTAGCACCTCGACGGACTCCTCAACCTCAAGCGCATTGCCGATCTTGAGTCCGAGTGGGGTCGACATATCCGTGAGCAAGGCTGCGGTGTTCACTCCGGCATCTTGACCGAGCTGAACCAGGGTCTGGGCTAGTTCTGTAGCGCGGTCCAAGGTCTTCATAAATGCACCAGAGCCAACCTTGACATCCAGCACCAGGGCAGCGGTGCCCTCGGCGATCTTTTTGCTCATGATTGAGGATGCGATCAGCGGAATCGCCTCAACCGTGCCGGTGACATCGCGCAGCGAATAGAGCTTTCTGTCAGCCGGTGCCAAACCGGAACCCGCAGCACAAATCACTGCCCCAACTTCTGCCAGCTGGGAATACAGCTCCGTGTTGGAAAGACTCGCGTGCCAACCGGGGATTGCCTCCAGCTTGTCGAGCGTGCCGCCGGTGTGGCCCAGGCCTCGGCCAGAAAGCTGCGGCACGGCCACGCCGTAGGAGGCAACTAGCGGAGCCAACGGCAGCGTGATCTTGTCGCCGACACCACCGGTTGAGTGCTTATCCGCGGTCGGCATCGAAAGGCCGGTGAACTCCAATCGCTCTCCGGAGTCGATCATCGCGAGCGTAAGGTCCTTGATCTCGCGGCGGTTCATGCCATTTAGCAAAATTGCCATCGCCATCGCTGACATCTGCTCGTCGGCAACCACGCCCGAGGTGTAGTTGGCAACCAGCCAGCGGATCTCCTCGGTGGAGAGCTCAAATCGCTCGCGCTTTTTGATGATTAGTTCGACTGCGGAAAAGCTCACTTCTGCTCCAGGTGTTCAGGCCCGAAGGCATCGGGTAATACTTCATAGATGGTCTTGATGCCCGAAACGGTGTCGAGCAACATGCCAGGGGCGTGGTGTTCATAAAGCAGCTGTCGGCACCGACCGCAGGGCATCAGAGTATTACCGGCGCCATCGACACATGAGAATGCCACTAACTTGCCGCCACCGGTGCGATAAAGCTCACTAACCAGCGAACATTCGGCACAAAGCCCAACTCCGTAGGAAGCGTTCTCAACATTGCATCCCGAGATGATTTCGCCCTTGTCAGTCAGAGCAGCAGCCCCGACCGGAAAGTTCGAATATGGCGCGTAAGCCTTTTTCATGGCAAGAGTGGCTTCAGCCTTCAGTGCTGCCCAATCGATTTCCACAACTACCCCTTCACGTAAGGGATGGCAAGGGACTTCGGAGGCCTGGACTGACCAACGAAACCAACCACCGCGATGATGGTGACGATGTAGGGAACCATCGTGATGAAGTCCGTTGGAATACCGGGGCTAACCTGGTTTGCCCAAACGCGCAAGATGATGGAGAAGCCGAACAGTAGCGCTGCCAGTGCCGCCGAGATAGGGTGCCAGCGACCAAGGATCACAACCGCCAATGCGATAAATCCAAAGCCTCCGGACATTTCGCGACCAAATGCACCGGCGTTACCGATGGTCAGCGCAGCTCCGCCCAAACCAGCGATTGCACCACCGACGGTTACCCACCAGAAGCGCGTGCGACTGACGTTTACACCGACGGTGTCGGCAGCCAGCGGGTGCTCTCCAACCGCCCTGGCGCGAAGGCCAAGCTTGGTCTTGAACAACACGAACCACAGAGCAGGCACGATCAAAAGTGCTGCGAAGACAGTGATGCGGTTTTCGAACAGCACCGGACCGATGACCGGAATATCGCTCAGCAGCGGAATCTTTACGATGTCCAAGGTGCCCGGGAAGTTCACGTTCTCACCGTCCTCGGTCAGCCACTGCTGGTAGAGGAAGTTGGTAATACCGATCACCAACACGTTCAGCACCACACCAACGATGATTTGCTGGGCCAGGAACTTGATGGCGAATACTGCCAAGACCATGCTCATCAGCGATGCTGTGAACATCGCAGCGAAGATACCCAGGGCAAAGCTATCGGTGATGCTGGAAACTACGGCAGCCATAAATGCTCCGGTCAGCAGCTGACCCTCAATCGCGATGTTAGTGATTCCACTGCGCTCGCTCATCACTCCGGCCATTGCGCCGAGCATGATTGGCACAGCCAATACCAACGCGGTGCCGGCGATAAACACCACCGGAACGGTGTTGTCGGCAGCCAACCAGCCAAGTAGCGCAGTTACTCCAACAAATCCATAAATTGAGGCCAACCAAATTGGGGTTTGCTTGTTTCTGAGTGCTAGGCCTAGCGAAACCAATGCAACCAAGAGCATCAGCACACCGGAAATAAGCCCCAGCTGCTGCGATGCGATTTCAAAAGCTGGCAGCTGTACTGCATCTTCCTTCCGGGTTAGCTCGAAGGTGGTTAGTCCACTGCGACCGGTAAGGCCAAAGAAATACAGCACAATCAGGCCGATTACGCTCATCACAATGGGAGCTTTGAAACCAACTCGCTCTTCGCTATTGATTCCGGCAACGGGTTTTAGCCAACTCATTTGGCACCACCTTTCCCAAAGAGTCGATCTCGAATTGCGCCGAGAGCGTTGGTGGTCTGCGGCTTTGGCAATCCAAAAATCGCCCTAATCAGCGGTGGGGCTGCGATAAACAGCACAATCGCTCCCTGAACAATGCCAAGCACCTCAGGAGAGACTCCGATCACCTGCATCGCAGGGGCGCCGGCCTTGAAGGCACCGAACAGCAGGCCGGCCAGCAAAATACCCGGAGCCGAGGATCCACCCAAAAGCGCCACTGTGATGGCATCGAAACCAATGCCGGCATGCGAGCTTGGAGTGACTCCAATTGCAGTTCCCAGCGCCTGGTTAGCCGCCGCAACACCTACGAAGGCGGCCGAAAGCGCCATGGCCAAAATGTAGGTTCGGTTTACGTTGATACCGGCGGTCTTTGCGGCATCCGGATTGAAGCCAACCATGCGAAGTCGGTATCCGATGGTTGAGCGCTCCATTAGCCACCAGTAGACGACAACTGCGGCGATTGCGATCACCAGACCCCAGTGCAGTGAATATTCATCACCGAAGAGCTTCGGGAACTGCGCGGTGACCGCGGCCGGGTCAGCCTTCGGGTTACCGGTGGCGCGCTCCTCCTGCAAAAGCAGTGGGTCACGCATCAAGAAGGTAAAGAAATACAGGGCAATGTAATTGAGCATGATCGTCAAAATCACCTCATGAGCGCCGGTTCTAGCCTTTAGGAAACCAACCAAAGCTCCCAAAAGCATCGCTCCCAAGATTCCTGCGATCAACGCAACGAAGCTGTGCAGCACAATTGGCAATTCGATACGGGTTGCAACCCAGGTGGCAAAGATCATTCCAAAAATCAACTGGCCAGTGCCACCGATGTTGAATAGTCCGACTCGGAAGGCCAAGCCAATGCCAAGTCCCGCTGCGATCAGTGGCGCACCCAACCGCAGGGTCTCAGTTAGTGGTCTAAAGGCCTTGACGATGTCCTCGGCTTCGGCGTTGTAGATAGAGCCCTTGAACAAAGCGCCGTAACCATCGCTCACCACGCTCCAAGCAGCGCCCAGTGAGTCTTGGGGACGGGAGAAGAAGTAGCTCAGACCCTCGAGAAACTCTTTGTTAGAGCCAATCATGAACATGGCTCCGACCAAGAACCCGAGAATCACCGAAAGCACCGTGCGGGTTAGCCCGCCGGCCAAAATCTCTTTGACGGCCTGACTCAGTCTCGCCTCTGGATTACTCATGCTGCGACTCCCGCCATCATCTTGCCCAATTGCTCCCTGGAGGTCTCTGGGCCAACAATTCCAACGATCTGACCGCGATACATAACCGCGATACGGTCAGCCAGCGCCAATACTTCGTCAAGTTCGGTGGAAATCAATATCACTGCCTTGCCGGCATCTCGCTCAGCCACCAGCTGCTCGTGGATGAACTCGATGGAGCCCACATCCACGCCTCGGGTTGGCTGAGATGCGATTAGCAGGTCGACATCGCGGTGAAGCTCGCGGGCGACCACGACTTTCTGCTGATTACCTCCGGAGAGCTTGCCGGCGAGGTGGTCGGCCGAGGGAGTTCGAACGTCGAAGCGCTCAACCAATTCGCGAGCAATCTTCTTGCGAGCGGCAAAGTTGATGTTCAGCCCCTTGGTGAATACCGACTTGTAGGAGGCATCGAGCATCAGGTTTTCAGCAATGGTGAACTCTGAAACCAGGCCGTCTTTCTTGCGGTCCTCCGGAATAAAGCCCACGCCAGACTCCAGCACGTCGCGCACTGAGGCCTGAGACTTCCGATACTGGTCTTTGATGGCAATCGCACCGCTGCCCTTGATGACCGGGCGCAATCCTAAAATCGCCTCCGCCAATTCGGTTTGGCCGTTGCCCTGAACTCCAGCGATAGCCAAAATCTCACCGCGCTGAACTATAAAGCTTACGCCGTTGACCGCTCTTTGATTGCGGTCATCGAGGACCGAGATGTTCTCAACCCGCAGCACCTCTTCCCCCGGCGTCGCTTGGCGCTTTTTGACAGTCAGGTCAACTTCGCGACCCACCATCAAAGAGGCAAGCTCCGAGGTTGATGCCTCGGGGGATGCGTCACCGACCACCTGGCCCAGGCGGATTACCGTGATCTTGTCGGCTACTTCCTTAACCTCGCGAAGCTTGTGGGTGATGAAGACAATTGAAGTTCCGGACTTTGCCAGCTGCCGCATGATGGCCATCAGTTCATCGGTTTCCTGAGGGGTAAGCACTGCGGTTGGTTCATCGAGCACCAAAACCTTGGCATCCCTAGAGAGCGCCTTGATGATTTCTACTCGCTGCTGGACGCCAACCGGCAAATCTTCTACCAGTGCGTCGGGATCAACATTGAAGCCAAAGCGGTCGGAAATCTCGACAACGCGCTTTCTAGCTTCAGCAAGATTTAGGGTGCCTAAAGCGGAGGTTGGTTCGTTGCCGAGGGCAACGTTTTCGGCAACAGTAAAAACTGGGATGAGCATAAAGTGCTGGTGAACCATGCCAATACCGGCAGCCATGGCATCGCCGGGACCGGCGAACTTCTGGACTTGGTCATCCAGCAGAATCTCTCCCTCATCGGCTTGGTACAGGCCGTAGAGAACATTCATCAGGGTCGACTTGCCCGCGCCATTTTCACCCAAAAGGGCGTGGATCTCACCTGATTGAACAACCAGGTTGATCGAGTTATTGGCCACCAGTTGGCCAAAGCGCTTGGTAATGCCGCGCAGTTCTAATTTCACTTTGCACTCCTTCGTGCTGCCCTACTATTCTGCCAAAAAAACTAAGGGCCGCAGATTACTCTGCGGCCCTTAGTTTTTGATACTGAATTAGCTCAGTGGGTCGATCTCACCAGCGATGATGCCAGCCTCGATCTCCGCTAGGCGAGCCTTGGTAGCGTCATCGATCTTGGAGTCGAAGTCGTAGAACGGAGATAGTCCGGTTCCACCGTTTGCCAAGGTGCCAACGTATGCGTCACCCGAGAATGCGCCACCAGCAGATAGCTCTGCGATGATGTCGTAAACCGCGTTGGTCATGCGCTTCTCAGCAGAGGTAAGCACGTATGGTGCGTACTCTGGAGAGGTTAGAGCAACGTCCTTGTCAACACCGATCATTACGCCATCGATGCCAGCTTCCTTGATTGCCTCAGAAACAGCACCGAATTGGTCTCCACCTACTGGGAAGATTACGTCAGCGCCGTCGTTGATCAATGCAGCTGCGATTGACTTTGAGGTACCGGAGTTAGGGGTGAAGTCACCGATGAACTGACCGGTTGCCTTGGCTGGGTCCCAACCAACAACCTTCACGTCGGTGCCGTTCTCCTCGCCCCATGCCATTGCTCCGAAGTAGAAGCCGGACATGAAGTCTGTAACAGCGTCAATCTGCATACCACCGTAGGTACCAACCACCTTGGTGGTCGAGTAAGCAGCAGCTAGGTAACCAGCTAGGTAGCTGGACTGGTTCATTGCGTAGCCAACTGGCTTTAGGTTTGCGTTGCCCTCAGACCAACCATCGATGGTCACGAAGTTAACCTCTGGGTTAGCTGCAGCTGCAGCGTTTACGTCTGCAACTAGGTTGAAGCCAACAGCGAAGGTGATGTCGCAAGACTGGTCAACCATTGCCTGTAGGTTCGGAGCGAAGTCCTCAGCGGAGTTCGACTCTGCCTCAGCGATCTGAACACCAAGCTCAGTCTCAGCCTTGGTTAGACCGTCAAAAACTGACTCGTTGAATGACTTGTCGTTCCAGCTACCCTCGTCAGAAACTGCACAAGCAAGGTAGTCAACGCTTGGTGCCTCTGATGCGGTCTCGGATGCGGTTGGCTCTGCCTCTGGGGCTGTTGCACAACCGGTTAGCACTAGGGCTGAAACGCCTAGTAGTGCGAATGCTGCGGATGCATTCTTTAGTTTCAAGGTTTCCTCCTGATTGGAATGTCGCGCCCGAAGGCACATTTTGCTTTCACTCTACCGCCGAAATTGGGGGAAAATTGACCTCTAGCGGGAAGATTCTTCCTAGTTGAGCAACTGTTATAAAAGCTCGGAGTGACCGGTCTGCTTTAGCACGTCTACCAGTGACTTCACCTTTTGGGCATGCTCCTTCGTGGTAATCAAAAGCGCGTCTGGGGTGTCCACAACGATGACATCCTCCAAGCCAATCAAAGCAATTAGCCGGTCGGTGTCCGAAACCAAGATTCCGGATGATGAATCTGAGAGCACCTTGGCCGAACCCAAAACCGCCAGGTTGCCTTTGCGACCCTGCGATTGCAGCTCAGCGATTGATGCAAAATCGCCCACATCGTGCCATTCGAATTCGGCCGGAATTACGGCAACTAAACCTTGCTCGGCGGCCGGCTCGGCAATGGCGTAGTCAATGGCGATTCGCTTGAGTTTGGGCCAAACACTCTTGAGCACTGCCTCGCGCTTTGGGGTGTCCCACGCCTTCGCGATCTCCTGAATGCCGCGGTGTAGCTCTGGCTCGGTCTGCTCCAGAACACTCAGCAGCAGGCTCGCCTTGGCGATAAACATGCCGGCATTCCAGAAGTAGTCACCGGATTCGACATATTGCTTAGCAATTTTGATATTTGGCTTCTCGACAAACTTCAGCACCTGACAGGCGGTCGGGCTGTCCAGCGGCTCACCCTTTTGGATGTAGCCAAAACCAACCGAAGGTTCGGTAGGTCGGAGCCCAATCGTGACGATTTTCCCGGTTGCAGCTACGTCGATGGCCTCGAGCACACTCTTTTGAAATTCGCCCTGGTCCAAAATCACATGGTCGGCTGCGAATGACCCAATGATCACATCAGGCTGACGCTGAGCCAGAACAGCGGCGGCTAGGGCAATCGCTGCGGTGGAGTCTCGCGGCGATGGTTCGAGAATGATGTGTTGTTCATCAAGGTCAGGCAGCTGCTGCTCAACCGCGTGTGCGTGTACGTTGCCGGTCACCACCATGGTCTTTCCCGCCGCCAATGGCTGTAAGCGGTCCCAGGTGTCCTGCAGCAGGGTCTGACCGCTTCCGGTCAAATCGTGCAGAAACTTAGGTGCGCTAGCTCTGGAGAGTGGCCAGAGTCTCGAACCGACGCCACCGGCTGGGATTACCGCGAAGAAATTCTCTCGGGCATTACTTTTTGACGAATTCACCTAATCACCCTAGATGTTTCTTGGCTATTTGGGGAAGCAGGCGGGCAACAGTTGGGTAGACTTTGACTATCCCGAAACTATCCATGGAGGCTAGCTTGGCAACTCGGCCAGCAGGAACCCTGTACCGCGGCAAGGTGGGCATGTGGTCCTGGGTACTACACCGAATTACCGGTGTTGCAATTTTCTTTTTCCTTCTAGTTCACGTTCTCGACACTGCCCTGGTGCGCGTCAGCCCTGAGGCCTACAACGTGGTCATCGAGTCCTACAAGACTCCGATCATCGGTGTCGCAGAGCTCGGCCTGGTAGTTGGCATCCTGTTCCACGGCCTAAACGGCCTGCGAATCATCGCGGTTGACTTCTGGTCCAAGGGCACCAAGTACCAGAACGTCATGTTCTGGGCAGTGATCGTGATTACCGCAGTTTTGGTAGCTGGCTTCACCCCGCTACACCTAGCTCGAGTATTTGGAGGCCACTAATGAGCGTGGTTATCGAAACCCCAAACCAGCCTCGCAGCCGCAAAGCTGCCAACTGGGAGAAGTACGGCTGGCTGTTCATGCGCGTCTCGGGACCGCTGCTGGTTGTTTTGATCTTCACTCACCTAATCGTGAACCTCGTGGTTGGCGACGGCATTAAGGCGATTGACTTTGCTTTCGTCGCCGGTAAGTGGGCAGATCCGTTCTGGCAGGTCTGGGACTTGGCCATGCTTTGGCTTGCCATGATCCACGGCACCAACGGCATGCGCACAATCGTCAACGACTACACCGAGCGCGAGAAGGTCAGAGTTGGCCTGAACTACACGCTCTGGATTGTTTGCGGACTTTTGATTGTTCTTGGAACCCTAGTCATCTTCACATTTGACCCCTGCCCAGCCGGCGCAGCCGCGGAGCTTTTGCCTTCGTTCTGCCCAGCAAACTAGTTAGGAAATCATGGCCAACGACAACGTGACCTATCACAACTACGACGTGGTAATCGTCGGCGCCGGTGGCGCTGGCATGCGTGCCGCGATCGAGGCTGGTCCACACGCCAAGGTAGCTGTGGTCTCCAAGCTTTTCCCAACCCGTTCGCACACCGGTGCTGCCCAGGGTGGCATGGCTGCCGCGCTAGCCAACGTTGAGGAAGACAGCTGGGAGTGGCACACCTTCGACACCGTCAAGGGTGGCGACTACCTGGTTGACCAGGATGCCGCAGAGATTCTGGCCAAGGAATCGGTTCAGGCGGTTATTGACCTGGAGAACATGGGCTTGCCTTTCAACAGAACCCCAGACGGCAAGATTGACCAGCGTCGCTTCGGTGGTCACACCCGTGACCACGGCAAGGCTCCAGTTCGCCGCAGCTGTTACGCCGCCGACCGCACCGGTCACATGATTCTGCAGACTCTCTATCAAAACTGCGTAAAGCTCGGCATCGAGTTCTATAACGAGTTCTACGTGCTTGACCTTGTGATGAACGATGGCAAGCCCGCCGGTGTAGTTGCCTACGAGTTGGCAACCGGAGACATTCACGTCTTCGCCGGTAAGTCGATTGTTTTTGCCACCGGTGGCTTTGGAAAGATCTACAAGACCACTTCGAACGCTCACACCCTCACCGGTGATGGCGTTGGCATCATCTTCCGCAAGGGCCTGCCACTTGAGGACATGGAGTTCTACCAGTTCCACCCAACCGGTTTGGCTGGACTGGGAATCTTGCTCTCCGAGGCAGCTCGTGGTGAGGGTGGAATTCTTCGTAACGCCTCCGGTGAGCGCTTCATGGAGCGCTACGCACCGACCATCAAGGACCTAGCTCCGCGAGACATGGTTGCTCGCGCCATGGCAAATGAGGTTCGCGAGGGTCGCGGTGCCGGTCCAAACAAGGACTACGTACTGCTTGACCTAACCCACCTAGAGCCTGCGGTTATTGACGCCAAGCTGCCAGACATCACGGAGTTCGCCAGAACCTATCTGGGCGTTGAGCCATACACCGAGCCAGTGCCAGTATTCCCAACCGCGCACTATGCAATGGGTGGCATTCCAACGAACATCAAGGCCGAGGTGCTCAGCGACAACGACACCGTGGTGCCAGGTCTATACGCGGCTGGCGAGTGTGCCTGTGTTTCGGTTCACGGTGCTAACCGCCTTGGAACCAACTCGCTACTAGACATCAACGTCTTTGGTAAGCGTGCCGGTCGTTACGCCGTTGAATACGCCAAGACCGCCAAGCAAGTTCCAGTTCCAGAGAACGCTGCCGATGAGGTGCTAGCGATGCTGGATAAGGTTCGCAAGGCTAAGGGCAAAGAGAAGGTTGCTCAGCTTCGCAAGGAGCTGCAGGAGACCATGGACAAGAACGCCCAGGTATTCCGCACCGAAGAGACTCTGCAGGAAGCCTTTGACAAGATCATGGAGCTTCGCAAGCGCTACGAGAACATCTCGATCCAGGACCAGGGACGCCGCTTCAACACTGACCTGCTAGAGGCTGTGGAGCTTGGCTTCTTGCTAGATCTTGCCGAGGTCACCGTTATCACCTGCCGCGAGCGCCGCGAATCCCGCGGAGCACACCTGCGTGAGGACTTCCCGAACCGCGATGACAAGAAGTTCATGGTTCACTCCATGGCCTACAAGGTTGACAAGACCGATAAGGCCACTGGAACCAACATCAAGCTCGGCTGGAAGCCAGTCGTAATTACCAACTACCAGCCGATGGAGCGCAAGTACTAATGGCCCAGCAGCAGATTGCAGAAGTTGCCTCATTCCAGGTGACCCTCTTTATTCGTCGCTTCGACCCAGAGACCGACAGCGAGCCAAAGTGGGTTGACTACGACGTTGAGATGTTCGGCACCGACCGCGTGCTCGACGCGCTACACAAGATCAAGTGGGAGCAGGATGGTTCACTAACCTTCCGCCGCTCCTGCGCTCACGGTGTTTGTGGTTCTGATGCCATGCGCATCAACGGTCGTAACCGGCTAGCCTGCAAGACCTTGATCAAGGATCTCGATATCTCGCAGCCGATCTACATCGAGCCAATCAAGGGCCTTCCAGTTGAGAAGGACCTAATTGTCGACATGAACCCGTTCTACCAGGCATACAAGGATGTCAACCCATTCCTAATCGCCTCGGACAAGCCAGAGAAGGAACGCCTGCAGTCCCCGGAGGACCGCGCTCGCTACGACGACACCACCAAGTGCATTCTGTGTGCCGCCTGCACCACTAGCTGCCCAGTGTTCTGGACCGACGGTCAGTACTTTGGACCAGCTGCGATCGTGAACGCTCACCGCTTTATCTTTGACTCCCGTGACGAGGCAGCTCAGGTTCGCATCGACATCCTGAATGACAAAGAGGGCGTTTGGCGTTGCCGCACCACCTTCAACTGCACCGAGGCTTGCCCTCGCGGTATTGAGGTAACCAAGGCAATCGCAGAGGTCAAGCAGGCCATCCTGCGCGGAAAGCCGTGAGCCTAAGTCGTCGAGCCGCCCTTGGCTCGATGGCAGCCGCTGGCACTTTGGCGCTTGGCGCATGTTCAAGTGCCCGAGAATCGACACCAATTACCAGCAGTGAACCTGCTGCATCCGGTGAAATCCTGCTTGGACTTACCTCTGAGGTTCCAGTCGGTGGCGGAACAAAGTTCGCGGTTGATAAAACTCTGACCGTTTTGGTCACCCAGACTAAAGCTGGAAACTTCAAGGCCTTTAGTGCCACCTGCACCCACGCCGGTTGCATCGTCAACGGTGTTGAAAACAACGAGATTGCCTGCGGTTGTCACGGAGCCAGATTCGATCCGGAATCCGGTATGGCGATAGCAGGCCCCGCCAAGAGCGCGCTCGGCAAAATTTCCTTGGAAATTCGCGACGAAGAGATTTGGATCACCATCTAATGCTGAAAGTCACCACCGTGAACGTCAACGGCATCCGAGCCGCGGCTCGAAAAGATATGGCCGAGTGGCTGAAGGTCGCCAACCCAGACATCCTCTGCCTTCAGGAGGTGCGAGCCCCGCAGGGCGAGCTCTTGGCCTTGGCGGTTGATGGTCCGATTGCAATCGAGGGTGGCTGGAACATCTATGACCACGAGGCCAGCGCCAAGGGTCGCGCCGGGGTTGCAATTCTCTCCAAGCAACCTGCCCTTGAAGTGAGGGTGGAACTTGGGCCAGAAGAATTTGATTCCGCTGGCCGTTGGCTGGAGGCGGATTTCGAAACTCCAAGCGGAATCTTCACGGTCGTCAGCGTTTATGTGCACTCGGGTGAGGTTGACACCCCAAAGCAGGTGGAGAAGTACAAGTTCCTCAACGCCATGTCAGAGCGCATGCAGTGGCTAATTGATAACCGCGATTACGCGGTGGTGGTTGGTGATTTGAATGTTGGTCACACCGAACTGGATATCAAAAACTGGAAGGGCAATCTAAAAAACGCCGGTTTCTTGCCCGAGGAGCGCGCGTTCTTTGATGGTTTTGCCAAGCAAGGTTGGGTAGATATGGGTCGAGCAGCACACCCGGGTGTTCCGGGGCCATACACCTGGTGGTCATTCCGCGGCCAGGCATTTGATACCGATGCCGGCTGGCGCATCGACTACCAGCTCGCAACCCCAAAGCTTGCCGAAAAGGGGCAGAATTATCGGGTCGATAGAGCACCAAGCTACGACACCCGTTGGACCGATCACTCACCGGTGAACGTCGAATACGACCTGTAGGAAAAAGATGACCAAGCCAAATCTGCTCTCCGGCATGCAGCCCAGCGCCGCCAGCCTTCACCTCGGCAACTACCTTGGTGCGCTTACCCAGTGGGTCAAGATGCAGGATGACTTCAATGCCTACTACGTGATTGTTGACCTGCACGCAATTACCGTGCCACAGGATCCAATCGAGCTTCGTCAAAACACCCGCCGCACCGCAGCCCAATACATTGCCGCCGGAATTAATCCTGCGAAGTCAGCTCTGTTTGTGCAGTCTCACGTGCCGGCCCATGCTCAACTGGCCTGGGTGCTGAACTGCATCACCGGTTTCGGCGAGGCGAGCCGAATGACTCAGTTCAAGGACAAGAGTCAAAAAGGTGGTGCTGACAACTCATCCGTTGGGCTATTCACCTACCCGATCTTGCAGGCTGCAGATATCTTGCTATACCAGCCAAAGTCAGTTCCGGTTGGCGAAGACCAGCGTCAGCATCTTGAACTGACCAGGGATTTGGCGACTCGCTTCAACTCTAGATTCGGCAAGACCTTCGAGATTCCCGAGGCTCAGATCTTGAAGGAAACCGCGAAGATTTATGACCTCCAAGAGCCAACCGCAAAGATGTCTAAGTCGGCCCAAGATCCAAAGGGTCTGGTGAATCTGATGGATGAGCCAAGCGTCATTGCCAAGAAGATCAAGAGCGCAGTGACTGACACCGATGGTGAAATTCGCTTTGACCGCGAGGCTAAGCCTGGGGTTTCAAACCTGATTGGTACCTACAGCGCCATCACCGGAGAGAGCATTGAATCCTTTACCGCATCGATTCAGGGTCAGGGCTATGGCGCACTAAAGACCGCGGTGGCGGATGCTGTGGTGGCGACCCTTGATCCAATTCGACTTCGAGCTCAAGAGCTCTTGGCTGATCCGGCAGAACTCGATCGACTATTGGCACAGGGTGCGGCTAAGGCCAATGAAATTGCCGAGCGCACGCTTGCAGACGTTTACGACAAGCTCGGCTTCGTCCGACCATAGCGCCAGGGAATTTTGCGGGCGAAACCGCTATTGTTCTAAGTAACACAGTTCTTCGGGGTCAGTGAAAATCTGAGCCGGCGGTTAAAGTCCGCGACCCGACTGGGAGTTTGGCAGCCAGCTAAATGACCTCAGGCGGTTGAATCGGTGAAATTCCGATACCGACGGTTAAAGTCCGGATGGGAGAAGAACCTGGGTGCTCTGCACCCGTTTTTCTCGCGCGCCCGCGGTCTGTGATTACCGAGAGGGCGAAATGAATCAGCAAGAGTTTGAACCTGCGATGCGCAGGTCACTTGAGCTTGCTCTCAACGGCCCGGCACACGGCGTAAACCCTCAGGTCGGAGCTGTGATTCTCGATGCAGATTTGAACATCATTGCCGAGGGCTGGCATCAGGGGGCCGGCACCCCGCACGCCGAGGTGATGGCTCTCCGGAACCTGTCTGAGGCATACGGCTCAAACCCGCCCGCGAATCTAACCGCTGTCGTGACGCTGGAGCCTTGTAATCACACCGGCCGAACTGGACCGTGCTCGCAGGCTCTGATTGCGGCTGGGATCTCTCGTGTCGTGTTTGCATCCCAGGACCCGGGAGATGTTTCCGGTAATGGCTCGCAGACCCTTCGCGATGCTGGTATCGAGGTTATCCCAGGGGTATTGATCTCCGAGGCAGATCAGCAACTAAGGGTCTGGCTCACGGCCAATCGCAATAAGCGCACCTATGTGACCCTAAAGTGGGCGAGCAGCCTAGATGGTCGCAACGCCGCAAATGACGGCAGCAGCCAATGGATCTCTGGTCCGCTGTCTCGCGAACACACTCACATCACCCGCTCACAGATTGATGCCATTGCGGTTGGTACCGGCACGGTTTTGGCAGATAACCCAGAACTCACCGCGAGGAGACCAGATGGCAGCTACTTCGAACACCAGCCAATTCGAGTCGTGATTGGCCAGAGTGACCTCGGCGCGGATTTGAAGATTTTCAACGATAGGGCGCCGACCATCCACCTGCAGACCAGAAATCTTGTAGATGCTCTGACTGACCTTTGGGCGCGCGGCGTGAAGCACCTGCTGGTCGAGGGCGGGCCAACGCTTGCCAGTCAGTTTGAGCGTGAGAACCTGGTCGACGAGTATCAGATCTATTTGGCGCCGGTTCTCCTAGGTGGTGCGAAGACCGCGCTGGGGGATATTGGCGTGAGCAGCATCGCACGGGCGCACCGCCTTGAGATTTTTGAGATCGAGCAATTGGGCAACGATCTTTTCCTTAGAGCCAGGAGGGCCTAATGTTCACCGGAATTATTGAAGAACTCGGCAAGGTTGCGGCCATCGAGCAGCAGCCAGACGCGATTCGACTGACCATTGCCTGCGACAAGGTGCTCAGTGACCTAAAGCGCGGCGACTCGATTAGCTGCTCCGGCACCTGCTTGACCGCGATCGATATCGATGGCAGCTCCTTCACCGCCGATGTGATGTTGGAGACGCTGAAGCGCTCGAGCCTCAGCGAGGTGAAAGTTGGCGATGTCATTAACCTAGAGCGCGCCATGCAGCACGAGACCCGCTTCGGCGGACACATCGTGCAGGGTCACGTCGATGGCGTCGGCGAAGTGATTTCCCGCGAGAAGAGCGACAACTGGGACTGGGTTCGAATTCGAATTCCGGCGGACCTGATGAAGTATGTCGTTATGAAGGGCTCGATCACCATCGACGGCATCTCGCTGACCGTGAACGAACTTGGCGACGACCACATTGCGGTCTCGCTGATTCCAGAGACCCTCGAGGTGACCACCCTGGGTTATAAGCAGCCAGGCGACAAGGTGAATGTCGAGGCAGACGTGCTTGCGAAGCACATCGAAAGGCTTTTGCAGTTTAAATGAGTGAACTTTCCAGTATCGAAGAGGTAATTGCGGCGCTCAAGGCCGGCAAGCCGGTATTAGTTTCGGATGCCGAAGACCGTGAGAACGAAGGCGATGCCATCATCGCCGCCGAATTCGCAACCCAGGAGTGGCTGGCCTGGATGATTCGCTACACCTCCGGCTACATCTGCGCGCCAATGAGTCGCGAGCGCGCCAACCAGTTGGAGCTTCCGCTGATGTGGGTAAAAAACAAAGACCCGCACCACACTGCCTACACCGTGAGCGTGGATGCCGCTAGCAGAACCTCCACCGGCATCAGCGCCGCTGAGCGCGCGCTGACCGGAAGAGTGTTGGCGGATCCAAACTCCACCGCAGATTCTCTAATCCGACCGGGACACGTAATTCCGCTGCGGGCAAGGCCCGGTGGAGTGCTGGAGCGCCCCGGTCACACCGAAGCAGCGGTCGATTTGATGATGCTCGCCGGCTTGCAGCCAGTGGCCCTAATGGCCGAAATGGTGAACGATGACGGAACAATGATGAGATTTGGGGAATTATTAGACACCGCTAAGCGGTTTGAACTACCTATGACCACCATTGCAAATCTGAAGGACCACCTAGCTCGTCGCGAGGTAAAGCAGGCTGAGCCTGCCAACCGCATTCGATTTGAGGCTGAGGCGAACGTTCCGACCACCCACGGAGACTTCAGACTGCGCGGTTACTACGACGTAGAGACCACAGCCGACCACGTCGCACTGATTTCCGGCAACCCAACCGGTGAGAATGTTTTGGTTCGCCTGCACTCCGAATGCATCACCGGCGAGGCATTCGGTTCGCTCAAGTGCGAGTGTGGCCCACAGCTAGAGGCTGCCATGGACGCAGCAGCAGCTGACCCAAACGGTGGTGTTGTGATTTACCTTCGCGGCCAGGAGGGTCGTGGCATCGGACTTTTGAACAAGCTAAAGGCCTATGCACTTCAGGAGAAGGGTCTCGACACCGTTGACGCCAACCTGGCTCTAGGTCTGCCTTCAGAAGCTCGTGAGTACGGTGCTGCGGTTGCGATCTTGCACGACCTTGGTATCAAGAGCGTTCGCCTGATGACCAACAACCCAGCCAAGAGCAGCTTCTTGGTTGAGGCTGGTATTCCAGTGAACGAGTCCGTGCCACTGGTTGTGGGCCTTGCAAAAGAGAACACCGGCTACCTGCAGGTAAAGCGCGAACGCATGGGACACCAATTACCAGCTAACCTGTAACCGTGAGTGGTTTAGGTGCTCCCGAACTGCGCTCAAACGCAGCGGGTAAGAAGATTTACGTTATTTCATCCAGTTGGCACACCCAGATTATGGACGGGCTAGTTGCCGGTGCGCTTCGAGAGCTTGAGGCATCAGGTGCTTCAAAGGTAATCCAACAGACCGTGCCAGGCGCATTCGAGCTACCACTGGCTGCCAAGTGGGCGGTCGAAAAGGGAGCTGACGCGGTTATCGCGCTTGGTGTTGTGATCCAGGGTGAAACCCCACACTTTGACTTTGTATGCAACTCCGCAACCGATGGTCTCACCAGAGTTCAGCTTGATTACGGAGTGCCAATCGGCTTTGGTCTGCTCACTGTGAATCATGAGAGTGAAGCGCTAGCCAGAGCTGGTCTCGAAGGCTCCAAGGAAGACAAGGGCAAGGAGGCCGTGCAGGCTGCCTTGACCATGGCAAATCTCAAGTAGATGGAATTTTTCCTAGCAATCCTTATTGTGCTACTCGTACTTATTGCCCCGGCCTTCTTTAGGGGCAAGCCTGATAGAAAACGCCACTCGGCGATGTCGGGAGCATTCGCCGGCATGGACGAGATGTTCCACCCAGCTGGAAAGCAGGCCACCGAACAGCTCGCTGAACAGACTCGGGCAACCAGGCCCCTGCCAAGTCCAGAGGACAAGAAGCTATAGGCTGAGAATGTTCAAAGGAGCATCATGCAGCCAACCGCAGAAATCATTCTTCACTCACTACTAGTTCTTCACTTCATCGGTCTAGCCTCACTACTTGGTGGCTTTTTGACCCAGATGAAGGCCATGGGCAAGAACTTGGCAACCATCGTGCCAGCCATGGTTCACGGCGCTTGGACCATGCTGATCACCGGAGTATTGATGGTCGGCGTCCGTGAGTGGATGGCAGTAATGGGTTGGGATGACCCGCTAAACCACATGAAGATCGGCGTGAAGTCGCTCGTAGTAACCATGATTTTGGTTTTGGTTCTTCACTTCAAGAAGAAGCAGACCGTATCGGCCAAGGCATTTGGCGCAATCGGTCTGCTCACCATCTTGAATGTGGTGCTCGCGGTCTTTTGGTAATTACCTCATAAACAGTGCTTTTAGTCGCACTGTCGTAAGGGTTAGCCCCAGGGCAATCATCACAATGAAGTAGGCGATGTGCCCAAGCACTGCCACATCCATTACTCCCAGCATCAGCGAGCGCACCAGGTCAACTCCCTGAGCCAACGGAAGTGCCTTGACGATTACCTGAATCCACTCTGGATACACGCTCACCGGGAAGAAGGTTCCCGAGAACAAAAACATCGGCAAGAGGAAGAAGTTCACCCAGTTCATCTGCTGGAAGTTCTTCATATAAGAAGTGATTGCCATGCCAACAGACGCAAAACCAAATGCGATCAGGGTTGCCGCTGGAATCGCGAGCAGACCCCACGCATTGGTAACCAGGCCAAGTGGAGTCACGATTGCCATAAAGCCAATTGAGTAGGTAGCGCCGCGAATCAAGGCCCAAGAGATTTCACCGAGGGCAACATCCATCGGACCAAGCGAACTAGAGAGCATCACCTGATAGACCTTGCCGAAGTGCATCTTGAAAAACACATTCCAGGTGGCGTCATAGAGCGCACCATTCATGGCACTGGTGGCCAACAGCGCAGGGGCGATATACGCCGCATAGCTAACCGGGTTGCCATTGCCGTCTTGGATATCGCCAATAAGCTGGCCAATGCCAAAGCCAAAGGCTAAAAGATAAAGCACCGGTTCCACAAAACCGGAAACGATAATTAGCCAGTTCGAGCTCTTAGCTGCATACAGGGCACGCTCAATCATCACCATGGCGCGACCGGAGTAAACCGAAGCACCGGGGCGCTTGGCTCGCTTCTCTGCAATGGCGACCGCCTGAGTAATCAAAGCCTGAGTGATCATCGCGACAACCTCTCTTTGAACTTTGGATAGACGAATCGCATCCCCACAATGCCCATGATTGCAAGGTAGCCGAGGTGGACAAAGAACATGCCGTCTGCCAGCTCCATGCCATATGACAGGTGCCTACCGAGCTGAACCGAGTGCCAAAGCGGAGAGACCCAGCCCAGCGGCTGGAGGTAAATTGGCATTTGCTCAAGCGGGTAGAAGGTTCCTGAGAATAGGAACATCGGTGCGATAACAAAGCGTCCTATCAAGGCAAAGTACCCCTCATCGCGCTCCAATCGTGCTGTGATCGCCAGCATTACCGATGACCAACCCCAGGCTGCCAGCATCGAGGAGAGCAGCAGTGGAATCACGCTGGTTAGCGGGACCGCGCCAAAGGCCAGTAGCACACCCAAGTACATCAGGGTGGTGAACAATCCCCTACCCAGCGCCACAATCATGACGCCGTCGGCAATTTGCCGTGCCGAGACACTGGTGGCATTGATGGCAAAGAACAACTTGTCCCAAACAAAACCATCCATGGTTGGGAAAGTGACCTCATCCATCACGCCCTGAATTGCAGCCGATGCCAGCAGCGCCGGAGCGACGAACTGAATATATGGGACTCCCAAAATTCCACCGCCACCGGTGTTGGCATCAACCAGTGCCCCGATGCCGAGTCCAACTGAAATCAGATAGAGGATTGGGTTA
Organism: Micrococcales bacterium UBA7469; assembly: GCA_002479805.1. Classification (GTDB taxonomy): domain Bacteria; phylum Actinomycetota; class Actinomycetes; order Actinomycetales; family Microbacteriaceae; genus Aquiluna. The sequence continues at coordinate 29,714 of DLPB01000029.1, forward strand.
CCCAAGCCGAAGGCGAGCACTGAACCCATCCACTTACTCATCGAGTAAAACCGGTATTCAGCGACCCGCCAAGCACCAAAGCGCACCGCGCGCTTTGGATCCACCGCGCTACCGGGCTTAAATTCGAGCGTCATTAGTCGACCAACGTCCTACCGGTTAGTCTCAAGAACACATCCTCCAGCGAGGACCTGCGGACCAGCGAAGTTACCGGGTGAAGACCGGAATCCAGGATTGAGGTCAGCAGCGCTTCGCCCTTCTCGGTGTAGATCAGAATGCGGTCTGGCAAAAGCTCTAGGCGATCTCCCCTACCCTCAAGCTGCTTGGCTACGGTTTCGTTTTTATCGGTTCCGAAGCGAAGCTCGACTACCTCTTTCGATGAGTAGTCGCGAATGAGTTCGGCGGGCGATCCCTCGGCCATGATCTTGCCCTTATCCATCACGATGATGCGGTCACAAAGCTGCTCGGCCTCATCCATGTAGTGGGTGGTGAGCACGAGGGTGACGCCCTGCTCCTTGAGGCGGAATAGTCGATCCCAAAGAATATGCCTGGCCTGCGGGTCCAAACCGGTGGTTGGCTCATCTAGCAACAGGATCTCTGGTTCATTTACCAAGCCACGGGCAATTGCCAAACGGCGCTGCATGCCACCGGAGAGGTCGTCCGCCTTTTCGTTGCGCTTATCGGTTAGCTGCGCAAATTCTAAAAGCTCCTCGACCTTGGTCTTTAGCCACTTGCGCGGCAGGCCAAAGTAACGACCGTAGGTGACCAGGTTTTCCCAAACCTTGAGCTCGCGATCGAGCATGTCTTTTTGCGGCACAACGCCCAGGTGAGCGCGAATCTCCGGCCCTTGATCGTTTGGCTCTTTACCTAAAATGGTCAGCTCACCGGAGGTGCGCTGCGACACCGAGGTGATCATCTTCATAGTGGTCGACTTACCGGCACCGTTTGGACCCAAAAGTCCAAATGACTCGCCTCGGTAAACGTCAAAGTCGATGCCATCAACTGCAACAAAATCTTTGTATTTTTTAGTTAGGGAACGAGCGCGGATAACTGACTCACGCTCAACATTGTTTGACAACTTTGTCTCCATTTCAGGCCCAAAATCTGGGCAGCCCTTCAGACTAGCAAAGGGTGAACCTGAATCAAGTAACGACAAACCACAAGATTTGTTACCCGAATATTGATATCTTTCTCAAATGGAGAAGCTGGGCAATCGTCGCAAGACCGGGGTGGAGCAGTACTACACCCCAAAAGACCTAGCTCGAAATCTCAGCGAAGAACTAATCGCGATTACCGGCAGTGACCGTTCTTTTTTAGAACCGGCTGGTGGAAACGGCTCCTTTGTCTCAGCACTCGAATCACTCGGTGTAGAAAAGATTCAGGCGGTCGACCTCTACCCCAAACACCCGAGAGTAAAAAACGCGGATTTTCTGACTCACAATCCAAAGGGAAGTAACTTGGTTACGATTTCGAACCCGCCTTTTGGGAGAAATAACTCACTCTCAATCCCCTTCTTCAACCACGCTGCCAATCACAGCGAGTACATCGCCTTTTTGGTGCCCAGGTCCTGGCGCAAGTGGTCGGTGCAGAATCGACTCGATCGCCGCTTTCACCTAATCTCCGACCGAGATGTCGCAGTGAACTACGTAACCGACACCGGAGAGCGCATTGGTGCCAATAACGATTTGCGAACCTGCTTTCAGATTTGGCAGCGCCAAGACAGCCTGCGCCCACTGATTAGGGTTCAAGACCAGGGTCTTGTGAAAAAGTGCAAACCAGAAACAGCCGATATCGCAATCCGAGTCTTTGGGTTTGGTTGCGGCAAGAGTTACCGAGATTTCCCCAGGGTGGCTAACACAACTCTGATGTTCCTGACAGTTTTAGATGCCAGGGTATTTGAGGTAATTGAAGGGTTAGATTATGAGAGGTTCTCCCTAAACACCTCATACACCAGAGCGCTTGCGCTGCCGGAGCTGAATTACCTACTCAATGAGGCAATTTTCGGAGACCCAATGATCAGACTAGAGGCGTAAATTGAGCGATTACCGCGACCCAACTCAGAACCCAAGGTCAAGAGAATACAAGGGCCCGAGGGCGAACCTGAAGGACCTGCTGCCATACCTGGCGGACCACAAAAAAGCGCTTATCTTGGCTCTAGTGCTATCGATCGTCTCCTCACTGCTGTCACTGGGACAGCCGCTACTAATGGGTCAGGTCATCTCAGCAGTTGAGCAAAGCAAAGAGTTCACAAACCTTGCCATCGGGATTGTGGTGCTGTTGTTTAGCGCCGCACTGATCAATGGGTTTCAGTACTACCTGCTCTACCGAACCGGCGAAGGAGTTGTGCTCGGCACCAGGAAAAAGCTGGTTTCAAGACTGTTGCGACTGCCGATCAAAGAGTATGACCGGAGAAGAATTGGCGATCTGGTCTCCCGCGTTGGTGCAGATTCAACGCTATTGAAGTCGGTGCTAACCCAGGGGCTAGTGGACGCGGTTGGAGGACTGCTGCAGTTTTTGGGCGCTGTCATCCTGATGGCATTTATTGACCCAATTCTTTTAGGCTCGACGCTCTTGGTGGTTTTTGTGGCAATCACCGCAATTGCAACCACCGGACGCAAGCTGCGCAGTGCGACTACCAAGGCTCAGCAAAAAGTTGGCGCGATGAGCGCATCGGTCGAGCGAGCCCTCGGGGCAATTAGGACCATTCGTGCTGCTCGAGCCGAAACTCGGGAGGCACAGGCAATCGATAAGGATGCGACCGCCGCCTATGACCAGGGCGTAAAAATCGCAAAGCTCAGTGCAATCGTTGCCCCAATTGCTCAGATCGCCTTCAACACCGCATTCATTGTGGTGCTCGGACTTGGTGGCTTGCGAGTTGCCACCGGAGCAACATCAATTTCTAGCTTGGTAACTTTTGTGATTTTGCTGTTCTTCATGGTCGGCCCGCTTATCTCGGCATTTGGTGCCTACTCCTCGGTGATGAGTGCCCTTGGCGCACTGGCGCGAATCCAGGAGATTATGGTGATCGACGAAGAAGTCCAAGGCGAAGGTGCGCTCAAGCGCCAAGGCGACAACGCGGTGGAGTTCTCAAAGATTTCTTTCCACTACGAACCCGGCGAGGATGAAGAACCAAAGCCGATTCTGGAAGATGTTTCATTCGAAATTCCTCGCGGTAGCAGGGTTGCACTGGTTGGTCCATCCGGTGCCGGCAAGTCCACCATCTTCTCGCTGCTGGAACGCTTCTATGAACCGACTGCTGGCGAGATCTCGCTCGATGGCACCAACGTGAAACAGCTGTCGCTGGACACCCTGCGCTCTCAGATTGGATATGTAGAGCAAGACGCGCCAGTGCTTGCCGGGTCGATTAGAGAGAACCTACTGCTTGGTCGTGCCGAGGCCTCTGATGATGATCTTCGCGAAGTATTGGGCATGGTGAATCTAACCGAAGTGCTGAATCGAGATGTCAAGGGCCTAGATGCCGAAGTTGGCGAGAACGGCATCATGCTCTCCGGTGGCGAACGTCAAAGACTGGCAATCGCCAGAGCGCTGCTGGCGGCTCCCCCAATCCTTTTGCTCGATGAATCAACCAGTGCACTTGATGGCCCGAACGAGCAGCGCATGCGCGAGGCGATTGATGCGGTTGCCAAGAATCGCACCCTAATTGTGATTGCGCACCGACTCTCCACTGTGGTGGACAGCGATCAGATCATCGTGCTAGAGCGAGGCCGGGTCATCGGTGCGGGAACCCACTCTGAACTTGTAAAAACCACACCACTTTATGCCGAGCTAGCCAAGCACCAGCTGCTGGTCTAGTTGTAGAGTGGGGGCATGAGCGCTGCCAATGGCCAGCCCTCGGCAACGCAACGAAGCTTTGCTCAAGAGCTCGATCTTGCCGACCCGCTGGCGCACTACAAAGACCAATTCGTCATAACCGACCCAGACCTCTGCTACCTAGATGGCAACTCCCTGGGCCGTCTTCCGAAGCAGACCGTTGAGGCCATCAACCACTTCTTGGTCAATGAGTGGGGCACTGAGTTGGTGGACGGCTGGAGCCACTGGATTGACCAAGCTCAGCCCGCGGGTAACCTTCTGGCCAGAAGTGTGCTCGGCACAACCGAAGGTCAGACCCTGGTTTGTGACACCACAAGCGTGAACTTCTACCAACTTTGCATGGCTGCCCTGAAGGCAAGACCTGGTCGCAATACTGTAATCATCGACTCCGCCAACTTCCCCACCGACCGCTACATCCTCGCCGGCATTGCCCAGCAACTTGGCCTCAATCTCATCACGCTAAACAACGACGGTATGGGTGGACCGGGTTCGGTTGAAGTGGTAAGCGACTGCGAACTGATTAGCCCACAGGAGCTCGAGAAGCACCTGAGCGAAGATGTCGCTTTTGTAACCCTGCAGGCGATTCAGTATCGCTCCGGTGGAAGACCTGACATCAAGGGCATCACAGCAATCGCGCGCAAATACGGGGCACTTGTGATCTGGGATTGTTCACACGCGGCCGGTGCCATTGACCTGCAGTTCGATGCCAACGGCGTCGATCTCGCGGTTGGCTGCACTTATAAATACGGAAACTCAGGCCCTGGTTCACCGGCCTGGATGTTCATTCGCAAAGAACTGCAGGAGCAGCTCCAGATTCCAATTCAGGGTTGGTTCTCAAATGAGCAGCAGTTTGCAATGGGTCCGTTCTACGAGAAAGCTAAGGGCATTCGCGGTTTCCAGATTGCCAGCCCTAGCATCATCGGAATTCGCGGTGTTGAAGTGGCCTTCTCGATGATTGAAGAGGCCGGTATCAAAAATATCGAGGCAAAAGCAGCCAAGGGCACCGACCTGATGATCGAGCTCTTTGATGCTTGGCTGGCTCCTCTTGGTTTCACTCTCGGAACACCAAGGGATGCCAAAAAACGTGGTGGCCATATCATCGTGATTCACAAAGATGCCAAGCAGATTGCAGTCGCGCTGCGAAAGCTCAAGAACGTGATTCCGGACTACCGCGAGCCAGGCGCAATTCGTCTCGCCATATCCCCTCTTACCACCAGCTACACCGAGGTCTACGACGGCTTTGCCAGACTGCGTGACTTGGTTGCCTCTGGCGAATACCAACAGGTTCAGCTAGATGGGAACCGCGTCACATGACCCACGATAAGCACGTTAGCTACATCTCATACCTAAAAGTTGATGAGCTACTCACACTGCAGCAGCCACTCAGCGATGGCCCAGAGCACGATGAGCTACTATTCATCACCATCCACCAGGTCTATGAGCTTTGGTTCAAGCAGATCCTCCACGAATTGACGGCGGCGCAAGTCTCGCTCAACCGAGGTGACACCCACCGCTCGCTGGCGCTGCTAGGACGCGTGCGCACGATCATGAAGACCTGTGTCTCACAGCTCGACATCTTGGAGACCATGACCCCACTGCAGTTCAACTCCTTTAGGGCCAGACTCACAAGCGCATCTGGTTTTCAGTCCGCCCAATTCAGAGAGCTGGAGGCAGTCTTAGGGCGCCGCGATCAGGCCGGTGCTAATGCCGACAAGGGCAGTGGCATGGGCATGGCAGAGCACCTGATGCCGGGCTCTGAAGCCAGGGCTCGGGTCGAAGCCGCAATGCTGAGACCTTCACTCTGGGACTCAGCACTGCACTACTTCACCTCCAGAATGCCAATGCCAAAAGACGTGCTGGAGCGCGATGTTACAAAGGCTTGGGTGCCAAGCGAAGCGGTGCAGAAGGTACTGATCGAGCTTCACAGATCTGACCCGGAGGCATCCATGGTCGCAGAGTCACTGGTTGATTTTGATGAAGGGTTGCAAGAGTGGCGCTACCGCCACGTCAAGATGGTTGAGCGAACCATAGGTAGAAAAATGGGAACTGGTGGTTCGGCCGGCGCGGGCTATCTCGCAAGCACATTGTTTAACCCGGTTTTCCCAGACCTCTGGGCGATTAGATCTCAGTTCTGAGCAGCCAGCACAACGTTCTTCAATAGCATTGCCCTGGTCATTGGACCAACGCCACCGGGATTTGGCGAAAGCCAGCCTGCGACTTCAGCCACCCGTGGATCAACATCACCGGTTAGACCCTGCTCGGTTCGGGTAATGCCAACATCCAAAACCGCAGCACCAGGCTTGACCCACTCTGGCTTTACAAAGTGTGGTTGACCCAACGCTGCCACCACGATATCCGCCCTGCGGACGGCAGCTGGAATGTCAAGACTAGCGCTGTGAAGCAAAGTGACGGTTGAGTCGATGCCCTTGCGGGTCATCAATAGACCAAGCGGTCTGCCGACCGTCAATCCCCTGCCAATAATCGCAACTTCGGCTCCCTTGGTGGGGACCTGATAGCGCCTTAGCAGCTCAACGATTCCATTTGGCGTGCAGGGCAGCGGTGAGGTCATCTCACCGGATACGTTCATGACCAGGCGACCCAGGTTAATTGGGTGCAGTCCATCGGCATCTTTGGCCGGATCCATCAACTCCAAAATCGCATTTGAGTCAATTCCTCCCGGAAGCGGCAACTGCACAATGTAGCCGGTTACCTCTTTGGAGTCGTTTAGATCCTTCACAGCGGCCTTGATGTCATTCAGGGTTGCCGATGCTGGCAGATCGATGCGAATTGAATTAATCCCCACCTGAGCACAGTCGCGATGTTTACCACCGACGTAAGAGTGCGAACCCGGGTCATCGCCAACCAAAAGAGTGCCTAGACCGGGATTAACTCCTGCCTGCTTGAGCTTTGCAACCTCGACTGCGAGCTCGGCTTTGATTGCCTTGGCAGTTGCCAGGCCATCCAGCACAATCGCAGTCAAAGGCTTACCAGTTCTCTAGGTTTGAGTAGAGCGGAATGCTGTCGGTTAGCTTGTGAACTCGAGCGCGAAGAGCTTGAAGGTCTGCGCCTGACTTGAGGGCATTCGCGATGATGTCAGCCACCTCGGTGAACTCCTGCGCACCAAAGCCACGAGTTGCTAGTGCCGGGGTTCCGATGCGAATACCGGAGGTCACCATTGGCGGGCGTGGGTCAAACGGTACAGAGTTCTTGTTCACCGTGATGCCGGCTTCATGCAGAATGTCCTCAGCGTCCTGACCGGTGATCGGTGCGTTGCGGAGGTCTACCAAAACCAGGTGCACATCGGTGCCACCGGTTAGTACTGAAACACCGGCTTCAACCACATCTGGCTGGATGAGTCTCTCGGCGATGATCTGAGCACCTTCGATGGTGCGCTTCTGACGGTCGATGAAATCTGGCTGCATCGCTGCCTTGTAGGCAACTGCCTTGGCTGCAATGACGTGCATTAGTGGGCCGCCCTGCTGGCCTGGGAAAACCGCAGAGTCAATCTTCTTGGCTAGCTCCTGCTTGCAAAGAATCATGCCCGAGCGCGGACCCGCGAGGGTCTTGTGAACGGTTGAAGAAACCACATCAGCGTAAGGCACTGGGCTCGGGTGAACGCCCGCTGCAACTAGACCTGCAAAGTGAGCCATGTCGACCCAAAGCTTCGCTCCAACCTCATCGGCGATCGAACGGAAGGCTGCAAAGTCCAGGTGGCGAGAGTATGCCGACCAGCCTGCGATCAGCACCTGAGGGCGCACTTCCAATGCTCGCTCGCGAACATTGTCCATGTCGATTAGGTAGCTGTTTGGGTCAAGTTCGTATGCGTGGGCGTCGTACATCTTGCCCGAGAAATTCAACTTCATTCCGTGGGTGAGGTGACCACCGTGGGCGAGCGATAGACCCAGAATCTTGTCGCCGGGATTTGCCAAAGCCATCATCACCGCAGCATTAGCGGTGGCACCGGAGTGTGGCTGGACGTTGGCGTGCTCAGCACCAAAAAGTTCCTTGGCACGATTACGTGCCAACTCTTCAGCAACGTCAACCGCCTCGCAACCGCCATAGTAGCGCTTGCCAGGGTAGCCCTCGGCGTACTTGTTAGTTAGTACAGAGCCCTGAGCTTCTAGGATTCCGCGAGACACAAAGTTCTCGCTGGCAATCATCTCTAGGGTGTGACGCTGACGATCCAGTTCTTGCTCCAAGACGGCAGCAATTTCCGGATCGACCTCGGAAAGCGGTGAACTAAAGCTGGCTGGTTGAGTGGACATGGCCAGAGTTTACCAGCCCTACAGCGCCATTCTTTGGCTATTGAGTCAATAGGATTGTGGGATGGCTAGCTCAAGAGAACACTGGGTCCTGACGTTTGTGTGCCCCGACCAAAAAGGTATCGTGCATGCAATTACCGGAGCAGTTGTTGAGATTGGCGGGAACATCACCGAGAGCCAGCAGTACACCTCGCTAGACACCGGTCGATTCTTCATGCGATTGCAGATCGAGGCCGAGACCACCAAGGAGGCTTTCGGTAAGCAGTTTGAAGAAATCGCTGCACGGTTTGATATGACCTATGTGCTAGATCACGTCGGGCGCAAGATGAAGACCCTGGTCTTGGTATCAAAGGCTTCCCATACCCTCAATGACATGCTCTACCGTCAGCGCGCAGGGCTCCTGCCTATTGAAATCCCAAAGATTGTGGGTAACCACCCCGATCTTGCGAACCTCGCTCAGTTCTACGGCATTGAATTTGACAGCTTCAAAGTCACCAGTTCAGAGGAGAAAGCCGCTTTTGAAAGCCACCTGCGCAAGTTGATTGCAGAGCATGGCATCGAGCTAATCGTGCTTGCTCGTTACATGCAGATTCTCTCGCCTGAGTTCTGCAGTGATTTTGCAGGTCGCATCATCAATATTCACCACAGCTTCCTGCCGGGTTTCAAGGGTGCAAACCCTTACGCCCAGGCTCACGCTCGCGGCGTCAAGTTGATCGGTGCCACCGCTCACTTTGTTACCGAGGATTTGGATGAGGGTCCAATCATCGAGCAGAACGTGACTCGAGTGGATCACGCAGACTCCAAGCAGCTGCTGGTCGAGATTGGTCAGGACGCCGAGTCGAAGACTCTAACTCAGGCGGTCAAATGGTTCGCCGAACACCGAGTGCTGCTGGATGGGCAGCGCACAATTATCTTCCGCTAAATCTCCGATAGAGCCCAAGCAAAATCAGGCTCATTGAACCCGCACCGATCAACCACACCCCGATTGAGTTATCTGCTGCCCGAAATTCAACCGGCTTTCCGGAAGCGGGCACTGCAGTCACCTCGACTTTGGGTTGAACATCATCGATCACGCTCAGATTTTGCTCAGTTGTGAGTTGCGAGAGGGTGCTGGAATCCTGTGTTTGCGCAACTGGTTTCACCGATTCGCTCAGCCCAATCGGTAGTTGGGGAAAAGCGAACAGCGGAACATGCTCAAAAACAAACCCATCCTCGATTGCAACTTCTACCGAATCGGAAGTAGTCGCTGGAAACACCTCCGAACTGATTGAAGGGGCGATTGCAATTGGAGGCAGGACTTCCATCGGAGATGGTGACTGCGGCACTGGAATAACAGGCGCTACCTCGATTGGTGTTGGTATTGGAATGGGAATCACGGGTGGGTTTGGGGCCGGTGTTGGAGTTGGATTAGGTGATGGAGTGGGCGTAGGTGTTGGAGTTGGCGTAGGTGTTGGAGCAAGGTTGGCTAGCGAGACTTTGAGGTCTCGGTAGGGCCCTAGGTTTCCATAGCTATCGCGCAGAGACCTAGCCGGCAGGGTCCAACTTAGCTCGGCATAACCGCAGTCCGCCTGCAGGTCCAGCCCACCCGGGACAGCGGTAACTTTCGACTCACATTGGCCAGTAGAACTAAAGATCAACCTAGCTGCATCGAATTCAACCGCTTCACTGAAGCGCAACTGCGTGGTGTAGCTAAATGGGCCGTTGCCCGCTATTTGGATTTCGCTAAATGTCGCAGTCGGTGCCGTGGCATCAATTTCAATCTCAAAACTCTCGTCGCGGTCTGGCCCGAGCGTCGTCGAGCCCATTGAGTTTGCCTTCAGGGTCAGCAGCACCCTGCCGGTTGGGCAATCCACCAACTCGACCTGAGCGGTGGCGTCCAGGATCTCTAGGTATGCGAAGCTGCAACCTGAACTAAGTGCGAAGTCTCCAGCATCGAGGTTCTCGATTGGCGCATCAAAGAGGATTATGAACCGAGTTTTGTTTATAGCCGGCTGCTCGGCCATGTACCCAAGCACCACCGGAGCTGCTGCCTGAGCGGGTAGGCCAACAGCCATAAAAATTGTTGCCAGCAGAAACCTTAGAATTCGAGCCATGGCAGAAAAGTAAAACCCCCTGCAATTTCTTGCAGGGGGTTTTCCACAGCCTTATCGATTATCCGAGTCTGGCCTTTAGGTTCTGTGCCAAGGTAGCCATAAACTCCTCGGTGGTCTGCCAGGACTGCTGCTTGCCAACTAGGGCAGCCAGGTCCTTGGTCATGTGACCAGCCTCGACAGTCTTGATGATGACATCCTCTAGGGTCTCGGCGAAAGCGTGGACCTCAGGAGTGCCATCTAGCTTGGCGCGGTGCATTAGACCTCTGGTCCAGGCGAAGATCGACGCAATCGGGTTGGTCGAAGTCTTTTCGCCCTTCTGCCATTGGCGATAGTGACGAGTCACGGTGCCGTGTGCGGCCTCAGCCAAAGCGGTCTGTCCATCTGGGGTGGTTAGTACCGAGGTCATAAGACCAAGGGAGCCAAAGCCCTGAGCCACAGTGTCGGACTGTACGTCACCGTCGTAGTTCTTACATGCCCAGACGTAGCCACCCTCCCACTTCAGCGCCGCTGCGACCATGTCGTCGATTAGGCGGTGCTCGTAGGTGATGCCAGCAGCAGCAAACTTGTCTGCGTACTCGTTCTGGAAGACCTCTTCGAAGGCATCCTTGAAGGCACCGTCATAGGCCTTCAGGATGGTGTTCTTGGTCGAGAGGTAAACCGGGTAGTTACGGGATAGTCCGTAGTTGAAAGATGCGCGAGCAAAGTCGCGGATCGAGTCCATGTAGTTGTACATACCCATTGCAACACCACCGTTTTCTGGGTAGTCAGCAACGGTCATGGTCTGTGGCTCGCCACCGTCAGCTGGGGTCCAGGTGATTGTGACGGTTCCCTTGCCAGGAACCTTAAAGTCGGTGGCCTTGTACTGGTCACCGTGAGCGTGACGACCAATGATGATTGGCTTGGTCCAGCCTGGAACCAGTCTTGGAACGTTGGAGATGATGATTGGCTCGCGGAAAACTACACCGTCCAGAATGTTACGGATGGTGCCGTTTGGGCTCTTCCACATCTTCTTTAGCTTGAACTCGGTAACGCGCGCCTCGTCCGGAGTGATGGTCGCACACTTCACGCCCACGCCGTGCTTCTTGATGGCGTGTGCTGCGTCGATGGTCACCTGGTCGTCGGTGGCGTCGCGGTTCTCGACCGATAGGTCGTAGTACTCAAGATCGACGTCTAGAAACGGAAGGATTAGGTGGTCCTTGATGTCCTGCCAAATGATGCGGGTCATCTCATCGCCGTCAAGCTCGACAACCTTGCCAATCACCTTAATTTTGCTCAATTTTTCTCCTGATAAACCTGCGCCACATGCGCGAATTAGCCTTGTAAAGCCTAGCGGTTAGCATGGAGCCATGCGATTTACTTTCAAGCATCTCACCGCAGTGGTTATTAGCGTTTTGGCACTGACCGGCTGCACCGCAAATCAAGCCTCCGATCGTTTCGAAGACCGAGTTGGAGTTCAGCTGTTCATGTGGAACTTCAATTCAATCGCCCAGGAGTGTGAGTACCTCGGCGATGTCGGAATTGACTGGGTCTTAGTCGCACCCCCGCAGGAGCACATTCAGGGTGGCGAATGGTGGGTTGGTTACCAACCGGTGAGCTACAAACTTGAATCCCAGCTTGGAACCCAGGGCGAATTTGAGGCCATGGTCAAAGACTGTGGCGAACAGGGTGTTGAAATCTACGTGGATGCGGTTATTAACCACATGACCGGTAGTAGCGAAGGTCTCGGTACCGCCGGAACTGAATACGCCAAGTACGAATACGCAGACCTTTACAGCAGAGGTGATTTCCATGCCTGCGAAGAGACCATGGATGGTCAGATTGCCGACTGGGCAAACCTCACTCAGGTGCAGCAGTGTGAGCTGTTGAACCTTGCCGACTTGAAAACCGAAGCGGAAAGCGTTCAAGCCAAGATTGTTGATTATTTGCAATCGCTGGTCGACCTGGGAGTCACCGGTTTCCGCATCGATGCCGCAAAACACATTGCAGTGGCGGACCTTCAGGCCATCACATCAAAATTGCCGGCAGAGATTAACTACATCCAAGAGGTTATTCCCGGCACCCCGGGTGCGGAGCCCAGTGACTACCTAGGCGTTGGAGACATATTCGGTTTTGACCTCGCCTACCAGCTGGCATCAATCTTTGGCCAGCAGGTGGCATTCTTGCCAGACACTTCAACTGAATCCCCATGGATCACGCCATCAAGTCAAACGGTTGTGATGGTTTCTAACCACGACACCGAACGCAACGGCCAGACCCTGAACTACAGCCAACCTGCACAGTTTGAGGCAGCCACCGCCCTGATGCTGGCCCTCGACTATGGCCAGCCCATGCTCTACAGCTCATACGCCTTTGATAGCTTCGACTGGGCTCCTAAGGATGAGAGCGGCCGAACCTTGGATGCCAAATGTGCACAGTCCAGCCTGGTTTACCTCACCAACCATGAGGCCGGCACCTGGCTCTGCCAACACCGCATGAACTGGGTAAGCGGGATGATTGCATTCCGCGACGAAACCTCCGGAAAAGCGCTAACCAACCCGCAAACTACTGAGGCGGTGCTCAGTTTTGAGCGCGGCGATAAGGGCTTTTTTGCAGTCAACGTAACTGACTCAGACCTAAGCGGCATCGAGATCACAACCAACCTGGCCGATGGCACATACCGCGATCAGATCAGCGGTAAAGAGCTTGAGATCAGTGCTGGCAAACTCACTTTGGACCTCGCTGCGAACCAGGCAGTTGCGCTAACCAAGCGCTAAACCAAAGAGTCGCGCCAGGCCTTGTAGAGGGCTGCAAACTTGCCACCTGATGTAGCGAGCTGCTCGGGGCTGCCATCTTCAATGACCCGACCGTGCTCCATCACCAGCACGCGCTGAGCAATCGAGACTGTTGAGAGTCGGTGCGCAATGATTACTGCGGTTCGGTTGTGCAGCAGAGTCTTTAGGCCCTGCTGAACCAAGCGCTCGGATGGGATATCCAGCGAGCTGGTCGCCTCATCCAAAATCAACACCGAGGGGTTTGCTAAGAACGCTCGGGCAAATGAAATCAGCTGGCGCTGACCCGATGAAACCCTGCCACCGCGCTTATTCACATCGGTCTGATAACCATCGGGGAGCGAAAGGATAAAGTCGTGAGCACCAACCGCTTTGGCCGCGGCAATCACCTCATCCATCGAGGCATCAGGACGACCAAGCTGAATGTTTTCAGCTACCGAACCGGAGAAGAGGTAAGCCTCCTGAGTGACCATTACCACCTCGTGGCGCAGGTCGGTGTTTGAGATGTATCTCAGGTCAACGCCATCGAGCTTTACCGAACCCGCTGTTGGGTCATAGAAACGTGAGATCAGTTTGGCAAGCGTTGACTTACCGGCGCCGGTGGTGCCGACCAGCGCAACGGTCTGTCCGGCAGGGATTGTCAGGCTAAATGGCTGCAACACCTGAGATCCAGTGGCATAGCTAAATTCAACATCGGTGAATGAAACCTCACCCTTGACGTCCTTGAGGGCAACTGGGTTTTCAGGTTCTGGAACAGTTGGCTCCTCTTGCAGCACTCCGGAGATTTTTTCCAGGGCTGAGGCTGCCGACTGGTAGGAGTTGTAGAACATGGCAATCTCCTCCATCGGGTCAAAGAACCGTCTGGAATACAAGATTGCTGCGGTTAGAACACCGATACCCAAGGAGCCCTCGAGCACCCTGAAGCCGCCGAAGAGCAAAATCGCCGCAACGGTAACGTTGCCGATAAAGATAAGCCCTGGGTCGTAGATACCAAAGAGTTGAATCAGTCGTGCGTTGTGACCGCGATATTCTTCGACCAGGCCACCGAAGTGCTGCTCATTTGCCTTCTCCTTGCGGAATGCCTTCACCGCACGAATACCGGTCATGGTCTCTACGAAATACTGAATTAGCCGTGACGATGCGACTCGCTGCAGTCGGTAACCCTTGTTAGTGCCGAGCTGGAACCAGCGGGTCAGAATCGCCAGCGGCAAAAGCGCAATCAGCAAAATAAAGAAGCTCTGTGGATCCAATAGGAACAGCGCCCCTGCGGTGAAGAGCATGAACATTCCGCCCACAACCAATTCGCTCAAGCCACCAGAAAGCAGCTCGCCGATTGACTCGAGGTCAGAGGTTTGCCGGGCAATTACTCGTCCCGCGGTGTAGCGCTCGTGGAACTCAACCGAGAGTTTTTGAGTGTGAACAAAGACTCGGTTGCGAAGATCAAAGAGCATCGCCTGAGAAGCGCGAGCGGTGACCATCAGGAAGAAGTAGGTCAGGCTCGCGGTGAGAGCTGCCGCCGAAAGATAGATAAATACCGTCAGTCCAATTGGGGTGTAGTCCCCAACCATTGCCTTGGGGAGTGCGCTGTCGATACCAAAGGCGATGATTGCAGGGCCGGCAACCCTAAGTGCGGTTGAAATCACAACCAGGAAGATTGCGGCAATGACTCGGGCACGAATTGGCAAAAGTAATGAGCCTAAAAGCGCCCTCGAGCGAGCTCTGACAAAGCGAGATTCTTCCTTCGTGAGGTCAGTTTTCTCCTCATCGTTGGTACCGTGCATGCTCATAGGTTCACCTCCCGAGCCTTTTCAGCCGCATCAAGTGAGCTGATCACGTAGCGGTAGTGGTCGGAGGTCTTGATTAGTTCTTGGTGGGTGCCGAAGGCAACAACCTTGCCTTCGTGCATCAGTGCGACCTTGTCGGCCAGCATCACCGTGGAGGGTCGGTGGGCAACAATCAAGGCTGTGGTGGTGGTCAGCACGTGGCGAAGGGCATCCTCAACCATGGCTTCGGTATCAACATCGAGTGCCGATAGCGGGTCATCCAACACCAGGATTCTCGGCTTGGCAGCCACCGCACGAGCAAGCGCCAAGCGCTGGCGCTGGCCTCCGGAGAGTGAAAGGCCTTCTTCACCAATCTTGGTGTCTAGCCCCTGTGGCAGGTCATAAACAAACTGAGCCTGGGCTATCTCGAGCGCTTGCTTGAGGTCTTCCTCACTCTGGGTAGGGTTCCCAAGCATCACGTTGTCGCGCACCGAAGATGAGAACAGTGTGGCATCTTCGAAAGCCATGGCGATCAGGGTGCGAAGATCGCCTCGGGTTAGATCCCTGATGTCGATGCCGTCAATTTCAACCGCTCCACCGGTCACCTCGTAAAGCCTGGTAGCCAACGCCGTTAGGGTGGTTTTGCCGCAACCGGTTAGACCTATAAGCGCCACCGACTGGCCTGGCTCTAGCCGCAGGTTGAGATTTGAAATCAAATCTGGCTGACCCGCTGGCGTGTCTGGGTAGCGGAAGCTGACATTCTTGAACTCAAGGACTCCCTTGGGGTTCGAGATGGTCTTAGGCGCTACCGGGTCGGCAATCAAATCTGGTTCATCAATCACTTCGAAAAAGCGAGTGACAGCCGACTTGGCCTCTAGTGTCATGCCCAAGAGAAAGCCCAATGATTCGGTTGGCCATCGCAAAACCATTGCGGTGGCGACAAATGCCACCAGGGTGCCCACCGTAATCTGGCCATCCACCACCAGCAGCATTCCAGCCAAAAGTGAGAGACCGAGAGCTAGTTCCGGTAGCAAAATCAGGTACAGCCAGATATTTGCAACCGCCTTGGCCTTGCGAATTTCGGTGCCGAGCAGTTGCTTAGCATCCGAAGAAAATTGTTCGGCTGCAAAGCCGCCACGGCCAAAGGCTTTCAGCACTCGAACTCCGTGAACCGCCTGCTCCACTCGAGTTGCGAGATCGCCGGATTGGTCCTGAGATAGCCTTGCCACCTCGCCGAAGGTCTTCTCAAACCTGAATCCGATAACAACAATCGGCACCGATGCCACCAGGAAGATCAACCCCAACCAGATATTGAAGCTAAACAGAATGATCATTCCCACAATCAGCGTCAGCAGATTGGCGACCAGCAGCACCAGTCCAAAACTTAGCCAGCGCCTTGTAAGGCTGAGGTCTCGCACTGCTCTGGAGAGCAGCTGTCCGGAAGGCCAGCGATCGTGGAAGGCGACCGGCAGATCTTGCAGCTTGGCATAGAGCACATTGCGCATATCGGCTTCAACATAGGTGCCTGGGGTGAGCACCAGCCAGCGCCTGAGCAAGACAAAGAGCGCCTCTGCGATACCCATCGCCAAAATCAGAGCCACGGCTGGAATTAGTGCATCAATTCCGCCGGAAACCAGGGAGTTGACGAGATTCTGCAAAAACTGCGGGATTGCCAAGGCGAACATGTGGGCACCGATTGCAGCCAGCATGCCTAGGAAGATTCTGGGTAGGGCGCGCTTGGCAAATGGCACGAGCCGCCACAGGGTTTTGAACGTACTTAGTTCGGTTTGCATTTGTCTCTTCCGCCGCCTTCAGGGCAGCCCTTCAGGATAGCAGTAACAAAAATCAACAAAGGCTTAGTCCCAGCAAACTCGGCTTACTCTGCTACCAACCAAAACCAAGGAGAGCTATGTCAGTAACCGACGAGTACCTAAAAAACAATGAGGCTTACGCCAGCCAGTTCAGCGGTCCACTGCCGCTGCCACCTGCAAAACACGTTGCAGTGCTGGCCTGCATGGACGCTCGAATCAATGTCTACGCAGCGCTGGGAATCCAGGAGGGTGAATCTCACGTCATCAGAAATGCCGGTGGCGTAGTCACCGAGGATGAAATCAGATCACTTGCCATCTCACAGCGACTTTTGGGCACCAAGGAAATCATCTTGATTCACCACACCGACTGCGGCATGCTCACCTTCACCGACGACGGTTTCAAGGAGAGCATTCGTGCCGAGGTTGGAATCAAGCCAGCATGGGCCGCCGAGGCATTTAGTGACCTTGATGCCGATGTGCGCCAGTCAATCAGTCGCATCAAGCAGAGCCCGTTCATCCCTCACAAGGACTCGATCCGTGGTTTCGTCTTCGACGTCGCCACCGGTCGCCTGCGCGAGGTAGTCGCCAACTAGTGGTAGAAGTGGCGCTCCGCGGTGAAGTACATCGTGATTCCGGCAGCCCTGGCTGCAGCAATTACCTCTTCATCGCGGACGCTACCGCCAGGCTGAACCACTGCCTTCACGCCAGCGTCAATTAGCACCTGTAGGCCATCGGCAAATGGGAAGAATGCGTCCGATGCCGCCACCGAGTCAATCACTCGATCGCCTGCCCTGGCAACCGCAAGTCGGCAGGAATCCAAGCGATTTACCTGACCCATGCCAATGCCAACCGCAGCCAAATCTTTGGCCAGCAAAATCGCATTTGACTTCACCGCACGCGATGCCCGCCAAGCAAACTCGAGATCTGCCATAAGCTCCGGACTGGCTGGGTCCCCGGTAACCAATTGCCACTTTGAAACATCGAGATTCTCAAAGCCATCGGAATCTTGAATCAAGGCTCCCCCCGAGACCTGACGAATTTCCCGAGTTGGTCGCTGATAGCCGGCACTAAGTTCGAGAATGCGCAGGTTCTTCTTTTTGCTCAAAACCTCGAGGGCCTCCGGTTCGAAACCTGGAGCGGCAATCACCTCGGTGAAAATCTCCGCAACCTGCAGGGCCATCTTTTTGGTTACCACTGAATTGGCGGCAATCACACCGCCAAATGCTGAAACCGGGTCGGTCTGATGAGCACGCAGATGCGCCGAGGCGATGGCATCGTCGCTGCCATTCAGCGCGACCGCAATCCCGCAGGGGTTGGCGTGCTTGATGATTGCAACCGCGGGCTGATCAAAGTCATAGGCGGCACGAAGCGCTGCATCAACGTCAACGTAGTTGTTGTATGACATCTCTTTGCCACCGAGCAGCTTGGCCTGAGCAACACCACTTACCGCGCCAACCGCCGAATACAACGCTGCGCCCTGGTGGGAGTTCTCTCCGTAGCGAAGCACGTTCTGAAGCTCAAAATTCAGACTCACGTGGCTAGAAAATTCAGCAGAAGTTTCCTGGTCCAACTCCCCAAGCATCCAGCTGGCTACTGCGCTGTCATAGCTTGCGGTGTGACTAAAAGCTGCCTGCGCCAACTCTCTACGTAGCGCAAGCGAGGTGCCACCTTGGGCATTGGCTTCCAGAACCCTCGAATAATTGGCCGGGTTCACCACGATTGCGACGTTGGCATGGTTTTTAGCTGCTGCTCGAACCATGGCTGGTCCACCGATATCGATCTGCTCGACGGCAGCATCGCCGGTAGCACCGGCTGCAACGGTCTGCACAAATGGATAGAGGTTCACGACCACCAGCTCAAATGGCTCGATGTCTAGCTTCTCCAGCTCCTGAACATGCTCATCAAGGCGCAGATCGGCAAGAATGCCACCGTGAATCTTTGGGTGCAGGGTTTTCACTCGACCATCGAGCGACTCTGGGAAACCGGTCACCTCAGACACTTCTTGAACTGCAATTCCAGCATCCGCAATTTGCTTGGCGGTTGATCCGGTAGATACCAGCCGCACGCCCTGCTCACTCAGCCCTTTGGCTAGCTCGAGCAAACCGGTCTTATCAGATACCGAGATCAGAGCCCTGCGAATTTTTACCTGGTCGCGCTGCTTATAGTTGCGAGCTGGAAGGTTTGCGGCCATTAGTTTGCCCTTTCAGAAAGAATGAGTTTGCCCTCGGCAATCTCCGCCACCACATCGACAATCAGTGCTCGCTCGATGGTCTTGATCTGCTCATGTAAATCGGCCTCGGAAATACCCGCGGCGATCGCGACCTCACGCTGTGCCAACACTGGACCGGTGTCAACACCGGCATCCACGATGTGCACAGTCGCTCCGGTGGTGGACACCCCGGCTGCCAACGCATCGCGCACGGCGTGCGCGCCGGGGAAGGCCGGAAGAAGCGATGGGTGGAGGTTGATGAGGTTTGGGCTTAGCTCAGATACGAAGCTCTCCGGCAGCACCCTCATAAAACCTGCCAAAACCACCAGGTCCGGGTTGTGATACTTCACGTTTTGCAAAAGCATCTCAGACCACTTATCGCGAGAGGGAAAAAGCCCCGGCTCAACCACGAAGGTTGGAACCCCAAATTGCTCGGCATGAGCCAGCCCATCGGCTGCCTGGTCAGCGCCAACCGCAACAATCTTGGCTGGGAACAGCGGATTGTCGCAGGCCTCCAACAGGGCCCTTAGGTTCGAACCAGAACCCGAAATCATAACCACAATCGAAAGCACTTTCCCTACTTCCCGCGCTCTTGCTGATCGCTGTATGGCTTTATGACTACCAACCCGGCGATAAAACTTGGAATCAAAACTTCGAGAAATAGCACTGCCGCGAATGCCAAGGCATTGATTCCAACCTCACTGAATCGGCCCGGGCCAAAACTACCCGAAGACAAAAGCGCGAGCACAAATGCCGCCAGTGCGGCAATCAGGGCAGCCATGAATGCAAATGAGGCTGCGGCCGAAAACCGGGTGGCATATTCCCAGCGCATCTGATCGGTGTAGCGCCGAGCCAGCAGGGTGCCAACAAATGCCACCGCAATCGGGATTAGCGCAAACAAAATTGCGCGATCAAAACCACCGGTTGGGATCGCAACGAATACCGGTAGTGCTGGCATCGGACCGAGCTGGGTGCCCAGGGCCGAAACCGAAGAGCCGATGCCGATCGAAAAACCAGGTCCGGCAATCCAGCTCATGCCGTAGATAATCAGGTTCGGCAAAATGGCCAGCTGCGCGATGGTCAGCATCACGCCACCTAGCACACTGACTCGCATTGCCTCGTAAAGGCCAACCACCTGAATCCAGCCAAAACCAAGCGCCAATGCAATCATCGCGCTGGAGACCAGCAACAAAGCCGCTACCACCGCTAGTCCGACGCGTGAGGCGGGCGATAGCACCGATGCCAGTGCCCAGTGCAGCTTGGCAAAGAGTGCCTTACCTTGGTTTCGAACCCAAATGCGCTCTTTTGCCTCCGGAGGGTTGGCACCCTCGAACAGTTCATACCTTGGGCCTAGCACCGAAGCCAAAAACATCACGCCACCGAAGAAAAAAGCTGGGGCAATTAGCGGTGCCCACTCTGCCACCACGACAGCTTCGTTGGCACTGAGCATTGAGACTGCGAGCCCAATTCCGCCAAAGGCAACCGAACCACCGACCCAAGCCGGCCAGATTGAGCCTGCAGCCGAAAGTCGGTGACCGATGCGAATGATCAACACCGCCATCAGTGCGGTCAGGCCAAGCGGCAGGGTTGACATGGTGAACGCAGGAACCTCAAGACCAATAATTTCACCGGCTTGAAATTGCAGTGGAACGCCGCAGGCGAGCAGGAATGCGTAACCAGCGACCCGGAATGCGACCATCCAATCAACGGAACCATCGCCCTCTAAAAACCAGGCAAGAGTAAGCGGGGCTATCACTAAGCCAATGGTGATGGCCGCAATAATCAGCGCCTGCAGCGCTGAGATTGCGAAGCTAAGCCCCCGATTCACCTTTAGAGCTTGGCGATGATTTCGCGCATAAGAGCCGCGGTCTCGGAAGGAGTCTTACCAACCTTCACGCCTACTGCTTCGAATGCTTCCTTCTTGGCCTGTGCGGTTCCGGCGGAACCGGAAACTATTGCGCCAGCGTGACCCATGGTCTTGCCCTCAGGAGCGGTGAAGCCTGCAACGTATGCAACCACTGGCTTGGTAACGTGCTTGGAGATGTAGTCGGCTGCCTTCTCCTCAGAGTCGCCACCGATCTCACCAATCAGCACGATGGCCTTGGTCTCAGGGTCATTCTGGAAAGCTTCCAGCGCATCGATGTGAGTGGTTCCAATAACTGGGTCTCCACCGATACCGATAGCGGTTGAAAAGCCGATGTCACGCAGCTCGAACATCATCTGGTAGGTCAGGGTTCCAGACTTTGAAACCAAGCCGATTGGGCCCCTGCCCGAGATGTTCCAAGGAGTAATACCCGCGTTGGACTGCTCTGGCGAGATGATACCTGGGCAGTTAGGGCCGATTAGACGGGTCTTCTTGCCCTTCTCAACGTTGTATGCCCAAGCCTCAGCGCTGTCGTGCACTGGAATACCCTCGGTGATTGCAACTGCAAGCTCAATTTCAGCGTCAATTGCCTCGATGATGGCTGCCTTGGCAAAGGCGGGAGGAACGAAGATAACCGAAACGTTCGCGCCGGTGGCAGCCATGGCTTCCTTCACGGTTCCGAATACTGGAAGTGACTTGCCAGCAACGTCAACGCTCTCGCCGGCCTTGCGTGGGTTCACGCCACCGACGATGTTCGATCCACCTGCCAGCATGCGGGTGGTGTGCTTCATACCCTCGGCACCGGTCATGCCCTGGACGATGATTTTTGAGTTTTTGTCTAGGTAAATTGCCATTTCTAAAGCCTTACTTGTTAGCCAACTGAGCGGCCTTGTCGGCTCCGCCATCCATGGTGTCCGCTAGCGAGACCAGCGGGTGGTTGAACTCGGAGAGAATGCGACGACCCTCTTCAACGTTGTTGCCATCTAGTCGAACCACCAGTGGCTTGCTAGCGCGGTCACCCAGGGTGTTTAGCGCTCCAACAATTCCGTTTGCGACAGCGTCACAAGCGGTGATACCACCGAAGACGTTCACGAATACGCTGCGAACCTGTGGGTCGTTCAAGATCACGTCTAGACCTGCGGCCATAACCTCAGCAGAGGCTCCACCACCGATGTCTAGGAAGTTAGCTGGCTTGACGTTGCCGTGACGCTCGCCGGCATAGGCAACAACGTCCAGGGTGCTCATCACAAGACCTGCACCGTTACCGATGATGCCAACCTCACCGTCAAGCTTGACGTAGTTGAGGTCCATCTCCTTGGCCTTGGCCTCTAGTGGGTCCAGCTGGTCGCGCTCCATCTCTTCACGCTCGTGACGGAACTCGGCGTTGTCGTCGAAGGAAACCTTGCCATCTAGGGCAAGAATCTCACCACCGGTGGTTAGCACTAACGGGTTGACCTCTACCAAGGTGGCGTCTTCTTTCTTAAAGACGTCATACAGCTTGACGAAAACGTCTGAGACGGCATCGATGAGCTCGGCTGGGAACTTGGCTGCGGTCGCAATTTCAACTGCCTTTGCCTTGTCAATGCCGTGCACAGCGGAGACTGGAATCTTGGCCAGCGCCTCTGGACGCTCAACGGCTAGCTGCTCAATCTCCATACCACCCTCAACGCTGCAGAGCGAGAGGAAGGTGCGGTTGGAGCGGTCTAGCAAAACTGAGAAGTAGAACTCTTTGTCGATCGAAGCACCCTGGGCAATCATCACGCGCTTTACGACGTGGCCCTTGATGTCTAGACCAAGGATTGCCTCAGCCTTCTCTTTGGCCTCAGCTGGGGAGTGAGCAACCTTGACACCGCCGGCCTTGCCTCGACCACCAGTTTTTACCTGGGCCTTTACAACTACGGTTCCACCGATTGCTTGAGCTGCAGCTTCGGCTTCTTCTGGGGTGTCTGCGATGCGACCTGCGAGAACCGGAACACCGTATTTCTCGAATAGATCGCGCGCTTGATATTCAAATAAATCCACGGTTATTTCCGTTTCTAGAGTCAGGCGGACAACTAGGTAAGTCTAGTGAATTAGGCCGCGCAAATAGCGCTAGAGCTTGCTAATTGGTGCCATCTTCACAAGCAGTCGCTTGGTCACACCGGAGTCGAAGCGAACCTCTGCGGTTTGCTTCGGTGGATTGCCTGCGACCGCAATTACTCGGCCCTTACCAAAGGAGTCGTGCTGAACCGAATCTCCAACCGCCAGTTCTAAGTCCTTGTTGTCTCGGATCGCAGCCGGAGTATTTACCGCACCTTGCCAACTTGATCTCGCCGGTGAGCTGCTGGCGGCCCTTAGCTCGCGACGCTCTGCACCAACCTGCTCGCAAAGCTCGCTTGGGATATCGCTGAGGAAACTCGAGGGGATAAAGGATGCCGTGTTACCAAACAGGGTGCGCTGCAGCGCATGCGAGATGTGTAACTTTTGCTTGGCACGGGTCATTCCGACATACATCAGGCGACGCTCTTCCTGCAGACCTCCCGGTTCATCAAAGGCTCGCACGTGAGGCAAGGTGCCCTGCTCCAAACCAATCAAGAAGATCACCTGATACTCCAGACCCTTTGCGGTGTGCAGGGTCATCAAAGAAATGCTGCCGGACTCATCTTCAATCTCGTCCGCTGCCGCAGCAAGGGTGACTTCAGCCAGGTAGTCGGCCAAGGTTCCCTCTGGGTTATTTGCCTGCCAGTCAAAGAGCTGACCCAAAAGCGCATCTAGGTTTTCGACCCTGGCCTCATCCTGCGGATCACGGGAGGCTTCAAGCGATGCGCGGTAACCGCTGCGCTCGAGCACCAGCTTGAGCACTTCGGCAGGACCTTCAGTCGCCGATAGCGCATCGAGCTCATTTAGCAAGTCCCCAAAACCCTCGATGGTTGCGGTGAGCTTGGGACCTAAGCCCAGCTGCCCGGCATACGACATCGCCTGCCTGAAAGATAGTTCGTTTTCTCTTGCGAACTGAGCGAGCTTTAGCTCAGTCTTCTCGCCAATGCCACGAGCTGGGACATTCAGCACCCTGCGGGCCGCTTCATCGTTTCGAGCATTTGAGATGACGGTTAGATAGGCAAGTGCATCTTTGATTTCTTTGCGCTCGAAGAACTTCAAGCCTCCGATAACGGCATAAGGGATTAGCTGGCTCTTCAGCTCGGCTTCCAAAGACGGCGTCAGCGCGTTGGTGCGATACAGAATCGCGACGTCACGGTAGTTGGTGCCCTCGGCATGCAGTCTCTTGATTTGATCGACTACATAGGCTGCTTCATTGCGCTCATCAAATGCCGTGAAGATCGAAATCAGCTCTCCGCTGCCCTGATCGGTCCAGAGGTTCTTAGCTGGGCGATATGGGTTTTGCGATATCACCGCGTTTGCACCCGAGAGGATGTTCTGCGTAGATCGGTAGTTTTGCTCCAAAAGAATGGTCTGCGCACCCGGGAAATCGCGCTCAAACTCGGTGATGTTTCTGATATCAGCACCGCGGAAGGCATAGATCGACTGATCCGAGTCACCCACCACCGTTAGCTGAGCCGGCTGCAGCACCTCACCGGTGCGCTCATCGAAGTTGGCATATTCATCCGGCAGCGGTCTGGTGAATTCGCGAATCAATGCGTACTGCGCGTGGTTGGTGTCTTGATACTCGTCAACCAACAGGTGGCGGAAGCGCTTTTGATAGCGAGCCCTAACCTCGGGGTGGGCTCGCAAAAGTCCCACGGTTTCGGAAATTAGATCGTCAAAGTCGAAGGCGTTATTGCGCAGCAGCTCTCGTTCGTATGCCTGGAAAACCTCCGCAACAATGCGCTCTTTGGGGTTTGAACGATCTGCATTGCGAGCAAAGTCCTCGGCATCTTTGAGTTCATTTTTGGCATTGGAGATGATCGCTGCTGCCTGCTGCGGTTTGATATCAGCGTCTTCCGCACCGGCTTCTCGAAGCAGTCGCTTCAGCAGTGCCCTGGTGTCGCCGGTGTCATAAACCGTGAAATTTGAGTCGTGGCCGAGACGATCTGCTTCGCGACGAAGGATCTGCAGGCAAGCGGAGTGGAAGGTCTTAATCCACATGCCTTCACTGGATGCTCCAATCAGCTGCTCAACTCGCTCGCGCATTTCGGCAGCCGCTTTATTGGTGAAGGTAATGGCAAGAATTTGCGATGGCCAAAGTTCTTTTTGCGCCAAAAAGTGTGCGATGCGGTGGGTCAGCACTCGCGTCTTACCACTGCCTGCGCCGGCAACAATCAATAGTGCGCGACCTCGGTATTCCACAGCCTCGCGCTGTTGCGGATTCAACCCAGCCAATAGGTCAGCTGGGTCATTTTGGGAGAAGAGGTCTAATTGCATCTGAGGTAGCTTAGGACAGCCGAGTGACGGTTTCGATTAGCCGGTCTGGTTGGTCGGCAAAGATTCCGTCAACCCCACTTTGAACTAGCTTTTCAAACCAACTCTCAACATCTCCCACAGCAGTTTCAATTCTTGCGGTGTAGGCGAATACGCTCAGGCCCAAAGCCTTCGCTCTCGCGACAAAGTTGTCCTCCCAGAGCATCTCAATAGCAACCGATACCCCATCAAACTCTTTTGCAATTTCCTGCAGCAGATCATCATCGAGTTTCGCTCTACCGGCCGGCAGGGTTTCGCTCGCGGATAGAAAAACGAAGTCGATATCACCGCCGAAGGCGGTCTTGGCATTTCTTAAAATCGAGAATTCAAAACTCTCAACTGTGAGTTTTATGCCGCGGTGTTGCCAGTTAGAAACCTCTAAATCCCTGGCTACGGCCGCAACCAAATCAAGGCCCTTAGTTTGCAAATACTTGCCGTCTTTGAGCTCCAAAATCAAATGCTTCCCATCGAAAGCTGGGTTTGCCAAGAGTTCTGAGAGCGTTGGAATCTCGAATACTCCACTGAATTTTGCGGACTCAATTCGTTTTTGGGGATAGCGCTCGGCAACCCGAAGTTGCTTGAGGTCATCGAGCCACAACTGATCAACGAAGGTTCGAAACTCTGGATGTGAGGAGACGTTGGTGGTTTTGGTGAGGTCGATATCGTGCAGAATCACCGGCACCGAATCTTTGGTGAGCAACACGTCAAATTCAATGGCATCACTGCCTAATTCGAAGGCGAGTTCGAAAGAAGGCATGGTGTTTTCGGGCAAATAACCGCAGGCACCGCGGTGACCGAAAACACTTACTCCCATTCGATGGTTCCTGGGGGCTTCGAGGTGATATCCAGCACGACGCGGTTGACGTCTGCAACCTCGTTGGTGATGCGGTTGGAAATCTTTGCCAATAGGTCGTATGGCAACCTCGACCAGTCGGCAGTCATGGCATCTTCTGACGAAACTGGGCGAAGCACGATTGGGTGGCCATAGCTACGGCCATCGCCCTGAACACCAACCGAGCGAACATCGGCGAGCAGCACAACCGGGCACTGCCAAATCTCTAGGTCTTTGCCGGCCGCACTGAGCTCCTCACGAACAATCGCATCAGCTTCCCGCAATAGCTCAAGACGAGCCTTGGTCACCTCGCCAACGATGCGGATGCCTAGCCCAGGTCCGGGGAATGGCTGGCGCTGCACGATTTCGTGAGGCAAGCCAAGTTCTGCGCCAATAGCGCGAACCTCGTCCTTGAATAGCGCGCGCAGTGGTTCAACAAGTTCGAACTGCAAATCATCGGGCAAGCCGCCAACGTTGTGGTGAGACTTGATGCCTGCGGTTGCACCGCCACCGGACTCAACAACATCTGGATACAGCGTGCCCTGAACCAAGAATTTAATAGGGCGAGCATCGGCTTCAGCCTCGGCGATTAGCTTGCGCTCTGCTTCTTCGAAGGTGCGAATGAATTCGCGACCTATGATCTTGCGCTTGGTTTCTGGGTCCGAAACTCCCGCGAGCGCCGACAGGAACTTCTCCTCGGCATCAACGGTCACCAAGCGAATGCCGGTGGCGGCAACATAGTCGCGCTCCACCTGCTCACGCTCACCCTTGCGGAGCAAACCGTGATCAACAAACACCGCGGTGAGCTGGTCGCCGACTGCCTTGTGAACCAGCGCAGCTGCCACCGCAGAGTCAACTCCACCGGAAAGCCCACAGATTACTCGGGCGTCACCGACCTGTGCGCGAATCTTTTCGACCTGCTCGGCAATCACATTGCCGGAGTTCCAGGTTGGTTCGATACCGGCGCCGTTGTAGAGGAAGTTGGTCAGCACATTTTGGCCCTGCTCGGAGTGCTTGACCTCGGGGTGCCACTGCACACCAAAGATCTTGCGCTCGCTAGATTCAAATGCCGCAACCGGAGTGGTTTCAGTGGAAGCTAAAACATCAAAGCCATCCGGTGCGACCATTACCTGGTCACCGTGGCTCATCCAGCAAATTTGCTGAACTGGCTGATTACCAAGCAGCACACCCGACTCATTCAGGTTGAGCCCAGTCGCACCGTATTCGCGCTTGCCGGTCTTATCAACTCGACCACCTAGCGCCTGGGCTAGCACCTGGAAGCCGTAGCAGATACCTAGCACTGGAATGCCAAGCTTGAGAATCTCTGGGTCAAGTTGGGGGGAATTGGCCTCGTAAACGCTCGATGGTCCACCGGAGAGAATGATGGCAGCCGGGTTCTTAGCGCTCACCTCACTGGCAGTGATGTTGTGGTGCACAATCTCGGAGTAGACATTGGCCTCTCGCACTCTTCTCGCGATCAGCTGCGCGTACTGTGCGCCAAAATCTACAACTAGAACCGGCTTCATTTTTGACCTTCGATTTCGCTCAGTTGCTTACGAGCCAACTTGGCGTAGTAAGACTCGGTGAAGAAACTCAATAGCGGCACAATGCCGCCGGCGGCAATAATCAAGAACCTCAAAAAGGACCAGCGCATCAAGGTCCAGAGCCTAAAGTCCGCAAACAGGTAAAGCACATACAGCCAGCCATGCACGATCAAGATAGCGACCGTTAGGTTTACACCGACATCCGGCAGCCCCTCACCCTCGACGCCATACTGCTCGAAGGTGATAAAACCGTTTGGTCCCATAAGCCACAGGTCGTAACCCAAAAATGGCAACCGGCGAATGCCCCAGGTAATCATCAGTAGCAGCAGGAAGATTCCGGTGATGTAGCTCGATGCAGTAAAAAGCTTTAGAACCTTTTTTACTTGCTCAACTTGGGAAGCGGCAGGGCCTGTCATGAAAGAAGTTTACTTTAGGCAAGCTTGGCAAGCGCATCGAGAACTGCAGCCTTGCAACCATCGGCAGTGGTTGCCGTAACTGCGATGGCGGCGACTTCTTTGGCCTGCTCCAAGCTCACCGCAGACAGTGCCGAGCGAACCGCACCGACCTGACTCCGAGATGCCGAAACCGACTTAAAGCCCAAGCCGGCAAGAACAACCGCAAAGGCTGGGTCGGAAGCCGATTCACCACAAACCCCAGAGGAGATTCCGGCGGCCTCAGATTCGCTAGCAATAACCTGCAGCATCCGCACCAGTGCGGGTTGCCAAGGATTTAGCAGTGCTCCCAATCCGGCGTTCATGCGGTCGGCGGCAAATAAATACTGCGAGAGGTCATTGGTGCCAACCGAGATGAAATCGATCTTGCCGCCTAGGTCCCGAAGCGCCATGGCAATCGCTGGAGTTTCCACCATGATGCCGACCTTGTATTCACCGCAGCTTCTTGCCATCTCGGCGAACTCGATTGCTTCGGCTGCGGTTGCAATCATTGGTGCCATGACCCAAACCTCGCGGCCAGATTCCTTGCGAGCCACCTCCAAAGAGGTCAGTTGGTCGATTAGGAACTGACGGTGATCCTGAATCAAACGGAAGCCACGAATACCCAGCGCCGGGTTCTCCTCGTGCGGCATGTCCAAAAATGGCACCGGCTTATCGCTACCGGCATCGATGGTGCGAACCACAATCGGCCCCTCGGGAGCTGCCTTGAGAATCTCGGCATAAGACTTTGCCTGCTTTTGTGCCGATGGCATGGTCGACTCAGATAGATACAAAAGCTCAGTGCGGAACAGCCCAACACCGTTTGCCGCGGTAGTGGCTGCCTGGATCGAATCTTCCAGCGAACCGATGTTGGCGCGCACCGGAATGATTGGGTCGAGGCTCTTTGCCACAAAACTGATTGCCTTGGTGGCCATCGAATCATCGCCACCAACAACTACACGGTCACCGACCGGGTCCACCAAAACCGAAACTCCATCAACCAACTCGGCTGCCTGGGTGCAGGAAACTACAGCTGGGATTGACTTTGAACGGCAGATGATTGCGGTGTGAGAGGTGGGACCACCTTTTATAGTGACCACGCCCACCACCGCATCGGTGAACTGTGCGGTGTCGGCTGGGGAGAAGTCATCGCCAACAATTACATACGCACCCGAGGTTGGCAGATCCAAGCCCATGTGCACGCCTGCGATATGGGCAGCCACTCGCTTTGCCAAATCTTTCAGGTCAACCAGGCGTTCTTCAAAAGCGGCGTCACCGGCAAAAATTTCCTCGAGCGAATCTACCGCGACGATAAAAGCGGTGGCGGCATTCCAGCCGGATTCGATCTCGGTGACAGCGGTTTCAAATAGGTCCTCGTCTTCGAGCAGCATCTTTAGCGCTTCAAAGATTTCAGCACTGGTTTCGCCAGCCTTGATGGCCAGTTCATCTAGGTAGCTGGCGACGTGAGTGATGGCTCCGCGGAGGGTCTCTTTTTCAGCATCTGTATCGCCGCCGTGCTTCGCAGGCCCCGGGATCGCAGCCTGCGGCTTGACTCGAAAAACTTCGCCGCGAACCGCGTTTAGGCCTACACCCAGGCCAGTCAGGATGGAGCCGGTCGCTACTGTCACCACTAGCCCTTGAGGAAATCTTGAATCTGAGCAAACAGAGCATCGGCAACGCCCTGATCATCGGTGTCAACCTCGACCACCAACTGCTCACCGGTCTTGGCCTTCAATGCCATCATGCGAAGTGGTGAGTTGGCCAAAACCAACTCCTCGCCAGCCTTGCCCATCCGAACCGTCAGGCCCGACTCCTTCACTAGCTTTACGATCTGGCCCGCAGGTCTAGCGTGCAAGCCGATTGGATCTTCGATGGTTACGGTCGTAGTGATGGTGGACATGACTTACCTCCTGATTATCGTTAGAGAATACCGCTTTAAGCGCCCTGGTTAGGGTCATCAATTGCTGGCTCTTGCGATTCTCTTGCCCTTTGATCCATTACCAATCGCCACCATAGATAAAAGGCGGCCAGCGCAAAGAATGCCCACTCCACCGCATAGAACGCGGTTAGCCAATTGATTTCGATCTCCTGCTGCCGGATACCGATGGTGATTGGTTCAAGATCGTGCTCAAGACCAGACTGCAGAATTACGTATGCCGGGTATGAGGCAATTGGGGTCGACGAGTAGATATTCACCAGTTGCCCAAGTGCGACCGAATCAAAATCAGCAACCTGTGCTGCCTCAACCGGTTCGCTGGGCTCTAGGTAACCAACCGTAGAAATCTCGATGTCGGTCAGCTTTTTCTGAATCGCTCTAACGAGCTCTAAATCCTCTGAGAAGCCAATGGCCAAGGTCAGCGAGGCGTCATCGACTAGCGAGTTGCTGATTAACCAGTAGCCATTTCGAGTTGAGCCATCCGCATTTAGCTGCAGCCGTCCTCCGACGATGTAGGAGTTGCTGGAATCCAGTGTGGCACTGAAGGTGACCAGTCGGTCATAAACCGGCTTGTCGATCGGCTGATTTGGGCTAATGAGTTCCTCAAGCGGTCGAGGGGCAGCTTCTTCGACACTGACTCCGACCGTATTGAAGGTTCGGGAGAGCTGCCACTGCATCAAAAGTGAAAACACTGCGGCCACCAACAGCGCGGTTGCCAACCCGCCGATCCACTTCGGTCGCCGGGCAACCTCCCAAAAACTGGGCTGTGTCATTTACTGGTATTGGTTTACGACGACGTCCACGCGCTGGAATTCCTTCACATCGGAGTATCCAGTGCTAGCCATCGAGCGACGCAGCGCTCCGATGAGGTTGCTGGTGCCATTGGCGTTATCTGCCGGTCCTAGCAAAATATTCTCTAGCGGCGCGTGCGAACCAACCCAAACTCGGTTACCGCGCGGCAAATTCTCACTTACCGCCTCTTGACCCCAGTGCCAACCGTGACCTGGAGCTTCAGCGGCGCGAGCCAAGACGGTTCCCAGCATCACAGCATCGGCACCGCAGGCGATCGCCTTCACGATATCTCCCGAGGTGCCAAGGCCGCCATCGGCGATAACGTGCACGTAACGACCGCCGGATTCATCCATGTAGTCGCGACGGGCAGCTGCCACATCAGCAACGGCGGTTGCCATCGGTGCGTGGATGCCCAAGATCTTTCGAGTTGACGAGGCGGCACCGCCACCAAAACCAACCAAGACGCCGGCAGCACCGGTGCGCATCAGGTGCAGGGCAGCCTTGTAGCTGGCTGCGCCACCAACCATCACTGGAACATCCAACTTGTAGATGAACTCTTTGAGGTTTAGCGGTTCGTGATTCTTCGAGACGTGCTCGGCAGAAACCGTGTTTCCGCGAATCACAAACATTTCAACGCCGGCTTTGAGCACTACCGATGAGAACTCCTGGGTGCGCTGCGGCGAGAGCGCACCTGCAACTGTTACACCCGCGGAACGAATTTCCGCTAGTCGAGCGGTGATTAGCTCAGGCTGAATTGGCTGTGAGTAAATGCGCTGCAAAACTGCAGTGGCATCTTCGTCTTTCGCGTTTGCAATTTCCTCGAGCTGCTGAGTCGGGTCTTCATAGCGAGTCCAAAGACCTTCGAGGTCCAGCACACCTAGACCGCCGAGTTTTCCGATCGCGATTGCGGTGGCCGGGCTCATTGCAGAGTCCATTGGCGCTGCTACCACAGGCAGGTCGAACTTATAGGCATCGATTGCCCAGGCGGTTGATACATCCTCCGGGTCACGAGTTCTTCGAGTCGGAACCACTGCAATGTCATCGAAGGCAAATGCTCTGCGCGCGTCCTTGCCGCGTCCGATTTCTACCTGGTTCATCTGGGCCTCCTAGCGAGTTCCGTAGTTAGGGGCTTCGATGGTCATTTGAACATCGTGCGGGTGCGATTCGCGCAATCCTGCAGCCGTGATTCGAACAAACTTGCCGCGCTCTTTTAGCTCCGGAATGGTGCCGGCTCCGACATAACCCATCGATGCACGCAGACCTCCCACCAACTGGTGAACCACCGAAGCAACTGAGCCGCGATATGGGACTCGACCCTCGATACCTTCCGGCACCAACTTGTCCTCGCGCAACACATCGTCCTGGAAGTAGCGGTCCTTGGAGTAAGACTTAGCCTGACCACGGGACTGCATCGCGCCGAGCGATCCCATGCCGCGGTAGGTCTTGTACTGCTTACCGCCAACAAAAGTGATATCTCCCGGAGCCTCATCGGTTCCAGCCAGCAGTGATCCGAGCATCACCGAATTTGCACCGGCAACCAAAGCCTTTGGAATGTCTCCCGAATACTGCAGACCGCCGTCGGCAATTACCGGAACTCCGGCTGGCTTGGCAGCCAGTGATGCCAGGTAAACCGCGGTGACCTGTGGCACACCGACACCTGCGACCACGCGAGTGGTGCAGATGGAACCTGGACCAACGCCAACCTTGACGCCATCAGCGCCGGCATCGATTAGTGCCTGAGCGCCTTCTCGGGTAGCGACATTGCCGCCGACGATGTCGGTGAACTTTGCAACCGGTTCGTTCTTAAGCTTTTGAATCATCTCTAGCACTGCGGTGTTGTGGCCGTGAGCGGTGTCAACAATCAGCATGTCTACGCCGGTTTCAACCAGCGCCATTGCGCGCTCCCAAGCATCTGGGCCAACACCGATTGCCGCACCTACCAAAAGCCGACCGGCACCATCCTTAGACGCGTTTGGATACTTCTCGCTCTTGTCAAAGTCTTTGACCGTAATCAGTCCGCGCAACTTGCCGTCGTCATCAATCAGCGGTAGCTTCTCGATGCGGTGCTGAGCCAGCATCGCCATCGCCTCATCCGGGTTGATGCCAACCTTGCCAACAATCAGCGGCATCGGGGTCATTACATCTTTAACCAAAGTTGTGGTGCGCTGCACCTCTAGCACAAATCTCATGTCTCTATTGGTTACGATTCCGACGAGCTTGCCCTCTTCATCGATTACCGGCAGCCCTGAGACTCGGTACTTGCCGCACAGATCATCCACCTCTTGAATGGTGGCGTAAGGGGTGGTGGTCACCGGGTGGGAGACCATCCCGGCTTCGCTTCGCTTCACCAAGTCAACCTGGTTGACCTGGTCATCGATTGAAAGGTTGCGGTGCAGGATTCCCAAGCCACCCTGCCTTGCCATGGCGATAGCCATGCGAGCCTCGGTAACGGTGTCCATTGCAGAAGAGATAAGCGGTACGTGAATCGAGATGTTTCTAGAGACCTGAGTCTGAGTGCTCACGCCAGATGGCAGCACATCAGATTGCCCCGGTAGCAGTAGGACGTCGTCGTAGGTTAGGCCGACCAGGGAAAATGGGTCTTGAAGCTCCAATTGGCAATCCTCTGCTTGTGGTGGATTCGTCTCACAATTCTAGCCAAGCAATCACCCCTATAAATAAGGTGCATTTTCTGCCCATTGAAATCTTTTTGAAACCAAAGTTTTATAACTTGAACCAATTCACACTACGTTTACTTTGCTAGTGTTTTGAAAGGCTCCGAAGGGGCCTTCGAGCAGAGCAGCTCAATACGATTTGGAGGACAGGTGCAATTCCTCTCTACCAGCAACCCCAAGCGGTTGTTCTCATCCTTTTTTCTACTGCTGATAGCCATGGTTCTAAGCCTCGGGCTCGGCGCAACTTCTGCTAGCGCAGACAGCGTCGGCGAGGACCTAGAGCGCGGTATCACCGGAAACGTCAAGCTAGACGGCGAGCCACTCGGTGGTGTTCGCATGATCGTTGACGGAGGCGGCTACACCGCCGAGACCGTTACCGGTGCTGACGGCAAGTGGTACATCGGCGTTCCAGGCACCGAGGGCGACACCTACAAGGTGACCCTGGACCAGGAAACTTTGCCAGAGGGCATCGCGGTTACCGGTGAGGGCGGCGCCACCAAGGACGTTGTGCTTGGTAAGACCAGCCCACTGGTCGCAAACTTCTTTATCGGTGAGGGCACTCGCGTCACCGTCTCAATGTTTGACCAGGTTGTAGCCCGCTTGATCTACGGCTTGAACTTCGGCCTCATGCTTGGCCTAGCGGCGGTTGGTCTGTCGTTGGTGTTCGGCACCACCGGTCTTTCAAACTTTGCCCACTCTGAGATGGTTACCTTCGGTGCGATCGCAGCCTTGGTGCTGGGAACCGTGCTTCAGCTCCCAATGTGGGCAGCGATTCCAGTTGCGGTTTTGCTATCCGGTGGTCTCGGCTGGGCACTTGATGCCGGACTCTGGAAGCCTTTGAGAAAGCGCGGCCTTGCGCTGGTTCAGCTGATGATTGTTTCGATTGGCTTGTCGCTGACTGTTCGCTACCTATTCCAGTACTTCATCGGTGGAGGCACCGAGCAGCTACCTGGTGCTGATTCGACCTTGGTTCCACTGTTCGGCTCAGTCGCACTTTCGATGACCGACCTGGTTTCCATGGCAATCTCAATCGTGGTGATCAGCGGATTTGCCTGGTGGCTACTAAAGACCAAGACCGGTAAGGCTACCCGCGCCATCTCTGACAACCCAGACCTAGCAGCAGCATCTGGAATCGATGTTGACAAGGTAATTCGCACCGTTTGGATTATTTCTGGAGCACTGGCAGGTCTTGCCGGTGTGCTCTGGGCTTACTTCCGCCCGGGCATCAAGTGGGACATGGGTGCTCAGATCTTGCTATTGATCT
This sequence comes from Micrococcales bacterium UBA7469, assembly GCA_002479805.1. Lineage (GTDB taxonomy): Bacteria > Actinomycetota > Actinomycetes > Actinomycetales > Microbacteriaceae > Aquiluna. The sequence continues at coordinate 64,178 of DLPB01000029.1, forward strand.
TCGCTGCCGTGACCTTGGGTGGATTGGGCACCGCATTTGGTGCGCTGATTGGTTCGATCGTGGTTGGTGTCTTGGTTGAGACCAGCTCGCTGATCATCCCCGCCGACCTAAAGTACGTCGGTGCACTGGTAGTTCTTATTGGAATCTTGCTCTTCAGACCACAGGGTCTGCTCGGTAAAAAACAGAGGATAGGTTAGGAGGTCGACCATGGACTGGGGATCAATTCTCAATAACACCCTCGCGGGACTGCTCACTCCAACCATTCTGGCGTTTGCACTAGCAGCCCTAGGTCTGGCTATGCACTTCGGTTTCGCCGGATTGTTGAACTTCGGTATCGCGGGCTTCATGGCCGTCGGTGCCTACGGATATGCGATTAGCGTGCTGACATTTGGACTGCCATGGTGGGCAGGCATGCTGATGGGTGTTGCCGCATCGGTGGTCTTCGCCCTGATCATGGGTATTCCAACACTGCGCCTGCGCGGTGATTACCTAGCGATTGTGACCATTGCAGCTGCTGAGATTCTGCGCTTGCTATTCCTAACCACCGCATTTGAGCCGGTCACCGGTAGTGCCGACGGCCTATTTGGTTACAACACCTCCGGCGGTTTTGCTGATGCGAACCCATTCCCAGTTGGAAACTACGGTTGGGGTCCATGGACCTACAACGAGCAGACCTTGTGGATGCTGGTCTTTGGTTTGATTGTGCTTGCGGTGGCAACCTTCTTGCTATGGGCGCTGATGCGTTCTCCTTGGGGTCGCGTCGTAAAGGGTATTCGTGAGGACGAGGATGCCGTTCGCGCCCTTGGTAAGAACGTATTTGCCTACAAGATGCAGGCACTGATTATCGGTGGTGCATTTGGAGCCCTAGGTGGCATTGTGTTGGCAACCAGCACCAACGTCTCCCCCGGTGTCTACGTCACCTCGTTGACCTTCTTCCTGTGGACCGCACTTTTGCTTGGTGGCGCCGCCACCATCTTTGGTCCAGTGCTCGGTTCGATTATCTTCTGGGTACTTCAGGCCTTCCTTACCAACGTTTTGCCAGCGTTGGCAGAGTCTGGCATCTTGCCAGTTTCTGGAATCCAGGCAGCAACCCTGCGCTACGTCTTGGTAGGTATCGGTCTGATGCTGATCGTGATTTACCGCCCACAGGGTATTTTCGGCGACAAGAGGGAGATGACCTTTGTCAAGTAACCAAGAACCACAGAAGACCACCGGTCTGCACGTTGGCGTTGCAGCTCCAGGAGTCAAGAAGGTTAACCCAATTCTGGTCATCGACCGCGTCAAGAAGAGCTTCGGCGGTCTGACTGCGGTTGACGTCGAGCACCTCGAGATCCCAAGTGGAGCCATTACCGCGCTTATCGGCCCTAACGGTGCCGGAAAGACCACCTTGTTCAACCTGCTGACTGGTTTTGACACCCCAGATACTGGCGCTTGGTCCTTCGAGGGCAAAGAGCTTGCTGGTGTGCCATCGTTCAAGGTGGCCAAGATGGGTCAGGTTCGCACCTTCCAGCTCACCAAGGCGCTGAGCCTGCTAACCGTGCTGGAGAACATGAAGCTCGGTGCCAAGAACCAGACCGGTGAGAAGCTGTTGAACTCGCTGTTCCCATTCCTATGGCGCAAGCAGGATTCTGAGCTTGAGACCAAGGCAATGGAGCTACTCAAGAAGTTCAAGCTCGATGCCAAGAAAGATGACTTCGCTGCCTCGCTATCCGGCGGTCAGCGCAAGCTATTGGAGATGGCGCGTGCACTAATGACTGATCCTGTTCTGGTGATGTTGGATGAGCCAATGGCCGGTGTCAACCCTGCTCTGACTCAGTCGCTCCTGGAGCACGTGCTCAACCTCAAAAAGGAGGGCATGACTGTGCTCTTTGTTGAGCACGATATGCACATGGTGCGCCACATCGCCGACTGGGTGGTTGTTATGGCCGAAGGTAAGGTCGTGGCCGAGGGTGCTCCAGACACCGTCATGAAGGAGCAGGCCGTTATTGACGCCTACCTAGGTGCTCACCAGGACACCGACCTAGGTGTGGTAACCGGTCGTATCAATGTCGTCAGCGAGGAAGGTAAGTAAATGACTCGCGTTGTAGAAGTCAAAGATCTAGTAGCCGGCTACCTGCCAGGTGTAAACATCCTGAATGGCACCAACCTCTATGCCGACAAGGGCGAGTTGATTGGAATTATCGGACCCAATGGTGCCGGTAAGTCCACCCTGCTCAAGTCAATCTTCGGACTTGTAAAGGTTCGTGAGGGCTCTATCACCCTAAACGGTGAGAACATCACGGGACTCAAGCCAAACCAACTGGTTTCCAAGGGCGTGGGCTTTATCCCACAGACCAACAATGTCTTCCCGTCGCTCACCATCGAGGAAAACCTCCAGATGGGTATCTTCCAGGAGCCTGCGAAATACAACGAGCGCCTGGAGTTTGTGGTTTCGATCTTCGCCGAGCTCGGCAAGCGCCTGAAGCAGCGCGCTGGTTCGCTTTCCGGTGGTGAGCGTCAGATGGTTGCCATGGGTCGTGCATTGATGATGGACCCAGCGGTATTGCTACTGGATGAGCCTTCTGCTGGTCTTTCTCCAGTTCGCCAGGACGAAGCGTTCTTGCGCGTATCGGAGATCAACAAGGCCGGTGTTACCTGCATCATGGTTGAGCAGAATGCTCGCCGCTGCCTGCAGATCTCTGACCGCGCATATGTGCTTGACCAGGGTAAGGACGCAGTTGTCGGCACCGGCCGTGAGCTGCTGAATGACCCGCAGGTCATTGGCCTATACCTCGGAACCCTGGGTGCCTAAGCGGCCCCCTAAAGGTCTCTGGCTGGCCGTTGGGGCCGGAATTGGTGTCTCAGTTGGTGTTGCCATCGACGAAGTTGCTTTGTCGTTGGCGCTGGGTGTTGCTATTGGTGCAGCCCTTGATTGGTTTTATCACCGTAAACATGGCTAGCTAGCTAAAGTTCTAGCGCCTTTGCCTGATTGATTAGCGAGGCTAGCTCCTTGGCGTTATCGCAGCCGAATAGCACCCGATCCCACTTTGAGTTCACCAACTCAATAACCACAATCTCCTGGCCCCGCGACCAAAGTGACAGCACCTTCTGGCCATGCTTGCGGAATGTTCCCTTCGCAATCAGTCCAGGAAATCCTGTACCAGGGCTTCTGAGGCCCAGACCGCTACGAATGTATTCGGAGTCCTCGGTGGCCCCTCTGACATCGCTGAGCTTGAGCGAGAAGCTGGTCTGCAGCGCCTGAAGCGCTTCAAAAGCACTCAGTGAGATGTCAATTCGGTCACTGCTAATCGATAACTTAGCCATTTGGGTTCTCCTTTACCTTTGCTAAGAGATTGTTTCCGAGCAGGTTGGGCATGCCTTCGCCAACGCTGTCGATAATCTCAAGACACAGCTGTCGGATACGAGCATCTTGAGTGGCGAGGTCCTTGAGGGCAACGGTCAGTAGATCTAGTTGTTCTTCGGAATTGTCAAACGTTGCCACCACGTCCGCGAGCACACGCTCAAATAGGTTTTGCTTTGAACCAAATGCCTTATAGAGGCTGCCTCGCAGCAGACCGGTTGCCTTTACTAGATCGTCGATTGACGTGCCGTTGTAGCCGCGGGAGGCGAACAACGTCCGCGCTTTGGCCAAAACGGCTGACTCATCAAACTCTCTTGGTCTTGCCATGACGTCAGCCTAGCACAATTAGTGAACGAATGGTCAATAACTAACTCTGACCGGAAAAGCAAAAACCCCCGGCCAAAGGCCAGGGGTTTTTGTTGGTAACTAGTTACTAGCCACGGATGGTAGCTGGAACGTTGTTTCCGTCGAACTGCTGAATCAGGATGTTACCGTCGGTTGGGTCACCCAACTCGTTGAAGGTAACGTTGCCCGATGGGCCGTCGTAGTCGGCGGTTCCACCAGCGTTGATGATGTCAGCACACTCGGCGAAGGTGGTGCACTTCTGGCCGTTGCCGGAGCCACCGGAAACTTCCTGTAGCTTCACGGACATGTTGGCACCCTCGGTGCTACGTGCCTCTAGAGCTGCAAGAGCTAGAAGAACAACTGCGTCGTAGGACTCTGGGCCATAAGCGTTTAGCTCTAGTGGCTCGTTGCCCTGTGCCTGCCAGTTCTCATCCATGCGAGCGATGAAGTCACCGATCTTGGACTCGTTTACACCTGGGTAGGTACCCTTAGCACCCTCAAGGGTGCCAGGCTCAAATACCTCAGAGTAGTTGGTCAGGTTACCGTCAACGAAGTACAGCTTGTCGCCAGGGAACTGAGCGGTTAGCTCAGGAACGATGGTCTTAGCCTCGTCGAAGGTGATTAGCACGATTGCGTCTGGTCCAGGAGCTAGCGCCTCTGCAATCTGGCTGGTGAAGTTGGTGTCACCAGTGTTGTAGGTAGGAGCAGCTAGAACCTCGCCACCAGCAGCCTCGAAGGCCTTGGTAACGAACTCAGCTAGACCGGTTCCGTAGGAGTCGTTCAGAACGATCAGGGAGATCTTCTGGTGTCCGTCTTCTGCGATTAGGTTACCTAGCACCTCACCCTGAAGGACGTCAGATGGAGCGGTACGGAAGTACAGACCCTTGTCCTCGTAGGTGGTTAGTGCAGCCGAGGTGTTTGCAGGTGAGAACTGAATCACACACTCTGCAACCAAACGGTCGATGAACTGCAGCGAAGTACCGGACGATGCAGCACCAACAACGGCCTCAACGCCTGCGTTTAGCAGACGTGGGATCTCGGTGTCGTATGCCTTGTTGTCGGTGTCACCAGAGTCACCAAGGGTGGCCTCGATGGTGATGCCCTTGCCGGCCTCGTTGATGTCCTTGATAGCTAGTGCAACACCAGCTTCCTCAGGTGGGCCGAGGAATGCGAGGTTACCAGTTAGCGGTAGAGCGGTACCTAGCTTTAGAGTTAGGTCGCCTTCCTGCTCTGGGCCAAGCTCACAGCCGCCAGGAGTGGTGGTAGCAGCAGCGCTAGTCTCCGACTCGGTGGCCTCAGTCTCAGTGGAAGTCGCCGCACAACCCGCCAAAGCCGCTGCGCTAAGTGCCAAAACACCTAGGGCCGAAACGGTCTTGAGGGCCAAGCGTGACTTGATGTCGATTTCAGTCATTCTTGCTCCTTGAATAGCAATTAGAGGGCAAGTGTGGGCAATCGCTCACACTGCTAGGCAAAAGCATACTGAAAATGACAATTTGCAACCTTATTTTGCTTCGAAAAGAGCGTTGGCTGAGGGGCGTAGATTGCGATATGCGTAGATTTGATAACTATTTGCTTCTGGATTAGAAGCGATTTAAGTTTGAGTTCTTCGAAATTGGTTGAAAGTTCCGCAATGTAAGCAGTGCGTAACAATTAGGTTTCGGCTAGCCCTGTTCGATTACCGCAATCGCTTTGCGCTTGTTTCTAATCGCATCAAAACTCAGCACCACAAGCGAGAGCCACACCAAGCCAAACCCCACCCAGCGCACCGCTGGCATTGGTTCGCGCAGAATAAAAAATGCGGTGAGGAATTGCAGCACCGGAGTCATGTATTGAATAAAGCCGATCGTCGAAAGCGGAACTCGGGATGCGGCAGCGCCAAACAGAATCAAAGGCACTGCCGTCATGATTCCAAACCCGACCAGGATCACCGCATTGCTTGGACTATCCAACAAGGTGATGTGATTACTCGATGCAACTACCAGAAGTTGGATGATTGCGATCGGCATCACCAAGAGTGACTCAAGTGCGAACGATTGGGTGGCTTGGATCTTGCCGCCAACCTTGTTTTTAGCCAGTGAGTAAATCGCGAAGCTAACCGCCAATACCAGTGCAATCCAAGGTGGCCTTCCGTAATCGAAGGTCAACACCGCAACCGCCACAAAACCAATCGAAAGTGCAACCCACTGCGGGGTTCTGAGCCGCTCCCCCAAAAAAACCACGGCAAAGACAATTGTGATCAGGGGGTTGATGAAGTATCCAAGCGAAGACTCAATGGTGTTGCCGGTGGCAACTGCAACCACATAGGTCTCCCAGTTAATAAAGATAAATACCGAGGCAACAGCTAGCCAGCGCAATTTCTTCGGGGAGCGAATTAGCTCAACAATCTTTCCCCAGCCGCGAATCACGGTCAGTACCAAGGCTGCAAACAGAAAACCAAACACCACCCGCCACACCACTACCTCAAAAGGGTTAGCAAATTTGGTGGCATTGATGATCAGTGGAAATGAGCCCCAGATTAGATATGCGCTTACGCCCAACAGCAATCCGGTGGAGTGGCTCGAGCGGGTCTTCACCCTCAAAGCCTAGGGGTTAAACGAAAACGACCCAGGTTTCCCTGGGTCGTCCTCTAAATGATTTAGCGCTCGATGATTGC
>DLPB01000029.1:70606-74880 GCA_002479805.1 Micrococcales bacterium UBA7469
CTCGGTGCCGCCGTACTTGGAGAAGATAACGCGGTCGCCGACCTTTACGTCAACTGGAATGCGGTCACCCTCGTCGCTGAAACGACCAGGACCAACCGCGATAACCTCAGCCTCCTGAGGCTTCTCCTTTGCGGTGTCTGGGATTACCAGACCGGATGCGGTTACCTGCTCTGCCTCAACTGGGCGAACAACAATGCGATCTTCGAGTGGCTTGATAGAAACCGACACTTTGACCTCTTCTTTTCTTAAAGTTGTGATTTAGCAGACTCGATGTTCGAGTGCTAATAAAACTTTAGGGCCTATTTAGCACTCAGTCAAGGTGAGTGCTAGTAGCAAGACCGCTAGCCTTGCTTCATGAATCATTTGCTGACCGCCGAAGCGCTTCGGTTGCTCGATGAGGTCGGCGAAATAGATTCCAAGGCTGATGTGCTGGCAATAATTACCCGGCTGAGAAAAGCGGGCCACGATGCGCTTTTGGTGACCGAGGTAATCACCCAAGCCAGACTGAGAACCAGAGCCAAGGCTAAATTTGGTGAGTTTGCGAAGAACATGCTGTTCACTGAGGCTGGTCTGGAGCAGGCCACTAGGTTGCAGGTGGCAGCTCTGCACGCCGAGAGGTTTAAGCAGGCGGGATTTAGGTCGATTGTTGACCTCGGTAGCGGCATTGGCGCCGACTCGCTCGCCTTCGCATCGCTTGGACTGAACGTCACAGCAATCGAACAAGATCCGCAGACCGCGGCCCTAACCTCCTTCAACCTGGCCGCATTTCCAAATGCCCAGGTGCAAGTTGGTGATGCCGAGCAAGTAGACCTTCGTGGTTTTGATGCGGTTTGGCTGGATCCGGCCAGACGAGACCTTGGTCGCAAGGGCGCAAAGCACATCACTTTGGCTCCGGCGGATTTCAGCCCAAATCTAGATTGGTGCTATCAAATCCCCAAACCCAAGGGCATCAAGCTTGGACCGGCCTTCCCGCTAGATCTGATTCCACAGCACGTTGAGGCCTGGTGGGTCTCACACCAGGGTGACCTGGTGGAACTGACTTTGTGGTTTGAGGGGCTAAGTCAGCGAGTTGGTCGCAGCGCTTTGATGCTGAAAGATGGCCAGCGCTATCAATTCGATGGTGATGGTATCGAGCGGTTCCGCATCGATACCCTCAAGCGATTTGTTTATGAACCCGACTCCGCACTGATCAGATCCCAATTGGTTGGTGATTTTGCAAATCAGCAAGGCTTCACTGGCATTAGCGATGGAATCGCCTATCTGTCGAGTGAGCAGCTTGTCATCTCCCCGTGGCTCAGGGCCTATGAGGTGCTCGAGGTATTGCCATTGGATGAGATGCAAATCAGAAAGGCGCTCTGGGCCCGCTGTATTGGGAAACTGGAAATTAAAAAGCGCGGGGTGGACATCACGCCCGAAGAACTAAGGCCAAAGCTGAAGTTAAAGGGAGAGGGCGCCGCCACCCTGATTCTCACCAGGGTAGACGACGCCCGACGCGCTCTTATCGTTCAACCGATTCGCTAGATGGCTCTTCTAGCGAAGCGATTAGCGGTCACCGAAGTGCATTCCGCCGAATCCACGTTCGAATTCAAAATACTCAGGACCCATCGGCTGGAGTCCGAAAGCCCCCGAGAGGATAAGAACCTTTGTAATAACACCGAGGATGCCGAAAATAATCCATCCCGCTAGGTGAACGTAACCAAGAACCGTTCCGGTTAGCGCCAGGGTGCGGCCAGACTCTCCGGATGCCTTGATTTGCTTCAGGGCAATGTGACCGGTGATAACTGCAATTAGCGCTCCGATACCGCTGATGGCGCTGGCCAGCGACACTACCGCGAGAGTGTTTAGCGAGGTCCAGTCGAACTTCTTCTTTTCAACCGGCAAAGCGGTTGGGGTTTCCTGAACAGCCTCTGTGTTGGCTTCAGCTTCTGATTTCTTCTCTGCCATGATTTCCTTTGATTGGGGACAACCAAACAATGGCAGCTCAGCGTGATAGTTAGCTGGAGGAAAGCTGGGAGATTCTAGAGAGTCTGAACCTGGGTTACCTCGAGGGTGGATTCTGATCCAAAACTAAGGCTCGATGGCGCTCTGCCGGCCATTACCAGCTGGGAACCGAGAGCGGCAATCATCGCTCCGTTATCGGTGCAGAGCTGGAATCTGGGGATTCGAAGCTCGATGCCGTTTTCGCTACAGCGCTTCTGAGCCTCTTCTCGAAGCCGGGCATTTGCAACCACACCGCCACCGAGCAGCAGGCGATTGACACCGAAGTCTTTGCAGGCGTTAATCGCCTTGGTCAGCAGCACATCGACCACGGCTTCCCGGAAGCTGGCGGCAACATCCGCCTTGGAGAAATCTTCCCCGGCATCCTGAGCCTTTTCGACATGTCGCGCCACCGCGGTCTTTAGTCCCGAGAATGAGAAGTCATAGCGATGTTTTTCCATATCCTTCGGAAGCGTAAGTCCGCGTGGAAAGCGAATCGAGGCAGTGCCATCGGCGGCCAACTTATCGATCTGTGGACCACCGGGATATGGCAACCCCAAGACCCTGGCCACCTTGTCAAAAGCCTCACCAGCCGCATCGTCAATGGTCTCCCCCAAAAGTTCAACGTCATTTAGCAGGTGCCGAACCAATAGCAATGAGGTGTGACCACCGGATACCAATAGTGCAATGGTTGGTAGCTCTACCGCTCCACGCTCCAAGACATCTGCGCCAACGTGACCAACCAGATGGTTCACCGCGTAGAGCGGTTTATTGTGAGCTAGCGCCAAGCCCTTGGCGGCACCAATTCCGACCATGAGTGCCCCGGCAAGGCCTGGGCCATTCGCCACCGCGATCGCATCAATATCCTGCATGGTGAGTTTTGCTTCGGTAAGGGCTTTTTCCAGCGTCGGGCGAATCGCCTCGAGGTGGGCTCTTGCCGCCACCTCCGGCACCACACCACCGTACTTAGAGTGCTCGTCCATTGAGCTGTGAAGTGCATTTGCCAAAAGTCGATTGCCCTGCACAATGCCAACGCCGGTCTCATCACAGGTTGACTCAATACCCAGCACAATCGGCTGCCGGATAGGCAATCGCATGATCAGGGCATCGATACCGGCAGGCTGGTAGTAACGCTTTCGAATATCGATCTGCTCAAATCCGAGGTCTCTATAAAGCGCAATTGCCACGGCATTGTCAGCCCGCACCTCAAGCATTACCTGCTCGGAACCAAGCTCCTTGGCCTTGGCAATAAGTCGCTGCATCAGCTGACGACCAAGGCCGTTTCCGCGCTGATCGCTTGCGATCCCGATGGTTTGAATATCCGAGCTAAATGAACCGGCTGCAGTAGCAAGCCCAGCGTAACCAATAAGCTCCGGGGCAAAAATACCCAGGTAATAGGTGTGGGTGGCCGCTAACTCACTCGCCATGCTGGTTGCCGACCAGGCATCCTCAGGAAATAGCTTGTGTTCCAAATCCATTACCGAGGTCAGATGCTCCTTGGAAAGTTCTAAAAATTCCACTAGGTGCTCACCCGCTTCCCAGCCGATGGCGCGACATCTGGCGATCTCAAATACAGAGCAGATGAATCACTTAGATCGATGCCTCGCTCCAGCGCCCAAATCGCATACCGCCCAATCAGCTCGGCATTGCACTTGCCATCGACGCTCTCAAAATCTGCAAACTGCTCAAGCTCCTCGGGCTTTAGCACTGCCGGCCCAAAGACCCGCTCGCCTAATTCATAGGCTGCAACAAATAACTCACGACGCTTGGCGTCTGAAGAAACCACAATCTTCGCGTCTCCAAGCGAAAGTGCGACGGCATCCAAGTTCATCACCGAATACATCGGCAATCCAAGTGCGGTGGCAAATGAGGTTCCGGCCGCCATTCCAACCCGAAGCCCGGTGTATGGGGCTGGGCCGCGACCAATCGCCACCGCCGTCACAGCCTCCGCCGCCTGATTGGCAAGATGCAAAACCTCTGCAATCGCGTTTCCAATGTTCTCGGCGTGACCGAAGGGGTCGTCGAACTCAATCGTTGCCAGCAGGGTTTCGCCATCAAATAAAGCAGTTGAGGTTCCCGCAGAGGTATCAATTGCTAAAAGCAATTTCCACCCCCTGCCAGCGAGCGCCGTGACCCAGGATGGTGACCAGCCGGGACTCATCGTGAGATTCACGATTGATATCAATCTGCAACCAGTGCTGGGCGATGCCATCGATGTAATCCCTAGCCCACTCGACCACCACTATCGAATTTGCAAAATCAATGTCCAAATCGTCAAGCTCAACAGCCGAATTCAA
>DLPB01000029.1:75039-76828 GCA_002479805.1 Micrococcales bacterium UBA7469
TGAATTCGAAATTCCATACCTAGAGGTAAACCCTTTTTGCCCGTCCACCAATCCTGGTGACAATCTCATAGTTGATGGTGCCAGCCGAAGCGCCCAATTGATCTGCCGAAGGTTCGCCAATAGCCGGATCGCCAAAGATAACCACCTCACTGCCGAGAGCGATCTGATGATCGCCGACATCGACCACGAACTGATCCATGGCAACTCGGCCCGAAATTTCAAATTGTCTACCCGCAATCAAAACCTTGGCGCCGACCGCAATCCTCGGCATGCCCTCGGAATAGCCAAACGGCACCAGGGCCAAAGTGGTCTCTTTATCGGTGCGATAGCGGTAACCGTAGGAGACGCCCTGACCCGCCGGGACTCGCTTTATGTTGACCACCCTGGCAACCGCTCGCATTGCCGGCTGCAAGCCGTACTCGCCAAATTCCCGATCATCCCAGGGGTTTAGGCCATAGAGACCAATGCCGACACGCACCATGTCGTAGCGCATGCTTGGGTAACTAAGAGCTCCTGCGGTGGCGGCAAGGTGGCGCTGTGAGATTTTTACCCCGGACTTTTCGGCTAACTCGACTGCCGCCAGAAACTCCTGCTCCTGTTTGCGGTCGTCTTCCTCTGAGGTGTTAGCCAAGTGAGAAAACAGCCCAATGCTCATACCGGAGAGCTTGGTGAAGACCTGCTCCCAATCGGATCTCGGAAAACCTGCCCGCCCTAAACCGGTGTCGACCTTGATGTGAATCTGCTTCACCCCGGCGGCAAGTGCAGATTCCAATACAGCCAAGTTAGAGATGCCGAGCTCAATCTGCTGCTCGGCGGCCATTTCGAAGTCGTCCTCGGTGGAAAGAATCCAGCACATAATCCGAGACTTGATGCCGGCTGCGCGCAGCGCAATTGCCTCTTCGAGATCGGCCACCCCCAGAGCATCGACCGAAATATCTTCTAGCGCCTGCGCCACCTCGTGCATGCCGTGACCGTAAGCATTGGCCTTCACAACCGCCATTACCTCACTGGGTGCCACCAAAGCCTTGAGCTGTCGGTAGTTGGCCTGGATCTTGCTCAGGTCGACTTGTATTTCGCGCATCTAGTTAGCCTCCAGCACAACGAAGGCAGATGCAAGTTCTTGCTCGTGACTTAGTGAGAGCTGAATTGCGGTAATTCCGAGGTCGGCGACTTGGGACTTGGTTTCACCATGCAATTGAATGCTTGGCTTACCTAAGGGGTCTTTTACGATTTCAATCTCTGCCCAGCTCAAAAGCGCCGGGTTCCCAACTGCCTTGGCAAGCGCTTCTTTGGCGGCGAACCTTGCAGCTAGGGAGGCATCGGAGAGCCCGTGCTCGTTTGGGTGAAACAGCCGCTCTTTGAGATTTGGAGTCCGCGCCAAAGCTGCCGCCATGCGCACCACCGAGCAAAGATCGGTGCCGACCCCGTAGATCACTTATTCGACCGTAACGCTCTTTGCCAAGTTTCTTGGCTGGTCAACATCCAGGCCCTTGGCTGACGCCAGCTCCAGCGCAAAGGTTTGCAGTGGGATAACAGACAAAACAGCAGCCATCATCGGATGAGCGGCCGGAATGCTAAATACCTCATCCGCGAATTGACCAACTAGCTCATCGCCGGACTCGGCGATTGCGATGACCTTTGCGCCACGAGCCTTGATCTCCTGGATGTTGGAAATGACCTTGGGGTGAAGTGAATCTTCGCCCTTTGGCGATGGCACCACGACGATAACCGGCTGGCCGGCTTCGATAAGCGCGATTGGGCCGTGCTTTAGTTCACCGGCCGCGAAGCC
>DLPB01000003.1 GCA_002479805.1 Micrococcales bacterium UBA7469
GCAATCACGCTCTCATAGCCGGCGGTGCGAATGTTTTCCGCGCACATTTCGGCGGCAGCTTGATCCTGGGCTAGGTACCACAACGTTGGTCCAGAACCCGAGAGCATTCCGGTGCCACAACCAAAGTCCACCGTCGCAAGTTCACGAAGTTCCGGCAGCAGGCTAAATGCCGCTTCGGTGAGCGAGTTCTTACCCAGCCAATCGTTGCCGGTCAGGAAATCAGGCACCCGAAGCGTCTCCGCCAGGTTTAATCGATCGAATTCGGCAAACACTGCCCTAGTTGAAAGCGGCTTGTGGTTTATCAAAAGCACAATCGGCTGGGAAATTACCTGATCATGCCTGGCCAACGCAATACCGGTGTCGGAACCCAGGGCGGTGCCTCCCAGGATCGCAAATGGCACGTCGGCACCGATGCTTGCACCGACCTTCATCAGGGCTGATTGATCAAGCCCAAGGCACCAGGCTTCATTGAGCGCAACCAGAGCTGCTGCGGCATCGGCCGATCCGCCCGCCATGCCCCCGGCAACGGGAACTCGCTTGTGAATCTCGAAGTGCATCGGCTGCGGATTGTTTATCCCGACGCTTGCGGCCAACGCTTTGGCAGCTTTGACCACCAGGTTGGACTCGTCAAGTGGAATTTCGCCAAGGTTAGGAAGTTCAGAGACAACCTCGACGCTCCAAGCAGCACCCTCTTCCACCCCAACTCGCTCTTCAAGGTCCAGGGCTTGATAGAGGCTCACCACCGGGTGATAGCCATCTAGCTGCAGCTCACCAACCTGAAAGTGCAGGTTGACCTTGCCCTGGGCGGCCGCCCAAATCACTTCGCACTCGCAATCGAAATGAACTGCTCGATGTTGAGTTGCTCGCCCCTGGCCTGCGGGTCAACACCTGCGCGCAGCAAAATCTGCTCTGCGTTTGCAGCTGAACCGGCCCAGCCGGCAAGTGCCTGGCGCAGCGTCTTGCGACGCTGCAAAAAGGCTTGATCAATTGCGGTGAAGGTTGGCTGCTGAAGCTTTGGGTCGCGCTCCAGAGTCCGCTCAAAAAAGACCAGTGCGCTGTCTACGCCGGGCACCGGCCAAAAGATATTTCGTCCGATATTGCCGGCAAGTCGGGCAGGGCCATACCAGGCCATCTTCAGCGATGGCACTCCAAACTCTTTGCTGTTTGGGGCAGCTGCCAAGCGGTGAGCCACCTCAGCCTGCACCATCACCAAACCTTTTTTGATGCTTGGAAACTGGTTCATAAAATGCAGCAACACCGGCACCGAGATGTTGTAAGGCAAATTGGCAACCAACGCGGTTGGTTCGCCTGGAAGATCAGTCACCTTCAACGCGTCTGCTACCACCAAGTCCAAGGTCTTATTCGGAGCGTGTTTAGCGATTGTACTCGGCAACTCTGCGGCTAGCCGCTGATCAATCTCAACCGCAATTGCCCTCGGGACTATTTCTAAAATACCGAGCGTTAGCGACCCAAGCCCCGGGCCAATCTCCACCACCAGATCATCCTCGGAAAGCTCAGCTGCTGCAACGATGCGGCGAATGGTATTTGGGTCGATCACAAAGTTTTGGCCGAGCTTTTTGGTTGGTCGGATATCCAGTTTCTCGGCCAATTGGCGAATTTCTGCAGCTCCGAGCATCAGCTCAAACCTTCAGACCACAGTCCATAGACGCGCTCGGTGTTGACGTTGATTTGCTGTGCGGTTTTATTGGCATCCCAACCCAATAGCGCAGCAATATATCTCAGCGTGTGTGGCACCAGGTATGGCGCATTAGGTCGACCACGCATCGGTTCGGGTGTCAAAAACGGAGCATCGGTCTCAATCAGCAATAGCTCTGGCGATACCGAAAGCAACGAGTCCCGCAGGTGCTGATTCTTTTTGAAGGTGACGTTCCCGGCAAAGGACAAATACCAGCCGTTTTCCTGACAGATCTGCGCTAGCTCGACATCCCCTGAGTAGCAGTGAAAAACGGTGCGCTTTGGAGCACCAACGCGCTTGAGTGTCTCAACCACTTCGGCGTGAGCCTCACGGTCGTGAATCATCAGGGCGATGTCATTTTCCTTAGCAATCGCGATGTGCTGTTCGAAGGAGTAAGCCTGAGCGGCTAGCTCGGCATCGCCTTGGGTTCTAAAGAAATCCAAACCGGTTTCACCGATCGCCCTCACCCTGGGCTGGCTGGCCAGGGTGGCGATGCCGGCAATCGCATCGTCTAGCTCCTGACGAGTTTGATAGAGCGGAGCTTCGTTTGGGTGCAACGCAACCGCGGCCAGCAGCATCGGCTCTGACTTTGCGACATCGGCTGACCAGACCGAGCTCTCGAGTGTGACACCAACCTGCACCGCCCCCAGCATGTTCACCTGGCGCATGCGATCAAGATGCTCAGACACCGACATCGGCTGATCGCCATCGGCGATCTCTAGGTGGGTGTGGTTGTCGTAGGTTCCAACCTCCAGAGGTTCTGGCAAATCCGGGTAGTGCACGGGGCGATTATTCAACCCGTCGTATGAGTTTCTGGTGCGAATGGGTTCGCTCATTGTTCCTCAACGCGCGGGAAGAGCACCTCTAGCTCGCCGAGTTTGGTTCCGGCCGGCAAGATGCCCCACTCACCGTATTGAATCCGCTGCTTGGACAATTCACCTAAGTTGGTGCCAATTGAGTTCCAGAGCTTTTGAGTTGCCTTTGGCGTGATTGGGGTTAGCAATACCGCCAATAAGCGCAGCCCCTCGGCTGTGGTGTAGAGCACGGTGGCCAAACGTTCACGGTCGGCTTCGTCCTTTGCCAATACCCAAGGCGCCTGCACAGTGATGTAGTTATTCAACTCATCCACCAAGGTCCAAACCTTGGCAATCGCCTCGTGAATCGCAACCTTGTCAATCGCTGCATTGGCACCTGCCACTGCAGCTTGAGCGACTTTCTGAATCGCCAAGTCGGCATCCAGATAAGCACCTGGGGCAGGAACCACGCCATCGAAATACTTGTTGATCATCGCAATAACTCGGGATGCCAGGTTTCCAAAACCATTGGCCAGTTCTGAGTTGTAGCGAGCACTGAGGTCTTCCCAGCTAAACGAGCCGTCCGAACCAAATCCAATTGCCTTCATGAAGTAGTAGCGGAAGGCATCGGAGCCAAAAATATCGGTGATTTGAGTTGGTGCGATACCGGTGAGCTTAGATTTCGACATTTTTTCACCGCCAACCAAAAGCCAACCGTGGCCAAAGACCTGCTTGGCCGGCGGCAAACCAGCTGCCATCAGCATGGCTGGCCAAATAACCGCGTGAAAGCGCAGGATGTCTTTTCCAACCACCTGAACATCGGCTGGCCAGAGCGACTGAAGCTTGGCTTCGTCACTGCCGTAACCAATTGCGGTGATGTAGTTCAGCAGCGCATCAAACCATACGTATGTGATGTGCTGATCGTCCCAAGGGATATCGATTCCCCAGTCAAACCGCTCTTTTGATCTAGAGATCGAGAGGTCGCTCAAACCTGAGCGTACAAATGACACAACCTCATTCTTTGCGCTCTCAGGCTGGATGAATGTTGGGTTCTCTTCGTAGTGCCGAAGCAGGCGCTCTTGGAAGTCACTGAGTTTGAAGAAGTAGTTGGTTTCATTCAGCTGCTCAACTGGCTTGGAGTGAATGGCGCAAACCTTTTGGGCAGCAAAGTCGCCGGTGCCATCGATTAGGTCAGACTCGTTTTTGTATTCCTCGCAACCCACGCAGTAGTTGCCCTGGAACGAGCCCTGGTAAATAAAACCGGTGTCGTAAAGCTTTTGCAAAAACTGCTGAACTGCCTTTTCGTGGCGCGGTTCGGTGGTGCGAATAAAGTCCTGGTTATCGATGTCGATGGTTTCCAAAAGTGGCAACCAAGATTCGGATACCAGCTTGTCGGTCCAGCTCTTTGGGTCAGTGTTGTTGCCCAAGGCGGTGCGAAGCACCTTCTCGCCGTGCTCATCGGTGCCGGTCAGCAGGTATGCATTTTCACCGCGTGCGCGATGCCACCTGGTGAGCACATCGGAGGCCACCTCGGTGTAGGCGTGGCCAATGTGAGGGGCATCGTTCACATAGAAGATGGGGGTGGTTACATAAAAGGACTTGGACACCCTTGATATCTTAGGGTTTGTGCAAAAGAGCTTCTGCGTAAATTGCGCTCTTTGATGCTCCGGTGGCCTCGGCCAGATCCGAACAGGCTTGCTTTAGGCCCATTCCAGAGGCCGCCAATTCCAGAGCCCGCAAGCCAAGTTCGGCGACATCGAAGGTCTTGGGGCTAGCTCCGGCAATAATCAAAACCATCTCACCCTTAGGTGAGGCCTGCGCCCAATTCACCAAATCCGCCAAAGTTCCGCGCTCGGTGTGCTCAAATTTCTTGGTCAGCTCTCGGGATACTGTGCCCAGGCGCTGCGGCCCAAACACCGCAACTGCATCAACCAAAGATTCGTGAATGCGATGCGGAGCCTCGAAGAACACCATGGTTCTAACTTCGTCTTTGAGTGCTTGAAAGACTCTGATTCGCTCCCCTTGTTTTCTCGGCAGAAAACCCTCGAAGCTAAAGCGATCAGTTGGCAGACCTGAGACCGCGAGCGCCGAAATAACCGCGGATGGCCCGGGGGCGGAAATGATTTCGATACCGGCCTGAGCGCAATCCCTAACCAACTGGTAGCCAGGATCGGAGATTGTTGGCATTCCCGCATCCGAGACCACCACAAGGTCGTGATCACGCGCCACCTCAACCAATAGCGCCGTGCGCTCAGCATCGCTGTGCTCGTGCAGGCTGTAAAGCCGTGCATTAAGTCGAATCCCCAGCGCCGACGCGAGCTGCTTGAGGGTCCTGGTGTCTTCTGCGGCAATGTGCGCACTGTTCGTCAAGAGCTCTCGAAGTCGCACAGATGCGTCCGAGAGATTACCGATGGGAGTTGCAGCAAGAATCAACACGCTAAGCAAACTAGCATCTAAGGGTGATTTACGGGCTGCTTACTCTAACCAAACGCTTAGCGGCCAGCCGATTCTTCTACCCGGTTAGCACAGTGTTGATTACCTTGCTGGGGGCTGTGCTGCGATTTGGCAACCTAGCTAATCCGCAGCTACTGGTTTTTGATGAGACCTACTACGTAAAAGATGCCTACACCCTGGGGCTATTTGGCCACGAGAAGCAGTGGCCAGAAAATGCCAATCCTGACTTTGAAGCCGGAAACGTCCTTGGGTTTTTGCAAGATGGCGCTTATGTAGTTCACCCACCATTTGGAAAGTGGGTGATTTGGTTTGGCATTCAGCTCTTTGGGGCCGATAACTCATTCGGTTGGCGTTTCTCAGTAGCTCTTCTGGGAACCCTGGCAATTCCACTAATAATCGCTTGCGCCAGGATCTTGATTGGCAATTCAGTATTCGCAGCCCTAGCTGGTTTGTTCTTGGCGATCGAGGGCCAGTCGATTGTGCTGGCAAGAACTTCAATTCTGGATGGCATCCTGGCGTTTTTTGTGCTGCTGGCTTTCTACTTCTTGCTGCTGGATCGACGCAGTCAATCAAAAAAGCTCAATCGAACAGCAATAGCAGGGCGAGATTTCACACTTGCATTTAGGCCATGGCTTTTGGCGATGGCTTTTACCCTCGGATTGGCAAGTGCAATCAAGTGGTCGGGGCTCTACTTCCTCGCCATATTCGGTTTGTACAGCTTTATTGCCGACTGGATTTCGCGTCAGCGTTTGGGGTTGAGGGTTATTCCTGCTATCTGGCAAGCCTTGTTAAATGCAATTTCCCTGCTCGTCATTGGCTTTATCACCTACCTGGCTAGCTGGACTGGCTGGATCACCTCTTCAGATGGCTGGGGCAGGCAGGCCAATCCAAATTGGCTGGTGGCGCTGTGGGACTACCACACCAATGCCTACAGCTTCCACACTGGCCTCAGTGCCGAACACCCCTACTCGGCTAATGCACTGCAGTGGTTACTAAATATTCGACCAACTGCCTTCTACTTCGACAGCTTCACCGATGAGCGCTGCGGGGTTTTGGAAACTTGCTCAATTGCCATCACGCCGCTGCCGCACCCGTTAATCTGGTACAGCGCGGTGTTGGCCATGATCTGGCTCGCAATTCGATTCATAAAAAGGGCAGACCTTGCTGCCGGGGCAATTTTCTTGGCATTTTTTGCCGGTTGGGCCCCCTGGCTGGCATACCTGTCTCGCACCACCTTCCAGTTCTACTCGGTGGTTTTCACTCCGTTTTTGATTCTCGCCCTGAGCTTTGCCCTGCGCAGCTTCTGGCGCAGAGGCTTTGTCTTACTGCGAGTCAAAGAGCGGGAGTGGGCGATAGGCCTTTTCGTGGTGGTAGCTTTGGTGCTGGCAGCATTCTTCGCATCGCTGTGGATGGGATTGCCGGTGCCCTACTGGTTCTGGCGAATTCAAATGTGGCTGCCGTCTTGGATTTAGGTGATTAATTGGCTCTTGGTATCTCTGCGCTAAAGGCCGCACCCGAAGCAATAGCCGTTTTGATTTCGCAGCTATTCGCGCGCTTTCCCTTTGGCATGCTCAGCATTGCATTTGTCATCCACATTCAGGCAGTGACCGGCTCTTACGCGATCGCCGGTATTGCACTCGGAGCCGAGACCATTGGTGCCAGCATTTCAGGGCCGCTACTGGCAAGGTTGATGGCCGACTACGGCATTCGCCGAGTTGTGATTATCAGCACCGCCACCACTGTCTCTGCACTGCTGGGCTTGGCTTTTGTTACCCCGGAACCAATTTGGTTGATTGGCTTAGCGTTTTTAGTGGGACTGTCCTCTCCCCCGATCCAGCCGGCAGCACGTTCCATTTATCCGCAGGTAACTCCGAAGAAGTTGATGCCGGCGCTCTATTCATTGGATGCCACCGCTCAGGAGATCATTTGGGTTTTGGGGCCGCTGGTGGCGACTTTGGTAGCGGCAACCTTTGGCAATATCCCGATGATGGTCACGGTTGCAGCGATTCAGGTGGCCGGCACAATCTGGTTCCTGGTCAATAAATCCGTTGGGTCAATCAAGATCCCAAAAAACAAAAACGTTTTAGGTAAGGCACTGCGCAATCCCAAGGTGGCGGCGGCCACCGTTTTGGGATTGCTATTTGTTGGATCCTTTGCCGGGGTTGAGGTTGGCTCGGTGGCACTATTTGGCAAGGCCCTTGCCGGAGTGATGTTTGCCGTGTTCTCGCTGGGTTCGATTTTTGGCGGCTTGCTTTTGGCTCCTCGGGTAAAGGGTGCGAATGCGCTACCAATTTTTCTCGCGGTGACACTCTTTGGTTACTCGGCGATCCTGGTTGCACCAAGTGAACCAATCTGGGTTGGTATCAGCCTGTTTGTTGCCGGCATCGGAGTCGCGCCAGCGCTTGGCTATCTCTCACTGATGATTGCCACCGGAACCTCCGGCAGCGAGACCGTTGAGGCTTATGGCTGGACCACCACTGGTCAGTTAGTGGGCTTTTCCGCCGGCAGTGCCTTGGCCGGTATTTCCATTGAGATCATCCGCCCAGAGGCTGCGCTGTTGGTCTCGGTGGTATTTGGAGCCTTTACCCTGCTTGCCGCCCTGCTGATTGCCAGGACCGGCGCAAAGAACTAGGCCTTCTTCTTCGCTTCCCTGCCGGTCACCGCAAGTGACCAGATGGTGGTGATCACCAAGGTGATGATGATTACGGCGAGCGATAGTTCGGTGGAAATCTCTGGGATTACCTCAACATGCTGACCGCCATTGATAAATGGCAACTCGTTTTTGTGCAGCGCGTGAACCACAAGCTTCACACCGATCCAGGCCAAAATGATGCTTAGGCCGATTGATAGGTACTTCAAGCGCTCCATCAGGCCACCGAGCAGGAAGTAAAGCTGACGAAGACCAAGCAGAGCAAAGGCATTCGCTACGAACACGATGTATGGCTCGTTGGTGAGACCGTAAACCGCTGGGATCGAATCCAGTGCGAATAGCAGGTCGGTAAATCCGATCGAAAGCATCACCAAAAGTAGCGGGGTGTAAACCCACTTGCCGTGCTGCTTGATGCGGTAGCGGTTGTCGTGATACTCGGTGGTAGTTGGAATCAACTTGGAGATCAGCTTGGTCATGCCGCCAGCCTCGTTGCGGTCCTCTTCACCCTCGTGGAAGGTCTCGATTACCAGCTTGATGGCGGTGAAGATCAAGAATGCACCGAAGACATAGAACGCCCAGCTAAAGCGCTCGATAAAAGCTGCACCTAGAACGATAAAGATCAGTCGCAAAACCAGCGCAATTGCAATACCGATTAGCAGCACCTGGCTGCGAAGTCGCTTTGGCACCGCGAACTGAGTGAAGATAATCAGAAAGACGAAGATGTTGTCCACCGACAAGCTGTATTCAGTCACCCAGCCGGCGATGTATTCGGCGGCATATTGGCCACCCCAAACGCCACCAATCACGAAGGTGAAAAGCAGGGCGAGGGTGATGTAGATGCTTACCTGAATCGCCGATTCACGGAAGGTTGGTTCGTGAGGCTTTTTGAACTGATAGACGAAGTCTGCAATCAGAATCGCACTCAAAACACCGATCGTGACAGCCCAAACCCAGAGCTCTACCTGCATTATTTCCATTCCAATCCCGCGAGTGCGGAATAATCGTCCGACACCAATTGTAGGTATTTAGAGAAGATTGCGAGGTAGCTCAGTGAAAGTCCTCATTTCTGGAGCATCCGGCCTTATCGGCACAGAACTTAATCAGCAGCTAACTGCACTTGGCCACCAGGTAGTCCGTTTGGTTCGCAGACCCGCTAGGTCAGCAGATGAGATGTTTTGGGCTCCTGGAGTAACCCCGCTGGACCCAAACCTTTTGGCTGACATCGACGCCGTTATTAACCTCGCGGGCGCCACAACCGGAAAGATTCCCTGGACCCAAAAGTATGAGCGTGAGCTGATCTCGTCGCGCCTGGACTCAACCAAGACCTTGGTCGATGCCATCAACGCCTGCCCCAATCCACCCAAGGTGCTGATCTCCGGTTCCGCCTCGGGAATCTATGGTGATCAGGGCGATAAGTGGCTGGATGAATCTGCCCCCAAGGGCGAGGGCTTCCTGGCTGACCTGGCATACAACTGGGAAGAGTTGGCCAAGCAAGCAAAGACTCGCGTCGTGTTAGTTCGCACCACCATGGTGATGAGCAAGAAGCTCGGCGCGCTGGGAAAACTATTGCCACTGATCAAACTCGGCATCGGTGGTGCTTTGGGCTCAGGTAAGCAGTGGTGGGCTTGGATCTCTCTTGAAGATCAGGCCCGAGCGATTATTCACCTGATCGAAAATGAGTCGACATCTGGCGCATACAACCTCACGGCTCCTCAGCCGGCGACCTGCGAGCAGATCATCAAAGAGCTTGGTCGTCAACTCAAGCGCCCAACCTTGCTCAGAGTGCCAGCATTCGCGATGCGCTTGCTGATTGGTAAGGCTGCCGACGAATTACTACTTTGCTCCCAGAAAATGAAATCCCACCGACTCGAGCAGACGGGGTTTGTTTTCAAACACCCGACGCTTGTCGAATCGGTGGGATACGTGCTGAGCTAATTACTTAGCAGCAGGCTTCTTGGCCGCTGGCTTCTTAGCAGCGGTGGTCTTTGCAGCAGCCGGCTTCTTTGCAGCGGTCGACTTCGCTGCAGCTGGCTTAGCAGCAGTCTTGGCAGCTGGCTTAGCAGCAGGCTTCTTAGCAGCGGTGGTCTTTGCAGCAGCCGGCTTCTTTGCAGCGGTTGCGGCTGGCTTAGCAGCAGGCTTCTTAGCGGCAGTGGTTGCTGGCCTCTTGGCCGCTGGCTTCTTGGCAGCGGTGGTCTTTGCGGCAGGCTTCTTAGCCGCAGCAGTGGTCTTCTTCTTCGCGGTTGAGGCAGACTTGGCAACAGTCTTTGCTGCCTTCTCAACCTCAGTCAAAGCCTCGGCGGCTAGCTTGCTGCCGGCCTTGCGAGCCTCCTCGGCAGCCTTGTTAGCAGCCTTGCCAGCTTCGTCAGCCAAGATGGCTGCTTCCTTGACGGTTACTTCAGAAGTCTTCTGAAAAAATCTCTTTACTGAGTCTAAAAGTCCCATTATTTTTGCGCGCTCCGTTTGTCATTTATGTGGGGGATAACTGAGAAATAGCTTAACGCCTGAATTAGATTGCGCGTCTTCTTGCGAGTATTGCGTCTAATTCTTTACCGTCGAAAACATTCTCAGGTCTTTGGATTTCAACCACGTCTGCGAGGTTGTTAACCAATTCACCAACTTTTGGCTGGTTCAGTGGGGCTGGGATCGGGTTAGGCTCCCAGGTGCGATTTTCAACCACTGGTCGCTGAGCAGAAGCTTTCTTTCTAACTTCTTGGCGAGTGCGGTGAAGTTTCGATGCGATGGCAGCTGCCTGAACCGAAGCCGCCCTAGAAACCAAGATGCTTAAGATGGCCAAAGTGCCAGTAAACACTGCGGATAACCACCAACCAGCATTTGCGGTTGCAGCGACAGCGCTTGAAATACTGCCAATTAGGAATAGTGCGAAAAGTACCGAGAAAAATCTCTGGGTGTTCACCAGCCGGCTCAGCCGCTCGTCGGCGGTCAGTGGCGCAGCTTGGCGAGCCATTTTCACGTCGCGCTTTACGATGCTGGAATTGGCCCTGATCTCGGACCGCTTGGAGAAACCGGGCACAAAAATCGCCAACCAGACCACGGCTGCAACCACCAAAGTGATTCCACCCAAGCCCACAGAGTTTTCCATATCAACAAGATATGCGCCAGCGTTCCTAAATGGCGTTATTGGCTCCGCGTGTTTGCCAGTCGGTCAATCATCGAACCGTTTTTCTCTTCGGCGGTAATGGCAAAAACCTTGTGGTCGCGCCAAGCTCCATCGATATGAATAAAGCGCTCTTTGATGCCTTCGAGTCGCAGCGAGAGTTTTTCAACCACCCTGAGGCTGGGAAGATTTTCTGGGCGAATGTCGATCTCAATTCGGTGTAAACCTAAATCATCCATCAGGTAATCGATTGCCAGAGCAACCGCAGTTGGGGTGATGTTTTTTCCCGCCGCAGCGCGCGATATCCAATAACCGATGGTGGCGGATGAAACTGAGCCATGCTGAATATTTGCAACGTTGAGCTGCCCGACCACGACATTTTCATAGAGGATCACAAACCCCAGTCCAGTTCCACGGCGGGCTTGGGATTTCAAACTCGAAATCATCCAACCGGCATTCACAACTGTTCTCAGTCCCGGCGTAGTTGCCTCCCACGGCTCCAGCCAGTCGCGATCCTCGGTCAGCAAATATTGCAACCGCCAGTAATCGCGTCTTCCCACCGGGCGCAGTGCCACAAAGCCGTGGGCGATTGGGCGAATTGGGTTCACGCTGGCAAGATTACCGCTATGGAATCAATTGCAAGCAAATCAGATATTCGCAAGCTGGTGATTTCCGCGCGCCCGGAGCCATCACTGGGGCTGGGGGCAAACCTGGTCAGACTGGCGCTCGAGTTAGACGTGCAGTCAATTGCCAGCTACGTTCCGATGCCGAGTGAGCCCGACGTCTCAGAATTCAACGCTTGGGTTCACGCCCTGGGTAAGACACTGCTGCTGCCAAGAATTGAAGGCGACGATCTGGTTTTTGCCTCTGGTGAATTGGCGCTTTCAAGTCTTGGGATTTTGGAACCAACCGGCGAAGCTCAACCAATTAGCAGCGCGCAGCTGATTTTGCTACCAGCGCTTGCCGTCGACAAAAACGGAAACCGATTGGGTAAAGGCAAGGGCTATTACGATCGCGCCCTTAGATCAGTGACCGGAATACCGAAGTACGCAGTGGTGTTTGATTCCGAGGTGCTCGAGCAGATCCCGAGTGAGTCCCATGATGTTTGGGTCACCGGAGCTGTCACGCCGACAGCAATCCACCACTTTCGAGCCTCGGCAATAAGTTAAAATCGTCTCGGAGGAAACATGCCAACTTATTCATATGTCTGCAAGGACTGTGAACACGCCTTTGAGATTTTTCAGTCATTCTCAGACGCTGCACTAACTAGCTGCCCGAAGTGCTCAGGTGAACTACGCAAGCAATTTGGCAACCTCGGAGTCACCTTCAAAGGCTCTGGCTTCTACCGCACCGACTCCCAGTCGGGTTCGGCATCTAGCTCCGACTAGCCCCAGTGTGGGGGGCGTTCATCATTCAGCCGGTGATCGTTTGAGTCGTCCGGATCGCCCCAGGCTCTAGAAGTATCTTCGAATGCCTTTTCTTCAAAAAGTGGCTGCGCTTTGCGCTCAAGATCGAGCCCCAGTTGCTTCGCGATACGATTCGCAACCTCTTGCGGTTGAGCAAAGATTTCAAGTGCGTGGACTCGAATGTATGTCCAGCCCATGGCCTTGAGTAACCCCGGTCTTAGCCAGAGCTTTTCATCCCAGCTCTGACCCCTGAGTGCCCAGTCGGCATCGACAACCGCAGCCTTATTTCCAAAAGAAACCGCAAGTCCAATTCGATCGCCAAAATTTAGAGCGACATTAAAACCGAGCTTCTTCAGACGCTTGGAGAGATCGGCCAAAAGTGGGTCAGGATCTCCGCTTCTTATGTCGCTGAGGAAACTTGGGGCGATTAGGTCTTTGAGCCAACGCTGATTCTCCGGCAGCTTGCCGGCGGCAAAGTCCTCAAAGTTGTAGCAGGAGACCACGGTCAAGCGCTTACGAGCCGAAACAATGGTGTTGACCATCCAGTGGGCCGCGAACTCCGAGTTGAAATCACCCAGAGTGCCGGAGATGCGCCCCTCTGGGGTCCTGCCAAACCCAACAGAGAAAATCACTCGGTCGGCTAGCCGGTGGGTGAACTGGCTCATGGTTGCGACTTGGAATTTCTCCCGCCCGTGGGCGTCAAAAAACTCTGCCAAATTGGCTTGCTCTTTCAACGCCTTTGCGACCGCCTGCTCGATGCGCTCGGCATGAACCGGTGAAGCAGTGACCACGCAAAGTGACTGCTCCGGGGTCCAACGGGCGTGGTTCAACACAAGTTCGACCACCTTGGACACCTCGGCATCCATCGACTCGGTGGCACCTTCGATGGTTGAGGTTGCGACCGAACCTTCGGTGATTTGGACATGCTCAAAATTGTGAGACCCGAACAACTGACCAGCTGCCGGTTCCAAAACCAAACGGTCACCATAGAAATTTTGGTTCAGATAGCGACCCAGCACCTGCCCCTCGGTGCGGTAGCTGTGGTGAATCGACAGTGCACCGAAACGCTCGGCAATTGCGCTGTAGCTCGCCTGACGCTTTGGTGCAACGTGGCCCTGATTCGCCCTGGCAACGGTGTCAAAATCCTCCACAAGCGCCAGGGTCGGGTCGCCAAAGGCAATGACCTGACTGGCCCTGGATAGCGCCGGAAGGGCTTCCGCCATTGCGGTTGATGCCGCATCCAGAATGACCACAACATCAAACTGCTCATCTTTGGCAAGTTCATGAAGGCGATATGGAGAAAGCAAAACTGCGCTTGCCAACGCATTCCAAAGCGGTCCAGATTCGAGGTAACCGGATCGCAATGTCAGCTCGCGAGCGCGCAACAAATTGCGCAGCTTGTCGGCCTGCGCTGGATGTTTTGCAATTGCACTCTTCCAGCGCTCACTTAGGCGATCCTTCACCTCGCTGTTGCCGTGCTCGATGAGCTGAGATGCGCAGCGATCAAATTCGGTTTCCAGCTTGGCAATCTCAGCTGCCGAGTACTGCAGAATGCTGGGATTGCGATTTACGATCGACTCGAGGGCGGACTGCCACCAAGCCAATTCGAATTCGTTTTCAACCTGCTCTTGAGTCGGGTGCAGCTTGCAAAGCTCGACAACTAAGTTGCCCAGCCCCAGCTCCTCAAGCTGCGCCACCTGCGGTGCTCGCTGCAGCATGCCATCAAGAATCTCAGTCTTGGTGGCCAGATCGTTAATCTTGACCTCCAGGTCATTGAGTCTTAGCCGCGTTAGCAATTCGATGTCTGGGTTTGGATCTAGATGGCGCTGCAGCAGCTCCAAAACCGAGGTGATGCGCTCGAATTTCTCCTGCACGTCATTGAGCCCAAGTGGGACCGTTGGCGGAGCCTGAGTCTGATTCATTTCCAGCCAGCCGATGCGCTGTTGCTCGGCCTGCTGCAGCGAGAGGTAGAGGTTGCTGATTGAAGCACCTGGGCGAATGAACTCTTTAGCTAACTTTTTGAACCTGCGACGCTGAGCACCGGAGAGCTGACCACGTTCGGTTCTAGGTGCGGTGGCTTCGATCATTTGCGCTAGCGAGCGGTCATAGATAGCGGGCAGGAACTTATCCAAGGTCTCGCGGATTCCGATTAAAAGCCGCAGTTGCCTTGCCCACTGTTCAACGCTGTCGCACTGCACCAGGCGCTGATCTGCCAGGTAGCGGTTGATTTGATATCTCAAGGTGCGGAATTCTTCGCCCGAGATAGATTTCACGGCACTCAGCGCCGCATCCAGCTCCTGCTGATTCTCAAATCGAGCGCCAAACCATGGCGAATCCATTGGGCCATAGCTAAATACCCCGTCGTCGTGGGCGCGACCAAGGGCCGGCTTTGCCTTCTCAAACAAACCTGCCAGCAGATCGGTGCGAATTCTCGAATTGTTGGTTGGCGGGGTAGTTTTTCCGGCGAGCGCCGCCAATTCCCGCATGGCATCAATCAGGCTGACGCCCAATTCTTGATCGGGCTGACCAACCAACTCAAAATACTTTGCAATTTTGGCCTCGGCCTGCTGCTTGGCAGCCAGAGCATCTGCCAGGGCAACCGGCTGTGCTTTTTCGTTTCTAGAGATGGCGCTTACCGCATCGCCCCAGGTCTGACCCTCGCGGATTGCCAACCCAGAAAGTCCGACTGCGGCTAAGCGCTCAGCCATCTCATCAAGGGTCTGCTGCCGAGGGCCGATAATCAGGGCTCGTTTACCTACATAAGCCAAGTTTGCAACCAGATTTACCGCGGTCTGCAAATAGCCACAGCCCGGCAGGGTTTCAACCGCAAATGATGAGCCACCGAGCGCCTTTTTCAAAACGCCTTGCTGGGAGCTGTCGGCATTCGCGACCAGGACAATCGATTCGGCATCGGCCAGTTTTGGCACCTCAGAAGCACCCGCTAGTTCGAGCAATAGTGTGCTGTCCTGAGCCGGCTGCATAAGTTGCGTGGTGAGCAAATCCGGAACAAAGTTGCCAAGCACCAGAAGTTTTTCAACCTCAATATCCTGGCCCTGCAGGATCTGAGAAACCAGTGCCAGCACCGAGATTGGAATCAAGTCACCCTGACCAACCGATACCGCGAGTAAATCATTGGGGTTGAAACTTGGACGGTGTTCGGTAATCAGTTTGGTCAACGCTGGGTTTAGCACAGGCCTTGCGTCAATGCGAATTTCGTAATCTTCACCCTTGGAAATCAGGTGGGTGGGCCAAAGCAAAATCGGGAGCTTTTGGCCTGAGTTTTTATCCTCCACCAAACCACCTGCGATAAACAGCGAGGCGATTCCAAAGTTCTCTGCGATCCGCTCGGCTTTGAGCTTTATTCGACGCACCGTGCTGTGCGCTCGGGCCTGGGCAACGCCGTCACGAACCAAATTGCTTAGCGTGGTGCTTCGGGAGGAGACCAGCTGAGCCAAACCGCCGGGGTGCGAACGAGCCAGATCAACCTGACCAAAACTTGAGAGCTCGAACGAAACTAGCGGGTTGGTTCCACCAATTCCCTGCAGTTCGTCGCGCCAAGCGCGGATTCTTAGTTGCGGCTCCACGCCCAAATCCTAAGAGGCAACTTGACTAAAGTGCGGACGGCTCTCGGATGGCCTAGGAATCAGTTATTTATTGGGATTTGCAGCTTCGCGGTCAATTCGAAAATGCCCTCAAATTTGCGAGTAACCTAGTACTAGATTTTGGCTTCGTAGCTCAGTGGATAGAGCAACGGTTTCCTAAACCGTGTGTCGTAGGTTCGATTCCTATCGAGGCCACTTAGGCAGCGTGACGCTGCATGCCCAAAAACGGCTCCCACTGCGGATCTTCTTTTTCCACTCCCCGCACTGTCCAAATCAAACCGGTGGGCATCTTTGGTGTCAGTTTGAGCTCCCAACCCATCTCGGCCGGAGTCTTATCGCTTTTGGCGTTATTGCACCTTAGGCAGCAGGCCACCAGGTTTTCCCAGCTATCGGCTCCGCCACGAGATTTCGGCAGGATGTGATCGATGGTGTTGGCGCTCTTGCCGCAGTAACCACAGCGGTGACCATCACGCCTTAGCACCCCGCGCCTGGAGACCGGAATCTTTCTAGATCCCGGGATGCGAACGTAGCGCTGCAGCAGGATCACGGTTGGTAATTCAAATTCTCGATCCGCGCTGTGAACCTTGCCCTTTTCGGCTCCCGCCAAAATTGTGGCCTTTTCGTTCAACACCAGGATTAGTGCTCTCTTGAACGAGACCACGGCTAGTGGTTCATAACCTGCATTTAGAACTAACGTGCGCAACTGACTACTCCTTTATCGAAACCACCCGCACGGCCTGCGGGATTTCGGGGTGACCATCCAGAAATAAAAAACGCGCCGCAAAATGCGACGCGCGAAAAATCCCGACCAGATATGCAGGGATGCCGGTGCAGATGAAGCCAATTGCCTTGCTTGGCGAGCAAACTATTGGGCATCTGGCACCTCCTTGCCGATATCAAGCCGACACTTGACGAAAGATTACGACCAAGGGGTGCGAATCTGCGCAGAAACGCAGAAACAAAAAGTGAAGTTTTGGTATCGATTAACCGTTGATGTCAACCAGGCGAATGATGTGGAATCGCGGGGTGAAGATCGGGGCCAACTTAACCCTGTCACCGGGCTGTGGTGAGTGGTAGAAGTTGCCGTTACCGGCATAGATACCGTTGTGGCTGTAGTCGTTGAACATCACAATGTCACCCGGAACTGCGTCCTCAATGTCTATCTTCACGCCCAATTTGGCTTGCTGATATGCGCTGTGAGGTAACGGAATTCCAAACTGCGAGTAGATAAACATCACATAACCTGAGCAGTCGAAGCCAGATGGGGTCTCGCCGCCGTAAACGTAAGGAACACCCACCAATTCAGCAGCCGTTCTCATGATCAGGGCTGAGGTGATGTTTGTGTAGCGCGGCTTAGCCCAGTAATCCTCAGCCGAAGGGCCGGTGTAGTTACGGCTGCGGGTGGTGCTGACCTGGAATTCCGATGCCTCGGCTGGTTCGTAGTCGCCTCGAGAGAACTCAACGGCACGGACGGTGGCAACGGAAAGCCCCTGGGAAGGGTGCGAAAACTCAACTAGCCGATTATCGCGAGTGAGTCCACTCATTGCTGTGGTCTCAGGGTCAAAACCGTAGGAAGGCAGTGCTGAAGTTGCGAGCAGGCCAATAGCAGCAATCATCGTGACAGGCGTGCGAACATTCCTGGGGCGACGAGCGCGCTCTAGCTTGGTCTGCTGCTTGCGCATCTCTTTACGAGATACCAGCTGAACCTCTGCGGTTTGATGGGTCAAAAGGAATCCTCCGAAAACTTCATTGGAACTTCCGCGTCAAGCAGTATAACTGAGGTTTTTACTCACCGACGAAAAGGTGGGACGCAATCAACTCATCTAACAGCATTCCCTCAGCTTTGCCGGATGCACTCAGTAGCCAACCGGTTTTTTCTGCCGTCACTGACACTCTTGCGCCCGGCAGGAGCCCAAGCTCTTGCAGCTGAAGCAGGAATTCTTCGTCAACCTGAACCGGCTCGCCGATGCGAACCAACTGGTAGTCACCGCTTTCCACGGCCGTCACCGGACGACAGCTGGTCGGTTGTGATGCGGCAAGTCCGATCAAATCCAGCCCGGGCACCGGCATGCCAAATGGAGAGTGCGAAACATCGCTGAGTAGCGCTGCAATCTTGAGCTCCACAGCTTCGCTCATCACGTGTTCCCAACGACAAGCCTCCTCGTGAACCAGGTGCCAGTCCAAGCCGATTACTTCAAGCAATAAGCGCTCAGCTAAGCGATGCTTTCGCATGACCTCGATGGCTGTAACTCGGCCAGTCTCGGTAAATTCCAATTGGCGATCATCGCCAACGCGCAATAGCCCATCGCGCTCCATACGCGCAACGGTTTGGGAGACTGTGGGCCCGGAGTGATCCAATCGTTCGGCGATACGCGCGCGCATCGGAACAATGCCGTCTTCTTCCAGCTCCAAAATCGCCTTGAGGTACATCTCTGTGGTGTCGATTAGATCGGTCATGATGCCCCCTTTGGCTTAGCAAGACTAATGCTAAATCAAAGCTAAACTTGGGCCATGGCCGAGATCAAAATTCCAAGCGAACTGCTACCTAAAGACGGAAGATTCGGCTGCGGCCCGTCCCGCACTAGAGCCAGCCAACTGACCAACTTTGTCACTGAAGGTGCTGCCCTGATGGGCACAAGTCACCGCCAGGCTCCGATCAAAAACCTAGTTGGCGAAATTCGCGATGGGCTATCCAGCCTGTTCCGAGCCCCTGATGGCTATGAGGTGGTGCTCGGCAATGGTGGTTCCACCGCGTTTTGGGATGCCGCCGCTTTTAGCATCGTTGAGACCAAGGCCCAGGCATTGGTGCACGGTGAATTTGGTTCTAAGTTCGCCAGCGCGTTGACAAACCCATGGCTTAAGGCACCAACGGTCACCAAGAGCGAACCCGGGTCTCGGGCCGAGCTTGTCGCCGAGGCCGGGGTTGACTCATATGTCTATCCACACAACGAAACCTCAACCGGTGTGGTCACCCCAGTGAATCGAGTAGCCGGTGCCGACGCTGGAGCACTGATGCTTACCGATGCCACCAGTGCCGCTGGAGGTATCGACTTTGAGCTCTCCGAAACCGATGTTTACTACTTCGCACCACAAAAGAACTTTGCCTCAGACGGTGGGCTATGGCTTGCCATGATGTCGCCGGCCGCCATCGAGCGAGTTGAGCGAATTCACGCTAGCGATCGCTATATTCCAGAGTTTTTGAGCGTGAAGACCGCGCTTGATAACTCGCGTCTAAACCAGACCCTGAACACTCCCGCAATCGCAACCCTTTATCTTTTGAACGATCAGATCAAATGGATAAACCAAAATGGCGGCCTGAAGTGGGCGGATGCCCGAACCAAGCAGAGCTCGAAGCTTTTGTATGACTGGGCAGAAAAAACTTCGGTTGCCAGCACTTATGTTTCAAACCCGGATCACAGATCTCAGGTTGTAGTGACCATCGATTTTGAAGCTGGCATCGATGCCACCGAAATCACCAAGACCCTCAGGGCAAATGGTGTGGTGGATGTTGAGCCATATCGCAAACTGGGTAGGAACCAGATTCGAGTCGCGACGTTTGTGGCCACTGAGCCAAGCGATGTGGCAGCACTTATTTCTTGCCTGGACTTTGTGCTGGAGCGCCTCTAATGGCAAAACTCTTTGTCAAGTTTTCGGATCGTCACCCAGAGCCAAAACCCGCAGAGGTCAACGCCAAACTAGCTATCTTGGTCGGAACCGGCCTCTGGGCTTTGCTCTTGATCGGCTTCATTGCGTTTTACCCTGCGCTGTCTAACGCGGGTCTTGACTGGTGGCTTCACACCGCCATCATTGGCGTTCTGCTGGGCGTCCTCGCCTGGTTCATGGTTCGTAAATCCTGAGTGCATTCCCTCAATCAGGGCATCTGCCTCGGCATCGCTGTTGGCCTTGCCCTCGGCGCGCAACTGACGCCTGAATTCGGCTAGCCGCTCTGCCCAGGGCACCCACTGCGGAGCAAGCTGGGCATCTTCAGATGCCAGCAGGTTGATCTCGGAGACGGTGAGCGGGCTGCGCTTATCAGTCTGAGTGAGGGTTACCACCCAGTGCCAGTGCTGATACTGCTTCAGGGTGCAGCTATAGCGCACTTCGATAACGTTTTTCTCGATTTCGGTCTCGGAGACGAAATCGCCAATCAGCGCAAGTTCAGTGGTTTCCCGAAGCGCTGCAAGCGCTAGTTCGGTTGCACTAACCTTCGAGCTCATCAGCAACCTTGCGCAACAGCTGCGCCACCTTGCGAGAGTGAGTCGCCTCTGGGTATTTGCCGCGCTTTAGGTTTCCGCCGATCTGGTCCAGCAGGCGAATTAGGTCTTCGGTGATGATTGCTAGATCTTCGGCAGGCTTGCGGTTCATTGGGGTGAGAGTTGGGACCTCGATGATGCGCACCGATAGCGCCTGAGCACCCTTGCGGCCATCGGCAATGCCGTATTCAACGCGGGAACCTGGCTTGATGGTTGAGGTGCCGGCGGGCAATGCGGAGATGTGCAGAAACACCTCGGTGCCATCATCGCCTGCGATGAAGCCGAAGCCCTTGTCGTCATCAAAGAATTTAACTTTGCCGGTTGGCATACGTCCTACTTTCCACTAACCGGCGATAAGTGTATCTGAAGAGTTAGAGTTATCCGATGGCTGATTCTCCAAAGCGCTCTCAAATCGAAGTAACCCTGGCCTACATGGCGATCGGGGTAATTCTGGTATCGCTAATTTCCATGGCGGCAACTCTGATTTTGACCGCCCTCGGGGTCCAGCAACTTCCAGCTCTAATGGCACAGTTGCCGCTAATTGGATTTCCCATCGGATTCCTCCTGATCATCGGCATGCTTGTCACCTCTATCGCCCGCAGGGGCAAAAACAATCGGAGCTAATTGTCTGAATTACTGCTGATAGCCGGCTCACTGCGTGAGATGAGCGAGGCTGAGCTGAAGGCAGTCCTGAGGCCGCTGGGCAATTCTGCCGCGGCACTTGGAGACCTGTTTGACCTGGCACGAGCGATGGTTGGTCGTCGAGAGCTGGAGCGAAGAATTCGCCTAATGGACCGAGAATCTATCGCGGTCCTTAGAGCCGGGGGAACTAATCAAAAACTGCAGCAGAACTTCCTGGCTTCTGAGGCTGGCGCATTTGAGTCGGCCGCAGAGCTTGCCAAAGAGCTGCAACCGATTCGACTCAAGCCGGTAAAACACGAGCTGGTTGGCAGTGAACTTGCGAATTACGAAACTCAGCTGGCGATCACCGAGATTCTCTTTGCCTGTGAAAGACACTGGTTGGAGGCGGTCAAGGCCGGTCTTCGTGCCGCCGAGGCAAAAGATTTGGCAGCGGTTCTAAAAATGGATCTTGCTCAACTGCAGCTGCGCTTTCAGCTTGCAAAAAAGGCTGGGTTGGTGGACGTTATTGACAACCGCTACGTGTCAACCATTAGGGGTTTGCAGTGGTTAGATGCCAACCCTGCTCAGCGCTGGTTGGATTTGGCTCAGGCGATTTGGGATCTGCCACCGCTGACCCTAGGGGCAGGTTCACTCGAGACTCAGCTCAGTGAGCAATACCCGCTGTTTGATCAAAATGACCTGGAGCTGCTGCGCTATGGCCACATTCTGGGATTGCTCTCTGATCTCGAGCCCACGCAATTATTTAGAGCAGCCAGCCTCGATCTTGCAAATGCCGGCCAATTGGTTTGGGATCAGTTTCCAAAGCCAGTCACCAGAATCATCATCCAGGGCGATCTGAGCATCATCTCCCCCGGTCCACTCTCACCTGAGACTCACAAGCAGATCGACCTTTTGGCTCAGTCTGAGGATCTAGGGTTGGCCTGTCGCTTTAGGTTGTCACTGAACTCCGTGCTCCACGCCATGGAGATGGGTATGACTGCATCCGAGATTGAAGAGATTTTGCTCTCCCTCTCCGGCTCGGATTTGCCACAACCGGTTAGCTACCTGCTGTCCCAGGCCAAAAAGAAATTTAGAGAGCTCACAGTTAGAGCCCTGGCTGGCCAATCGGTAGTGGAGTCAAGCGATGCAATCCTGCTTACCCAAATTTTGAATGAAAACGGTCTGGCCGCCCTAATGCTCAAGGGCGATGGCGCACGCTTAGTTTCTCGACTAAACCCAAGCCTGGTTTATTTCAACCTGCGCGATGCTGGCTATCCGGTGATTCAGCTCGACGAAGCCGGCAAAGTAATTGCACCTAGGCTCTCGCAGGTTTTCGTAGAGCCTGAGGTGGTGGACGTTTTTGCCCTGCAGGCAAAGGCCTTGCTGAGCGCAGAGGCCAAGGCACCTAGCCCAGATGACCATCTGCGCCAGTTGCAGTTTGCACTCAAGAACAAGCTCAAAGTTGGCGTAAGGGTCGACATGCCCGAGGGCATCGTTGAACTTGAAATGACCCCGCTTGGGATTGCCGGTGGCAGATTCCGAGGTCGCGATGTGGTCAAAGAGGCAGAGCGCACCTTGCCACTTTCTAGGATTCAGGCCGTCTGGCTCAGTTAGGCTTTAGGGATGTCTGCTGGGCCGCTAATTGTGCAATCTGACCGCACGGTGCTGCTCGAAACCGATCACCCGCAGTCCAAAGATGCCCGTCACGAATTGGCAATATTTGCCGAACTCGAGCGCGCCCCCGAGCATATTCACACCTATCGCATTACCAGGCTTGGGCTTTGGAACGCCAGAGCTGCCGGACACGATGCCGAATTCATAATTGATTCGCTAAAGCGCTGGAGCAAGTATCCGGTTCCCGAGGGCGTGGAGCGAGAGATTCGCTCCACAATCGACCGCTACGGCAAATTGGTCATCGATCGGGACGAAACCGGATTGCGCCTTTCAGGGGCAACGCCTTCGATTTTGATTGAGGTTGCCTCCAACAAAAAAATCTCCGAGCTGCTCGATGAGCGGCTAGAAAATGGTTACCGAGTCAAGGATTGGGCACGGGGTCAGCTCAAGCAAGAGTTACTGAAGCTGGGCTGGCCGGCCGAGGACAACGCCGGATTCACCCCGGGAACGCCATTTGAAATTTCGCTCGATGAGAGCCTGTGGCAGCTGCGCGACTATCAGCGCGAGGCGGTGAACAAATTCGAAGCCGGCGGCTCTGGTGTTGTGGTGCTGCCCTGCGGTGCCGGTAAGACTTTGGTTGGTGCGGCAACCATGGCCGAGATAAAAACCAATACGTTGATTCTGGTAACCAATACCGTCTCTGCCCGACAGTGGCGGGATGAGCTTTTAGCAAGAACCACGCTCGAAGAAAATAACATCGCGGAGTACTCCGGTTCTTCCAAGGACATTGGGCCGGTGACGATCGCCACCTACCAAATTCTCACCACCAAGCGCAAAGGTGAGTTCGCTCACCTAGAGCTACTAAATGCCAGGGACTGGGGCCTAATCATCTATGACGAGGTGCACCTGTTGCCCGCGCCCATCTTCAAAATGACTGCTGACCTGCAAGCCAGAAGGCGACTTGGGCTAACAGCTACTTTGGTTCGCGAGGATGGCAGAGAGTCCGATGTCTTCTCGTTGATAGGTCCGAAGCGTTTTGATGCGCCTTGGAAAGACATTGAGGCTCAGGGTTACATCGCACCGGCAAGTTGCTATGAGGTTCGAGTCAGCCTTCCGGATGAGGTTCGCATGGACTACGCAATTGCTGACCAGGATGCCCGATTCCGCATCGCAGCAACTGCCGATGCCAAGTTGCCGATTATTCGTGCGCTACTAAAGAAACACCGCGGTGAACCGACGTTGATTATTGGTCAATACCTAGATCAGATTGAAGAGGTCTCCCAGGGGCTTGGCATTCCCAAGCTAACCGGCGAGACCCCGGTCGATGAGCGCGAGCAGCTCTTCGCTCAATTTAGACGCGGTGAACTAACTGCCCTGGTGGTATCCAAGGTGGCAAACTTTTCCATCGACCTGCCCGAGGCTTCGGTAGCAATTCAGATTTCCGGAGCATTTGGTTCTCGCCAAGAAGAAGCGCAGCGATTGGGTCGACTGCTGCGTCCAAAGGCCAATGGCCGCTCTGCCTCGTTTTACACCCTAGTCGCTCAGGACACCGTGGAACAGGACTTTGCTCAGAATCGCCAACGCTTTTTGGCGGAGCAGGGCTACTCATACGAAATTTTGGATGCCGACGAAATTTAGACATCCAGATTATTCTCAGGAATCTTCCAGCTGACTGCTTCATGCTTATGCCATGGAGAGCCTAAAAGTACTTGTAGTTGACGATGAACCAAACATCCGCGACTTGCTTTCAGCAAGCCTTCGCTTCGCCGGTCACCAGGTGATCACATCACCAAACGGAACCGATGCGATTGCAAAAATCATCGACACCCAGCCAGATATAGTGCTGCTGGATGTGATGCTGCCGGACATCTCTGGCTTTGGTGTCACCAAGAAGATTCGCTCGATGGGGATTGAGACCCCAATTCTGTTCCTCACCGCCCGCGACGAGACTGAGGACAAGGTCACTGGCCTAACCGTCGGCGGCGACGACTACGTGACCAAGCCATTTAGCCTCGATGAGATCGTGGCGCGCATAAACGCAATCATGCGCCGCACCGGCAAGGATGGCGATGGTCAATCGGTGATCCGAGTTGGCGAGCTTGAAATGAACGAAGACGCTCACGAGGTAACGGTAAACGGTGAAGCCGTTGAACTCTCCCCCACTGAATACCAGCTGCTTCGCTACCTGGCCAGCAACCCAAATCGGGTGCTAACCAAGGCGCAAATTCTTGACCACGTTTGGGAGTATGACTTCAATGGCGAAATGGGCATAGTCGAGTCCTACGTCTCATACCTGCGCAAGAAACTCGACCCACTGAGCAGCGAGCCGCTGATTGTTACCAAGCGCGGTGTTGGTTACATGCTGAAGGGTCCAAAGGGTTAGTTAGTTGAAAACCAAGTTCCTCTGGGCCTGGGAGCGCATTTCCCTGAGAGCCAAACTGACCACCATGTCGGTTGGGCTAATCGGCCTTCTGCTCGCGGTATCGAGCGCGGGAACCGTGGCGCTACTGAGTACCTATCTGCAGCGCAACACCGACACTCTCCTGATTGCCACCGCATCCACTCTGTCTTCTGAGAACCCACTGATGCTGGATCGTAGGGTTGCCAACGGTGACCTAACTTTGCCATCGCTTCCAAGCGATTACTACATCGCGATCTTGAATGCCGATGGTCAGCAGTTTCTAGGTTTGGTTTCATCGGCGGGAAATAAGCGCGCCACCCCAAATTTCTCGAGCCTGACCCTCGAGGTGGTTGAGGAAACCGAAGGTATTCCCTTTGAGGTTGAGGTCATCAACCCATCCGGCCCAGACACCACTTGGCGCTTGGTTGCGCTCCCGCTAAATCGCGCCCTCGGCTCGGTGGTGGTAGCACTCCCCACCAACACCAATCGCCAGATCATCAACGAATACGGCAGCATCGGTGGCCGCTTTGGCATCTTTCTAATCGTGCTTTCGGGCCTAAGTATTTGGCTCACCATCACCTCGGCGCTCAGGCCGCTTCGCGAGGTTGAGCGCACCGCACAGTCCGTCAAGGCAGGCCAGTTCTCATCGCGCTTGATTGAACGTCACGGCAAAACTGAGATAGGGCGACTAAACAATGCTCTGAACAGCATGCTCGATTCCATCGAGTCTGCGGTTCGGGGCAAAGACAAGACTCTGGAACAAATGCGGCGATTTGTGTCCGATGCCAGCCACGAGCTTCGCACCCCACTGGTAACAGTGCGCGGCTATGCCGAGCTATACCGAATGGGTGCCATCAAGAAGCCAAAAGACGTTGCTGAGGCGATGGAGCGTATCGAGTCGGAAGCCATCCGCATGTCCGGCTTGGTGGAGTCGCTACTGACACTGACTCGCATGGATGAGCTTGGTCAACTGAATGCCCAAAAGGTCACCATTGAATCAGTAGCCAATCCGGTTGTAAAAGATGCTGCGGTGGCAAACCCGAATGTGAATTTTGAATTCGAAGATCAAACCAAAAAGCTTGAAATTGAACTGGACTCCGACCGCATCAAGCAGGTGCTAACCAATCTGGTTGCCAATGCCTCAAGATTTGCACCGGCAGGCTCGACCGTCAGCGTGGTGGCTAACCAGGAAAAGAGGAACCTTAGGATCTCGGTGATTGACCGCGGTGAGGGCATTCCGGAACCACTGCAGGAAAAGGTTTTTGACCGCTTCTACCGAGCGGACAACTCTCGAAACCGAGAGACCGGTGGCTCGGGTCTGGGACTGGCAATCGCTCGCTCAATCATCAACGCTCACGGTGGCAAGATCTGGACTGAAACCACACCGGGTGGTGGCGCAACCTTCAGCTTCGAGATTCCACTTACTCAGCGCTAGAACTTAAAGCAAAAGAGCCGGGGTGAAAACACCCCGGCTCTTTTGCTTACTTCTTTAGAAGTCCATTCCGTTTCCGGCGTCACCAGCAGGTGCCGCAGCAGGCTCTGGGCGCTCAGCCACAACAGCCTCGGTGGTTAGGAATAGACCTGCGATGGAAGCTGCGTTCTGCAGAGCAGAGCGAGTTACCTTCACTGGGTCGTTGATGCCAGCCTTGAGCATGTCTACATACTCACCGGTTGCAGCGTTTAGGCCGTGACCGGATGGCAGGTTGGATACCTTGTCAGCAACAACACCTGGCTCAAGACCGGCGTTTAGCGCGATCTGCTTTAGCGGTGCTGAGATTGCGACCGACACGATGCGAGCACCGGTAGCCTCGTCACCAGTTAGGTTTAGGCCATCGAAAGCAACCTTGCCAGCCTGAAGCAGTGCTACTCCACCACCGGCGACGATGCCCTCTTCAACCGCAGCCTTGGCGTTGCGGACTGCGTCCTCAATGCGGTGCTTGCGCTCCTTTAGCTCAACCTCGGTTGCAGCACCTGCCTTGATGACAGCCACACCACCGGCTAGCTTGGCTAGACGCTCCTGAAGCTTCTCGCGGTCGTAGTCAGAGTCGGTGTTGGAGATCTCGCGACGAATCTGCTCGACGCGACCCTTGATCTGCTCAGAGTCACCAGCACCCTCAACGATGGTGGTCTCGTCCTTGGTGATAACCACCTTGCGAGCGCGACCCAGCATTGCTAGTTCGGTGTTCTCTAGCTTTAGGCCAACCTCTTCGGCGATAACCTGTCCGCCGGTCAAGATTGCGATGTCCTGCAGCATTGCCTTACGACGGTCACCAAAGCCAGGGGCCTTTACAGCTACCGACTTGAAGATGCCGCGGATCTTGTTTACAACCAAGGTTGCAAG
>DLPB01000006.1 GCA_002479805.1 Micrococcales bacterium UBA7469
AGTAATTCGAGCGACATCTCCCAGGATGGCGTCAAACTCCGCCTCGGTCATCAGTCCAAGCTGACTTGCCGATTGCTTAACCGAAAGCTTGTGCTCTTGAGCGTGCTTGGCAATCAGCGATGCCGCTTCATAGCCGAGCGTTGGGGCCAGCGCGGTAACCAAACCAATTGAGTTTTCAACCGTGTACTTGAGGTATTCGACATTCGCCGTGATGCCATCGATGCAGTAGTCCGCAAGAATCTGGCAAGCCTTGCGCAGGTAAACCAAGTTCATCATCAGCGACCTTGCGATGATTGGCTCAAAGGCATTGAGTTGCAGCTGCCCAGCCTCAGAAGCCATGGTTACCGTGACGTCGTTGCCGATTACCTGGAAGGCAATTTGATTCACGGCCTCAGGAATTACCGGATTCACCTTGCCTGGCATGATCGAAGATCCGGCCTGACGAGCCGGCAGGTTAATTTCGCCAAAACCGGCACGAGGACCTGAAGACAAAAGGCGGAGGTCATTGGAAATCTTCGACATCTTGGTTGCCAGGCGCTTCAGCACGCTCGATATCGAGATGAACACACCGGTGTCACTGGTGGCCTCAATCAAGTTCTCGGCCAACCTAAACGGGTGCTCACAAATCTCACTCAGGATATCGACCACCAACTCGGCATAACCATCTGGAGTGTTCAGCCTGGTGCCAATTGCGGTGCCGCCGAGGTTTAGCTCGCTGAGCAGTGGGATGATTTCGCGAAGTCGGCTCTGATCCTCACCCAGGGTCAATGACCATGCGGTGAATTCTTGACCCAGGGTCATGGGCACGGCATCTTGCAGCTGGGTGCGACCCATCTTGATTACGTCTTTGAACTCAAGTGCCTTGGCATCGATGGACTTACGCAGGTATTCAACCTGCTTCACCAACGCCAAGCTCTCAATGATTAGCGAGACTTTGATGGCGGTTGGGTAGACGTCGTTGGTGGACTGGGAGGCATTGACATGGTTCAGCGGGTGAATCTTGTCGTACTCGCCCTTGGTGTACCCGGCAATCTCCAAGGCTCGGTTGGCGATTACCTCATTGGCATTCATGTTGGTTGAGGTTCCAGCGCCGCCTTGAATCGCATCCACTGCAAATTCGGCATCCCAGAGACCATCCCGCACCTCGATCGAAGCCTTAATGATCGGGTCTGCGATTTCCTGTGGAATCACATCGAGTTCTAGGTTGGCTTTTGCAGACGCTTCCTTGATAAAGCCGAGACCCCGCACTAAGGAGCGGTAGTGCCCGATGGGCACACCCGTGATTGGAAAGTTTTCAATTGCCCTCAGGGTATGAATTCCCCAGTAGGCGCTGGCGGGGATTTCGCGCTCCCCAAGAAGATCGTGCTCTAACCTCGTTGTCATCACGGGCTCTAGTATCTCGCAATTAACTCCAGAGCTAGGATTTAGCCATGGAACTTTGGGAAGCTACCAAGCTCGCACTCAAGCAATACGCAACTTTCACCGGCCGCACCTCAAGGCCTGACTACTGGTACTTCATCCTGACCCTGGTGATTGCGAGTGCTGCGCTATCAATTCTTTCCGACACCTTGTCGAACGTGTTGAATGTTCTGACCTTGGTGCCGAGCCTTGCTGCAGGCGCTCGCAGACTGCGCGATGCTGGTCTTTCGATGCACAACTTCTGGTGGCTAGCGCTGCCAGTTGTGGGCTGGATTATCTTTATCGTCCAGCTATCTCAGCCTTCTAAGAAGGACTAGATAAAGCTCGCGATGATTGCACCCATCGCAGCCAGTGACACGATGTCTTGACCAACCTCAAGAATCCAGACCTTTAGGCCAAAACCACCAAATAGTTTGTGGCTAAGAGATGTTGCTGCCGAGAAGCCAACACCCAAAAGTGCTGCGGTAGCCATGCCACCAAACCAGTCAAGGCCACCAACTGCCTGCTCAATCAAAGGCAGAATCAAACCCAAAACGCTGGCCTGCGTGATTGCGCCTAGTGCGGTCAGGCCAAAAACCAGCCCCATCGATTCGGTGCCCGGATTCTCCTCGGGAGACTTACCCATCAACTTCCACCAAACTGGGAAGAAGGTCTTCGGGCCAAACCAGATGCCACCGATTGCAAAACCCGCAACAGTTGCCAATGCCACAGCTAGGAAATTGAATTCCATGATTCCTCCAGTTGAATCCATTCAGAGCCGACCACGGGACTCGAACCCGTAACCCCCGCATTACAAGTGCGGTGCGCTACCAATTGCGCCAGGTCGGCAGTTGTTTCGGCGATAAGCCTACCGAAAAACTAAAACTCGCTAGTGTTTGTTCATGGCGCTAGACAAGCAGCAGTGGATTAGATCATCTATTCGCTACGGGGCTATTTCTGCAGTCGCTTTGCTTGCCATTGCCTTCTATGCAGGTGAAAGAAATCCTCCGGTGCTCGAGTCTTTCGCAGTGGCTAGCGAAACCGTCAACCTAACCGAATCAGGCCGTTACGAGTTTTCTGGAGTTGTGACCGACGAGCGGGGCGTGAGATCAATTGAGCTGCTGTGCGAAAGCGAAGCGCGCACGGAATTTGTGATTCTGGTGCCAACAACGGGCATGAATAAATACAAAGTTTCATTTGGGAGGCTTACGGCTTCCCCGGATTGGATTGGTCACTGGGAGGGAAATCTAAACGAGATTCGCTTTTCGGGAGCTGGCAAAATCCCGCTTGACACCCCGAGTTTGACCTGCGATTGGCAAGTAAAAATGCGAGATATGGTCGGAAACGAAATCACCACGCCCGCGGGCGTGGTGATGACGGTTAGATCTCGATAGCGCTATTCGGCTGAAGCGGTCTGAACGAACTGTGCGAAGACCTCAGGTGAGACCAGCTCTTCTCCGGTTGCCCAGGTGAACTGAGTGCCGTTCACCAGGATGGTTGGGGTTCCCGTTACCTGAATGCCCTGCTGTGGCTCGCTCAAAACCTTCTGAGTGTGCTGCTCGATATAGTCGGCAAAACTCTTGTTCTGAATGCAGCCCTTGACCTCGGTGGTGCCGGCGCCGGAGGTTTGTGCAACCTCGTAAAGTTCGTTGTCGTCAAGACCAGCCTGACCCTCGACAGGTTGGTTGATCATGAGGTTTGAGTGCATGTCGAAGTAAGCATCTGGCACGAAGTTTGCGACGCAGAATGCTGCGTTTGCAGCTCTTGAGGAGTACTCGTTGAGTGATGCGCGGTCTAGGAAGGAGATTGGTCGAAACTCCACCGTGGCTGCTCCGGTGTCAACCCAGGAGCGAAGCTGCGCGGAGTTTGGAAGATCGAATGCCTGGCAGATTGGGCACTGGTAGTCAACGTAGATGACAATCTCAGGTGCCTTGGTCTCTGATGCCTCTGGGGTTGGGGTCTTGTCGGCAGTGAAAGCCTGCAGGCCAACACCTACCTTCAGCCCACCAAACTCGGTTAGGTTCTTAGGTGCTTCGTCAACCACAGGAGCGGCAACCTTGTTAGCGGCTTCAATCGCGATGACCGCTGCCACGCCACCGACGATTCCCAAAGCGACCAGCACAACCGAAAGTTGGATGACCAACTTGGAGCGCTTGGCCTTCTTCTGGTTCTCTTCGCGCAGTGCCTTGGCCTTCTGGCGGGCGGCATCACGCTGCTCGGAGCGGGTTGGCTTGTGGTTCGAAGTCATTTATTCCTACCTTGATTCGGTATCAGCTTGATTACAAAGCCTTATAAGTGTAACCGAGGTGCGATACTTGTCAGGCTGCTTCATTAGGAGCAGCATCCATTCACGAAGGATCGTCCGGCACGTACCGCCGGTGAAGGAGAAAACCATGGCATCAGTGTCATTTCGCAATGCAACCCGCTTATACCCAGGTGGTACCAAGCCAGCAGTAGACAAGTTGAACCTAGAGGTTAGAGACGGCGAGTTTCTAGTTCTAGTCGGTCCTTCTGGCTGTGGAAAATCAACCTCGCTGCGCATGCTTGCCGGCCTAGAAGAGGTAAACGAAGGTGGCATCTTTATCGGTGACCGCGAGGTAACCGATGTGCCACCAAAGGATCGCGATATCGCGATGGTGTTCCAGAACTACGCGCTCTACCCACACATGACCGTGGCAGAGAACATGGGATTCGCCCTAAAGATCGCTGGCGTTAGCAAGGAAGAGCGTGCCGAGCGCGTTCTAGAGGCCGCCAAGCTACTGGACCTAGAACCATACCTAAACCGCAAGCCAAAGGCACTATCTGGTGGTCAGCGTCAGCGTGTGGCCATGGGCCGCGCGATTGTGCGCAAGCCTCAGGTGTTCCTAATGGACGAGCCGCTCTCGAACCTTGACGCCAAGCTTCGCGTCCAGACCCGTACCCAGATCGCTTCTCTTCAGCGTCGCCTGGGCGTGACCACTGTTTACGTTACCCACGACCAGGTTGAGGCTATGACCATGGGTGACCGCGTAGCTGTTTTGAAGGACGGCCTACTGCAGCAGGTTGACACCCCGCGCAACCTCTACGACCGCCCAGCCAACGTATTCGTAGCAGGCTTCATCGGCTCCCCAGCAATGAACCTAATTCAGCTGCCAATCATCGATGGTGGCGTGCAGTTCGGTGACGCTGTGCTGCCGATCGACCGCGAGATCCTTGCCAAGGCATCGGGTAACCGCGTAACCGTGGGTATCCGCCCAGAGAAGCTGTCGGTTTCGAACAGCGGCCTGGTTGTGGACGTCGACGTGGTTGAGGAGCTAGGTTCGGACGGCTACCTATACGGTCGCGTCAACCTAGATGGCCAGGAGCACAACGTTGTTGTCCGCGTTGACCCAATCGACCACCCACGCGCCGGAGACCGCATCCACCTGCAGGCAGATGCCTCAGCGGTACACGTCTTCGACGCAGAGAGCGGCGAGCGCCTTAACTAAGGCCCAATGCCAAATCAACTAAACATCACGGCTGCCACGGCAGAACCA
This sequence comes from Micrococcales bacterium UBA7469, assembly GCA_002479805.1. GTDB lineage: Bacteria > Actinomycetota > Actinomycetes > Actinomycetales > Microbacteriaceae > Aquiluna. Next base: position 4,914 of record DLPB01000006.1, read on the forward strand.
GCGCTGCTGGATCTGCCGTGGCATTTGCCGTTGGAGGACTGGCCCAAGGAAAACATTGCGGCCTTGCCCAAGGGTCTCTCGCGTCACACCGTTAGGTTCGCTCACCTAGGCGATCATGTCATCGCCATCAAAGAGACGCTCTTCGATCTCGCCAAACGCGAATACGAAATGCTCCGCAGGTTGGAAAAACTGGACATTCCATGCGTTGAGCCATTCGCAATCATCAATAACCGCTCTGATCGTGACGGCAACGAGTTGCCAGCGGTGCTAATTACCCGACACCTGAAGTTTTCCCTCCCCTACCGCGCGATGTGGTCGCAGGGGCTAAGGGAGCAGACCGCTAAGCGCTTGGTGGACGCGCTGGCACTGCTTTTGGTTCGCCTCCACCTAGTTGGATTTTTCTGGGGCGATGTTTCGCTATCAAACACTTTGTTTCGGCGCGA